>NZ_JAWFVO010000009.1:0-1125 GCF_032577575.1 Veillonella parvula | reverse complement strand
CGAAGACCTTCTTCGATAGCGATTGGAGTAATCAATTCGATTTCCATTGTTACGTTATCGCCAGGCATACACATTTCTACACCTTCAGGAAGGTTTACAACACCTGTTACGTCTGTTGTACGGAAGTAGAATTGTGGACGGTAGTTGGAGAAGAATGGAGTATGACGGCCACCTTCTTCTTTAGTCAATACGTATACTTCTGCTTTGAATTTTGTGTGTGGGTTGATGGAACCTGGTTTAGCCAATACTTGACCACGTTCGATGTCTTTACGATCAACACCACGAAGCAATGCACCTACGTTGTCACCTGCTACTGCAGAATCCAACACTTTACGGAACATTTCAAGACCAGTTACTACGTATTGTTCAGCTTTTTCTTTCAAGCCTACTACTTCAACTGTATCACCAACGTTTACTTGACCACGTTCAACACGGCCAGTTGCTACTGTACCACGACCAGTGATTGTGAAAACGTCTTCCACAGGCATCAAGAAAGGTTTATCAGTGTCACGAACTGGTGTTGGGATGTAGGAGTCTACAGCATCCATCAATTCGTCAATTTTAGCTACATATTGAGCGTCGCCTTCCAAAGCTTTCAATGCGGAACCTACAACGATAGGTACTTCGTCGCCAGGGAATTCGTAGGAAGAAAGAAGTTCACGAACTTCCATTTCTACCAATTCGATCAATTCTTCATCGTCAACCATGTCAGCTTTGTTCAAGAATACTACGATTGCAGGAACACCAACTTGACGAGCCAACAAGATGTGTTCGCGAGTTTGAGGCATAGGGCCGTCAGCTGCGGATACAACCAAGATAGCGCCGTCCATTTGAGCCGCACCAGTAATCATGTTTTTAACATAGTCAGCATGGCCTGGGCAGTCAACGTGTGCATAGTGACGGTTAGCAGTTTCATACTCAACGTGTGCAGTGTTGATTGTGATACCGCGTTCGCGTTCTTCTGGAGCTTTATCGATCATGCTGTAATCTTGGAAGTCAGCTTGACCTTTTTCAGCCAATACTTTAGTGATTGCAGCAGTCAAAGTAGTTTTACCATGGTCAACGTGACCGATTGTACCGATGTTAACATGCGGTTTCGTACGTTCAAATTTTTCTTTTGCCATT
>NZ_JAWFVO010000007.1:0-24609 GCF_032577575.1 Veillonella parvula | reverse complement strand
TGTAAACCTTCCTGAAGGTGTAGAAATGTGTATGCCTGGCGATAACGTAACAATGGAAATCGAATTGATTACTCCAATCGCTATCGAAGAAGGTCTTCGTTTCGCGATCCGCGAAGGTGGCCATACAGTAGGCGCTGGCGTAGTAACAGAAATCGAAGGTTAATACAAGTTTATAGCTCAATGTATCGATACATTAGCTATATAATTGAATTTTAGATTCAATAAAAGGGACCCAATGGGTCCCTTTTATTTTGTATATATTGATGATTAAGAGTATAGAATTGAATCGCTAATATATTGAAACAATGATGATTTTGTAAGGTGATATATACGTTGTATTCAGGCTTCAAAGGATAATCATACTATTGATACAAATTGAGAAGAAATTTTAATATATTGTAACCTTAGATACAACTTTATTTATAAAATTAGTGTATATTATATATGAGGAGAGCATAGGCTCTCTTTTTGTGCTTTTATAGAAAAGGAGGTAATGTGATGGGCGAATACAAAAAGTATTGGATAGCCGTAGTAGCAGTTCTTATTATTGGATTCTCTATTCTTGGCTATTTGGGTACTGATGTATATCATCAAGCGCCACCGGTACCAACCGCGTATGTATCTCAAGATGGACAGGTTTTGTTCACTAAGGATGATATCTTACATGGTCAATCGGCTTGGCAATCTACAGGTGGTCAATCTGTAGGGACCGTACTAGGTCATGGCGCATATCAAGCCCCGGACTGGACAGCTGATTGGTTGCACAAAGAAGTGTCCGTAATGCTTGATATCAAGTCTCAAGAAGCTTTTGGTGTTCTTTATGAACAGTTAGGTGATGTGCAGAAAGCGGCTGTTAAAGAAGCAGTTAAAGCAGAGTACTTTAACAGTGCTGTTCGTGAAGATGGAACTGTTGTGCTTTCACCGGAACGTATTACAGCGATGAATTTAACCGGACAATATTTTATTGAACTGTATGGTGATAACCCTAAATTGTCCGAAACACGCGATCATTTTGCGATGAAAGACAATACGTTGCCAGAATTAAAAGATCGTATTGATATGGCACGATTCTTCTTCTGGACTACGTGGATGGCATCGACTCAACGCCCTGGTACAGATGCAACATACACCAACAATTGGCCTCACGAGCCATTGTTAGATCATAATCCAACACCGGAAAGCGTAGCTTGGTCTGTTGTGAGTGTTATTATTTTACTTTGTGGTATTGGTATTGTCGTATGGATGTGGGCATTCGGTCGCAAACAAGATGAACATGAATTAACACCACCTGCGGAAGATCCAATTTCCAAATTGCATCTCACACCATCTCAACGGTCTTTAGGAAAATATTTATTTACGATTTTGGCATTATTTTTACTCCAACTTGGTATGGGTGGTATCATTGCGCACTACACCGTAGAAGGACAGGCTTTCTATGGCATTCCATTGGCGCAGTATTTCCCATATTCTATTGCTCGTACTTGGCATATTCAAGCATCCTTGTTCTGGATTGCGATGGCATTCTTGAGTGCCGGTTTATTCTTGGCGCCGATTATTAATGGCGGTAAAGATCCTAAGTTCCAAAAATTGGGCGTGGATATTTTGTTCTGGGCACTCGTTGTGTTGGTAGTAGGTTCCTTTACAGGTACATATTTAGGTGTTGCTCATGAGATTCCGGCATCTCTAAACTTCTACTTGGGTCACCAAGGATATGAGTTTATCGAGTTGGGGCGCGTATGGCAATGGATTGAATATATCGGCATTCTATTTTGGCTTGTACTCATGGTGCGCAGCATCATTGGTGCTTTCAAAAATAAAGGGGATAAAAACCTTATTGCTGCCTTTATTTTCTCCGTTGTGATGGTCGGTATTTTCTATGGACCAGGTCTTTTCTACGGAGAACACAGCCACTTGGCAATCATGGAATACTGGCGCTGGTGGGTTATTCACCTTTGGGTAGAAGGATTCTTTGAAGTATTCTCTACTACGTTGATGGCCTTTATTTTCGTAACACTTGGTCTCGTATCTTACCGTGCAGGTACCATAGCAGCGATTTCGTCCGGTGCCATTTACCTTATTGGCGGTATCCCTGGTACATTCCATCATCTTTATTTCACCGGTGTTACATCGACTATCGTGGCCACAGGGGCATCGTTCTCCGCGTTGGAAGTAGTGCCTCTTGTACTCTTGGGATATGAAGCGTTTGAAAATTATACACGCCTTCATAGTGCTCCTTGGATGCATCGACTAAAATGGCCTGTATACTGCTTCATTGCCGTATCCTTCTGGAACTTGGTGGGTGCAGGTATCTTCGGCTTCTTAATTAATATGCCGGTTTCCTTGTTCTATATTCAAGGTCTAAATACGACAGCTGTTCATGCTCATACGGCGTTGTTCGGCGTATACGGGTTCTTGAGTTTAGGCTTTGTATTCCTCATCGCTCGTTATATTCGACCTGAAGTGGAATTTAACGACAAGTTGATGAAATTCGGTTTCTGGGCATTGAATTGGGGCCTTGCGTTAATGGTTCTTATCAGCCTATTGCCAATTGGCTTGATTCAAAGTTGGGCAAGTGTTACACAAGGCTTATGGCTCGCTCGCAGCGAAGACTTTATGCAACAACCATTGTTACAAAATTTGCGTTGGCTTCGCATGGTTGGCGATACCATCATGATATTGGGGGCATTGGCCTTCTTCTGGCAAATCGTGAAAGTAACTTTCACAAAGAAACAGTAATAAACGAAGCAATAATAGTAAATATGTAATTATAATATTAATTATAATATATATAAGCTAACTATAAGCTAATATGACATGGCGTTCTTTGGGTAGACAAGGGGCGCCATTGTCTGTTATACTATCCATGTCAGGCATACGTGCCTGGCTTTTTTGAGTTGCTTAATTTCTTGACATCGCTTGCTACGTATGATATAGTTTTTTAGTATGTAGTCGAGCGTTTTCGAGTACAAGAGACAGATTAGTAAATATAAAGCGAGGTGTATCCGGATGCGTAATGCCATTACTTTAGCTTGCACAGATTGCAAACAACGCAACTATCAAACGAACAAGAATAAAAAGAACAATCCTGATCGTATTGAAATGATGAAATATTGCAAATTCTGCGGTAAACATACATTACACCGTGAAACAAAATAATTCTTATCATTCATTACCTGTTGATTTGAGGATGTGAAACACAATGGCAAAGTCTAACTCAGCAGTGCAGCAGCGTGGTGGATTTGGAAAATTCTTCCGCGGTGTGAAAGCTGAACTAAAAAAAGTAGTCTGGCCAACAAAAAAAGAGCTTATCAATTACACAATTGTAGTATTCTTAGTAACCATATTCATCGCTTTGATTATTTCTGTGCTTGATGGACTCTTCGCCCAACTTTTTAATACGTTGTTGCACTTTGTTGGATAAGGGGGCCATTACATGGAAGCAGATAAGAAGTGGTATGTAATTCATACCTATTCAGGCTACGAAAATAAAGTAAAAACCACTCTTGAACTTAAAGTTCAATCTATGGGGCTACAAGATGTGATCAGCCGAATTTTGGTGCCTCTTGAAGACGAAATAGATGAAAAAGATGGGGTTAAAAAAGTAGTAAAACGTAAGATATTTCCTGGGTATGTATTGGTGGAAATGGAAGTTAATGACCGTTCTTGGTATGTTGTACGCAACACGCCAGGTGTAACAGGTTTCGTTGGCTCTGCTACAAAACCAGTTCCACTTTCTGATTCCGAAGTAGAACATATACTTAAGTCTCAGGGCTTGGATAAGAAACCAACCATTAACGTTGATGTAGAAGTTGGTGAAACGGTTCGCATTACGTCCGGTGCCTTTGAAGATAAACTAGGTGTTATTACCGAACTTAACCCTGAAAAAGGAACATTGAAACTTAGCGTAGAAATGTTCAATCGAGATACCGAGGTAGAGTTAGAGTTCTCTCAAGTTGAGAAAGCTCTTTAATTATAAATATAATAATATAACTCTAAAAAGAGCAATCGATTTTGGTTGCCAGTGGGAGGATGTATATCCGTTACCACCACAGTATAAGCATAGGAGGTTTAATTACCCATGGCTAAGAAATTAGTTAAACAAGTAAAACTACAAATTGAAGCCGCTAAAGCTACTCCAGCACCACCAGTTGGTCCTGCACTAGGTCAAGCAGGTGTTAACATCGTTGCTTTCACAAAAGAATTCAACGAACGTACTGCTAAACAAGCTGGCTTAATTATTCCAGTAGTTATTAACGTATATGAAGATCGTAGCTTCGACTTCATCACTAAGACTCCACCAGCTGCAGTATTGTTGAAAAAAGCTGCAGGTATTCCAAAAGGTTCTGGTGTACCTAACCGTGATAAAGTAGCAAAAGTAGGTCGCGATAAAGTTCGTGAAATTGCTGAATTGAAAATGCCTGACTTGAATGCTAATACCGTGGAACAAGGTATGCGCATGGTGGAAGGTACTGCTCGCAGCATGGGCATTGAAATCGTTGACTAATAAGCGTACGACTTGCGCATAAGGCGCAAATCGGTGGGAGGGAATTCCCGTTTGACCACATAAGGAGGATATTATAATGGCAAAAGTAGGTAAGAAATACGCTGAAGCAGTAAAACTTATTGAAGCTGGTAAATTCTACGAACCAGTAGAAGCAATTGAGTTGGTTAAGAAAACTGCAACTGCAAATTTCGATGAAACAGTTGAAATTGCTTTCAACTTGAATGTCGACCCTAAATACGCTGATCAACAAGTTCGTGGTGCAGTAGTATTGCCTCATGGTACTGGCAAAACTAAACGCGTTCTTGTATTCGCAAAAGGCGACAATATTAAGGCAGCTGAAGAAGCTGGTGCAGATTTTGTAGGTTCTGAAGAGTTAGTAGCTAAAATCCAAGGTGGTTGGAGCGACTTCGACGTAGTAGTTGCTACACCAGACATGATGGGTCAAGTTGGCCGTCTTGGTAAAATTTTGGGTCCTAAAGGCTTGATGCCAAACCCTAAAGTTGGTACAGTAACTCCAGACGTTGCTCGTGCAGTAAACGAAATCAAAGCTGGTAAAATCGAATACCGTACTGATAAAGCAGGTATTATCTCTTGCTCTATCGGTAAAGCATCTTTCGATGAAGAAAAATTACTTGACAACTACCGTACAATCGTTGATACTATTATCAAGGCTAAACCTGTAGCAGCTAAAGGTCAATACATTAAATCTGTAACCTTGTCCGCTACAATGGGCCCTGGTGTACCTTTGAATGTGTTCAAATTGAGCACTGTTTCCAAAGAGCAATAATTAAATATGTCTCTTAGCTGTAGACGGCTGGTATGTATAATGGATGAAAATCCGCCCGCTGAGGCTGACACTAGAACAACCTAGGACTAGTTACGACCTCATCGCGTGCGATGGGGTCGTTTTTACGCTAAGATAGTACATAGAGCACCAAAAAAATCTACAAGGAGGTAATCTAATGGCTGTCACTGAATCAAAAAAAGCAATCGTTGCTCAAATGAAAGAAACTCTTTCTGAAGCAAAAGGTGCTGTATTGATTGGTTACTCTGGTTTAACTGTTGCGCAAGCAACTGATCTTCGTCGCAAAATGTTGGCTGAAGGTGTTGAATACAAAGTAATCAAAAATACTTTGACTCGTATCGCTGCAAACGAATTGAATCTTGAAGGTTTCTCTGAGCATTTAGAAGGTCCAACTGCGTTGGCTACTTCTAAAGACGATGCTGTTGCACCTGCTCGTGTAATCGAACAATTCATCAAAGCAACTGAAAAAGAAGTTGTAACAGTTAAAGCTGGTATCGTTGAAGGCGAAGTTATGGACGCAGCAGGCGTTAAAGCAATTGCATCTCTTCCAAATCGCGAAGGTATGCTTTCCATGTTGCTTT
The DNA here is from genome assembly GCF_032577575.1 of Veillonella parvula. GTDB lineage: Bacteria > Bacillota > Negativicutes > Veillonellales > Veillonellaceae > Veillonella. Next base: position 18,719 of record NZ_JAWFVO010000007.1, on the reverse strand, counting down.
CCGTATTGCAAGCTCCTGTTCGCAATGTTGCATACGCTGTCAAAGCTGTTGCAGAAGCAAAACCTGCAGAATAATATTTTTTGCAAAGTATTCGTTGGCCGCTTGAGGCTGGCACTATAAACTAATTTATGGAGGAAATCTAAAATGGCATTGAACATTGAAAACATCGTTGCTGAATTGAAAGAAGCAACAATCCTTGAACTTAATGATCTTGTAAAAGCAATCGAAGAAGAATTTGGCGTAACTGCAGCAGCTCCTGTAGCTGTAGCAGCTGCTGGTGGTGCTGAAGGCGGCACTGCTAAAGATTCCTTCGACGTAATCTTGAAAGATGCTGGCGCATCTAAAATCAACGTAATCAAAGTTGTTCGTGAAGCAACTGGTCTTGGCTTGAAAGAAGCTAAAGCTATCGTTGACGGTGCTCCTGCACCTGTAAAAGAAGGCGTTGCTGCTGAAGCTGCTGAAGCTTTGAAAGCTCAATTAGAAGAAGCTGGCGCATCCGTAGAATTGAAATAATTCTAACCATATTAAAGGCGTACCCTATGGGTACGCCTTTTTTATTGAAGCTTATAAATTGATGCGAGTTTTGTTTTGTTGACTAATTTTGCCTTTGGATACGGTAATGCATTAGAGAAATCCTTGTCATATTTTTTAGGAACGATGACATAGGAACCGCGATTATTTGATGTATTACTTAAAAATGTTTCTTTAGTTATTGTAGGCATCAATGTTTTGCCTTCGGTCCATATAGAATCATCTGTTGTATCTACAAAAACTTGGGTAGGTGTAGTGTCCATGTAATATACAATAGAAGTATAGTAACTGCCATATATATATATTGGTTTTGATGTATCTTCGATGAAGGTTCTAAACTGTAAACCAGACTGATTAAACAATATTGGTGGTACTGTAATCGTAATAGCCGAGTACAACGTAATTAGTGGAACTAAAGCATATATTGCTAGTTTGAAAAATGATGTTATGTAGTATCGACCGATTAAAATCATACATACTATAATAAAGGAACCTACGATTAACGGTTTACTATCAAGACTTTTATCAAAAGCTGTAGCAAATGTAAAAATCATGTAGTAAATACCTAGTGGTAGGGTAATTAAATAATTAAACTTTTTGAATGATTGAGTAAATTCACCGGTTTCTTTGTCAGTAACTAATTCACAAATTTTTACAGCCGCCCATATTATACAAGGGATAATGGCAGGTAAGGTATAAGTTAGATACTTTGTAGCTACTAGAGAGTAGAAGAGTACTATAACTATAAACCATATAATACCTAATAGATCAAAATCATCTTTCCAGTTAAGATCTTTTAAATGATAGACTATTACAGGTGTCCATGGTAATAGTGAAAGGGGTACAATTAATAGATAGTAATACCATACATTAAATTTAGGATGCTCAGATATAAGAGCTCGATCTACATTGTGTAGACCTAAGAATCCGGAAATAAACTGCTCACCGTGAATGGAATACATAGCGATATACCAAGGGCTAGCTATCGCTATAAAGGCTAATAGTCCTAAGGGATTAAATAGTAATTTAATATCCTTTGAAAGCTGATAACTTTCATCTTTTCTATGGACTATATAGCGAGCGCATACATAAATGAGTAATATCAGGCCGGGCAAGATGATGCCTATAGGTCCTTTGGTAATTACAGCTAAGGCAGCAGCAATGTAAGCTTTCACCATAGCTGACTTGTCATTATTGGTAAAAGCTAAATAGCTATATCCAAATATAGCTAAGGTGAAGAGAAGTAGAAATCCGTCGGTTATAATTGCATGAGATATGTACCAAAACTGTAGTGTACTCATTAATAGAATAGCACAGAGTACACTAGCAAAAGTATTTTTAGATATGCGGTAAATTATATGGTACATTAGGGCCACGCTGGCTCCCGCAACAAGCGTATTTGGTATACGAGATGTAAAGTCAGATATGCCAAATAGTTTGTACGTAATCATAAGTGCCCAATAGGTGAGCGGTGGTTTATCATACCATACGTGATCGTATATCATGGGGGATATCCATGAGTTATGTTTTAGCATGGTGATGGCGGAGAGAACATAGTTGGACTCCACCGGATCAGTGATTGGCAAATAGGCATTATAAAAGCCGTAGCTCAAAACGGTTAATAAAAAGAGCGCACCTATGCGCAGCATGTGATTGTTAATCATAGTTACTCCTTACTTACATAGTTTATATTATTGTACTATAGGGCGTGTAATATTTAAACCAATCAAAGATAAAAACAGAGCCTTTATAAATATGGAGATAATATGGAGATAATTACAAAAAAATAATTATTTATGAAATAATATATTGTATAGAATATTGTTTATTCGGAATACATGAAATAACTTTTATGTATACAAAATACATGCTATAATGAGCGCATAAGATAAAACCGTTTCATTAAACTATCATCTAATATATGAAATAGTGGAAAGAGGATCTATTATGAGAAAAGAACATGATTTCCTAGGTGAATTAGAAGTAGCGGATGAGTTATATTATGGTGTGCAAACGATTCGTGCCTTAGAAAACTTCCATATTACAGGGAAACATTTAGACCAAGATTTTATTAAAGCTCTAGCGATGGTAAAAAAAGCATCTGCTTTAGCTAATATGAAAACAGGTCGTCTCAATGTATCTATCGGTAAAGCGATTGTTCAAGCAGCTGATGAAGTTATTGCAGGTGAATTTGCTGACCAATTTCCAGTTGATCCAATTCAAGGTGGTGCTGGCACTTCTGTGAATATGAATATGAACGAAGTGTTGGCAAATCGTGCTTGTGAAATTTTAGGTCATCCAAAAGGTAGCTATGATATTGTAAGCCCTAACAATCACTGTAACATGGCACAATCTACAAATGACGCTTTCCCAACAGCGATTAAAGTTTGTGCAATTTTGAAATCTAAACCGTTACTTGAAGCTTTGCAACGTCTTGTTGATGAGCTTGAGAAAAAAGCTGAAGAATATAGTGAAATTTTAAAAATGGGACGTACTCATTTACAAGATGCGGTGCCTATTACATTGGGCCAAGAGATGGGCGCTTATGCATCTGGTATTCGTCGTGGTATTAAACGCATTAAATCTGCCGTTGAAGGTGCACATGTAATCAACATGGGTGCCACTGCAGTTGGTACAGGCCTTAATGCTGAGCCTAATTATATTCATGATGTAGCTTATGAACTTAGTGAAGTAGTAGGCGAACCGTTCTACACCGCGGAGAACTTAATCGATGCCACAAACAATACAGACGTATTTGCTGATATCTCTAGCGGTTTGAAGGTAACTGCACTTGTGTTGATTAAGATGGCAAATGATTTTCGCTTAATGGCATCTGGACCTCGCTGTGGCATTGGTGAATTAAAATTGCCTGCCCGTCAACCAGGCTCCTCTATCATGCCAGGAAAAGTAAATCCTGTTATTGCTGAAGTATTGAATCAAGTGTGTTACCAAGTTATCGGTAATGACCTTACTATTACATTAGCTGTAGAAAATGGTCAATTCGAGTTAAATGTTATGGAACCTGTATTGGCATACAACTTGTTCAATAATCTTTGCTATCTCAAAAACGGTGTAAATACATTCGTTGATAAATTGCTTGTTGATCTTGAAGTAGACCGTGAACAATGCGAGTACTGGTTGAATCGTTCCGTTGGTATCGTAACAGCATTGTTGCCACATCTTGGCTATGAAACAGCTTCTGCATTGGCGAAAGAAGCGTATGAAACAGGTCGAGCTATTCGCGATATCATCTTGGATCAAGGTTTATTGACTGAGGATGAAATTAATCATATTCTTTCTCCTAAAGAAATGACTCGCCCTGGTATCGCTGGTGCGAATCTTTTAAAACAAAAAGGCAACTAATTTATGGTTCTCTTTTGATACATGAATAAAGCATGAAAATGAAAGACTGTCAACCCTTTTGGTTGACAGTCTTTTTTAATACTGATAGAATTATATATTGCAAAAGTAGCGTTTTCTGCTTTTGGATGTAAAAACTATAACACAAATAGTGATGAGGTTTTCTTCCAAGGTTGTGCTTGGTTAATGGGAAGCAAGGTTATTTTAAAAATGAAATGGACCTTGCTTTATTTGACGTTGCCCGAGCAGGAAAACTGAGACCTGTAAGATGTCTTTTTCATGCCGTTATAGAAAATGGTAGACCAGTGTGTTTTGATAGGGGTGAAAGCAAATATGTTCAAACCTGAACAGGTAGGCAAACGAACTCGTTATACGTACGCTAAAATTAACGAAGTTATCAAGATGCCGCATTTATTGGACATTCAACGTAAATCGTATGAGTGGTTCTTGGAGAGTGGTTTACAAAATATTTTCAACGATATTTCTCCGATTAAAGACAATTCAGGTAATCTAGTACTTTCTTTTGAAGGTTTCAGCTTAGGTGAACCTAAGTATGATATTAATGAATGTAAAAACCGTGATGCTACTTACGCAGCACCACTTCGTGTAAATATTCGCTTGGTAAATAATGATCCAGAAAATATGGACATTAAAGAACAAGAAGTATTCATGGGCGATTTCCCATTGATGACGGATACAGGTACTTTCATCATCAATGGTGCAGAACGTGTTATCGTATCCCAATTGGTACGTTCTCCAGGCGTTTACTACAATAAAGAAATCGATACAATGGGTAACCGTTTGTATGATTCCACAGTTATTCCTAACCGTGGTGCATGGATTGAACTTGAAACAGATGCTAGTGAAGTGGTAGCTGTCCGTATTGACCGTAACCGTAAATTACCAGCTACTGTATTGGTACGTGCATTAGGTTGGGATACTAATGAAAGCATTCTAGACCTCTTCTGGAATGGTAAAACTGATGAAGATGGTTTACCAGTATATGATGAACGCATCGTTCGTACATTAGAAAAAGATACAACTCAATCTGCTGATGAAGCATTGGTTGAAATCTATAAAAAATTACGTCCAGGTGAGCCTCCTACTGTAGAGTCTGCTCGTAACTTGTTCGATAACTTATTCTTCGATGCACGCCGTTATGACTTAGCGCGCGTTGGTCGTTACAAATTGAACAAAAAACTTGGCTGGCGCCAACGTATGTTGGGTCAAACATTGGCTCAACCAATTGTAGATCCAGAAACTGGCGAAATTATCCTTGATGCAGGCGTACAAGTTGGGGAAGAACAACTTGATATCGTTGCTAATAGCCATGTATTCGATGGTGAAGGTTTTGCTGAATTCTACATAGTAAATAATGATGGTGTAGAGTCTAAAGTTATCTGTAATAACTGCAACTTACCATATGATCACCGTACAGTAACACGTGAAGACATGATCGCTAACATTTCTTACTTGCTCAACCTTATGGATGGTGCAGGTCATACAGATGATATCGACCACTTGGGTAACCGTCGCCTTCGTTGCGTAGGCGAATTGTTGCAAAACCAATTCCGTATCGGTTTAACTCGTATGGAACGTGTTGTTCGTGAGCGCATGACAATTCAAGAAACTGAATCCATTACACCTCAAGCGTTGATCAATATTCGCCCTGTAGTGGCAGCTATCAAAGAATTCTTTGGTTCTTCTCAATTGTCTCAGTTCATGGACCAAACAAACCCATTGGCGGAATTGACTCACAAACGTCGTCTTTCTGCCCTTGGCCCTGGCGGCTTGTCTCGTGAGCGTGCAGGTTTCGAAGTTCGTGACGTGCATCATTCTCACTATGGCCGTATGTGTCCTATTGAAACTCCAGAAGGTCCAAACATTGGCTTGATTAACTCCTTGTCCAACTATGCAAAGGTAAACGAATTTGGCTTCATCGAAGCACCATACCGTAAAGTAGAAAAAGTGTATGGTAAAGGCAAGGATGCTGATAAAGTTGTTAAAGTGCGCGTATCTGATAGCGTAGTATACATGACCGCTGATGAAGAAGAAGGCATGACAATTGCCCAAGCAAACTCTCCGCTTGATGCAGAGGGGTACTTCACAACTGAACATGTTGCTTGTCGTCGTGGTCATGATGTATTGGAAGTTACACCGGACAAGGTTGACTATATGGACGTTAGTCCAAAAGAAGTTGTATCTATTGGTACAGCTATGATTCCATTCCTTGAAAATGACGATGCTAACCGTGCCTTGATGGGTGCGAACATGCAACGTCAAGCGGTACCACTTTTGCGTGCTCAAGCACCACTTGTTGGTACAGGTATGGAATATACAGCAGCTACTGACTCTGGTGTTTGCGTATTGGCGCGTGAAGCGGGTAAAGTTGTACGTTGTTGGGGTAATGAAATCCACGTTCTTCGCGATAGCGATGGTCGTGTTGATACATACCATTTGAATAAATTCCTTCGTTCTAACCAATCCACATGCTTTAACCAAAAACCAATCGTCAATCGTGGGGACCATGTTGTAAAAGGCCAAGTACTGGCTGATGGTCCTGCTACAGATGGCGGCGAATTGGCATTAGGTTATAACGTTCTTGTAGCGTTCATGCCTTGGGAAGGTTATAACTACGAAGATGCTATCTTGCTTAGTGAAGAACTCTGCAAAGAAGATATCTATACATCTATTCATATTGAAGAATACGAATGTGATGCTCGTGATACTAAATTAGGTGCTGAAGAAATTACGCGTGAGTTGCCTAATACAGGTGACGACACACTTAAAAACTTAGACGAAGATGGTATTATCTGCATTGGTGCAGAAGTACATCCTGGCGATATCCTTGTAGGTAAAGCTACACCAAAAGGTGAAACTGAGCTTACTCCAGAAGAACGTTTGTTGCGTGCTATTTTTGGTGACAAAGAACGTGAAGTTCGTGATACTTCCTTGCGCGTGCCTCATGGCGAATCTGGTAAAGTCGTAGATGTAAAAGTCTTCACCCGTGAAAATGGCGACGAATTACAACCAGGCGTAAATAAACTTGTTCGCGTATATATCGCTCAAAAACGTAAGATTCATGAAGGCGATAAAATGGCGGGCCGTCATGGTAACAAAGGTGTCGTTTCTCGCGTTATGAGAAAAGAAGATATGCCATTCCTTCCAGATGGTACTCCAGTACAAATCGTATTGAATCCATTGGGCGTACCTTCTCGTATGAACATCGGTCAGGTTCTTGAAACTCACTTGGGGTGGGCTGTTCAAGGCTTAGGTATGAAAATCAAAGCTACAGATCTTCACATTCAAAACGTGTTGAAAGAAGCCCGTACTGATGCATCTTACTGGGAACAAATCGATACAATCCGCGACCTTTATGCTCAAATTGAGGTATTGGAAGCGAAAGTTGCGGAAGATGTTACGGTAAATCATTTCGAAGAAAATGAGCAAATCATTGCTTTGAAAACTAAAATTTTAAAACATGTAGAAGCAGCAGCGCAAAAGAAATTGGATGCTATGGGTGGCGAAGCTCGTTACCAAGAGCTTAAAGCTATTGAAGCTAAATACAATGCACTTCATGTAGAATTCTTTGATTCTGAAGAAGAGGCTCCTGAAATGGATCCTGCGCTTGTAGAAGAATTAGAGGCAATTAGCAAAGTCAAGAATACTCTTAACAACATTCACTCTGCTGAAGAAAAACGCGTTGAAATTCGTAAAGAGTTGGAAAGCCTTGGCTATGATTTTGACAAATATGGCATGCCAAAACCAGATGTAGCAGGTATTCATATTGCTACACCTGTATTTGATGGTGCTCACGAAAAGGACGTATTCGAAACATTGGCGATTGCAGGTCGTCCTGATGATGGTAAAACTGTTCTATATGATGGTCGTACTGGTGAACCGATGGATAACCGCGTCACTGTTGGTTACGTTTACATGCTTAAACTCCATCATTTGGTTGATGACAAAATCCATGCTCGTTCTACAGGTCCGTACTCCCTTGTTACACAACAACCTTTGGGCGGTAAAGCTCAGTTCGGTGGCCAACGTTTCGGGGAAATGGAAGTTTGGGCTCTAGAAGCATATGGCGCAGCCTATACCCTTCAAGAGCTATTAACTGTTAAGTCTGACGACGTTGTTGGTCGTGTGAAAGCATACGAAAAAATCGTTAAAGGCGAAAACATCCCTGAACCAGGTGTACCTGAGTCCTTCAAGGTATTGCTTAAAGAACTTCAAAGTATCGGTCTCGATGTAAAAATCTTGAACGAAGATCAAGAAGAAGTTATTATGAAAGAACTTGAGGACGAAGATGAGGTGGTAGAAACTGGTATTGAAGAAGTTATGGAAGGCAGTGCTGTAGAAACTGATGAAGTAACTGTAGTAGAACCAGAAGTAGAGGAAGAGGAAGAGGAAGACTTACCAGCTGATAATGGCGGTGAAGATGATATCCTTAGCCAATTGGCGTACCCAATGGGCGACTCCTCTAACGATGAAGACTAAAACTATCTATAAGGAAGGGAGCGATAGTAGTGCTAGACGTAAATGAATTCGATTCCATGCGAATCGGTTTAGCCTCTCCAGAGCAGATTTTATCCTGGTCTCATGGGGAAGTTAAGAAACCTGAAACAATTAACTACCGTACGTTGAAGCCAGAACGTGATGGTCTATTCTGTGAACGCATTTTTGGACCAACAAAGGACTGGGAATGTCACTGCGGCAAATATAAACGCATCCGCCATAAAGGCGTAGTCTGCGACAAATGTGGTGTAGAGGTTACCCGTGCGAAAGTACGTCGTGAACGTATGGGCCATATTCAATTGGCTACTCCTGTATCTCACATTTGGTACTTCAAAGGAATCCCATCCCGTATGGGTCTTATCCTTGACATATCACCACGTTCTTTGGAACGCGTATTATACTTTGCTTCCTACATCGTAGTAGATCCAGCTGGTACACCATTGACAAAACGTCAATTGTTGTCCGAGCAAGAATACCGCGAATACGAAGCTCAATTTAATGAAGACGGTTATACTATCGGTGGTAAATCCGTCGTAATCGAAACAGTGGCTCAACGTAATGAACGTTTAGCTATTGTTCGTGAAGCACAACGCAAAGAGCGCTATAATGCGGCTCTTCGTGATGATGCAACAATACCAGAAGCTGATAAGGAATACGAAGAATTAACTCGCGAAGAACGCTATGAGTTAGGCGCTGCTGAAGAGGTTCTCTTCGCATGTATCGACATGGGTGCTGAAGCGGTAAAAGCTCTCTTATCAGAACTTGATCTTGAAGCATTGAATGCCGAATTGCGCGAAGAGTTGAACACTGCTAGTGGTCAACGTAAAATCCGTGCAGTTCGTCGTTTGGAAGTAGTAGAAGCATTCCGTCAATCTGGGAACCGTCCAGAATGGATGATTATGGACATCGTTCCTGTAATCCCACCTGAATTGCGTCCTATGGTCCAATTAGATGGTGGCCGTTTTGCTACATCTGACCTCAACGATTTATACCGTCGTGTTATCAACCGTAACAACCGTTTGAAACGTTTACTCGACTTGGGTGCTCCTGATATCATCGTGCGCAACGAAAAACGCATGCTTCAAGAAGCGGTTGATGCATTGATTGATAATGGTCGTCGCGGTCGTCCTGTTACAGGTCCTGGTAACCGCCCATTGAAATCCTTGTCCGACATGCTTAAAGGTAAACAAGGTCGTTTCCGTCAAAACTTGCTCGGTAAACGTGTTGACTACTCCGGTCGTTCCGTAATCGTAGTAGGTCCTGAACTTAAAATGCACCAATGTGGTTTGCCAAAAGAGATGGCATTAGAATTGTTCAAACCATTCGTTATGAAACGTTTGGTAGAACGCGGTCAAGCATCCAACATCAAGGCTGCTAAACGCCAAGTTGAAAGAATTGGCCCTGGCGTGTGGGAATCCTTGGAAGAGGTAATTAAAGAACATCCAGTTCTCTTGAACCGTGCCCCTACATTGCATAGACTTGGTATCCAAGCCTTCGAACCAATCCTTTGGGAAGGTCGTGCTATCAAATTGCATCCATTAGTATGTACAGCCTTCAATGCCGACTTTGACGGTGACCAAATGGCGTGTCACTTACCATTGTCCGTAGAAGCACAAGCGGAAGCTCGTACATTGATGCTTTCTAGCCATAATATTTTGTCTACTAAGGACGGCAAGCCAGTAGCAGTACCTTCTCAAGATATGATCTTAGGTACATACTACCTAACAGTTGTACGCGAAGATACTCGTGATAAAGCAAAAACATTTGCTACCTATGATGAAGTTATGCTTGCCTATGAGTCTCATATCATTGGTTTGCAAGATATTCTTTATATCCGTTTACCTGATCATGGCCGTGTAGAAACAACAGCAGGTCGCTTGATCTTCAACAATGCTTTATTCCCAGAATTGTGGCAATACGAGAAACGTGAAGATGGCACTTACTCTTTAGGTAAGGTTATGGATAAGAAAACAGTTGGTAAATTGGTTGATCAATGTTTCCAATTGTTTGGTAATGAAAAAACAGCAGAACTATTGGACCGCATCAAGTCCTTGGGTTACTCCTTCGCTCGTCGCGCAGGTATGACGGTAGCTATTGCTGATATTAAAGTACCAGAAGTTAAAACTAGTTTGTTAGATACAGCGGAACAAGAGGTAGAAAAAGTATCTCGTATGTACCGTCGTGGTCTTATTACAGAAGAAGAACGTTATCGTAAAACTATCCAATTATGGACAAAGGCAACAGAAGATGTTACCGATGCGATGATGGATAATATGGCGTGCGATAAAGACGGCTTTAACCCTGTTTACATGATGGCTATCTCTGGTGCCCGTGGTAATAAACAACAGATTCGTCAGCTTGCTGGTATGCGTGGTTTGATGGCCGATCCATCTGGTCGAATCATTGACTTGCCAATTAAAGCAAACTTTAAAGAAGGCTTGACTGTATTGGATTACTTTACATCCTCTCATGGTGCTCGTAAAGGTTTGGCCGATACAGCGCTTCGTACAGCTGACTCTGGTTACTTGACACGTCGTCTCGTTGACGTATCTCAAGACGTAATCGTTCGTGAGGACGATTGTGACGTTGTAGGTATCGATCTCGTTCGAGAACGTGCTCGCTTGGCTACATCCCCACGTCAAGCATTAGAATTGCTTAAAGATAAACTTATTGGTCGCGTTTTAGATAAAGATGTTGTGAATGCTGAAACAGGGGAACTTGTTGTACCAGCTGAAACTATCTTGGATGAACAATGCTTGGCAGATATTGCTGAAGCTGGTGTTACATCTATCGCATTGCGCGGTGCACACTTGGGCTCTGATAGCGATATTAATCATACTAACTTGGTTCAAAAAATTATTCTTGGTGAAAGCGACGATAGTATCCGTGCAACATTGAAAGAAACTATGGTTCAAAATATGTTGAACAAGGATACTGTACAAGCAATCGTTGACAGCGAAGGTGTAGAAATCTTCCCAGCTGATACACGTCTTACAGAAGAAGGCATCGAAGCTATCCTTAACTCCGATGTAAAAGAAGTACAAGTACGGAACAATGAAATCCACGGTATTGAAGTGGAAGCTATCGTTGAAGGTACTGGTGTTATCGAGCCATTAAAAGACCGTATTGTAGGTCGTATTGCAGCTGAAGAATTAGTTAACAAGGAAACTGGCGAAGTTATCGTTCCTCTTAATGGTGAAATCACAGAGGCGTTAGCTGATGAAGTTGTAAAACACTATGAAACAGTAAAAATCCGTTCCGTATTGACTTGTCGTAGCCCATATGGCGTATGTCGTAAGTGCTATGGTCGTGATCTAGGAACTGGCAACCAAGTTCAAGTTGGTGAAGCTGTAGGTATCATTGCAGCACAATCCATCGGTGAACCTGGTACTCAGTTGACAATGCGTACGTTCCATACTGGTGGTGTCGCAGGTGACGATATTACACAAGGTTTGCCACGTGTCGAAGAATTGTTCGAAGCTCGTAAACCAAAACGTAATGCTATCATTGCCGAAAACGAAGGTACAGTTCGCGTTGTGCCTAATGAAGGTAAGAAAGGTACGAACACTATCTTTATTACTGGTGAAGATGGTATTGAACTTGATTACCTCATTCCTTACGGCTCCCGCATTATCGTTAAAGACGGTGACGTGGTATCCTTGGGCGCTCGTTTGACAGAAGGCTCCATCAATCCTCATGACATTATGCGTGTCATGGGTACTGAAGCAACTCAACGTTACCTCGTATACGAAGTACAAAAAGTATACAAATCCCAAGGTGTAGAAATTAACGATAAACATATCGAAGTTATCGTTCGTCAAATGCTTCATAAAGTTAAAATTGAAACAGCTGGCGATGCGGATATGCTTCCAGGGGATATGGTGGACGTTAATACCTTTGACGAAGAAAACCGTCGTCTTACCCTCAATGGTCGTGAAAATGCTACAGGCAAACGCACGCTATTGGGTATTACGAAAGCCGCTTTGGCAACGGACTCCTTCTTGTCCGCTGCGTCCTTCCAAGAAACAACACGTGTTCTTACCGACGCTGCTATCAAGGGTAAAATCGATCCATTATTGGGCTTGAAAGAAAACGTAATTATCGGTAAGTTGATTCCTGCTGGTACAGGCATGAGTCGTTACCGTAAGATTGAAGTTGTAAAAAATACACCTGAAATCATTGATATTACGGAAGAGGTTATGTCTGAAGATTAATTACTTTGGATTAGCCGTTAAGCTATATTAACTGTATAGACTTGTTGCATAGTTGATATTGTGCGACATAATAAAAAGGGTGCACCTGCGAGGTGCACCCTTTTGTTATAGGTATTATTGGTTTGAGAGATATATGTGTATGAGCTCTATGATTATATGTCTCTATAATTATAGGTTTATATAAATTGAGGATTTCATGATATGTGTTAGTATCAGTTTGTTAAATAAAATGATACTTTGTTAAGGTTGTGGTATGAAAACTATTCAGCTGTTTCTTCCGCGTCATGAGACATGATGTCATAACCGACGTCATCCGATAAAGTAAGATATCGTTCGTACTGACGAATGATATCGGTAATGATATCCTCCCGTGTCATATACTGCGCATCGTATCCGGCGCGTCCGTCACTGAAATATGTCATAGGAATTGCGTTGGTACTTTCAGTAATGTGAGGAATGTTAGGATCTTCGATGAGATGATCCGATACCTCTTGCGTAACGAGTTTGATGCCATAGGTAAAGTTGCGCATTGATTCTTTTTCGATGGTTAACTCTACGGAGGCGTCGTTACCATTGAAATGTTTGTCAATTCTCGTAGTTAATCCGTACTCTTCGGTTAATTCTTTATTGAGCTGATACATAGCAGGCAATGCTGTTGTTTTCATAAAGGAAATAACATCTTCCGATTGCGTTTGGTTGAGTATTTTGGCAAGACCTTGTTTCCAGTTCTTGCTGTCCCAGTAGATGGATGTGGTTGAAAGTTTTGTGTTAAAGTATTGCGTATCTGTTAATAATCCTTGCCATAAGCTGTAGCACATGATAACCATCAAGGCTGCAAATGGTAAGGCGAGAATGAGCGTTACCGATTGTAGTACATTAAGCCCACCAATGCTGAGCAAACTGATGGCAAGAAAGGACATTACAGAGCCCCACATTAAGCATTGCCACTTTGGAGATGAAGTGGATTTATCATAGGCCGCAATATTATTTAACACATAAATGCCTGAATCGGCAGATGTGATAAAAAATAATGCTAATACGATAATTGATAGAAGACTAGTTAAACTGGATAATGGTAAATATTCAAGGAATGCAAAGAGTAGTTGTTCTGGTTTATCGGTTAATGCACCGAGTGCACCGTTTGCTACTGTTTCATCGATATAAATTGCAGTATTACCAAAGATAGTAAACCAAACGATAGTAAAAACAGTTGGAATAATGAGTACCCCAAAGATGAACTCTCGAATAGTCCTACCTTTTGAAATACGCGCAATGAACATGCCCACAAATGGTGCCCAAGATAACCACCAAGCCCAGAATAGTATGGTCCAGCTGAAGAACCATGGACGGGTTTCTGGTGTATAGATAGATGTATAGAAGCTTTGCCCTAAAATATGTGATAGATAGTATCCAAAGTTTTCTACCATTGTATTTAATAGGAGTAATGTAGGACCTGCACAGAGTACAAAAAGCATTAAGACTAATGCAACAGATATATTAATTTCGCTGAGCAGCTTAACGCCTTTATCAATACCTGTAACAGCAGATAGAACGGCAATGGACATAATGATGATAATGATGACCGTTTGGGCGGAAAAGTCATTAGTGGAGATGATATCAATATATAGGAACCCTGCACCTAGTTGGGCCGCACCAAATCCTAAGGTGGTTACGATACCTAATAAAGTTACACAAAGTGCGATGATATCGATAATGTGCCCTCGTGGGCCATTGATCTTATCCTTCCACAGCGGATAGAAACATGAACGTAGTGATAAAGGCAACTTATAGCGAAAACCAAAATACGCTAATGCTAAAGCCATAATTCCGTATACCGTCCATGCATTGATGCCCCAGTGGAAGATGGAGCGGAATAACGCTTCCTTGGCGCTAGGAGCACCATCGACTAAGCCTACAGCGGAGTGATAATGTGAGAGCGGTTCAGCAGTACCGAAGAACATGAGACCTACACCAGTACCTGCCGCAAATAACATGGCGAGCCAAGCTGTATAAGAGAATTCCGCTTCTTCATCGTCGCTACCAAGTTTGATGTCACCTAGCGAACTAAGTGCAAGAAAGATATTGAAGATAAAGAAGAGACTTATGGATAAAACATAAAACCAGCTGAAATCTTCAAATATAATATCACGAATCCCTTGGAGGATCGTTTGAGATATTTGCGGAATCAGAAGGGCACATAAGCTCAGCCCTAAGACGATAGACAAGCTACCTATAATTACAGGGGGATTAAAGTTTGAATAACGTTTAATGAGTTTAATCATATAATCTCCTTTCTTTAGTAACTTATAAATACAAATATTTGTTCTGTATTAATTTATATCATAATAAAATGGTGTTTATATTAATTTTGCATAATTGGTAAAAGAAAAAATAATAGCAAATGCATAGAATGATTATTTATACATGAAAATAATGATATATGAATAAAAAATCACTCTTCATTTATAATTTAAGATTGAATGAAACACACGGATGAGTGTACACATAAAATGCAGCTGTAGAGCGGTGTGTGACATTGGAAATTGTTTGACATGGACTGCTGTAATTGATATACTTACATAGTGCTTTAGGCGAGGTATGCCTAATGGGCATAATTTCGTAAGGAGAATTAGTACAATGGACATTGCCCATCTGAAGTCGGTGAACAAAACAATCGGTGCCAAGCAAACGTTGAAACAAATTGCTAAAGGTGCTGTGAAGTACGTGTTCCTGGGTTGTGATAGTGATGAACGTGTGGTACAGCCTTTACGGATTGCTTGTGAAGAACAGGGAATACCTGTGAATGACAAACACACCATGGATGATCTCGGTCGTGCGTGTCGCATTAAGGTGCGGGCCACAGCTGTAGGCGTCCTACGTTAATCTTGGTAATATCCGATGTAACACTTTGTTATGACGGATCAATTATAAATCTCAAATTTGGAAAGGAGGTGCCCAAATGCCAACAATTAATCAGCTAGTACGCAAAGGCCGCATGAGCTTGACTAAAAAATCTACAGCTCCTGCCCTTCAAGAATCTCCACAAAAACGTGGTGTATGTACTCGTGTGTACACAGCTACTCCAAAGAAACCAAACTCCGCGCTTCGTAAAGTTGCCCGTGTACGTTTGACAAACGCTATTGAAGTAACTGCTTACATCCCAGGCATTGGTCACAATTTACAAGAACACAGTGTTGTACTTATCAGAGGCGGTCGTGTAAAAGACCTTCCAGGTGTGCGTTATCACATCGTTCGTGGTGCATTGGATACAGCTGGCGTACAAAATCGTATGCAAAGTCGTTCCAAATACGGCGCGAAAAAAGCTAAAAAATAATTTTAGCCATTAAACGAAATTAACACACATCATTATAAAGGAGGAATTGAACATGCCAAGAAAAGGCCCTGTTCCGAAACGTGATGTACTTCCAGATCCGGTGTACAACAGCAAATTAGTAACACGTTTCATTAACAAAGTTATGTACGATGGTAAAAAAGGCATTGCTGAAACTATCGTATATGATGCATTCGAAATTATTCGTTCCAAAATGGGTCAAGACCCAATGGAAGTTTTTGATCAAGCATTGAAAAATGTTATGCCTGTACTTGAAGTGCGTGCTCGCCGTATCGGTGGTGCGAACTATCAAGTGCCAGTTGAAGTTCGTGCTGATCGCCGTCAAACCCTCGGTATTCGTTGGGTTGTAAATTATGCTCGTCTTCGTGGTGAACGCACTATGAAAGAACGTTTGGCAGGCGAATTGATGGACGCTTTCAACAATGCAGGCGCTGCAATCAAGAAAAAAGAAGATACTCATAAAATGGCAGAAGCTAATAAAGCATTTGCTCATTATCGTTGGTAATAAGAGGTGACAACTGTGGCAAGAGAGTTTTCCTTAGCAAAAACTCGTAATATCGGTATCATGGCTCACATCGATGCTGGTAAAACAACAACTACAGAACGTATCCTCTACTATACAGGTATCGTTCACAAGATCGGCGAAGTACATGAAGGCGCTGCTACGATGGACTGGATGGAGCAAGAGCAAGAACGTGGTATCACAATCACTTCTGCTGCAACAACTTGTCAATGGAAAGAACATCGTATCAATATCATCGATACTCCTGGTCACGTTGACTTTACTGTAGAAGTAGAACGTTCTCTACGTGTACTTGACGGTTCTGTTGCGGTGTTCAGTGCTAAAGGTGGCGTTGAACCTCAATCCGAAACAGTATGGCGTCAGGCTTCTAACTACGGCGTACCTCGTATCGCTTATGTAAATAAGATGGATACTGTAGGTGCTGACTTCTTCAACGTAGTTGATATGATGAAAGCTCGTTTGGGTGCAAATTCCGTAGCTATTCAAGTACCAATCGGTGCTGAAGATACTTTTGAAGGCATCATTGACTTGATGACTATGAAAGCGGAAATTTATAAATCCGATGACGGTAAAGAATATGAAATCACTGATATCCCTGCTGAATATCAAGAAGTAGCAGAAGCTCGTCGCGAAATGATGATCGATGCTATCGCTGAAACAGATGATGATATCATGATGAAATATTTGGAAGGCGAAGAAATTTCTGTGGAAGAATTGAAAGCGGCATTGCGTAAAGCTGTTATTGCTAACCAATTATTCCCAGTTCTTTGCGGTTCTTCCTATAAAAATAAAGGTGTTCAAATGTTATTGGATGCTGTTATCGATTACATGCCAGCTCCAATCGATATCCCACCTATTAAGGGTGTTGTTCCTGGTACTGAAGAAGAAACAACTCGTCCTTCTTCCGATGAAGAACCATTCTCTGCGTTGGCATTCAAAATCATGGCTGACCCTTATGTTGGTAAATTAGCGTTCTTCCGTGTGTACTCCGGTACATTGGAATCCGGCTCCTACGTTTTCAACTCCACTAAAGGTAAAAAAGAACGTATCGGTCGTATTCTTCAAATGCACGCTAACTCCCGTAAAGAAATCGAACGCGTATATTCTGGTGACATCGCTGCGGCGGTTGGCTTAAAGGATACTACTACAGGCGACACATTGTGTGATGAAAAATCTCCTGTAATTCTTGAGTCCATGGAATTCCCTGAACCAGTTATCTCCGTTGCTGTTGAACCTAAAACAAAAGCTGACCAAGAAAAAATGGGTACAGCTCTTGCTCGTTTGGCAGAAGAAGATCCTACTTTCAAAGTTCGTACTGATGAAGAAACAGGTCAAACTATTATCTCCGGTATGGGCGAACTTCACTTGGATATCATCGTTGACCGTATGAACCGTGAATTCAAAGTAGATTGTAACGTAGGTAAACCTCAAGTAGCATACCGCGAAACTATCCGTAAAGCTGTTAAGGCTGAAGGTAAATTCGTACGTCAATCTGGTGGTCGTGGTCAATATGGTCACTGCTGGTTGGAATTGATTCCTCAAGAACCAGGTGCTGGCTTCGAGTTTGAAAACAAGGTTGTAGGTGGTGCGATTCCTCGTGAATACATCGGACCTGTTGAAAGCGGTGTTAAAGAAGCTATGGAATCCGGTGTTATCGCTGGGTACCCTATGGTTGATGTTAAAGTTATCGTATTTGATGGTTCCTACCATGACGTTGACTCCAACGAAATGGCCTTCAAAATTGCTGGTTCTATGGGCTTCAAAGAAGGTGCTCGCAAAGCAGATCCTGCATTGCTTGAACCATACATGGCTGTAGAAGTAGACGTTCCTGAAGAATATATGGGCGACGTTATCGGTGACTTGAACTCTCGTCGTGGTCGCATGGACGGCATGGAAGCTCGTAATGGTTCCCAACATATCAAAGCATATGTTCCATTGAGCGAAATGTTCGGTTACGCAACTGACCTTCGTTCCAAAACGCAAGGCCGTGGTAACTACTCCATGACATTCGATCATTACGAAGAAGTTCCTAAGAAAATTGCTGAAGAAATTCAAGCAAAGAAAAACGGTTAATCTCATATTAGATTAATAGAATTACTATTTTCCTCGGAGGATAATTTAAAATGGCAAAAGAAAAATTTGAACGTACGAAACCGCATGTTAACATCGGTACAATCGGTCACGTTGACCATGGTAAAACTACTTTGACTGCTGCAATCAC
>NZ_JAWFVO010000006.1:0-52392 GCF_032577575.1 Veillonella parvula | reverse complement strand
GTACAACCAGAACTCAATAAAAAGGCCAATACAGATGCTTCTAATCTAACAGGAACAGATGTATCTAAATGGCAAGAAAAACTTGGTACAGGCACTGTAGTAGCAGGAAACACAGGTTTGGTAACAGGCGATACTGTATACAATGTTGTTAAAAATTCAGCAGGTAATCCATTAGCTGTAGCTTATGATTCTATTGCTAAAGATCATATCTCTTTAAATGGTCAAAATGGAACTATCATTTCTAATGTTAGAAATGGTCAAGTAGCTGAAGGTTCTATGGATGCTGTTAATGGTGGCCAATTATTTGAAACTAATAGTCGTCTTAATCAATTAGGTGGCGAAGTAAAACACGTAGGCGCTATTTCTGCTGCTCTAGCAGGATTACATCCACAAGAATATGATGACCATTACAAACTATCTATAGCAGTTGCTAGAGGTGCTTATGATGGTGCAAGTGCTTTTGCACTTGGTGCTTTCTATCGCCCTAATTCTGATTTAATGTTTAATGCAGCAAGTACTATTTCTTCTGATAAAAAAGCCTATACAGTTGGTGTATCTTATAAATTTGGTACATCTACTAAACAATCTGTTCTTGCAGAAAATGCTGCTCTTCAAGATAAAGTAAATAAATTAGAATCTATGATGAATACTATCGTCAATAGTCCTTTATTTAAATTATCTAAAGAACGCTCTACATTCCCAGATGTTCCATCTGAACGTTGGGATGCACCTGCTGTAGAAACACTTCATGCTAACGGAATCATTCAAGGCTACCCAGATGGGACTTTTAAAGGTGATCAACCTATGTCCCGTTCTGAATATGCCAAAATGATTTACGAATTAGCGGAAAAGTTAACTACTCCTAATAATTAATCATCAACAAAAAACAAGTGCATAAGTTTTACTTATGCACTTACCTATTTTTTACTAGTCGTATTTACCAAAAAAACAATAAAACAATAAATTAATAAAAATATTTAATATTTTATTGTTTAATGTATGAGGTGTTAATTATGAATATTACTACGTTAAGTAATTTTAAAGCTCGCATTAATGATATTGAATTTAACAATGAACAGGACTTTAATTCTGTATCATTTTTACTAGAAAATATAGAAGAACGCTTTAATATTTCAATCACGGATTCTGATTTTACAAAAGATGTAAAAGACTTTGTAGAACTTGCTTCTATTAAAGTTAATGACTTTTCTTATGATGAATTAGAAAATGCTACAGCTACATCTATTATGAATGCAACTAAATTATCTGATATACAATTTTTAGCAAATGAGTATGATGACGGTAATTATAAATGGAACAGTTATATCAATGATAAAGTAAAAGAGGATAGAGGATATCCATATATTATTGATGCTATTGTTAGAGAACAATTCAATGCAATTGAATCTAATAATTCCATTGATACATTGTTAACTACTCCATTAAATAATGATTTGTCTATACAAGATAAAGAAGAGTTGTATGATAATGTAAATGAATATTTCACCAATAATTTTTTAGATGATGATTATGATGACGATTTTGAATTTTTATATCCTAAAGATAATATTTACGATACAGATGTTAATCAGATTGTACCTTCTGTTTTTAAGAAAAAAACAACTATTGGATTAGGGACTTGGGAATCTTGTGAAGAATTATACAACGGTGGCCCTGAAGCGCTTCATAAAGCCTTTATCAGTCGTGGGGAAAGCATCTATAACGATGATGCATTAGAATCTAATCCAGAACTTAGCAAACGATATATTCCTTTTGAACGTGAATCATTATCATATCGCAAATTTATCAATGAATTAGATACATATCTTGGTACTAATGATAAAAGTTATTATGTTGATCTTAATACTGGTTTAATTAATGATAGTCATTTAACCTTTATGAATAATGACATTATTAGTGATTCTAGCCTAGATGGGTATCCTGGTAATGAATCATTTTACAATTATTTACCAGTTGCTATTGCTAAAGGTATGGCCACTAATCAAATTGCAGCCGATGGAGATATTCTTACTCAATTACCTGACATTATAGGTGAAACTCAATATAACGAATTTAAAAAGGAGTTAGAGCATATTCAAGCTGAATACCCTAATCAAATTGACTATACTATTAATGATAATGGAATTGTTACAGGAATTACCCCATATTATGGTATTTATAATACTATATACAATCCTGGTACAACGGTAATTACTGATTTAGATCTTAAATATAAAGATAAAATCAATATGTATCATGTATTAAATGGTAGAGAAGAACGACCTATTGCAGCTATTATTACCAACGGCGTATCAAGTCAAGATTTTGAGGGTGAACATTTATTACCTGAAAATTTACGTAATGATGATAGTAAAATTATTGATATGACAAAAAAATATGAAAACCTTTTAACTGATGAAGAAAAAAATGTTTTTGAACGAAAATATAGAAGTGTTGTAGATACTTTAACAAATCCTAATGGGGGACTTAACTTTTCTAAATTTGATAAAGAAACACAGGCTATGATGGAATCTTATGTTCGTTTAGATAAAGCAGGTCATCTTCCTCAATCATTTACAATACGAGATATGGAAAATGTAATTCAATATAACATGGAAGTAAAATTAGAAGGGTTATTAAATCAACGTTCTGAACAAGAACTTTCAAAGAATAATCAACTAACTGCATCTAAAGAAACTCCTAAAATTTCATTTTCTAAACCAAAAGAAAATGGAGGGTTAGAACGATGAAAAACGAATATCAAAATGATTTAAAAGAGTTAACTCATAGCTCTTTTAATAATAACTTTTCAATCTCTATTTCTAGTTTTGATGGTGCTGATTCTTTTGGACATTGTGTTTTAGGTGGTGGTGCATCATTTAATCAAATTCCTACTATGCGTGATGCGATGGAGTTAGACAAGTATATTGATACTACACAAACACATATGATTCTTAACTCAACAGGTGGGGACTTATATGCTGTTACGCCTTTAACTGTTCCGTTCCCAAAAATTTATAAAGCGGATGCTGCCATTCGACTTATTAACAATATTGCTAAAGAAGATTTAACCATAGCTATCGTTAATCAAGAATGTAAAACACCTGAAAAAACAAAAACTATTAATTTAGACTTACACATTACTGATGCAAATGGTAAAGAACATATTATTAATGATTCATTAACTCTTGGTGATTTATCTGTATCAACTCTTGATACAAAATACCCTATTATAGGTTACTTGAATAAAGTTATTAATGATGAAACTATTCTTAAAACTAATGAAGTCAAAGAATCCTTACAATCTATCCTAGATGATGTAAAAGAAAAAACCTTAAATAAGGATTTTCCAATTCATTCATTAGATAATAATAGTGGTTCTTATAAACAGATTGTTTTTCTGGGTACTTGTAAAAGAAAAGACAGTGCAATGTCAAAACAATTAGATCAAATTATAATAAATGGTCTTAGTGAAGATAGAAATATTAATGAATATGAATTTTTATAAGAATTGCAGGCGAAATTAATATGTTAAAAAAAGATGAAAGTAAATTTTGTTGGTGTTTTAACGGAATAGTTGGATTACCTAAAAATAGTATTAAAGAAGCTATAGAAGATTATCTTAATAATGTTAAGGATAAGGATTGTAATATAGATAGTGTAGACATAGCTAATCCTCTTTTTTTAATTCATGAATTATCTGGGAAACAAGCTATTTTCGATGTAATATGCTTTAGTTTGCCACAATTTATGTATGACATCTCATCAGATTATATAGCACAAGATCAGTTATGTCTTATAAAAGATGTACATATTGAAGAATTAAGTAAAGAGTTATCAAAAGTCTATAATGATTGGGAAAAACGCCATGGGTATGACAAACAATCATATATAGTATTTACTGATGAAGCGAAAACATACTATATTTCAGATTATATAAAATAATTAGTTGGATATATTTTAAGAGGTAATAGCTGTGTTAGTAAAAGATAAAAATAGATTTTGTTATATTATCAATGATATTGCAAGCGATCCAAAGAATAGTATTAAAGAAGTTATACAAGACTATCTTAATGAGGCTAAAAAAGAAAATTATAGTTTAGAAATGGTGAAAATAGCTAGTCCTTATATATTTGTTCCTGAACTAAGAGGGGAAGATATTATTGATAATTTGATATATACTTTTCCTAATATAATGTTTAATGCTTATGATAAATGTATAACAAGACGCTATATACCGCATATGGAGCCTAAACATATTGAAGAATTAAGTAAAGAGTTATCAAAAGTCTATAATGATTGGGAAAAACGCCATGGATATGACAATAAATCTCATGTAGTATTTACTGATGAAGCGAAAACCTACTACATTTCAGATTATATTAAGTAAATACTAAAAAATAACTGTCTTTATGGCAGTTATTTTTATTATTATTGTATATGGTAACATAATATGGTAACATATAAATATAAAGTTTACTGATATTAGAAAGGATTAAAAGGTGTAGTATGGAATCGATTACTCTTTCATTAGGATTAATTCCTATATTCTTATTTGGATTTTTATGTTTAATGCTTTTTATTGTTTCTGATGTTAAAGAAAAACTAATGATATTAGCTTTTTTTATATTAATTGCTATTTCATTTTGTATCGTTAAATCTGATACAATGCATGATTTTATCCAGTATTTACATGATATAGGCTTTGTAAATAGTATTTATTGGCTTGTATTTATGGGTATTCAGCCAATAATTGCATTATTATTTAAACCATTAGTGAGTATTTTACGCAAAAAAACTTTATTAGTAAAAATTTCTATCTTATTAATTTTTATAGTACCATTTTGGATCATTATGTTAGTTCTTGTGGGTAATCTATATTTTGGTCTAAGTAAATTATAAAAATGAGGTATGTATGACAATACAAGAATTTGAAATTTTTCATGGGAAGAAATTATATAAAAGTGCTAATAATTGTAGATTAATCATTAACCATTCTATGTTTAATCGATTAGCCGATTTAAACCCTTATGAAAGAAAAAATATTTTTCATAAAATAATTGTATTCTTGCAAGAGCAGGTAAGTAAAGATCGTACATGGATTAATTCTCATATCAAAGAAATTCGCATCAATAACAAAGAACTTAATGCGACTATTAGTGCATCTATAAGCGGTGAGGAATATAAGTGGTTATTTACTCATGCAAAATCATGTAATTTGTCGGTTGCTAAATTTTTAACAGCTTGTTTATATGCATATTTTGAATTAAAAAAATAACTACTGATAAGGACATAATTTTATGTATGAATTATATAAATGGATTGATGAATATGTATATTATTATTTGATTATTACAGTTATAACATATTTTATTTCTTATATTTGTTCTAGTATTGGTGAAATCGAGATAGACGAAAAAAAATCGAATTTAATAGGTACTATTGGAAATATAATCTATACTTTAACAGTAACTTCAATGATAGGTGTTATATTACTATATATAGTTTATGGAATACCAATAGGAATGGAGAATAGAACAAAATACTATAATCAACAATATATTTATCAAATTTCTGAGTTTGATAAAACAGCTCCTGTAGGCATATATACTGTAAAGCGATATAAAAATATGGAGGATTTTAAGCATTATAAAGTATATGGAGAAGATGCAGGTTATGTTTTATATAAAGTAGATAATAAAGGTTCTATTATAGAAGTAACATTTAAGAAAAATAATTAGGATAACTACGTTTTTGTGTTGTCATTATATTAAATGTTAGCGATATATCCAATACTATTTTTTACTGGAGGTTATTATGAATGAATATGATAAAATAAAGCAACTTGGACATTGTCCGGAATGTGGATCTAAAGAGTTTATCATTCTTGCAAGGGTTAGAGGAAGTGTTCCATATATAGAAAGCTTAATTGGTGAAGATTGTGATAATGATAGTATGTATGACGGTTTAGATTATACATATAATCAATGGTGTGTATGTGCAGGGTGTAATAAACGATTATTCAAATATAATGACTACCTAAATAGTCGTGAACTGTAATAATTTATAATTTAGGAGGAAAAATTATGAAACAAGTAAGTACATTAGATATGAATAATATGATTCAATATCTTGATTCAAGTGAATTGGTATTTTTCTTGGCTATAAAAGATACAGAACAAAAAACAATTGTTGACCTTCTTCGTGAAAACGTTCCAAGTTGTCATGATAATATTCAAATTATCAATGATAACGGAATGGCTGTTAAAATCAGTATTTTCTTACTAGGCTATAATTATACTTTTAAAGGAAATAATGCGACTATAGAACGCCATGAAGCGGTACAATTAGTATTTAAGTATTGGAAAGAAATAGGAAAAAATAAAGCTAAAACTAAGGATCCATATAAATGTCGTGAGTTCATGCAATACTTAGACGCTATTAACTTTACAGAAGCAGATTACTTAATTATCGGAAAACCTTGATTATAATAATTAAAGCGGACACTATAATGTGTCCGCTTTTTGAGGTTGATATGCCTATATAGTTATAATTTAAGAGATAATTTGGCCATAGTCACATATTTTTTAACTACGTTTGCTATAATAATTACAAAAACTTATAAAATAAAGGATAATTAATTTTGAATATGTATCTATTTAATTTGTTAGCAAAAAACATATAAATGTCATAATCACCTTTCTTTTGCATATAATGTGTCTTGAACACCTACATTATACTTAAGTAAGGTGATTTTTTGTATCAAAATGTATCACTATTGATACATTAATTATTTATGCTGCTTTTTGTATCAAAAAGTTGTATAATATATATATGAAACATTTCATATTATGATTATATATTTTGATACACATAGGAGATATTTTTATGGATATAAAAGATTATAGTAATTACAAAGAGGGTATCTTTGTATATGGCGGTAAAGCAGGCCCTAAAAAATCTGTTTATGATGAAAATAACGTATGGATGCTAAAATTTCCTCAAAACACAAAATCAAAAGAAACAATTGCTGTTTCTTATACTACCAGTCCTGTTTCAGAGTATATAGGTTCTCATATTTATCAATCTATGGGGTTTCCTGTACATGAAACAAAATTAGGGACTTATCAAAATAAAGTTGTGGTTGCTTGTAAAGATTTCAAATTACCTATAAAAAATAAAATTTTACAAGAAAGCCCTATGGAATATCTTATGAATACTGTCGATGACGATATTTTAGAAAATTTATCACGAGATGAAACATCTAGTCAAAGTTATCATAATATCAGTATGAATGATTGGCTATACGTCTTAGATAATAGTCCTATTGCGCAACAAAATCCTGAAATAAAAGAACGCTTCTGGGATCAATTTGTTGTAGATGCTTTTATTGGTAATTCTGATCGTCATGGCGGAAATTGGGAATTTTATATTGATACGAATCAAGATATTAAATTATTTCCAATTTATGATAATGGTAATGCGTTATTTGCCAAACATCCTGAAGAAAAAATCAAAGAGTTTTTAGAAAACGATAATAAATATAATAGTATTGTTGCACAAGGTAATACCCCATTCATTAGTCCTGACTATCATAAAATTGATTCTTTTAGTTCTATAAAAAAACTATCTATTAAGGGGAATTCTAATAAAGATTTAGAGGCTGCAATAAAACGTAATTATCCTAAAATTGATTTAGAAAGAATCAATACAATTATTGATGAGATTCCTGAATATGTTAACGGTTTATTAATTATCTCTAATGACAGAAAAACTCTTTATAAAAAAATTCTAGCTGATAGAGCAGCTATTATTGAAAAATCATATAATTTAATTTTGAATAAAGAAAACAAGCTAAATAATTCTATTAAAATTTCATTGTGTAAATCAAAAGAGAGAGGCGGATTAGAACGATGAAATTAGGCTATATTCGAGTGAGTACAAAAGAACAGAGTATAGCACGTCAAAAAGAAGAATTATTAAAACATGGAGTAGAAGAACGATTTTTATTTATAGATAAAACATCAGGTAAATCTTTCAATCGTGAACAGTATCAAATTCTAAAGTTAGCTTTACGTCAAGGTGATGAACTATATGTACATGAACTAGATCGATTAGGAAGAAATAAAAAAGCAATTTCTGAAGAACTACAATATTTTAAAGAACATAATATTATTGTACGTATTTTAGATGTGCCAACTACAATGATTGATTACTCTACTTTTACTGATTCGATTGCTAAATCTATGCTTGAAATGATTAACAATCTTCTCATTGAAGTATTGTCTACTCTTGCAGAACAAGAACTAGCTAAATTACACAAAAGACAGTCTGAAGGTATTCTTGCTGCTCATATAAAAGGTGTTAAATTCGGACGTCCTTGTATTCCATTTCCTGAATCTTTTTCTATCATCTATGATGGATGGAAAAATAAAGCATATACTGCTGTTGAAGCTAGAAGAAAATTAGGCATTACTCATTCAACATTTTATCGCATGGTAAAAAAATATGAATCATCATTAGAAAATCTTAAAACAACAAAACAATAAATTATTTTATCGTTTTGTTGTTTTAAGAAGGAGAAATATATTGATTGATTGGGAGTACCAATTTGACTATGGAGCAATTAGAATTATGTGGCTATTGTGGCCACAAACCAACAATTTCTGTATACTTTAGTTTACGAGATCAAACTCTTGCATATCATATTGAATGTCCATATTGTCATCATGATGAAGTAGTATCATCTTTAAAAAATGAGGCAATCAGAAAATGGAACCATTTATTTCCTAGCCTTTTTCATTTGAATGATTAGTGTATTTATAATAGAATAGAAGGTGTTCGTAGCACCGTACACAAAGCTACGCAAAGATTGTGTACATTACCAAGTTGCGTGAGGTGTATTATGAATATTGGTTTCTATTTTATAAAATCTGATTTTTTTAAACTTGTTAACTCTGGATTAGAATGGATGGATTCTAAGACTAACAAGCATATGTATTTTGTATTATCATTTAAAAATGAATTATGGGCGATTCCGCTATCTAGCCAATATGATAAGTATAAGAATTGGTATAATGAGGCAAAACAATTTAATAAAAAAAATAGATTTCTTGTGTTTGTTAACGTGATGAATAGAGATGGTGTTCTTCTAATTCAAAACGCTTTTCCTATCAATGAACACTTTATTGATAGAGAAGCTTTTGATCATAATAATAAACACTTAACTCTACCTTTAAACCTCATTCAGTTCGTTGAAAAACGACTAAAACTCATGAATACGTATGAAGAGAAAGGAATATTAAGCTTTCATGCAGATTTAAGCTTAATCCGTAATATTTTACATAAAGATAGCGGTAAACTATAGGTTTACCGCTATCTTTTGATTATAAGCCCTGGAGGCAGGAAGGTTTAATTGTGAGTTATATCAACTTTAATAATATTCAGTTGACAGAAGTGTGTAACCGATTAGGTTTACCTATTATTAAACATGGATATGGTGGAAATTATAAAGTAAAAAATTTTGGAGGCTTGATTATTAAAGATTCCTATTTCTATCAACATAGTACTGGAGAAAAAGGGGGCGTTATTAAATTTGTAATGTTAACAGAAGGCTGTTCATATCAAGCAGCTATTGAACTTGTTAAAGAGTTATTTAAGGATGACGTACTTCAAAATAGTACTGTTTTATCTACTCAACATTCTGTATATGAAACAGAAGAAAAAAACAATATATTTATTCCACCTGCCTGGAATAACGATCATAAAATTATTAATTACCTTGAATCCAGATGTATATCAAGGGATTTAATTAATCAAGAAATTAAGGCTAATCGAATAAAAGGGGTATCTATTAAGGGGCATCTTAATGTTGCTTTTTTATGTTATGATTTAACAGATCATACTCTTATAAAAGGAGCTATTATTAGAGGCGTAGAAGGTTCTTTTAAAGGGAACCTAATAGATTCTGATGGTGATTATGGATATTGTATAGGGCCTAATCAATCATCAGTTAAATCTATCTATATTTTTGAGTCTCCGATAGATCTTTTATCCTATTTGACCATGTATCAACAAGATTCAAATATTGTTTATACTGCTATGGGCGGTGTTAAACCAAGAGTGGTTGAAAAATTAATTGAACGATTTAATCCTAGCTCTATCACCTGCTGTACAGACAATGATAAAGCAGGTGATAAATTCTATAATGAACTCAAACATTTATATCCTAATTTAAGAATACGACGTCAAATTTCTAAATCAAAAGATTGGAATGAAGATTTACAAAATCTATATTCATGAAAAGTATGTGCATTAGATGCTATCTAATGCACTATTTTTTACAATTCTTGACCATGATGAGCCATTTCTTGAATATCCTCTGCGGTTAATTCTTTAGTCGCAACGAATCCACCCTCATTAGAAATTACAATATTATCTACTTTTTGTTCAATTTTATTAGCAATATTGCCTATAATTTTAGCTTTATTTAGGCTTGTAGCATATGATTTTTGTTGTGGTCTTTCTTGATTTGCATTAGGTAATTTGTGATTTTCGCCTATATTTTGTTGTATTTTATTAGCATTATCTTGATTATCTATACCATTGTTATTGATAATTATGCTATTATCCTTTATACGGGCTATTACTGCATCGTTAGGTATTGTATTAAGGTATTGTAGTATTCTATCATACTTATTAGCTTTAGCTTGTAATAGTTTAATCTTCCCATATAGCGGTTTAATCTTATCATTAATTTCTTGATTATGTTCAATGATAGCTTGTTTTTTCTGCTCTAATAAGTCTGATGGAATCTTAGATTCTAATGTTGCTAAATCTGCTTTAGCTTTATTCAACTTTTCTCGATCATCTACACTTAACATACCTTCTTTTTCTTTCCAGAGAGAGGTTTCAATAATAGATTTTAATGCTTTAGCTTTTTTTGAGTACCCTTTTACGACTTGATTTTTAGCCCATGTTTCAATAGCTTGTTCAGGAATTTGTTCTTTACGTAATTCTTTTATTTCATTTTGTAGTTGCTTTGCAGCTTCAATATTTTGATATTTTAAATCACCGAAATAATCTTTTAAATTGACAGCATATACGACATTTTGATTATAAAATTCTTGATATAATTCTTCTTGTTGCTTTCTAATTTCTTTACTCATTTCATTATGGATTTTATTAATTTGTTCTGGTTCTATATGTTGTTGTAAATTTTTTTCTTGATAATATTGAGCCGCAGGAATCCTACGTTGTGGTTCAACATTATCAAATTTTGTAGCTTCAGAAAAACGGCCTTCTTCAATAAGGGCTTTTTTTTGATTCTTAAAAGAACGATGATCTACACGTTCGTGCATATCAAAATCTTTATAGTATTTATTCGTTAAATCAGCAGCTCTTTCTCTTAATTTATGTACAGTTGCCTTTTGCATAAATTCACGACTTTTACAATATCCAACTGGAAATCCATCTGTTTCTGTATATCGTGTAAAGTGCCACTTTGGATCATCATAAGTACGGTCTTTAGCTAATTCTCTTTCATTGAACATAATATGAACATGAACATTATCATGTTCAGGGTCTGATGAATCTTTAGAATGAATAGCATAGCTATATGTAAATTTTTCTCCGAATGTTTCTTGGCAAAATTCTTGCACCAAAGATTCATTCGCCCATAATGGCAACTCTGATGGTAAGGCCCATGTAATTTCTCTATATGCATTTCCATTTGCTCGTTCATATAGAGAAGCTGCTTCCCAATAATGATGAGGAGTAGGGGCCCAATCTGGCATATTACCAGAACCATAAGCTAAAAGATCTTCACGATTTTTATATGCTCCATCTCGATCAATATAATCAAAGTGTGCGGCTGCATTTAACTTTGAACCATATTTAGTTTTAGGTTGTGATTTTATATTGAAAGAGTAAGTTGCCATTTTGTGTCCTAAAAAATTTACTATTGCCGAAGGCTACTGAACGAAGTGAACCCTCCACGGGAAGTGGCCCATGCGCATTTCTGTGGTTTTTGTGAGCAAAAATCTGAAGAAGAAATAGAAATGCTTAAATGGGCATTCTATCTATTTCTATTTTACTAAATTGTCTGATTTTCGTAAATAGAGTGGTGAATCTATTTTCAATAAATAGGTGAGCCATAAAAAAAGAGAAGCCCTATGGGCTTCTCTTTTTGCTATATTGGTAAAACCAATACAATGAGATGATATGTTTTTCTATTTTTTCTAATGACGGTTCTAATAATTTGATTCTACCTTTCGTATGTTAGTGATATATTCCTTTAATGCTTTTACACCTTCTTCTGAATAAGGAACTTTATGAGGAGTAAAATCTTCTTTGAAAAAATACACTATACGTTCATTTCCATTTCTTCCACCACCATCACTAAACAAATCAGTATTACTTTTAATAAGATCTACTATCTGTTTAGAAAACTCTTTATTCATATCTTGCTGTGCTGATCTAAAATTCGTATTTTGTAATTTATTTTTGAATGCTTCAATTTCAGATATAGAAGAATATGTCATCTGACAATTAGATGATCTAAAATTTTTGTGTCCGTAAAAAATTTCTTTACCACTTCTAATTAGTGATAGTGGTTGATTACAACATGGACATAATATTTCTTGTTTCGGCTTTTTTTCTTTCACAAGTTTTGGCGATTGAGCAGTTGTTAAAGTTGGTATCTGATTTTCTTCAGATTTTAATTTTTTCTTAACAACTTTATTTTTTACTTCCGTACCACTTAATGATACTCCTGATAGTTGATTATCAGGAAATGTATCTTGAATCTGAAAGGGTTTAAATACAAATCGTAGTTGCTTAATAGAGCGACCTTCTCTAATTTTTTCAATTTTCAAATCTTTAAAAATTGTACTTAATGATTTAATCGCAGGTGAAATTATCTTTTGTGTAATTTTACGCATATCGTAAGAATCAGGAATATCTAGTATATGTCGTAAATATTCTACTTCAACAACATATACACCTGTTTTTTTAAATTGTTGTAATTGCCGATATAAATTTTTAGTGTATTTAGATTGCAGTTCAGTATATTCTTTTAGCTGCATGACTGTAAAATTTTGAGTTAACTCATTAATCATATAGGCGAACTTTGGATTAACTGAAATTGTAATTTGTTTGGTAATAATATTACCTTCAAATTTGTCAAATAGTATAAATCCACCAAAGGTAGTATCAGTTTCATAATAAGCAGCTACTCTAATTAATTTTTGATATGTTTCTTTTATTATGCTGATTAGTTCGCTTTCATCATAGACTGTAATATTACTAATTTTTTTTAAATCGTTAAAAGTTAAAGTTAATTCATTTAACCCATGATCTTTCATAATAGCACAAATAGCAAAGAACACATTGGATTCTCTTGCATTCAATCCCTTTAATGTTATTTGATTAAGATCATTGTGATATTTTAACAACATTGTACTATTTTTTCGTCGCATCTTTGCCTCCTGGGCTTATATTCATGTGCATAAAATTACAATATCTAAAAAAATCAAATTATTGTTAATTTATTTATACAAAGTATACTCTATTTTATGTGCCTTAGTCAAATTAATATGGGTACTTAATTATTCGTAAATTATTACTTATTAAAATTGGTTCAAAAAATAGGTACATAAAATTCTTTAATGTACCCTTTTTTTGAGTAGTTCAAAAAATATCTTTTTAAGCAGATAATATCTGTATTTATTCTATTAAAGTACCCATTTTTTGTAACTAAAAAAATAGGTATTATTTACTATGGGTACATACCTATAAAGCTAGGTAAAATCTAGGTTTATCCCTGTGGATAACTTTTATAAATCTAAGTTTTTTACAAAATAGCCTGTGGATAAATTCAAAAAACGGGTACATTGAACTCAAAAAATGGGTACATTGAACTCAAAAAACGGGTACATTGAACTCAAAAAATGGGTACATATGAGTCTGGGAACCCTAGTATTTATGCACCTCGGCACACCCCCTAAAAAAGAAGAAAAAAGATAATAAAAATAATTAGAAAAAAAAAGCGTTTTTTTCTGATTGTTTTTATACAAGATTCTAATTTTGATAGTCAGTAATTCAAAATAAAAATCTTAATTAGAACTCAAAATAGTATTTCATATTATTTTAAAATAACATGAATTTTTTTATTGTCATTCACTGAATTATAGATTATGATATAGTGAGATAATTTAATTATCTGGTTTTATTTCTCGTTTTAAAAAAGGGAGGTATTTTCTTTGACAGATTTTAAAGAAAAAGGCACTGCCTTAGATCCGTTCCTGAAAGGTAGAGAAGAACACTTCTCATATGTCGAGCGTATTTTAGATAGTGCAAACACTTTCAAGAAGATTGCTGTTGGTGCAACGCTAGTAGCGTTAGTCACATCTATATCAGCAGGCTACTTAGCAACACGGAGTGAATATATTCCGTTTATTATTCGTGCAGATAAAGTGACGGGTTATACCGATGCTGTAGGCCCTGTTACACAGCAAGAATATAAGCCCACAGAGGCAGAAACAAAGTACTTCTTAACAGACTTTATTAAAAAAGTTCGTACAGTACCACTTGATCCAGTGGTATATCAAAAGAACTGGAAAGATGCTCAAATATTCTTAACAGAAGGAGCCGCTAAAAAGCTTAATGCTATTAGTGAATCACAAGGCCATTTCAGTAAATTAGGCTCTTCTACAGTAGAACCTACTGTACTTGGTATCACTCGCTTGTCTAACTCGGATAATACATATCAAATTCGTTGGCAAGAAGTAGATTACGGCATTAATAGTGGTCAAGGTACTCAACAAAACTATATTGGCACGTTTACTATTAAAACTGGTGAATTAGGAACTGAAGCTGATTTGTACAAAAATCCACTTGGAATTAAAATTACAGATATTTCCTTCAGTCTTGAAAATGCTGCACAAAGCAGTGAACCTGCTAAAAAAGCTAATAAAGCACAACAAAATCAGAAAGCAGGTGACAAATAATGCAATCTAAAGCTCGTAAATTATGTATTGCTATGTCACTTGCAACCATGTGTATAGGTGGTACTTCGTTTGCTGCTATTGAACCTGGTTATATTACACCTCATGATAATAATTTAACAGGCTCAAATGTTGTCTACACGTATGATCAAAATAATCAATTTAAAGTGCGTGGTAAGCTAGGGTATTTAACTGATCTAACATTGGGTCGTAATGAAAAACTAACTAGCATCGTTGCAGGTAATACTGATGATTGGAAAGTATCAACGGCTGTAGTTGATCAAACCCCTCATGTGTATTTAAAACCTATAGTCAAAGAAGCTAAAACCACAAACTTGATTGTTAATACTAATAAACGTTCGTATCGTTTTATTGTTAGACAAGATGAATACTATGATGATGTTGTATCTTTTAACAATCTAACGCCTGCTGTAGATTCAACGACTACCATTAGTCAAAGTAGTACTCAAAAAAATTCTACTAGTGCAGTACAACAAATCAATCGTGATTATAAGTATGAAAAAGCACAAAATGTACGAAAAACGTTAATTCCTAATAGTATTTGGGATGATGGTATTAAGACATATATTGAAGTACCTACAACAAACATTAGAAATTTACCTGTAGTATATTCTGTTGATAAAAAAGGCAAATTATCTATGGTAAATAGTCGTTTGCAAGGTCATTATATTGTTATTGATACCGTGTTAGCTCGTTTACAACTTCGATTTAAAACAGATTCGTATTTAACTGTTGTCAATAATAAAGAAGCGGGCGTTAAACCTGTTAAGGTAAAAGAGTTAAATCAAACTCTTAATCAAGTTGATATAGTACCTTCTGTTCCTAATAATGAAGTAGGTATTCCCCTTCGATCAGTAAATACAGAACAAATTAAGACTGATAAACAAAGTAAATCATCTGATTTGGATCAAGTTAAACAGACTTTGCAACAATCTATTAAAGATACTGTTAATCATGCTAAATTAGATATACAAGGTAAGCCTCGTATCATTATTACTCGTGATAGTGATAATAATCCTGTGAGCAATGTAACTAGCGTTGCAACAACAAATCCTAATCATTCAATTGATTGGGTTCCTCTAAAAGATAGAATTGCTAATCTACAGAAAGGAGGAACTAAATAATGTCTATTAGAGATATGTTTAATAAGGTATTAGGTAAACGTGAACCTGATGAATTTACTAATTTTGATTCTGAAACAGAAGCTGAATTAGGGGATGCATCTCGTAATGAACATAAACCCGATGAGGAACAACTTAATGATGCAGAAAGCTTTGATGATGATGTAGAAGCCGCTACATTCTCTAATGATGATACTAAACCTGCTGTAAAAGGCTTTAAAAAAGGCGCTGTATATGGTGCTATAGGACTTATTGCATTTGGTTCAGCTGCTGCTATGGTAATGCATAATATGGATAGTGGTAATAATAAGACTAATTCTAATCAATCAAGCTCTTCTGTCGGCGTGAATAGTGCTAATGGTGGCTCTGTAGCAGGCCCTGATTTAGGATTTGATTCTTATGCATCAATGGGTCAGTATGATAATGAGAAAAAACTAGATGCAGCCTCTAAGAAAAAAACAGGCGCCCCTGGTTATAGTAATGTTGCAGGTACACAAACTGTACCACAAGCAAGCGGTAATAATACCGTTAGACAAGTTCCTAATCGTGTAGGAACAGGTTCTTATAATGCTTCTGCTCCAGTTTCTAGTGGTGGTTCTTCTAACTATCAATCGGTATCTGGAAATGCAGGTGGTAGCTCTATCACAAGTCGTAATAATCCATATGCTAGTGCTATTGCGTTTGCATTAAGTGGTGGTAATGCTGTTAGTGATTCTGTTTCGGATTCTAGTGATAGTTCTGATTCTAGTTCTTCTACAACAACAAGTACTCCTGATTATAGTAGTTATACATCCGCTGATCGTGTGTTGCTAACAGGTACACTTGTACCAGTAACACTTATAACTGGTATTGATTCCTCACTTAATGGCTCTGTAACGGCGCAAGTTCGTGAAAATGTATAT
This sequence comes from Veillonella parvula, assembly GCF_032577575.1. Taxonomy (GTDB): domain Bacteria; phylum Bacillota; class Negativicutes; order Veillonellales; family Veillonellaceae; genus Veillonella. The sequence goes on along the minus strand of NZ_JAWFVO010000006.1, from coordinate 35,343 downwards.
GATTCTATTACAGGTTCATCTATTTTGATTCCTGCTGGCTCTCGCTTAATTGGTGAATATGACGGTAGTGGAATGAATGCAGGTCGTGTATCTGTTAAATTTACTCGTATTATGTTCCCTGATGGCAATAGTGTTGCTTTAAACAATTCGTTAGGTGTTGATGCAATGGGCTTTGGTGGTGTAAAAGATTTGTATTCTGAACATACTGGTAAAGCTGTTGGCGCATCCTTTATTACAAGCCTATTAGCAGGTATTGCAGGTTCCTCTAGTGATGGTAGCGGAACTGATAATCGTTCATCTGGTCAAGAAGCTATTAATCATGCAATTTCTAATGTGTTAAACACTGGCAATGAAATCGTTAAGAAAAAATTAGAAGTTGGCGCAACAGCTATTATTCGGCCAGGATTTGAATTTAATGTAATGTTAAATTCTGATTTAGCTCTTGATCCATATTATGGTGAATAATTATGATTAGGGTTTTACTAGCTTTAATTACATTATGTATAGATTTAGCTTGTTCTACTCAATTATTAGCCTCTTATGTTCATTATGATCCACTAATAGGTCCACCTATATTTATTATTGGTGAAACGCCTTATTATTGGTTTTTCAAATATTTAATTTGGATTGCTTTATTCGGAAAATATGTTCCTTCGTTGGTTATAAAGTCTGCATTCCCTTTATTAGTTTGGCTTGTTACTATGATTGGTATTGGCTTTATTAACATGAAAAAACCAGTAAAAGATTATCATGGCAATGCATCTTATGCTGAATTTTCGGATATTAAGAAAATGGGATTTTTCCCTAAGTCTGGTGTTATTTGCGGAATTCAAGAAACTGGATTGCTCCGTAAAGAAGCATTGACTAATGTATTAGGAACATTAATTTCACCTCAAAAAATTAATTCATGGCTAATGACATGGGGTAAAAAACTCGGTTTATACAAATACAAGTATATTAAGCATGATGATAAGCATCATATGATTGTCTTAGCTCCAACTCGTTCTGGTAAAGGTGTTGGCTTAATTGTTCCAACACTATTAGGGGAATGGAAAGGGTCTTGTATTGTAACCGATATTAAAGGTGAAAACTGGGGGATAACAGCAGGCTATCGTCAAAAAGTAATGGGGCAAAAGGTTATAAAATTTGAACCTACTGCATCCGATGGAACATCGGCACGATTTAATCCGTTTAATGAAGTAAGATTTGGTACAAAATATGAAATTAGTGACATTCAGAATGTCGCAGGGATTATTGTTGATCCTGAAGGTAAAGGCGATTTGGATCACTGGAAATTATCTGCTCGTAACTTGCTTGTAGGATTGATTTGTCATATGCATTATGCACATATTATTAATCCTACAGAAAATGCACCTTTAACTTTAAATCAATTAGCTAGTACGTTAAAAAATTCACTAGTACCAGATCCAGATAATCCTGGAAACTATAAAGCCTTAGGTTTTTTTGAATCTGTTGAATCGTTAACTCAATATAAACATTGGCCAGAAGAAGGGATGCCAATGGAAACGATTGATGCTGATCGTAATAGTAAAACCTATGGGGAACGCAAAATGATTACTGTCACTACAGAACATATGCGTACTTTATATCCAGAAGCTACTAATCTAACTGTTCCAGGTCTCAATACAACGCATCCTATTGCGTTTGAATCGTTTATTGATATTGCTTCAAAAGCGGAAAATGAACGGGCTTCCGTTGTTTCTACCGCTAATGCCTTATTAACCCTATATTCTGATCCTGTTCTTGCTATGAATACATATGAAAGTGATTTCACATTGTATGACATTATGAACTATAAGGATCCTGTTACGTTATATCTAATTACTCCGCCTTCTGATATTAAACGTATTCAACCATTATTCCGTTTACTTGTTGAAATGATTGTTCGCCATAATACTCGAGATATGAAATTTGAAGATGGTAAACAAGTTGATACCTTTAAGCATAGGTGTTTATTGTTACTTGATGAATTTCCTGCACTGGGTCGTATGGATACCTTTGAAGAACAGTTAGCATACATTGCGGGGTATGGATTAAAAGCGTTTATGATATGTCAAGGTTTACCACAGTTACAAAAAATTTACACAAAAGAAAATTCTATTGTAACTAACTGTCATATTCAGATTTTTTATGCACCAAATGATAATGTCACAGCTGATGAAATTGAAAAGCAGCTAGGTAAATATACTGAAGAAGTTGAAACTTGGTCTAAACAACCTGGATTCTTTCAAGGTAAATCCCATAGTAATAGCTATATTGCTAAAAGTTTAATGACGGCTGATGAATCAAAACGGATGGGCGATAAAGAATTAATTTTTATGACTGGCGAAAAGCCTATTTTGACTGAAAAAGTAAAGTATTATATGGATTCGTATTTTAGTTCTCGTGTTATGAATGCACCTGCTAAATCAGATGTTATTCCAAAATTAAATTCTCCTAACACACAACCTACAACTCTCACACAAACACAACCAACAAAACATGAAACTAAACCATCCACTAATACGGTAGATGATATTGTAATTGAAAAAATAATTTAGGTGAAATAATATGGCTAAAAAAAGTACGCTATTTACAGCGTTAAAGAAATCTATTGATGCAAAAAAACGATTAGAAAAACATGATAGTGCGATAAATAAACATGAGCAAGAGATTGAACGTCTTAAAAGTTTAATTATAAAAGATAGTTTAATAGCTGAAGCTACAGGGGCTAATGAAATGTTTTCAGAATTTGGCTTTGAGAGCGTTGAAATTCGTCTTGGGGCCTTATTATATGCCAATGAGTATATAAAGGCCTCTGACGACGAAAATAGGGCCTTAGATGAGTTCTATACGAAAGGAAAGGCGTACTTAGAATCTCTATCCTCTGAACCATCTGAAGTTATTAATTCAATTGGTGAATAAGATGACTGAAACAAATACACAAGAAGCTATTAATAAAAAAGTTAATAGTATGCTTGAATTTTCTTTTGGTCGATTATGGCCTATATTACAACAAGATACAATTGGGGAAGTGTATGTTAATGAAGATGGCTATGTATTTGTTAATGATTTAACCACAGGGAAACAAATAACAGATATATACTTATCTCCGTCTGAATCTAAAGTTCTTATTGAGGCGGTGGCAGGTGCTGTTAATGAAGTGATTAATAATGATCGTCCACATTTGGGGTGTGAATTGTATTCGTTAAATGCTCGTTTTCAAGCACAGTTACCACCGCTAGTTAGGAATCCAACATTTATGATTCGTAAAAAAGCATCTACTATATTCTCGTTTGAAGAATATATTCAAAAGGGGTTTATTACAAAAGAAGGCGCTGATTATTTAGTTAACGCCGTAAAAGAACATAAAAATATATTAGTAACAGGCGGGACTGGTACAGGGAAAACTACATTTCTCAACACATTATTGAAGTGTGTTGAATTATATACTCCATATGATCGAACGGTTATCTTAGAGGATTTAAGTGAATTACAATCCAATATTAATGATTGTTTACGAATGCAAACTAGAGTAGATGCTGATCCGAACAAAAGCGTTACGATGCAAACATTGATTTGGCTATCAATGCGTAATTCTCCGAATCGAATTATCGTTGGGGAAGTTCGTGATGGTTCTGCTTACGATTTGTTAAAAGGATGGAATACAGGCCATCCAGGTGGATTTGGAACAACTCATGCAAATGGGGCATTAGAAGGATTAGATCGTTTGGAATCGTTAATTTATGAAAATCCAACGGCTAAAGGTAATTTTAGACAATTGTTAGGTCAAGCCGTCAATATAATTGTTGATATTGGCCGTATTGATATTCCTAACGGCCCTTCTAAACGCTTTATTCGTGACATTATTGAAGTGAAGGGGTTTAACCGTCATACAGAATCATATGACACAAGTATTATTTATCATAAGGAAGGAAGTGAACCATGATGAGCCGTCACAAGTATACTCATAAAGATATTAAAAATCCGTTTGAGCTTTATGAGCCAGATGTTGACGATATAAGCGTAACTCTACCCACCTCTGATGAATCTGAACAGGATGAAACAATTGATGTTGAAAAAACAGATAAACCTGTTAAAGATATGACGAAAGAAGAAAAATTCAAATACTATGCGGAAAAGCGTGTGAATACAATCCTAAAAGAATTAGCAGGATTAAGTGATATGGCCTCTACTTATGCAGGTGTTTACGATAAACCTATGGTAGATGCTATGATGATGACTATTTCATCTGCTACTAATTCCACTAAGGAAATATTTCAGAAACGGGCCCATGTATTACCAACATTTTCATTTGATTAATGCTGATTTAAGAAAGGATTCTTTTATGAACTCTACAAAATTAAAACAACAAGCTAAACGTGTTACTACTATGGTAGGTTCCCAGATGATACTAGCAGCTGCTACGATGCAGACCTTTGCTTATAGTACAGATGGAACTACGGGTATCGGCGGTCATGCTTGGCCTTGGACAAAGTTCTTACAATCTTTAATGCAAGAACTTACAGGCCCATTACCAATGATTTTAGGTATTATGGGTATTGTTGGCGCAGCGATTGCTTTATTCTCTGGTAATGGTGGCGATGGTACTCGTAAATTTATTTTGTTGATTTTTGTTATTTCTATTGCGTTAGCAGCTCCATCCCTAATGGATATGCTTTCCTTAGGGGCAACTGGTTCTGGTTTCGTAATTCCTTAACTTGATTTGATGAATATAAGCCTATAAGGCAGTTAGGTGTAGTGAATGAAAAAGCTATTAAGCACAATATTCCTCTCCTGCTCTCCATTTGTGGCCTTTGCGAGTAATGGGGGAGCTGTTTCGCTCCCTATATACGATTTAATATTGTTGCCACTCTCACTAGAATTTTCAGGCCCATTACCATTAGCTCTTGGTACGATTGGCCTTGCTGTTGCAGCTATTACCTTTTTAAGTGGCTGTCATCATCAGGAAGGCGCTAGACGGTTTTTTGGAATCATATTTGGCGTAGGAACCGCAATCGCGGCTCCACAAGCCATTGAAATGATTACAGGGTGTTTAATCCCCTAAGGAGGCAGGATGGTCGAACGTGATTATAGAACAGGTGAAGCCCCTTTATTTAGGGCTTTATATGTTCGTCAAACTTGGGGTGGTGTACCTCGTAATTTGTTTCTAATTAATGTATTAACGTGCGTATTCGCTGTTATTATTTTGGGAACATGGTTTATTGGTGCTATTGGTATAGCCCTCCACTTTTTATTTAGATACTTTACGTCACAGGACGCTGATTTTTTTGAAGTATTTACACATTATTTACGGTCTAAAAACTATTATAGGGCCGAATAAGACTATTATAGAAAGGTGTTTATTATATGGGATTGATGTCTAATTTTCGCTTTCACAAAAAGAATTTTGTGAAACGTGATCCAAAATTAAGCGAATATATCTCTTGGTTACGAATTGATGAATCAGGCATTGTATATAACAAAGATGATTCAATGCAGTTAACATTTAAGTTCCGTGGCCCTGACCTTGATTCCTCTACTATTGAAGAATTGCAGTCATACCACGCGGCTATTAATAATATTATTAAAAGTGCTTCTACTGGGTATGTTTTTTACATGGAAAATCAACGCCATGCATCTGAAGCATATGATACTGCTGATTTTCAAGCTCCATTAACAAAAGTTATTGAAACAGAACGTGAAAAATTCTTTAATAGTGGCAAACAGTTTGAAAATGATTATTTCTTCACAATTTTGTATCATCCTAATTTTGATATGACAAAGAAATTCTTATCTTTCTTTGAATCAAAAGAAGAAACTACAAAGAAACATAATCAGTACTGGAAAGAAATTGCTAAAGCAACCAGTAATTTTATTGAAGAAACCAATAAAATGCTTGATATGTTCAATGATATATTCCTTGATGTTAAAGTGTTGACACCAGATGAAACATTAGAGTACTTACATAGTACTGTATCTGATCATCATCAACCAATTAAAAATATACCAACTATGTATTTATCTTCCTATTTATTGGATTCTCCATTAGTTGGTGGTTTTGAACCTAAACTTGGTGATAAACATATGCGGGTTATTTCTGTTACTAGCTTCCCGCCTATTACTCATCCAGGATTCTTTGATATTCTAAACCGCTTAGGATTTGAATATCGTTGGTCAAGTCGGTACCATGCCTTATCCAAAATGGATGCTATGAAAGTTTTAAAGGATATTGAAGATAACTTTAATCAACAAGCTAAAACCATTTTGCAATATGCTGTTGAAGCGATTCGTAATAAGGAATCTTATCAAGTTAACGAATCTATGTTGAACTATGCTGAAGAGGCTAGTACAGCACAACAATTACTTGAAACGGATGCTGTTGGCTATGGTTATTACACAATGACATTAGTTGTCCTTGATGAAAATCCTGAAATGGCTGATAAAAAAGCAGCATTTGCATTAAAAGAAATTCGTCAAGAAGGCTTTACGGCGCAGCTTGAAACTACAAATGCAATAGATGCTTATTTTGGGTCTGTTCCAGGTATGTGGGAATATAACGTCCGTAAATATCTTATGGCATCCCTAAATTTCTCTCACCTTGCCCCGACCTCCGCAGTGTGGTCAGGAGAGAAAAAGAATAGCCATTTAAAGGGGCCTGTATTGCTTCATACGGTGACAATTGGGAGTACTCCATTCCGCTTGTCTTTACACGTTGGTGACGTTGGACATACGTTTGTTGTAGGGCCTACAGGGTCTGGTAAATCTGTACTTCTTAATATGATAGAAACACATTTTACTAAGTATCCTGGCGCTCGTGTATTTATTTTTGATGTTGGTTCTTCCTCTAGGGCTGTAACAAAAGCTATGGGTGGTAATTTTTATAACATTATGGGTGATGATAACCCATTAGCCTTTCAACCTCTTTCACGTATTGATGAAGATGTTGAATTTATCTGGGCTAATGATTGGATTATTAATTACCTCACAATGGAAAATGTACCGATTGATCCAATTGTAAAAACTACAATTCATGAAGCCTTAAAATCGCTTCGTGAAATGGAACCTTCTTTGCGTACACTCACATCCTTCCAACGCTTGGTTCAAAACCATGCCATTCGTCAAGCCTTAGCGCCTTTGTGTGAAGGGGGTACCTATGGTGGCCTCTTTGATAACAGTACAGATAAATTTGGTGAAGGTAATTGGCAGGTATTTGAAATGGATGAAGTCATGAAAATGCCTAATATCGTCCCTAGCGTACTTGATTTCTTATTCCATAGAATTGAAGGTCAATTACGTGAAGATGGGGCGCCAGGCCTTATTATATTAGATGAATGTTGGTTATTCTTTGCAAATCCTATCTTCCAAAGTAAAATTCGGAAATACTTTAAAGATTTGCGTAAAAAGAATACGTCTATCATTTTTGCAACGCAAAACTTATCTGATATTTCGGCTAGTCCTGAACTTGCTAATACAGTTCGTGAAAACTGTCCTACACAAATTTATTTGCCTAATCCTAAAGCAACTGCTGAAGGGATTAAACAGCAATATATCAATTTCGGTTTAAATAGCCGTCAAATTGAATTATTGTCTGAATTGACACAAAAAAGAGAATACTATGTATCCTCAATTAAAGGCAATCGTGTATTTGACCTTGCGTTACAACCATTAGAGGCTGCATTTGTAACGGCCACATCTAAAGAAGATCAATTAAAAATTCAAGCATTAGAAAAAAATCATCTATCTAAAGATGAATTTATTCTAGCTTGGCTTGATTATAAAGGTATGCCTGAAGAAAAGGCTAAATACCAGTCGCTCATAGAGCCAGAAAGGAGTTATCATGTTGGATAATGGAAAAATGAAATCAGTTCTTCCTCGTTCAAAAAAGTTACTTGCTGTTATGTTAATTCCTGGCACATTTGTATTGACTACGTATTCTGTACATGCTGCATATCCTGTTTTCGATGCTCAAAACGTTGCTAAAACGGTTAAAGTCATTGAAAATACAGCGAAACAAATTGAAAAATTAAACGAACAGGTAAATCTTGCAAAACAACATTTATCTATTGTTACACAATCCATGAAAGACGTGTCTGATAATGCTAAAAAAGTATTATCAGCCGTTGATGGTACTCGTAATGCAGTCGATGGTGTTATTAAGAATACACAATCCTCATTTAAAGGCCTATTAAGCCCTGTTAAAGATATTCAAAATGTGGCTAAAGAAACAGAAGAAAAATGGAATAAAACATTCCAGTCATTATCTGGTTTAAACCCTAAAAATCTAACATATAGCGCTTTACAAGGTTCTAATTCCTATATCAATGCACAAGTGCAACAAAATAACAAAGAAGCTGTAACTGAAACACAAGCTATTATGGCGGGATTATCACAAGCGGAAGATGAATTAAAGCAACTTCGTGAACAAGCTCGTCATACAGAAGGGCAACGTGATTTAGCTAAAATCAATGCTGAAATTAATGCTGTAACAGCTAGAATTGAAGGGTTTAATAGTAAACTTACCGCTATTCAAGTGACTAACCAAAATATGGAATCACAAGCTAAACAGCAACAAGATGCTAATAGGGCTGAATTTAACTTTGCAGCAGCAAAGAAATTTAGTGAATCCGTTGTCAATATGAAGGGGTCTATGGACGATCTTCCTAGTGGCTATGAATCGAGATCTCAATTGATGAAATCTCTATGGAAATAGGAGGGTTTACATGGATGGTGTTCAATTTGCATTTCTAAACCAGTTATTAGATACGTTTAGAACTGCATCTGTAACAGGTATGGTTAACTTAAAGCCTGCTGCGTTAGGTTTAGTTACTGTTCTTGGTATTTTAGATGTAACCGCTATGTGGGGCCTGTACTTTGGCGAGATGCGGGTACGGGAAATCATGGGAAAAGTGATTAAAATTAGCTTTTTTGTAATTTTAATCCTTAACTGGGGGCCTATTACTACGGCTGTAGAAGATACATTCGTTAAAGTTGGCCAGATTGCTTCAGCCCATCAAACCGCAACAAAGCCTTCCTCAATTATGGTAGAAGGCACAAAGAAGATGTATCGCCTTTGGAACAATGCAATATATGATATTCCAATGGCTGAAGGTGCTACTTCGCAAAAAAGTATTCCTTATTATGATAGTAATGGTAATCTTAATAAAGATGCTGAAAAAATGGCAGAAGAAGATAAAAAAGCAAATGCTCCATCTAATCCATTTTCTGGATTAGGCGAATCTATTGCGGCTATTCCAGGAAGAATTATTAAAATTATTCTTGCGTTAGCTATCTTTATTGCCTTTGCGTTTATTGCATTAAATGTTCTTCTTTGTTTCATTGAGTTCTATTTAACAACGGCTTTATCTATTATCTTATTGCCGTTTGGTGTTAATAGTCATACGTCATTTATTAGTCAGAAAGCATTAGGTGCTGTTGTCAATTTTGGCGTTAAGCTGATGATCATGATATTCCTTCTTGGTCTTATGTCTACGATGATTAGCAAAATGGATGCGATTACAAATGAAGATTATGGAAAATTATTTGAAGCCGTATTACAAGCGTGTATGTATGCTTTCTTGATTTGGAAATTACCTAGCCTTATTTCTGGTATGTTAAGTGGTACGCCATCTATGGGCGCATCTGCTGCAGGCGTAGTACAATCTGCTGCTACTGCTGCAGGAGCAGGTGCTATGACTACTAGATTTATGGGTGCAGGTAGTGCAGCCGCTTTTAGAGGAATGGCTAATGCTTCTCGTATTAGTGGTGATGCTATTCGTGCAGGTGGTGCAGCTGCTGCAAGTTCAAATACTGTTAGAGGTGCTATTTTTAATTCAATGAGAGGTACCGCTAATCATTTGGGTACTGTCACTAAAGGTGCTTACCGTCATCAAATTAATGCAGCTAAGAATACATTCTTAAATGCAGTTGCTCGTGAAAATACAGCTTCTACTATATCCAGAAAATTATCTCATCTTAACGGTTATAAGCGATCATAAGGTGATGGCTTATGAATAATATACATATTACATTACAACGTATTATCATGGGTGTTTGTTTAACACTCATGATGATACTCAATTACAATATAGCGTATGCATTGACTGCTAATAATCATGTTGATATTGGGACTAATAAAGAACTCGCTTATGATTATGTTGCAAGATATACTAATGAAGATCCACATTATATTGTCGATCGTATTTGGGAGGAAGCTGATAAATACGGAATTTATGATAAAACAGCTGTTTTAGCTATGTTTGAAACAGAATCTAGTTGGAGAACTCAACCTGCTGGCGATGGTTTAGGATATGGTTTAGGTCAACTAAGTTATGAGTATTGGTCAGATTATGATTTAAACTCACAAGATGATATTTATGATGTAACACAAAATATTCATGGTTCTGTGTATTATTACGCTAAAATGCTTCAAGCTGCTAATGGTGATCCTGCTATTGCTTATACAGGATATAACGGTGGTGCAGGTAATATGGGTGATCTTAGTATTCCTGCAATTGTGGAACACATGAATAATTTTATTGCTATTTATAACCGTTTAAAAACAGGTGATCCTGGTGTAGGTTATCAAGCAGGTGTTTCTTCAATCATCAACTACTTTAGCATGAATAGTGTACTTAATCGTCCTTTAGGATTAGATTTTTCCTATATCTATAAAATGGGTTCATCTATTAGAACAATTGTTGATTCTGTTGTGGATGGGTGTGTAATTGCTATTAAAAGTTTGATTCAAGTATCGTTACCTTTATTAGCTGTATTGGCTATTATTGATTTTTCAATGTTTGCATGGCGTGGGCCTACGATTACAGGGCAGCTTGATTCAGCATTTTGGACTGGTGCGGCACAACGAATTGTTAAATATGGATTTTTAGCAATCCTTATTGAAAGTTGGCAATTTATTGTTAATAAAGTATTTATTGGCACTGCTAAATGGTCATATACTACGTTTTCACCAGATACAGCTAATGCTATTGGTGATATAACGGCACCAGACCAACAGTTACAACATTTTATTTCATTCCTTAATCCTTCTATGACTTGGCTAGGTAAAGTGACTGCATTAGATATGATTAATCATATGGGATTATTCTTATTAAATATGTTTGCTACTTATATGGGATTAATCTTAATTATCATATTGATTTTTTCAATTTTAGTCGTGTATTTGGAATTTTATATGTCAGCTGTATTTACTGTATTTAGTATAAGTTTTGCAGGTTTAAAGCCGACAAGTTTTATTCCAGAAGGTATGATGAGCCATCTAATTACAGGAACAATTCGATTAATGTGTATTGGTCTTATCTTTTCTATTATGAAAAAGGCTATGGAAGTATATACCTACGATCCTACAGATATATTTGGTATATTAGGTGCTTTACTATTCGTTGTAGTGGTAGTAGTTGTTGGTGTTTTATTGCCTAATCGAATTGCTGATGGTTTACAAGTATCAGCTAAATTATAGAAAGGAGGCTCCTTTATGAAATGGTTATCTAATTTAAAACCAAAACGTTCTATAAAGGATTGGAAACGAAGGGATAAAATATTTTTCGTTGCTATCGTTCTCCTTATTACATTTAATATTTGTGTTGGTTATGGACTCGTTCATAGTCCGTTTTATGTCAATATAACGACGTCAGCGCCTATGGGTGTATATGTGGTTTCACATAATCAAGAATTAAAACCTAATGCATTGGTTATGGTTAAAGAAAATCATAGATTAGAACAATTTTATGGATCAAAACGGCCTCCGCAATTGTTACTAAAACATATTGCGGGAATGCCTGGCGATAGAATGACTGTTACAGATTCTAATGTTCAAATTAATGCAGAATCGTATCCAACATTATCATATACATCCAATGGTATGCCATTACAACATCTACAAAACGGCGTTTATACGTTGTCTAGTGATGAATATTTTGTAGCTAATGTTCCTACTCGTAGTTATGATAGCCGTTATTTTGGCCCTGTTAAGCGAGATGAGATTCAAGCCGTAGTTACACCAATTTGGTTATTTGGAGAAGAGGTGACTGAATTTGTTAACCAATGGGAAAATGCGAAAAATAGCTAAAGTGATTGTATCTACTACATTAATGTTTTCTTTTTTAAATATCATTCAAACACCTGTAGCAGAAGCGAAATTCCATTTTAGAGGTGGTAATGTACATGATTCATCTCGATATAAACAGGTTGTTGAATGGGTAAAAAAAGAACAAGATAAATTAGAACAAATTAAAGCTAAATTACAACATAGTATTGATACGGTTAAACAAGCTCAACAGGCTATGAATAGTGTTAAGTCCTCACTGAATACAGCTATGAAAAGTGTTGATGCACTTCGTTCTAATATCAATTCAGTAATGAAAATGTCAGATAGTCTTATCCATTTAGATTTTGATCACCCTGATAAAGGATGGTCAGAAATAGAGTATTCTAAAGAAGCAATTCATTATCAGACTGATTATATGAATAAGAAAATTCAAAATAATAATATTATTTCTAAAGCTAATTTAGAATCTCAAAAAATGGCAACTGGACTATCGGCTATTGCTGATGCTAATAACTCTGTTATTCAATCATTACAAAAATTAGGTAAAAATACCAAAGGACTTCTTGATATTCAAGAGGTCAATAATGAAATAGATGCTACCAGAACGGATACAACATTACAAACAACAAAAACTAGAGCTAGTGAACTTAATAAAGAATTACAAGAAAAAATTATTCAAGCGGAAAATGAAGCTGCTGCTAATAAACGTAGAGCAGCCGATTTTCAAGTAACATCTGATCCAGAACAACGTACTGAAAAAGAAACAACTGACTTGAAACGCATGGATGCTGCTTCTAAGCCTGGTAGGGGGTTTGTAGAATTTTAAGATATTGAAATACTGCGTATAAATTGGTATACTATTTATGCGCAGTATTTCAATTAAGTAAGATGATGAGGTCGTAAAGCACGCCTCGTAAAACAAAAAAAGCTTGATTGTTGATGAGGTCGTAGAGCGCGCCTCGTAAAATAAAAAAAGCTCGATTGATGAAAAGCCCCCTTAATTAAGGGGGCTTTTATCGTATGGGAGAATCTATGAAATTTATATTTTTAACAAAGGATTATTTTAATCGACATCCTTCATCTAAATTTCCTGAAATGTTACGAAAATCAGATCGTCCTTATGTTCAACTTACGATTCCTTGTAACCATCAACTATGGGCGATTCCTTTGCGGTCTTATATTAATCATGAATTTGCTTTTTGGTCTAATAAAAAAGAACTTTGTGGATTAGATTTTACTAAGGCCGTTCCAATTGAATCAAAAGATATAGACACAACGCATTCGCCAATTATTAGGCGCCATGAATTTAATGCATTAAAAGGAAAAGATTATCGTGTAACGCAACGATTCAAACGTTTTATTAAAAAGTTTGATTATGCTAAGTTACATCCTACTCTTCCTGACAGCAAGGTTCTTTTAAAATATAGTACATTACAATATTTTGAAAAAGAACTAGAACAAAAAAAGAAGATTAAACTTACTATTCCAAAACAAAATAGTACACTTAGCCTATGATTTGCAACTATTTCTTAGGACAGATATAATTAAACTAGAAGTTGGATAGCTTAAAATAAAACAACAAAAACCCACGATGGCTAGACTGTGGGTTTTTTACTTTATATATCGTATTATGGTATTCTTTTATATGGATGTATTCCATCTGGTCTTACTATGACAAAAATTAAAGATTATGATTTAATTACCGTAGATGAACATAGGATTCAAACTACTATTGATGTGTATTTTCAATGGAAAACCCTAGACATAATGTTATCTACATTAAGTACTAGAGGTATTAATTTTCCTAGTGAAATCAGTGAAAATATCGTTTGTTATACCTGTGGTTATTTTCTTAATAAGGGCAGTTCTGGTGATGCTATTGATCCCAATGGAAATCGAATTATTGAGATTAAAGGCAGTAGTTCTACTGGCCCATCATCATTTAGTCCTAGTGAACGATTTGACGAATTAGTTTTCGTTAAATTAAATAAACACAATGATACCCTGTTAATTTATTTGACAGGTATTAATAATGTTTCCCTTGGAAATATTTATGTGAATGCAACGGAAACCTTGCTAGAACAGCAACTGGCAGGCCGTCGGCCTCGATTTAATATTGAAGATAAAATTATTAAACCATTCAATATTCAACCATCGTTTTTATTTGATTTAAGAAAACGAACTTTTACTCCATTATAATCGTGGAAAGGATTGGAATACATCCATTCTTTCCACGGCTATATTTGCGGCGTGCTGCTTTTTTATTTAATTTATTATATAATAAACTAAGTGTTTTATTCATTAGGCAAGAAAGGATGTTATAAATGTATTCTGTTGCTTCTTTCTTTGCAGGTGTTGGTGGTATTGATTTAGGTTTTGAACTAACAAAACAAGCTCGCACCATCTATGCAAATGAAATAGATCTATACCCTATACAAACGTTTGAAGCTAACTTTCCTATCAAAGTAGATCAAAGAGATATATGTGATGTTAAGGCTTCAGAAGTCCCTAATATAGATATTATTTTAGGTGGATTCCCTTGTCAGGCTTTTTCTATTGCAGGTTATAGAAAAGGTTTTGAAGATGAAAAAGGTCGAGGTACTCTCTTTTTTGAGATACTTAGAATTATTAAAGCTAAAAAACCAAAGGCTATTTTACTGGAAAATGTAAAAAACTTAGTTAGTCATGATAATGGAAATACCTTTAGAGTAATTTTAGAAGCTCTAAAGGATGCAGGATACCATGTTAGATATGCTGTGCTTAACGCTATGGAATATGGCAATATTCCTCAAAATAGAGAACGTATTTATATTGTGGGCTTTAGAACTAAAAAAGTATTTGAAAAATTCACATTCCCTGAACCAATTCCTTTAAAAAAGACGATTCATGATGTGATTGATTTTATCAATCCTATTGATGAGAAATACTTTTACATTAAAGGAAAATACAAAGGAGATATATACGATAAACTCGTAGCAGCAATGGATGATTCTAATGCTGTATATCAATGGCGTAGGAAATATGTTCGTAAAAATATGAGTGGCGTTGTGCCTACGTTGACAGCCAATCAAGGAGAAGGTGGCCATAATGTATGTCTTGTTAAAACAAAACAAGGTATACGAAAAATGACACCTAAAGAATGTTTTAATACACAAGGATTCCCAGAATCTTTTGTATTACCTGATATTGCTGATGGTCGTTTATATAAACAAGCAGGTAATAGTGTATGTGTATCTGTTGTTCAACGAATTGCTGAACAAATGTTAGTGGCAATGAAATAATAAAAACCAAAGAGGTAACAGTCTCTTTGGTTTTCTTCTTGACAAATTATAGTTTATCATTAATAATGAGTATAAATATATACAGAAATGATGTATTGACTTGCGGGAACAGGTTAATATTGATAATAAACACACTATTAGATTCATAGAGTTATTCTATCGCTAGATGAATCTAGCGATTTTTTTGTATCTATTAGGAGGGTTAGCATGCGAAAAGTTTTATTACTATTAGGGATTATTTGTATTTTTGCATTAAGTGGATGTGGAAAATCTGATGGTATTTCAGGAACTTGGGTGCCGAAACAACAAGAAGGAACAGGAATTAGTAGCATTGTTTTAGAGAAAGAAAATGATTTCACATATAAAGGTGTTGTAAATTATACAGATGGAAAGCAAATCTCTTCCATGTATAAATACGATAAAACTTATAATTCTCTTGAAGAAGATCCATCTGATGTTATTAAAAAGAAAAAAGAATATAATATTTATGGTCGTATTGTTTTGAATTTTGATGATAAACATACAATAGCTCATATGGGACAATCAGTACAACCAGAAGATACATTTCTAAAAAAATAAAAAGAACAAGTCCTATGAAGTTGGCGGGAACCTTCTTCATAGGGCGGCGTTAGTAAACACACTACTAATCCGCTTTTACTTGTTCTATGAAGGTTAGTATACCATACATAGGACATTTTAAGCTAGTGATTACAGGGTGTAGTCACTAGCTTTTTTGTATTTTTGCGTAAGTTTTTCTTATGCTGATTTTCAAATGCTTTATAATCGTATTGGGAATTATAAAGTTTTTGCAAGTTAGTAATAGGAGGGTATTGCATGAAACAAGCTAACTTAGATTTCAATTATGAAATTTGCAAACAATTACATGATGAATATCATCATTTACATAACAATTCATATGTTATGTTGGGCGATTTACATTATTTCTTTTATTTTACGCCTTGTAATTTTGAACTGTATGGCTTATTAGTATCCATCTGCGATAAAAGTATCGTGGATGCATGGGAAACTGGCTCAGAACTCAAAATAAGCAATATTTTGATTAGTTTATGGAAAGCAATGCGTGTACATGGCTTTTATCATAAACGGTTTAGAAATAAACAGATGGAAAAAGCACTCGCTTTCTATCGGTAGATTTCTAATTATTGGCTGTATCACAATATTATAAGAGAACACGTCGTTGTATAGACGGAACCAAGGTGGTAAGGAAGCACTTGTAAAACTTCACTTCGTAGTCCCCACGAATGTCAAAGGGGAGCAGCTAGGAACTTTAGCTATTCTGAAAGGATCTTTTTATCTCTGGTAGATCTTGCTGTGATGGGCGATGACGGCCTAAACGGTCTGGGTGGATGTTCTGATGCTTACGGGCATGGAGGTCTAGTGGAGTTCCTGGGCAGGACTGGGAAATGATGAAGCTAGATGGCGGAAACGCTAGGAGTCAGGGATTGATAGCAATGCGACGGCGAAACGGTGCCTGTTATTACTCTACTCTCTTCCTACAGATACACTTTATATTCCCTTTGATTATCATAAATCCAGTATAAAAAAGGGTCTAGTGCGCCTGTAGGGAGGGAGTTTTCCGCTTTCGCTCTGGCTCTACAATACCTGTTAACACATCTGATTTACAGAATCAAGCAAAAACACTCGTCTAAACACCTCGTGTTTTTTACTAGTAACTATTAAGAAAAAGTATATTATAAATATAAGAAAAAAGAACTAAAAAGACTTGATTTAGCTGCTTTTTTAGTTCATATATAGTATAATATAAGTATACCTAATACTAGATTAATAGGTATTCTAACTTATATTTTATATCAGTGTGTATATAGTAGTGAGTTTAGTACATCTCTAAAACAGCGCCTCTCGTTGCATTATAGATACATAATAGTTACTGATATAAATTGAGTTGGATTATAAAAAAACAAATATATAAATAATTTAATTTATTTGTTGATTTATTTTTGAATATAAGCCCTGGAGGCAGTTATGAATCATGTATTTGATCCAACACAAGAGCAGGTATTAATTGTTAATAAATGCAAGGCGTTACAAAAAGGTGAAAAACTACGTGTAGCAGCTTTTGCAGGTGCGGGTAAAACTTCAACAATTATATTAATTGCAGATGCATTAAGTAAACAATATCGTAAAGGGATTTACTTGGCCTTTAATAAGGGGATTGCTGAAGAAGCTAAATCAAAGCTTCCTAATCATGTTGAAGCTAGAACTTTTCATAGTTTAGCGTATCGCCAGGTTAGCAAAAATATTATAAAAAAATTGCGTTATACGCATTTTTTTATGCTGAATAACTTTCTTGATTTTATTAATACTACACTTTCGGTACAAAAACTAACCTTTACTCAATATAATGAAATCTCAAAAAGAGAAGTAAAAGGAAGTATAACGTTAACGCCTGCTCGTCAATTTAATATTGTTAAAGCAGCTGTTGGCCTATATTGCCGTAGTGAAGATACTACACCTAAAAAATGGATTATGGAATATGCTGCTAGACACGTATTACCATATGATAATCTTACGCTAGATAAAAAAAGTGTTAAGTGGTTAGAATCTAACTTATTCCCTTATGTAAAGGCTGTTTGGAAGGATTTTAAAAGCCCTAAAGGAATTTTTCAAATTCCTCATGATGTATATTTGAAAATCTTTGCACTAAAAGCACCTCAATTACCATATGATTATATTTTGTTCGATGAAGCACAAGATACAGATGGCCTGATGCTATCTATTTTAAATGCTCAAACAAATACAAGAATCATATTTGTTGGTGATCCGTATCAACAGATATATGATTGGCGAGGTGCCGTCAATGCGATGGAACGTATTGATGGTGATATGTGTTATTTAACTAAGTCGTTTAGATTTGGTGAAAATATTGCATCTGTAGCTGATTTGTTTTTAAACTATTTATCTTCCCCTGAAACCATTTCTGGTGGTAATCCAGATATTGGGCTAATAGATTCTGAAACATTATATCCTGAAGATATTGATGTGATTTTAACACGCACTAATGCAGGTGCTATTAGTATAGCTATTGATTATATGTTGGAATATCCTGATAAAAGAATTAATCTTCATAATTTAGATGGATTAACTAATTTAGTTAACACCGTTAGAGATATTTCACACCTTAAAAAAGGCCGTTCAGATATTGAAAATGAGGCTCTTAAAAATTTTGATTCTTATGATGAATTAGCTGAATACTGTATTGCGTTTAATGATTCTGATTTATGCCTAGCTTTCTTATTAGAAAAATCACGTGGCTATAAAGCAGTCAAACGAGCTGTAGAAGAGTGTCATTGTACAAATCCAGATGTATCTATAACAACTGTTCATAGATCAAAAGGTTTAGAATGGAATAATGTAATGTTAGCAGCTGACTTTCAACCGATTAGCTATACGGTTAAAGAAGAAGGTGATAAACAGATTGTACAAATTAAAAATAGCGCTGAATGTCGGTTATTGTATGTAGCTGTTACACGAGCCAAAAAGAAGTTGTACATTGGTCATATTGCTCCATTAATTGAATCATTGAAAGGGGGTTCTATTAATCGTGACTAATGAACAGCTTAATCAAGCTTTATATTTGAGTAAAATTGTTTTTAAAGTGCGGTTACGTCAATTAATGGATCGTGATCATCTTTTACAAAAAGAATTGGCTTCTGTTATTGACGTATCCCCTATTCTTATTAGCAAATATGTATCAGGAACAGTGTTTCCTAGATATAAAAAGTTATATATGATAGCAACCTATTTCAGTGTTCCTTTAGAAGTTTTAGTCGGACAAGATGAATTGACTGCATTGTATTTAAAGGAGCTGCAACAAACTAATTCAGTTCCAAAACTTGATAATTTAAAAGCATCTCTACTTAATCAATTTGTTGATACTTATAAAATCGATCCTATATTAGCTGTTAATGAATGTAGAAAAAATATTTATTAAAAAGAGGCACTATGATGAATGAAAAAGATATACAATACGTCCTTGGTAAACACTTGTTCTTAAATAATGTTTGTATCCCTAATGTCAGTATGTATTGTCCAGGGCATACTGAATATGAAGCAGATTTTGTGTATTTTTCTATGAAAACACAATTTCTAACAGAAGTTGAAATCAAAACTAATTTACAAGATTTTAAGGATGACTTTAATAAAAAACGTTATCATGACTGTAAAAACGTCAAATATTTGTACTATGCGATGCCTAGAACTCTTTACAATAATTATCGTGAAATAATTGATAGTATGCTTGGCGATGCAGGCCTAATACTTATTGATAAATCGACTACTCTTAATCATGGTGTTCAATATAGCTTTGGTGGGTTCGTTAAGCGAGCTAAGGAAAGAAAAAATTGGTATTCGTTAAGCCCTACTGGTTTAATGCACTATTTACGTATTGGCTGTATGAAGTGGGTAACACGATAGCCTTGTATGGATTAATAATAAGTTTAGTATTTGTCTAACGCTAAATGTTTAATATATAAAATCATGCTTGATAAAGAAAGCCATACAATAATCATTATTTTATTAGAAAGAAGGTGAATATATGCTCTTATTGATTCTTCTGTTTTGTATTGTTATTGCAATGGCAATTATTGTAAGTAAAATCAAATTTAATTTAAATTTAACCAATAAGGATATTTTAATTAGACTTGGTTCTATTATCGTATGTTGTGGTATTGCTTTGTTCTCAATCATTACACTTGGAATTATCATTAGTGAACTTGATTCAGGCACACAGGGATTTATCCTAACTACAATTGCAAGTATTACATTATTCCTGGTAATTATTTTGTTTGGAAGAAAAAAATAATAATAAATAAAAACATTAAAGAATTAAAATATTAGTGTTTTTATATATTATATATGGAGGCTAAATTATTTGTAGTTTATATATAATGCGTTTCGCTTTATGTGTAGGTACAGTGCATTTTCTGATAATTTAGTTTGGCCAGAAATTTAATCTCCCATAAGATTTCTGGCTTGCCTCCTATCTTTTTAATTGTAGTGAGTTTAGTACCTCTCTAAAACTTTAATCATATAATCATCCGTTAGTTAAATGTATTTATGTAATAATAAGTTTGATATTTTTCAAAACTAACACTGTTGTTTTTGTTATTTGTTTAAAATATGAATATTTGATTATGATATAATTATAGTGGAAGGTACCTCCCTTCCATGTAGATAGAATATAAACCCTTTGAGGTATAATTACATACATATCTTTTAGGGATATTCTATCTGCATATTTGTATATGCAGATTTTTTTTGTAAGGGATTAGAAAGGATTGTTAGATGAATGTTTGTAAATCGTTTGGGATGCTAGCTATAGTCTTGTTAGTATCAACTAGTCACTGCGCTGCTATGACAGCTACAGAGATTGTGTATGATACTGTTGGGGACAATGATATAGCTAATGCTATTTTATATTATTGTGAACAAAATGGTGTAGATCCATTATTGGCCACGGCTACATTTGAAACAGAAAGCGGTTTTAATCAAGCTGCTATTTCTAATTCTGGTGCTATTGGTATTACTCAATTAATGCCATCCACTGCCGCTTCTTATGGACTTAATCCATATAATCAATATGAAAATATTGAAGCAGGTGTTCGTTATTTAGCTGATAATTTAAATCGGTATAGTGGAACAGATTGGCAGGCTACCTACGCTATTGCAGCATATAATGCGGGCCCTGGTGCTGTTGATGCATATGGTGGTATTCCACCTTATGGAGAAACTATTGATTATGTAAATGCTATTTCTGATAGATATAGTCAATTATTAAGTTTAGAAAATTAATTAATAAAATAATTTTTTGTATAAAATATTAATATAATAATATTTTTAACTATTAATATGATATAGGTAATGAATATAAGCCCTTGGAGGCCACAATGAATTTAGAACAATTAGGGAAAAAAGCCCGTCCTATTTGGAAAAAACATGGACGGAAAATAGCTGCTATTACTGTTGGCTTAGTTGTAGCCATCGGACTATACAATTATTATGATAATCATGTGATTAAGCAAAGCCCTGAATATATGATTGAACAATTAAATACGGCCATTCAAAATGGTGATAGCGATACCGTATATAAATATGTCAATCTGTATAACTTAATTGATGAAACGGCTAAAACGACATCTCTTTTAAATGTTAAAGTTGAAGATTGGGCTAATGGTGCTGATGCGTTATCAGATAGCATTAATCGTGATCAAATGGTGGCTGATGTAGCAGAAAATATTCTCAACAATATTAAAGATAGTCACAAAATCATGTATACAGGTAATGCAAATAATATTGTAGCTAAAGGTATACGGATGCTTGGTATTAATGATTTGGAATTTGAATCTATTCATTTAACCAAAGAAAAATCAGATGTACCAATTTTAGATTTAACAGTTCATGACACAAACAAAAAAGATGTGAAATATGTAATTCATATCCGCTTAAAAAAAGTGGACAATAAATGGATGCTTGATCAACTCGTAGCAGCTGATACAGTCATTAAAACTCGTTTAGTAGATTATAAGCAAAATTTAACTGAAGAAAATAGAAATACAATTGCTTTGTTTAATAAACTTATCAAAATCAGTAACCCTACTGTATCTATTCAAGATTTAGCAAAACCAGAACTATCGCCTAAAGAATTATTTAAATTATCAAAAGAAGAAAAGGAAAATCTATTTAAATTAAAATCTAAACTCAAAATAGAAGCTCCTATCTTGTTAGATAATAAAGTAGATTCTGCAAAAGCTATTGTTACGTTCACAGATAAAAATACAGGAACTATTATTAAAGAGTTACCAATTGACATTGCTAAAGGTTCTAATTCTATTTCTTATGATAAAGATGTTAATTATACTGATAAGGCACAAGAATTATTAGCGGATGCAATTAAGAATAATCGTGTATTAGTATCTATTACTATTCAATCTGTTACCACACAAGATGGTACTAAAATGTTAAAACAATAAAAATATAAATTGTTTTATTATTTTAATTATTAATATATTAGGAGGAAGTATGATGACAGAAAGAAAAACAATTCAATTAATTAATGAGGATACAGGAGAATTAGTCAATTCACCTGATAAGTTATTCATTTCTGAAAGTTCATTAGATGGTATTTCACCAAATGATTTTGAAATGGATATGGAGGATGAAGAACATGGCGTTGAGTAAAGAAAGTACATCTGGAATTAATAAAATTGAAGCGAAACGTCAAGAGGTAATTGATTATATATTAACGGAAATTAATAATGGTAATCCTCATGTCTTTAATAATCCTAACCATCCATCTTTATTTGAACAATACAATTTTAAAACTGATAAAACATATAACGGTATGAATCGGTTTATATTAGCCATTTCAGCTAGTATAGAAGGTTACAAAGATCCTCGTTGGTTAACTTTTAAACAAGCAAAAGAGTTAGGGTATTCTGTAAAAAAAGGTAGTCATGGTACAACATTAGAATATTGGGAACGCATTCCTGATACGATGGATAAATTAAATAAGGATGGTAATCCAGTTCTCGATGAAAATGGTAAAATTGTTCAGGTTCCTATAACTAGAGAAGATGGCACCCAAGTGATGCGTTGGATGGGTAAACCATTTACTGTGTTTAATGGTGAACAGATTAATGGTATTCCACCTTATGAGCGCCAACCTATGACAGAAGAACAACGTATCAAAGAATTAGAATCGATTCTTAATCATAGTGAAGCTTCTATTCTTTATGATAGTTTGGAAGATAATTACTATCAAAAAAGCACTGATACGATTCATTTACGACCAAAAGATGATTTTAAATCGATGGATCAACTCTATGCAACAGCACTACATGAAATCGCTCATAGTACACAACACCCTAATCGGTTAAATCGTCAATATATGGAAGCATCTAATCCTTTAGAAGAATTACAAAATTATGCTAGAGAAGAAGTCGTTGCTGAATTTACAGCAGCTAGGTTAAATGCTAAATATAATCTACCGTATTCAGAACGAATGGGAAAATATAATTCTACATCGTATATTGAAATATGGCAGCAAGTATTTCATGAAAGCCCATTAGAACTTATTGAAGCCTTAAAAAAAGCAGAACAAGCTGCTACGTATATTGAAAATAATATGCTCGTTCTTGAACAAGAACAAACAGAACAGTTAGGACAATCTACTTCTTTAAATCAATACTCTTTAGATGATTTAGAAGTTCATTTCGATTGGGCTGAAGGAATGGTTACTGATAAGGATGGTAAAAGTTATACACGTATTGGTGTACTGCCATCTAAACTATCTGACTTAGGCATAGATACTGGTAATTACTATTCTGATAATTTAATTTTAAAAGGCAAAGCAGCTCAACAATTTTTAACTGATGCAGCTCGTCAAGATTATTTTTACTCTGGACTTGGATATGCTAAATGTTCATTTACTATCAAGGTCAAAGACTTTGAATTTGGTGATCGATTCGACTTAGGGGATAGTTATATTAAAAGTGCTAATTTAAACGGTAAAAAAGAAGTTGGTGGTATTGAATACTTTAATAATTTTCTAGTAAAGACGTTTGATGTAGACCCTCATACATTAGAAAATTTAGTAGCACAAGAGCAACAATTGATTGCTGAAGGCAAACTACCTTCTATCGTTAATTGCCCTAATGGACAAATTATTACCAATGATATGAACCAGGATAATCTTATTTCATCTACAAAAGAACAAAATACAGTGAAATTCGATAAAAACTTTGCTATTAGCATACGACATAAAGAAGGATTATTATGCCATAATACTAATATGATTGTTATTGGTGGTGGTACATCCTTTGATTATCTATTGCAGGATACGCCAGAAAAAATGCTTGGCCCAGATGATGCCTATAGAGAATATGGTGGTCATTTTTACGCTTTAGATCATGATCCTGAAAGTTCTAACTTATATAAAGGCGATTATGCCATTCAGTTAATGAATGATATTGTTTTAGAAGATATGACTGTTCATTTAGTAAATGCCAATAGAAGCATTACAATTGCAGATGGAACTGGCTTCGATTCACAAAATCCATCTAATGTACGTAGTTGTTTAGGTGTATACGATAAATTAGGGATTAATTTCCATATTATTGATAAAAATGGTGAATTTCATACATTTGAAAGTCGTATTGATTTAGGTGATTTAGATACTATTTCTAAAACGCCAATGCTTGACGTTTTAAAATCAATGGAAAAATGGACTAGTGTTAAATTAGAAGGATTGTCTGATGATGTTCATACTATGGTTGAAGAACTAGAAGATAGACTAAAACGTAACGAATTACCATCCCCTTCTGTTCAAACTAATCCTAAAATTTATACAGAAAAATTACAGGCACTTTATAATTCGCATCCTAATCCTGGAAAATATGAAGAAGCATTAAAGCCTGTTAAAGAAATGCTGAACATAACACAAACTAAGGATTTATCTCACAAGCCTAAAGTTGGCTTATCCATTTCTAAACCTAAAGGAAAATCTGGCTTAGAACGTTAATCTTTTGTTATTAAAATTATTTATTGTGTAATACTTAAAAATATTTATTGTTTTATATATTAATTATTTGAATATAAACCCAGTGAGGATATAAATGAATACACTTTATATTGCAGAAAAGCCTAGTTTAGCTAATGCTATTGCTAAATATTTAGGTGGATTTACTAAAAGTAAAACAGCATTTGAAAAAGGTGATACTAAAGTTACTTGGTGTTATGGTCACGTATTTGCAACTGTTGATCCTGAAGAATATGATCCTAAATATCATAGATGGACTGTTTCGGATTTACCTATTATTCCTTCCGATTGGATTTTAAAACCACGTGCAGATGCTAAGGAACAAGTTAAAGCTATTAAAGAAATGTTGCAGTGGGCTGATGTTGTAATTCATGCAGGCGATCCAGACCGTGAAGGGCAACTACTCGTTGATGAAGTCTTAGAATATTACGATTATAAAGGAACGGTTAAACGGATTCTTATTAATGCTACAGATGATACCTCATTAAAACGTGCGTTTGATTCTATTGTGGAAAATAGTCAATTTAAAAACTTATCACAAGCAGGTCTAGGCCGTTCTAAAATGGATTGGCTATTAGGTATGTCTGGTACACGTTTATATACGCTCCGTTATCAACATTTAGGCGGTAAAGGTAAATTAAATGTTGGTCGTGTACAAACACCTACATTAGCTCTTGTTGTAAATCGTGAACATGAAATTATAAATTTTAAAGAACAAAAATTCTTTGATATTCATGCGACTATTTCTGTAGATAATGAACAATTTAAAGGAAAGCTCGTTCATGAAGGCTATATTGTAGAACAATCAGAAGCAGAAACCCTTATGAATGCTTGTAAAGCAGCAGGAACAGCTACCATTAAAGAATGGGCCGTTAATGATAAAAAAGAGGCCCCTCCCCTTCCATATTCCCTGGATTCTTTACAAGGGTATATGAATAAAAAAGCAGGATGGTCACCAAAGAAAACACTTGATGTCACCCAAAAACTATATGAAATGAAATATGTGTCATATCCTCGTTCTGATTGTAACTATTTGCCTATGGGCCAATATAATGATGCACATGATATTTTAGATGCTATTTCTCGTGGTTCTACGTTACCTAGTGATTTTTCTAGTCATGCTAATACGTCGTTACAATCTAAATGTTTTAATGATAAGAAAATTACAGCCCATCATGCTATTATTCCCACTCGTGAAGCTCCGTCTGGATTAGATGCGGATCAACAACTTTTATATGACGAAATTGCTTTACGATATATTTTGCAATGGTATCCTTCTATGGAATTTACTGAAACAAAGTATGTATTTTCTGTTGCAAGCGAAGATTTTAATGGTCGTAGTGTCTTTATACGTGATAAAGGATTTAAAGCCCTTATAGGCTCAAATAAAGAGGATGAAGATACAAATGATGTATCCATTGCTCAAAAAGCCGTAACCGCTGCTACAGGCGATTCTGTTCCTGTATCTGATGTTGACTATAAAGAAGGTGTTACAAAACCACCTAAACGGTTTACAGAAGGTACATTGTTAACAGCAATGGCCAATATTCATCGTTTTGTTTCCGATCCTGAATTTAAGGAAAAACTAAAAGAAATTAAAGGGATTGGCACTCCTGCTACTCGTTCAACGATTATAGCAGGGTTAATAGATAATGGATTTCTTTCTTTAGATGGTAAATCTCTTCGCCCTACTGCATTAGGGGAAGAGCTAGTTAAACATATTCCTAGTATTATTACAGCCCCTGATATGACGGCTAAAATGGAACTTTCCTTAATGGATGTAGAAAAAGGAACTACCTCTCTAAATGCAGTAATGTCTGAATATGAATCATTCCTTAAAGGATTGGTAGAGGCAGAAACAACAATTTTTGCTCAACCACCAAAAATTGAAGGTGTTGAATGCCCTGTCTGTCATGAAGGTGTTCTTATTTTAAAAAAAGGTAGTAAAGGCCCATTCTGGGGATGTAGCGCTTATGCTCAAAATGGATGTAAAGCTATTTTCTCTGATGCTAATGGTAAACCTGCTATTTATGAATGCCCTGATTGTCATAAGGGATTTTTAAAGCAACGAAAAGGCAGTAAAGGTACTTTCTGGGGCTGTAGTAATTATCCTGATTGTAAATGTACTAAAGAGGATGCTAAAGGCAAGCCTAAACTATAAAATGATTAATAATTAAAATTCTTAATCAATAAAAATATTAATATATTTATTAATTTATCTTTTGAACTATTATATAGGAGATATAAATGTCCTCATTAATTGAAAAACAACAAGATTTTAAAGGTTCTATTAATGAAGTACCTTTTGAACGTGAAGAGGTATTTGATGCAACGGCTTCTATTGTCAATGCGATTGAACATAGATGGCCTATTACCTGCTCAAAAGAAACTATAGAGGCAATTAAAGGATATGTGGAAGGTCATGAGGCCTTACATCCATCCTTCTCTTTCAAAAAATTTGAACGAGAAAATACAAATCGTATTGCATATACAACTGAACCTAAAGAGGTATGGCTTAGTTATGAACGGTCTGATTACCTTAAAGAAGCAGGTACAACATTACCATTAGCACTAACTGCATCTCTTACTAAAGATCAAGAAGCTGTTCAAGATTTTGAACAAGCAATGGATACCTGGGAAAAAGAAAAAGAAATTAAAGGTGAACAAAAGAAAGAAGAATACAAAGAACTTACAGAAGAAGAAGCCCTAAAATTAGTTGCTTCTAATGGTACTGAATTATTGTATTTGCCTGATAAATATCGTAATAACGAAAAAATTGTATCGGTAGCCATCTCTAACGATGAAGATGCATTCCGTTATGCAGGTATGTCTGCTCGTGATAATGACCGTTTAGCTAGACAAGCCATTAATGCTGATCCAGATAATGTTAAATATCTAGGGCAAACACTACGTAATGACCCTGATTTATATCAAATGGCCATTGAACGTGACAATGACCTCATTAAAGATATTCCTGTGGCCATGCAGCATAATGCAACAATTGAAAAGATTATTGCTAAAGATAATCGCCGTCAATTTGGTCTTACTATAAAAAAAGCCAATGAAGGAGCTGAATTGACACGATGAGGCGTAAAAAACAATTAAAAAAAAGAAATAATAGCCCTAGTCCGATTGTAACTACAACGGCTATGAAACAACGGCAAAATCATAAGCATACAAAGAAAATTGGTGATGTAATTGTAACCATACCATGCTTTGGAAAAAGTCGTTCCCGTTCTCGTTAGGTGATTCTATGAAGTGGGTGAATCATAGAATTATTACTACCTCTATTGCATTTCTCCTAACACAAAATATTCCTTTTGTGTTAGGAGCGTATGCAGGGAGTACGTTACCTGATCGGCTCGAAGCTCATAAAGAACGGTCTAATCTAACCTATTACAATCATAGACAAGTGACACACTGGTTTATTCCTTATATGATTGCTTTTACATTTCTCGCCATACTAGGATTTGTTATTAATCCTTTCTCTGAAGTATCTTCATTGTTTTTTAAAGTTACACTTGGCGGGCTATTTGGTTGTATTGCTCATATTGCTGAAGATGCAGTAACAGGAACTGTTCCAGGGTTAACATTACACTCTCGTATTGGAAAAGCATATTTTAAAACTGGCGATAATAAAGAATATGCAGTATCTGCTATTTGTATTGTTCTTACAATAATTACTCTTATTATTATTGGAATCTCTTATCCATTACAATTGTTATTTTAATTAGGAGAAATTTTTACAATGGAAAAAATGGAATTTAAAACAAAATCTCAACTTGTACAAGAACATTTTCATGAGTATTTAGAAAATAAATTAAAAACTGATGGTTATAGTAAAATCGAATCTGACTTGTATTTTAAGTTTGAAGAATATATTAATAGTCGATTAGCTACTATTGAAACTACTATGTCGATGGTAGCTAATGGTATTGCTTTACAAAAAGATACTGGAGTTGCGTTACTACGAGAACTTCCTAATGATGAAACTTTTACTATTTTATTTAATGGTGTAGAACAAACCGTATCTCGTGATGAATATATTGTTTATCTTGAACATAAAGCTGTAGAAGCTGTTGCTAATGGCATCCCTGTACTTCCTTATGAATATAGCTATCTATTTAAACAAGCACCGTCTTTAAATCGTGTAATGAAATCTAGTGGTGAGTACCCTGTTGAATTAGTAGCAATGATGCTACAAAAAAATGCTAATTCTAATGCTCCTGAATTAGTATGCTTATTCTCTACTATTACCAATGATATTTTTTCTTATCGTTTTAGAAAAAATAATAAATACGATATGTTTACTCCAAATTATAATTCTACGTTTGAAGTTAAAGATAAAGCTAATATTGGTAAATGCTTTATGTTACGAGTAGCACCTAGCCGTAACTCTGGTCTACTTAGAATTATTGATATGATTCCATTAGCATCTAATGATGAATCTAGTGATCGTCATAGCGCTATGGAAGAAACTATGACAAGGACTTATTAATATGAGGCCACGCTCCCCTGAAGTAATTAAACATTTACAAGAATTAGATCCTTCTAAATGGCTTGATAGTCCTTATTTACGTCAAGCCGATGAAGAATCGTTAATAACGTTATTACAACGTAAACCAGACGGCTTTAAAACGCTTTTAAATAGCTCCTACTCATTCATACGAGATATTGTATTACGTCGTGATATTTTAATTACTATACTCAAAATTAGGCCTCATTATATCAAATTAATACCTGTTAAACACTTATCAGAACGATTGTTTAGTATCGTCAATCAAGCCATTGAAAAAGATACTGATGAATTAAGTAAAAAGCTATTAATTGATGCCTTATCTGTAGCCAAACAAGAACTATTAGATTATAAGGATGCTCAAACTATGGAAATAAAAGAAAATATATCTCCTTCCTCTTCAGCTCAACAAGATATTAAAACACCATCAGATACAGGCGATGAAAGGACATCTAATCCTCCCCCTTCTTCATCTGATGATGTAGAAAAAACTAATGATGTACCTACTGAAGATGAAGTAAATAAAGAATCCACTGAAAAACCTAAAGAAGTAATTAAAAAACCTGTTGATGAAATAGAAAGCGAAACAGAATCTGTTTCAACGAAGGAAAGTAATGATGAGAATAACTCTACAGATAGCTCATCTCTTGACCCTACTATTCAAAAAGCTTTAATGGATGCTTCATTAGGTGATTTTACTAAGTCGTTAGAACAAAAGATTATTGCTATTGTTACTGATAATAATGTAAAAACCAATCAAGAAATTAAAGAGTTGGTTACACAACATATTACTCAATTATCTAATAATTTAAAGGCCCAACAACAAACATTAGATTTACTTCAACAAACGCTCAATGAACCTAGCAAAGCTTTGATTAATCGTTTTACTGAAGAAAGTGAAAAAGTGACTGTACGTATTAGTGACATACAATCTATACTTGAAAATCAGTATAACGAGGCTAAAACGTTATCCACTAATTTTTCTACATTATTAGAAAAACCAACGCAAGATTTATATAATTCATTAGAAACACAAATTATTAGTAACATAAATAGCTGCATTAATGATGAATCAGGTATTCAATTACAAGTGCAGGAAATTAAGAATAAATCAATTGAATCTATAGAAAAATCAACACAAGTAGTTAAAGATACAACTAATAATTTAATTAATGCGCTTACAACAAGATATAATCAACAAAAAGAGATTATTGAAAAATCCAATAATTTCTTTGATAAGAAAGGCTTGATTCAAAATATTACTATTATAGCTGTATTTGTAAATTTATTGCTCTTGTTCTTTATCTTCGTTACATTATTAATAAGAGGATAATTATGGATGTTCAAAAATTATTAGAAACAAATCGTTTTAACTTACATTCTTTAGAGTTACAGCCTTATAGAGATACATACGTTGTATGTATGCCCTGTATTGAACGTGATGTAACCATGATAACGGCTTGCGGTGATCGTATTAGAGATAACTATACTGTTGCAGTCTATGTGTTATCTCGTAACCCGTCTTTATTATGGTGTTTCTCTATTCGGATACAAACGCATCCGTCTATTGTTCCGATTGTATCTCATGCACTAGAAGCTACTGATAGCCTTACGTTAACTATTAAACGTGCAGCTAAGATAGCTAAAAATGAAGGACTTCGTAGAGAAGCACTTTGTTATTCGTTATAAATTAATTTTAATCATATACTGTCATGCTCTATAAGCGAGGTGTTTTAACACTTCGCTTATATTTTTTATATATAAATATATTTATATATAAATTAATTTGACAATTAATTATTTTATTGATAAAATATAGACAATGAATATAAACCATTTTAGGTACATAATTAAGGAGTTGTTATTATGAAAATTATCGCCGTCGCAAGCACTAAAGGTGGAGTTGGTAAATCGACTATTGCTATCAATCTAGCTACTACACTTAATCAATTAAATTACCAGGTAATTTTAGCAGATGCGGATGCTCAACAATCATCCTTCTTATTTGCTGAAGATCGCAAAGAAACAGGCCTTCCTGTTATGAATGCCGTTTCTATTGAATCACCAGAGGAATTGGATGATGTCATTCAACATAACACAGCTGATTACCTAATTATTGATTGTGGTGGCCGTGATACAGTAATGTTCCGTACCGCTCTCATCAAAGCTGATATTATTGTCATTCCTGTAACTAGTGGCCAGTTTGATTTCTGGGGTACTACGGATACACTTGATTTAATTCAAGAGGCCAATACATTTAGAGTACAATCTAAACAAAACGAACCTCATGTAGTATGTGTACTAAACCAGGCTCGTACATTTACTAAAACCCATAAAGAAATTGAAGAAGGTCTAAACGAAATCGTTAGTGAATATAACGTTACTCGTGCTAATACAGTATTAGGCCAACGTGAGGATTATCGACGGGCAACGCTTGAAGGTCAAGGTGTTACTGAATTTAAGCATAGCAGCAAAGCTGCTCATGAAATGCTTTCGTTTGTCAAAGAAATTGAAGCTATCTAATCGTTATTAAAGGAGATCATTATAATGGCACTTTCCAAAAAACCTATGAAAAAATCTGTTGATACATTTATTAATGCAGGTGGTACAGCCCCTAAAAAAGAAAAAGAACCTAAAGAGTTTGAACGCTTAGAATTACGTGTTCCGCCTGAAATTAAAGCAGGAATTAAAGTGTTCGCTGCATTGAAAGACGAAAAAATGATTGATGTTGTTACAGAAGTATTTTTAAAAGGCTGTGAAGCCTATCAAAATATTGATGGATTCCCAAAAATTAAGTAAATTCTATAATGATGAAAGCCCTATACTACATAGGGCTTTTTTATTTTATTGAAATACATAAAATAATAAAAATATTAATATATTTATTGTTTTATATATTAATATATGCTATAATACAAATATGATAGTTGATGTATATATACGTCAAATCTAATTTTATTGAATATAAACCCTTTGAGGTGATTTGTTAGTTGTGAATAGGAGTGTTGTATTATGATTGACTGGATTTTAGATACTTTATGGAGCTTTAAATGGATTTTATTAGTATTATTTATTCTTAATGAGTTCAGTCGAGTATGGATTACTTATAATAGAATCCAAACATTTACACAAAAAATAGAGGAAGCTCGCTCTAATATTGCTGTTATTTTGAATCAAAAACTTGAAATTATTAATCAATTTTCTGCTATTGTTAGTCAATATGACGGACATGAAAAGGGAATTCAATTAAAAATATCAAATGATTATACGAAAACAGCTAAGGATGCTACTAATGCATTGTCCTATATTCATGGTGTAGCTATGGCGTATCCTGAACTTAAATCTGATAGTAATTACAATATTTTCCTTGAAAATATCAGTAATAATGAACATTCATTAACAGAACGTAGGGAAGCTTATAATACATTTGTCAAAGATTACAATACCTATATTACTCAATTACCAACTTGTTTTATTGCTAAAATATTTGGATATGATAAAGAAACTTATTTTAACAACAATTAATTCATTTAACATTCATTTCATTCGTTATTTCTGTTTTTATTTGATATAATAAGAACAGGATGAACGAATGAATATAAGCCCGTGAGGCAATAAAAAAGGAAGTACATCCATACTAGGGTGTACTTTTTTTATTAATATGTAAAAAGAAAAAATTATATATGGACCTTAGCTTTTGTTATGTATTAATACTGTAACTAATTATTCTTATGTTCATCCTTTTTTATGTATAAGAAAGGATACTATATGAAGCACAAACAACTTTGGCTTACAGCAGCTGTTATGACAATGCTCGGTACAAATATGTCTTTTGCAGCCGTGCAAATTGGGGATAATTCTATTGCAGAAGGCAATCAAGCAATCGCTACAGGTGTGAACTCAATCGCTGTAGGTACGAATGCAGTGGCGACTGGCGATAATCTAACAGGTTCTGTAATTAAACAAAAATTAGCAGAAAATCAAGCTAAACTAGCAGAAATTGAACGACTTACTAAGCTAGTTAACGATGAAACAATTGACTTTAATCAAAAACATGCTATTTATAATCGTGTAGAAGCAGCTAAAAAGAAAATAGCTGAAAATAATGCATTGATTCAAAATATATTACAACCAAATCTTGATACAGCTACCAATAATTACAATGCATTCAAGCCTGAATATGATGAAACTGTTCGCCAAATGAACGAACGATTATCTTATATTAATAAACTTAACTTTAGTTTACTGACAACTGATCCTAACGGCCTAGATACATTAGCTACAGAACTCAAACAAAAATCTGAAGATGGATTCCCTAGTGTTAATAATGATTTGAATTTCTATAAAACTTATATTCAAAATTATATTAAAGCTAAAGGTGATTTGGAAAATATAAAAGCTGACAGAATTAGTCATTACTATGATGAAAGCTATATAAATAGTAATAATACCTCTGGAATTAATACAAATGGAACAACAATTAGTGGTATTTATTATTTATATAATCCATGGAGTTATTATCTAGGACGAGTAGATGGAACTGGTAATGAACTAAATATAGATGCATCAACTATTAATTTACAAGCAGTTGCTTCGCTTGATGATACTAAATATAATTCATATCTTAATAAAATAAATAATTTTGATTCTCTAAAATCAAATATTGAAAATCTCCCTTTGACTGGTGCGTTAACACAAGAAACTAAAAATAATTTATTAGAAGCAGTTGCTGTTGCTAAAAAAAGAAGTTTTTCTCTTATTAATCTAAAACATGAACAATATCTTTATGATTCTTTAAAAAATACTAATCCAACACAAGCATTAATTCATTTACAAAATAAACTTAGATTTGAATCAGATTATAAAGATTCAAATACTAAATTGTTTAATTTATCTCATTCAGAATTTTCTTGGGAAAATTCTTATAATAAATGGTTTAAATCTAATGTGACAGATATTGAAAATTCTAATACATTAACTATCAAAACTTTATCTGATCAATATAAAGTTGCTATAGCTGATAAACAGGCTAAACTTGATGATTTAAATGCTAAGGTTCAAGCTGCTGATGTTGCTGTTAAAGCTAAACAACGTGAAAATGCTCAATTGCAACCAACACAACAAGAATTAGATGATGCAGCTGCAGCTGCACGTGTAAAAGCAAAACTTGATGCCGATCAAGCTGCACTAGATGATACAAAACGTACACTTGCGCTTAACAATCTTAAAAATATTGGTACCAATGCTATTGCGGTGGGTAACAATAGTCTTGTTACTGGTAAAAATGCTATTGGTATTGGTACAAATGGTTTAATTACTGGCGAAGATGCTATTGGTATTGGTCGTGATAACACTATTACTGGTGTTGGTTCTGTCACGATTGGTAGTAATAATTCTATTCAATCCAATAATGCTTTCGCTATTGGTAATAACATTAATATTCCAACGGGAATGAATAATTCTGTTGTTATTGGGAACAATAGTACTGCAAAAGCACCTACTACAGTTGATGGAATAACAGCCGATGCAACTGTATCTATTGGTTCTTCAGGTCACGAACGTCAAATTGTAAATGTAGCTAAAGGTGAAGTATCGAGTACATCGACTGATGCCATTAATGGTAGTCAGCTTTACAAAGTACAAGCAGATGTTGATAAAAAAGCCAGTACAGATGCTTCTAATTTAACAAGTACAGATGCATCCAAATGGCAAGAAAAACTCGGTACAGGCACTGTAACGAATGGAAATACAGGATTGGTAACAGGTGATACTGTATATAAAGAAATAGCGAAAACAAATACAGCGCTCGATACTAAGGCTAATACAGGACTAGATAATATTACTGATGCAGGTAAAACTGTTATTCGTAATGTAGCTAAAGGCGCTGTCAAAGTAGTGAACG
>NZ_JAWFVO010000005.1:0-111735 GCF_032577575.1 Veillonella parvula | reverse complement strand
GCGTTCGTCCTGAGCCAGGATCAAACTCTCCAAGATATCTTGAAGCTATTTGAATAGCTCATTATTTGTTGTCGTTACTTTTAAGTAACTTTGAATTATAGTTGGTTTTGACTATGTCAAAACCCGCACTCTGGCATATGTTCAATCATATGATTGATTACCTATCATTGTTCAGTTTTCAAAGATCTGTTACGTTAGTTCTGCGCCCTAACGACTTGTATAGTATATCAATCTAACCTTAAATCGTCAACCTCTTTTCCAAAGATTTTTTCAACCGATTTTTGATTAAATTTATACTCACAATCATAACCAAAATCTCTAAAAATAGAGATAGAAAACTCACAAACCGAAGTTTGTGAGTTTTAATTTGGTGACTCACCCGCGACTCGAACGCGGGACACCCTGATTAAAAGTCAGGTGCTCTGCCAACTGAGCTAGTGAGTCATGTTGGCAGGGGTGGCTGGGATCGAACCAGCGCATAACGGAGTCAAAGTCCGTTGCCTTACCACTTGGCGACACCCCTACAGTGATTACGATGTGTAGGTTATGGGGTGAGTAGTGGGGATCGAACCCACGCGTAACGGAGCCACAATCCGCCGTGTTAACCGCTTCACCATACCCACCACCTTGCAGGTATCGAAGACATTGTCTTCGTAACAAAGAGAATTATATCTTTTCTAGAGATTTGTGTCAACACCTTTTTCTCAATTTCATTAATTTTTACAACCGAAACTTTTAATTGTGTTATCTCTAATATAAGCCCTTTAATCCTCATATAAATAAGGAAGCACTATCGGAAATTTTCGTTTCACAAATGGTGCTTCCCCATTATACATATTATTTACTTAGTTGGCAAATAATTTTTTACAAAATTTGGCAATGCAAATGCAGCTTTTTGAATATCCGCATTATAGTACTTAGTTTCAAAGTTTTGTTCACGGTTTGGAGTCCATGTTAGAGGATCAAATGTTTTGGAACCCAATGTAAAACAATGCATCCCTGCAGGATAGATTGGAATGAAAGCGGTATATAAGCGCGCAATTGGAAAATGGCTATTAACGTAACCAAATACTTTTTCCACTAATGGTTGATGTAACATCGGAGATTCTGTTTGTTGTACAAACAAGCCATCAGCTTTCAAAGCTTTTAATGTATTCTTATAGAATTCTTCTGTAAATAAGCCTTCACCAGGACCGATTGGATCGGAACAATCCACGATAATTACATCATAGTAATCTTCTGCTTCTGCCATGAAACCAATACCATCACCAATTTTTACAGTCAATTTAGGGTGGTTTTCAATCATAGCTTTAGCAATAGTTGGTAGATATTGTTTTGCCAACTCTACAACCTTACCATCGATTTCAACCATTGTTACTTCTTTTACACAATCATGACGTACACATTCTCTAGCTACGCCACCATCACCACCACCAATAATCAAGACACGTTCAGGATTAGGATGCAAGAACAAAGGGATATGGCTCATCATTTCATGATAGATAAACTCTTCACGCTCAGATGTTTGGAACACGCCATCTAAAGCGAGCATCATACCATACTCTTTTGATTTAAAAACTTCAATTTTTTGAAACTCAGATTCCCCAGAGTAAAGCACTTCTTCCGCTTCAGCGCTTAGACGTAAGTGAGGTGTTTGTTCCTCAGTAATCCATTGACTCATGTAGTACCTCCTACTATTTATACTACAATACGCATCGCAAATCACTGCGATGCGTATATATATTACTTTAATTACCCTGTTACTTACTCTTTGCGACTAATGTAACAGAATCCACCACCTAAAATAGTGTCTTTCATCCAATTCGCCAAAGAAAAATCACGAATTTCACCTTCATCAAAGATGCCACAGCGGATATCATCACCGTCCATAAACATCCTGTGAATCGGAACCCAATGCCAGGTATAAAGAGCCTTTTCTTTTCCTTTATGACGATTCAAAAATGCTACAGGCACATCTTGTTCCAAGGCATCATGAATAAATTGAGCGGCAGCCTCCACCTCTACGCGTGATGCACAGAATGGAGATACATTTAGCATATGCACATCATAAGATAAACCTTCGTCCTCTAATAAACGAACAAGGCCTCGTTCCATCCATTGAGTTTTATAAACACCACCACCAAAGCGTGGTTTTACATATTTCCAAACTAAGTTCATCCGTTCTAAAGCAAGCGTTTGGTCGGATGTGGTTTCCAGATCTAATAAGCCATCCCTAAATAGCGAATAGCCCAATACTTGTGATGCCGATGTAGGCCCACAACCAGACAAGCGTTGCCACTCATCAGTGAACCACTCTTGGTCATACCCATATGATGTTTTACCATTTACATCGATATATAGCCATTCTGGATGTTTAATAGATACTTCATTCATGAGATTAACCTTCGATTACTTCTACAGTTTCCATGATAGCACCTTGTTGGATACCATCAACTACATCCATACCTTCAATGACTTTACCAAATACAGTATGTACACCATCTAAATGAGGTTGTGGCTCATATACAATAAAGAACTGACTACCACCAGTATTAGGGCCACGGTGAGCCATAGATAAAGCACCGCGCTCATGTTTATGCGGATTGCCAACTAATTCATCTTTAATTGTATAGCCAGGACCACCTGTACCGTTGCCATTAGGACAACCACCTTGTGCTACGAAACCAGGAATTACACGGTGAAAACGAAGGCCATTGTAGAAGCCTTTGTTAATCAAGTCGATAAAGTTTTGTACTGTGCCAGGCGCTTCTTTTTCAAATAATTCAATTACGATATCGCCGCCGTCAGCCATATGGATTTTCGCTTTTTTCATTGTTCAGGTACCTCCAAAATTGTACGCAACACATGTGCTGCTAATATAAAACCTGCCACTGGTGGCACAAAACTACATGTCCCAGGACTTGTGGCATCACCACGGAACTGTGGTTTTGTCGGTTTTTCTGTAGAAAATAAAACTAATTGTTTTTTTATACCCCGCTTTTTGAGTTCCCGACGCATAACGCGTGCCAAAGGACATGTATGAGACTTATTGATATCTGCAATCATAAGTTTTTCTGGGTAAAAGCGATTACCTCCGCCCATACAAGAAATAACAGGGATGCTTTCACGTTGACAAACCTCAATGATATTAAGTTTCGCCGTTACCATATCGATGGCGTCAATAACATAATCAACGTTCAAGCTTTGAATAAATCCAGGATAGTTTTCCTCAGTGTACATAATATCATGAATTTCTATCACCACATCAGGATTAATAGCAAGAGCTCGTGCCTTTGCTACCTCTACCTTACGTTCCCCAATCATATCACGAGTCGTAATCATTTGACGATTCAAATTACTAGGCGCTATGGAATCTCCATCGATAATGACAATGCGACCTACACCAGCTCGTACTAGTGCCTCTAAAGCACCACCACCTACGCCACCGACACCAAAGAGAGCAATAGAGGTATCCTTTAATGTTTTGATTTTATCAGGACCAACCAACCACTCTAAACGAGTTAACATATATTCCATTAATATTTCCCCACCGGAATGATTTCTGTCCAATATCCATCTGGATCTGCTATGAAATAAATACCCATATCAGCATTCTCATAAGCAACAACGCCCATTTCTTTATGCTTTTTAAGAGCCGCTTCATAGTCATCTACATAGAATGCCAAGTGGAATTCATTATCCCCCAAATTATAAGGACGATCCCAGTCACGCAACCATGTAAGTTCTAATTCATGTGCTGTATAAGGACTTTTTAAATACACGAGGGTAAAAGCACCGCTTGGGTCTTCCAAACGACGAGACTCCTCGAGCAATAACGCCTCTTTATAGAATGCTAGACTTTTATCAAGGTCTTTAACATTTATATTATTATGAGCAAACGAAAACTTCATAGAACCCCCTTCGTAAATACAGGATGTTTTTGTAGGAATTCTCCTCTTTTTATAGTAACACATTTGGCAAATCTATATCTAGTTTATGATATCTAGTTAATAACAAATTTTGCCGTACTACCGTCGTCACCTCGAGTCACTTCTAAATGAGCAGGTATACGAGACTTTAACTCAGGTACATGAGAAATGATGCCGATGAGACGTCCTGACGATTGCAACTGTAACAATGTTTCCATGGCGAGTTCCAATGTATCTGGATCGAGTGTACCAAAACCTTCATCAATAAACATCGTATCCATATGGATGCCACCAGCATAGCTTTGGATAACATCCGCTAATCCCAAGGCAAGCGCCATAGAGGCCAAGAATGTTTCACCACCAGATAAGGTATTTGCTGGTCTAGATTGGCCTGTAAAAGCATCCATAACCGCCAAATCGAGGCCTTGCTTGCCACGACCACCACCTGTATAGTCGGATCTTTCCAAGGAATATCTGTTGCGACTCATCTTCTGAAGTCGTAAATTAGCAGCATATACAACCTCATCTAAAATCGCCCCCAGTACATAGCGTTCAAAGGTAACATTTTTAAAGCCTTGCTCCCCACCATTAGCGAGATCATTTAATCGGCTTAAGAAATTCACCTTTTCACGAGCCTCGCCCATAGCAGCTTCGAGTGCTTCTAATGAGGTGAGCGTAGTTTCGATATGCTTTGTTTCTTTATCCCATGCCGCAAGATTACCTACTAATATATCTCGATGCTCTACTGCTGTAGCATAGATTTCATCAGAAACAGTATCACTTGGTTTAACCACAGTTTCTGCTACCTTTAACGCCGCATCATATACAGCTTGTGCTTTATTAAAGGCTTCATCCAAAGCATGCAGCTGTATTCTATAGGCCTCTATCTCTTTAATATCACGTAAAGCCTCTACAAAATCATCCTCTCCTAAAGAAATGGCTTGTAATGACTTTGTATAGTTCTTATACCGCAAATTAAGATTTTTTATTTCTTCTTTTACTTGAGAGGACAAAGTTTCTAAGCGTCCGCGTTTGGCATTCAATTGTTCTCGAGCAGTATCTAAATTAGTTTTGCTAACTTTCACCTGCTCATCGTAGAGTGTAATATCACTATCCAATGACTCTAACTGTTTTTGCCATGCATCTATATCCGCGGTTGGTAAGGTTTTAGATAGAGCATCAATATTAGCTTGTACTGAGCTAATGCGAATCTCCAAGTCGTGTAGATTTTTAAGTAATTCATTATGGGCAAGCTCTAAAGTTGCCAACTTATCTCTAGCTACTTTTAACTTGTGCTCATTGTCAGCTATAGTGTTACTTAACAATTCAGACTTATCACGTAAAACTGTGAGTTGATCCATTTTAGCTAATAAATCTTGTTGAACAGATATAGCGCTCTCCTCAGAAAAAGCGTCCATAGATAACTTTAGCGTAGAAACTTGCGCGGCTACTTGCTTAGTTAACTCATCAAGACGAGTAACTAAGGTTTTCTGTTGTCCCACTTCGCTAGCTTGCTTTTGTAGTGCCACGTCACGAGCTGTACGAGCCTCTTCAATTTCATCCTTAGTCGGATACATCTCCGGCTTAGCGGCTAACCGTGGATGATCTGTAGATCCACAGACCGGACAAGGCTCATTATCTATAAGTAAATGAACTAGCTCAAAGGCGCGTCCTTCTTGCATTAGATGCTCTAATCGTTCAAGATGTACCTTTGCAACCTGCAAGGTTTCATCTAAAGACGCTAACGTTTGACCTTTATCATCGATTTTTTTTTGTACCTTACTAATTTCTTCTAGTAATTCAAAATATCTATGTAAATCATTTAGTTGCCCTTGAATAACAGTAGTATCCTCTAAGAATTTGTTATTATCTTGTAACTGTTTACGCAAACCTTCTAAATCAGCTTCTAAACTTTTTACAAGCTTCCGTTGTTTAGCTAAGGCATCTTCACTTTTTTTACTATCTAATTCTTCTAAATTA
Source organism: Veillonella parvula (assembly GCF_032577575.1). Taxonomy (GTDB): domain Bacteria; phylum Bacillota; class Negativicutes; order Veillonellales; family Veillonellaceae; genus Veillonella. The sequence continues at coordinate 105,826 of NZ_JAWFVO010000005.1, read as the reverse complement.
CTCTGTAATGTGAACAATTCCTTTTTCAATACATCTAATTCATTAAACTTCTCTGCTTGTTGTTGAAATTGAGCCAAAGCAGTTCTTTTAGCTTGTATACTTTCAGCTTGACCTTCTAAGTCACTGTAAACGTCTAAACATTTAGCCTCATGTTGAGTTGCTAGTTCCACATGTTTTTTCGCATCTGAAAGGGCCTGTTCTAAAGTTTTTAATATAGCTTGTTTCTCAATATATTGTTTATATAATTCATGAGTTGGTGCCAAAGAGTTAAGGAACTGAACCTTTTCGCTTAGATTTACACGCTCAGTTTCCCTTACTTTCACCATGTCAAGTTTCGAAGTAGCCTCAGCAAGAGATTGTTGAGCCTGATTATATAAAGACCATTGATTTCGGAGCACATTAAACTGTTCTACCACGGTTACTGCCTCATCTCGTTCTACCGCGAGAGCATCTCGATGTGGGCCCCGATTTGCTAGTAACTCACGCACATGCTCAATGGTTACCATTGGAGTCGCTCCATCATGAGGGATAGACTGCATAAATGCAGTTTGCTTAGTTAGATTTTCTTCAATACCTGCCTTTGCTTCATCATAAGCAGCCTTCAGTGCTTCTTGTAATTTTCGATATAGCTCCGTTCTAAAAAGTGTATGTAGTAATTCCTCACGTTCACTCGTAGAGGCCACTAGCAACTTTCGGAATTCCCCTTGAGGTAATAGCACAACTTGTAAGAACTGATCCTTACGAAATCCTATAATTTGCTGAATAGTATCGCGAATGGCGACAGCCGAGGTAGCAATGACCTTCCACTCACCATCTTTCTTCTCATATACAGTAGCGCTAGCATTCTGCTCACGCATCCCTGTACCACGTTTCTTTGCTACCATCTGTTTCGGTAATCGTTCAACACGATATTGTGCATTGCCAATAGCAAAGGAGAAATCGACACGAGTCATACGATGAGGTTCTGCAAAGTCACTGCGAATAGCATCTGTTTTGCGTACTTCTCCACTCGGCTCACCATACAAGGCATACACCATGGCATCTAAGATTGATGTTTTCCCTGCCCCCGTAGGACCAGCAATGAGAAACATGGAATGGTCTTGAAGCTCATTAAAATCTAAAGTGACCGAATCACGATACGGACCAAAGGCTTCTATAGTTAATGATATAGGCTTCATTTAGTCCTCCTTAAGAATTCGGTCCCATACAGAGTCGATATATTGCTGTTCTTTCTCTGTTAAAGGTTCCTTCCACACAGTTTCTGCAAACTGATTAAATAAATCACGTTCATTTAATTCTTTGAAAATCGCCTCGCCCATATCTGCTATAGGCCCTGCCACGCGACCAACTAGATCAATGGTCATACAACGATGATATACCTGGCGCAATTTAGCCATTCCATCCATAATCGGCATCGTATCAAGTAAACGGGCTTGTACATAATCATCCCTATGTTTAGCCTGCAATGCTTTATCATTTAACAGGTCTTCAAAATATCCTTCCAAAATGACTACGTCTCGCTTCGCCTCTACAGGAATCGTGTTAATATCTACGTTCCCCTTTGTATCCATATCAATGATGGTAAAAGACTTCTTCTGCATATGTTCATCAAAGGAATATTTTAATGGGGATCCACTATAGCGAATATGATCAGCTCCCATTCGCTGAGGCCCATGCAAATGTCCCAACGCAGTATAGTGAAAGTCTTTAAAGACTTGAGGATTTACCTGTTCACTACCACCTACAGACAAGGTACGCTCTGAGCCCCCTACTTCACCGCCCATAACAAAGGCATGGCTAATGGCGATACTGCGCATCCCCTTAGGCACTTGTTTATACAAGTAATTACTCCAAGCCTGATACATTTGGTCATAATTGTGCAGATTCAAAGCGCTTTCGCAATTTTGTTCATAACACGGTGTTACTATGTCAGCAATTTCAATATTGGTAGTTTCTGTATTAGTAGACTCTACATCAGCAAATAAAGCCTCCCCTATGCGTCGGGGCTCACTAAAAGGCATAGGACAAATAGCCACCTTGCCATCTGTCCCTTCAAATTCAAAAGGCTTCAACGCGTGATGAGGAGAGCCCCAAATATGGATACCCGATTGGCTCAACATAGAGCGCCCCACTTCAAGACGTTCCGCCCCATCGTGATTACCGCTCACCACAAAGAAAGGCACCTTGTAGTCCATAGCGAGACGAGTGATGATGGAGTCCCACAATTCGATAGCTTCAATGGGGGGCACCGCTCTATCAAAAACATCCCCTGCGAGCAATATGCCATCGATGTTTTCATCTCTCAAAATATAAAAAAACTGATGTTCCAACACATGAGCTTGGTCCTCTGTTAAGTACTGTCCATAAAAAATACGCCCTAAATGCCAATCGGCAGTATGTAAAAAACGCATTTTGTCCCCCTTTCCAGCTCTCCCTATACCTTACACAATGTATGTATTCAAAGGCCAAAACAAGCTATTAGTCCCATAAGTTTATGGAAATTCAATAATTTTATATAACTTTAATAGCCTTAACAGTTTTAATAACTTTATGTATTTGCAATAACTAGTATAGTATCAGGTATTCTACATATTTATTATATAACTAAATTAACTTCTGTATTTTAATTATTTATTCTCTACGATAGAGCGTAGCATAGAAATTTCCTTTGCGTACCCGTCCAATTCATTTGGTGTTTCCAAATAGAATGGCAAGTTCGTCAATTTAGGATGTGTTACAACGCGAGCAATAGCATCGATACCAATATGTCCTTCCCCAATTTTTTCATGACGATCTTTATGAGCACCCATAGGATTTTTAGAGTCATTCAAATGAATGGCTTTCAAACGATCAAGACCTACAATTCGATCGAACTCGTCAATAACGCCATCGAGATTATGTACGATATCATAACCCCCTTCGTGAATATGGCAAGTATCAACACACACACCCATATACTCTTTTAGTTTTACGCCATCGATGATGCGTGCAATTTCTTCAAAACGAGAGCCAATTTCTGTACCCTTACCAGCCATTACTTCCAAGAGGACTGTTGTCTTCATACCTGGGAATAAGATTTCATTCAAGCACTCTACAATGTACTCAATACCTTGATCTACGCCTTGCTTCACATGGCTACCAGGGTGAAAGTTATACATTTGACCTGGCAAATATTCCATACGCTCTAAATCTTCCATCATAGATTGCTTCGCAAAAGCGCGTAAATCCTCTTTAGCGGCACATGGGTTATAGGTATACGGTGCATGGGCCAACAAGGTACCAAAGTTATGTTCTTTCATATATGCACTAAGGTTATTCATATCCTCAACATCGAGAGCTCGCATGCTACCACCACGAGGGTTGCGAGTAAAGTATTGGAACGTATTGCCCCCAATTTTAGTCGCTTCCTTGCCCATATGTAAATAACCTTTGCTAATTGATAAGTGACTGCCTATTACAAACATGATACTCCTTTATACGATTTCTACAATTTTATAATTATAAAGCGCTTAACTTTAATATCCATTTTATTATGCTTATAGCTATTTTTGTTACTATAGCTATTCTATAACACTAATAGATAAAGATATACGATAACTAATATAACCCCTGCCGTGAAGGAGCCCTTCAACAACAGGGGTTATCTATTAATGACTTTCTTTTTTTGCACACTCAGGGCAAACACCTTCAAAGGTAATATGTTGACCTGTGATTTGATATTCACTACCTTGATCAGCAATCGTTTTGATAGCTTTCAAATCAATGCCCATCATATCCTCTACCTTATTACAACGAATGCAACGGATATGGGAATGAGCTTGTGTGTCCCAGTCGTAATGAGCGCGCTCATCACCAACTTCTAGAATTTTAACAAGACCGATTTTTTCAAAAATCTCCATCGTCTTGTACACTGTAGCCAAGCTCATGCTTGGATGTTCTGGGCGCAACGTATGATACAACATCTCTGCTGTTGGATGATCATGATGACCACGCAAAGCATCATAAATCGCAATACGTTGTGGGGTTACTTTAAACCCCTGACTACGCAAAATTTGTGCGATATCCATAATAATCTACCTTTCTCCACTTGGAAATCTATAAGGCATAGGCCATTATCGACCGTTTACAAGAAATAATTATTATTTATTATATCAAAATTCTCAACACTTATCAAGATAAATAGTATTAACTATTAAGTAATAAAAAATGTGGATTGCCCAGAAGCAATCCACATCCTATTAGTCTTTAAAGTAAGGCTTAAAACCTTCACTTTGATGGCGAGTTTTTTTCTCTCCACGCGGACGATCAGATTTACGATCATCTCTGCGACGGTCACCTTTACGGTCATTGCGACGATCACTTCTACGATCATCGCGACTGCGACGTGGGCGGTCATCTCGACGACGATCACCATCACGACGGCGACGATCACTACGACCACTTTCACGACGACGGCGTACACGCAATGGTTTTTCTTCTGTAATATTTACAGGAGTAGTATCTGGTTCTTTTGTTAACAATTTAAGAGCTGCCGCCAAAAGTGTTACGGAATCTGTATCATTCAACAATTCCTCAGCACTAGATTTGAAAGGCGCCAATGCTTCTAAATTATCTGTCATTTCAACGAGGCTTTCAATTGCCAAACGTTGTTGACCTTCAAGAACTTCACCTAATGAAGGTGCACGACGACGTGCAATTTTACGTTTTGTTAAACGCTCGATAGCATGTAAATGCTCCATTTCACGAGGGATAACGAACGTGAAAGCTTGACCTGCTTTACCGGCACGACCTGTACGACCTACGCGGTGTGTGTAGCTTTCAGGATCTTGAGGCATATCATAATTATATACGTGAGATACGCCAGAAATATCAAGACCACGAGCTGCCACATCTGTAGCCACGAGAATATCAATGGTACCTTCGCGGAATTGGCGAATTACGCTGTCCCGTTTTTGTTGAGACAAGTCGCCATGGATGCCTTCCGCCATGTAACCACGTTTCTTAAGGCCTTCTGTTACTTCATCAACACGACGTTTCGTACGCGTGAAGATAATAGCAAGTTCAGGTGTTTGAATATCAAACAAGCGGCAAAGAACATCGAATTTTTGACGGTCTTGCACTTCGATATAGTATTGTTCAATCAAGTCCATCGTAACTTGAGTCGGTTTCATGCGAATCAATGTTGGCTCTGTCAAATATGTTTCAGCTAACTGTTGGATAGCTTTAGGCATAGTTGCAGAGAACAACAATGTTTGATGGTCTTCTGGGATAGCACCCAAGATTTTATTGATATCATCAACAAAGCCCATATTTAACATTTCGTCGGCTTCGTCCAATACCACAACTTTCACATGGTCAAATTTAATAGAACCACGGTCCATATGATCCATCAATCGGCCAGGAGTGGCAACGATGATTTGAGGGTTCTTTTTCAAGGCACGGAACTGACGATTAATATCTTGACCACCGTAGATTGGTAGTGCTGTGATATTCGTGTACTGAGCCATTTTGTTAAGCTCTTCAGCTACTTGAATAGCTAATTCTCGTGTAGGGGATAAAATAACTACTTGAACGTGACGCTCATTCCCGTCTACGCGTTCCAATACAGGCAAGCCAAATGCTGCTGTCTTACCAGTACCTGTTTGAGCTTGACCGATCATGTCTTTACCGCTCATGGCTACTGGGATAGCTTCCTGTTGAATTGGCGTAGGCTCTTCAAAGCCCATATCGTTTAACGCTCTTAGAACAGGTTCGCTAATCATTAATTGTTCAAATTTTTCTAACATCTAAATGTGTTTCCTCCTATCGCGCACGAACTATGCGCATTTAAATAGTATAACATATTTTGAAAGTGAGCGCTATAAGAGTTATTTTGAATCTAAACTAAATCTGTTTTCTTCTCGTCCAAAAACGTTCCATTAAAACGATTCCACCTGATACACATAGCAAAACAATATAGGATAAATTAATAGGACTATAGAAGCATTCAACAAGAACAACCCATATAATTAATAGTAATCTAGAAATCCATTTCGTTCTTATTTTATCAGCAATCATAAATATAGATAAATTGATAATTATTTTAATAATTATCGCAGAGATGATAACTATAGAAGTAAATTCTTCTCTATAATCCGTCAGTTCATATAAGGGATATAATAAATAACTTAACAAAACGCTAAGTATTATTATGAACCAAATATTTATTCCCTTTAAAAATTTACATTTTCTATAATAGAAAACGCCAACCAAAAGAAATAGTAAAACACTAAGCAATATTCCTATAATTAATAGATAATCTAAATGAATCATGGTTTATATTGTCCTCTCAAAACAATACATTTTCGTATGGCTACAATTATAACATACCGTATACTTTCACATATAATAGACTATTATTTAGCGCAAAAGAGGCACCTCATTCGAGGGGCCTCTTTGCTATAGTTTATTGGAAAGTTGTATATAATTAATCTAAGTCGTAGAACCCAGATGGTTTATCGCTCAAGTTTACGATGATATTTTTCATTTGAGTGTAATGCTCAAGGATAACTTTGTGTGTTTCACGACCGATACCGGATTGTTTGTAACCACCGAATGGTGCGCCAGCTGGGATAGAGTTATATGTATTTACCCACATACGACCTGTTTCGATACCGCGAGCTACGCGGATAGCACGGTTGATGTTTTGAGTAAATACGCCACCGCCAAGGCCGTATAAGCTGTCATTTGCTTGTTCTATAACTTCTTCTTCGCTGTGGAATTTGATGACAACGGCTACAGGACCGAAGATTTCTTCGCGAGCTACGCGCATATCATTTGTAGCATCTGCAATAAGTGTAGGTCTTACGAAGCACCCTTTACCAAGTTCACCATCAGTAACACGTACACCACCGGCTACAATGCGAGCACCTTCTTCTTTTGCAAGGTCTACATAGCTAAGTACTTTGTTCACTTGATCTTCGTAAATTAAGGAACCAAGTTGTGTAGATTCTTCCCAAGGCAAACCAACTTTCACCTTATCGAATAGTGCGGCAAGTTCAGCTACGAATTTATCATAAATTGTATCTTGTACAAAGATACGGGAACCTGCGCAGCATACTTGACCTTGGTTGAAGAGGATACCAAGCATTGCCCCATCAAGAGCCTGTTTCCAGTTCGCATCGTCAAAGAAGATATTCGCAGATTTACCACCTAATTCCAATGTGGCAGGAATCAAGCGTTCAGATGCTGCTTTATATACATCTAGACCTACCTCTGTAGAGCCTGTGAAAGCAAGTTTGCTAAAACCAGGATGATCAAGGATATATTGACCAGATTTAGAACCTTTACCAGTTACGATGTTTACAACACCTGGCGGCAAAATTTCTTTCAAAATGTCCCCTAGTTCTAATAGACTGAGGGATGTATGGCTAGAAGGTTTAATAACAACTGTACATCCTGCTGCAAGAGCTGGAGCCAATTTCCAAGCGGCCATTAGGAATGGGAAGTTCCAAGGTACAACTTGGCCTACAACGCCAATTGGTTCGCGCACAATAAGGCTCAATGTATTTTCATCAAATACTTGTGCAGAACCTTCTTCGGAACGAAGCACGCCTGCAAAATAACGGAAATGGTCCGCCCCAAGTGGAATATCCACGTTCAATGTTTCACGGATTGGCTTACCATTGTCGTATGTTTCAACTTGTGCCAAATGTTCTTTGTGAGCATCGATAGCATCCGCAATTTTCAATAAATAGTCAGCACGTTCTACTTGAGAAACGTTTTTCCACGTTTTGAAAGCTTCTGTTGCAGCCTCTACAGCTTTATCAACATCGCCATATGTAGCCTCTGCACAGATAGCGAGTTGTTCGCCATTAGCAGGGTTATATACATTGAATTCAGCACCGTCAGATGCCTTTACCCATTCATTATTAATTAAAAGTCCATATCTTTCTTTAAGGTTCAAGCTCATTGCATTACCTCCTCTTTAGGAATATGATTTAGGAATTTCCCCTCTGTGATTACATCATACTCCTTATATCTAAAATTTTCAATTAGATATACCATTTTCGATATATCTGTTCTGCATTAATATGCATAGATTTTAGTTATATAGAAAAACCGCACCCTCTAAAACCATAGAGAGTGCGGTTTTTCGTATAATGACTTTTAGTCAAGAATGAGTTTCATTTAAAATCTATTAATATAGATTAACTAGCCTTCTAAGAAATTATCAGTTTCGACGATTCCCATTATTACGAGAGCCATTATTGTGATTATCATTTTGACGTCCGCCATTATTACGGTTGTTATTTCGGTTATCATTATTTCGACGCTGACCGTTGTTATTTCTATTATGGTTATTATCGTTATTCTTCGACTTTTCCGGTTGCAATGCTTTTACAGATAAACCGATACGATTGCGTTTTACATCAACAGAAATAATTTGTGCTTCGATAATATCACCTACAGCAAGCACATCAGATGGATGCTGACGGCTGTTACAAAGCTCGCTGCGATGTAATAGACCATTCGTTTTAAGCCCAAAGTCTACGAAAGCTCCAAAATCAACTACGTTATGAACGGTACCTTTTACAACGGTACCTACCTTGATATCTTCAAGGCTCACTACGTGTTTTCTGGTCAATGGAGCCGGTAAATCTTCACGAGGGTCGCGACCTGGTTTAGCAAGAGCCGCCAAGATATCTCGAACAGTTGGCACGCCCGCATCAAGCTTGGCAGCCATTTTGTCCGCATCTACAAGAGGTAATTTTACTTGCAATGCTTCTAATTGAGATTTATCTTGTAAGTCTTTTAAGGTAAAGCCTAACTCACCAATGATGCGCTCTGCCAATTCATAAGACTCTGGATGGACGGATGTACTATCCAGTGGATTTTTACCATGTTGCAAGCGAAGAAAACCCGCACATTGCGTGAATGCTGCAGGGCCTAAACGAGGCACTTTTAGCAATTCCTTACGGCTTTTAAACACACCATTTTCTTGACGGTATGCAACAATATTCTTAGCCACCGCACTAGAAATGCCTGCAACATGTTGCAAGATAGCTGGGGATGCCGTATTCAGCTCTACCCCAACATGGTTTACTACCGTTTCAACTACTTGGTCTAAGGTATGTGTCAATTGTTTTTGATTTACATCATGTTGATATTGACCTACGCCGATAGATTTAGGATCGATTTTAACAGATTCAGCCAATGGATCTTGTACACGGCGTGCAATAGATACGGCACCTCGAATGGTAACGTCTAAATCTGGTAACTCATCGATAGCCAATTTAGATGCTGAGTACACAGATGCGCCCGCTTCATTAGTAATGATATAGTGGCAATCTAATTGTTCCTCTTCAATCATAGTAGACGCAAATTGCTCTGTTTCATAGGATGCAGTACCATTACCGATAGATAAAAGAGTAACCTTAAACTTACGGATTTTATCAGCCAATACCTTTTGAGCTTCCTTGCGAAGCTTTTCACTATTTGTTAAATAGTACGCACCGTAATCGAGCACATTGCCTTGTTGATCGATAATCGCCATTTTACAGCCAGTACGGTAACCAGGGTCAAGGCCCATGATAACATGTCCGGCCAATGGTGGTTGTAACAATAGATTTTTGAGATTTACACCAAACACCTTGATAGCTTGCTCATCGGCTTTTTCCGTCAATTCATTGCGGATTTCACGCTCTAAAGCTGGGAAAATAAGACGTTTGTACGCATCAGCTACAGCAGCCGCTTTATACTCTACGAAGATTGACTTCGGATTTTTCTCTAACTTTTGTAACATATAAGCAACATAGGTGTCACCTGGTACGGTGAGCGCCAATTTCAAAGCACCTAATTTTTCGCCGCGATTAACCGCCAAAATACGATGGGACGGCATTTGACGTACAGGCTCAGCATATTCAGCGTATTGCAAGAATTGTTGTTGTTCTTCCTCTTCACCGCTCAATTCAGCTTGAATAAAGCCTTCATTCCACATCTTCTTACGCAAGTACGCCCGGAAGTCTGCACTATCACTGACGATTTCCGCTACTATATCAGAAGCGCCTTGTATGGCATCCTCTGGCGTAGGAACCTCTTCTGTTATGTATTCTTTTGCAATCTCTAACGGATCTCCAGAGGTAACCGTATCGTTGATAATCATATCAGCCAATGGCTCTAATCCACGTTCACGGGCAATCATAGCACGCGTACGTTTCTTTGGACGGTACGGTAAATACAAATCCTCTAATTCTTGAAGCTTTGTTGCAGCCTCTAAGGATTTCATCAACTCGTCTGTCATCTGTTCTTGCTCTGTAATAGAAGCAATGATTTCTTGGCGACGTGTTTCTAAGTTGCGCAAGTATTTAATGCGTTCTTCAATGGTGCGCAATTGCTCATCTTGCAATTCGCCCGTTACCTCTTTACGATACCGCGCAATAAATGGCACCGTATTGCCTTCGTCCAACAATTCTACGGCAGCTTGCACCTGCTTTGGCTTAACATTTAATTCACTCCCAATAAGGGCAAACATTCTTTCACTCATTTAGCTGCCTTTCTGCGATAGGTTACAAAACGATGAGGATATTGATTCTTTTCATCCACAATGCCGTCTACAAGGGATTCGATGGTGAAAGCATCCTCTGAGAATTCAGGGAAAAATGCATCCCCATCAAATTCATGGTCTACTTCAGTGATATACATAGTATCTACATAAGGTAGAAAAGCTTCATATACTTGAGCGCCACCAATAACGTAGGCCGCATCAAGCGCACGTGCTGCTTCAGCAGCCTCCTCAGGGTTATGGAAAATCTTAACACCTTCTGGTGCATCAAAACCTTTATCACGAGTAATTACCCAATGCTCACGATTTGGCAACAAGAACGGTAAGCTTTCAAAGGTCTTACGGCCCATGATAATAACATGTCCTGTTGTTTTTTCCTTAAAGAATTTCAAATCATTTGGCAAATGCCAAATCAAAGTATTATCTTTACCGATTACACGATTATGTGCTACGGCTACGATTAATGCTAACATACTGCCCTCTTTCAGTTAATACTATATGGCAACAGTCATAAATTATACTATTTAGCAATGTCTATGAACACAATACTATATATCAATAGCCATACATATTATGCTATTTAACAATTGTCATAAATACAATGCTATACAGCAACAGTCATGGATAATTTACCTAAATGTTCATATCCATCTAAGGTAATGTCCTCTGGTGTGAAGTCATAGAAGTCTTTTACCTCAGGATTCACGATAATTTTTGGAGCAGGCAATGCTTGATCGCGACGTGCTAATTGCTCACGCAATGCATCTACGTGATTTTCATAGATGTGGGCATTGTTGATAACATGTGTAAATTTACCGGGTTTTAGGCCGGTTACTTGACCGATCATACATTGTAATGCCGCATATTGAGCCGTGTTAAATGGGACGCCAAGCCCCATGTCGCCACTGCGTTGGATGAGCATGCAGTTCAAGTAACCATCCCCTACATCCCATAAGGTTTCATACGCACATGGTTGCAACGCCATATCCTCTAAATCTTCAATATTCCAAAGGGTTACAATCATTCGGCGGCTATCAGGATCTTCTTTAATCGTTTTGATGAGCTTATCTAGTTGTTTGTACTTCGCAATTTGATAGCCGTATGCTTTACCAATAGTACCATCTTCACGCATCCATTCATCCCATACGTGCACATTCATTTCTTGCAATTTGCGCACGTCATTGGACTGCATTTGCCAAATCCACAATAATTCTTTTACAGCTGTTTTGAAAGCTACAAATTTAGTGGTTAAAATTGGAAATTCCTCTTGCAAGTCAAATTGCATGATTTGTTGAGGCAATTTGTACGTTGCAATGCCTGTGCGATTTTGACCATAAATGCCATGATCTAAAATATTTTCAATAATACCGAGGTATTGTGTATCTGCTAAGCTCATTTATCCCCCTAGATCTATTTATAATAAGCAAAAAATACTAATGTATATCTTGATAATCTTACTAAAATATATAGTACTATCATACTAAAAAATATACAGTACTACCATATATACAGTAAAATTTATTATCCCTTATATTCTGCAATGGCCTGTAAAAAGGTAAGTCCATATTTTTTTAATTTTGCTTCCCCTACGCCTTTAACATTTCCAAACTCACCTAATGTTGTAGGTCGTAAATTTGCCAAATCTATGAGTACTGTGTCAGGGAAGATAAGATACGGTCTAAGACCCGCTTTTTCTGCCAAGCGTTTGCGATGTTGACGTAAATGTTCAAATAAGCCGCCCGATGTAGAGCTGGATTTTCCTCGCACCACTGAGGCAGCAGACTTACTGTTGCGAGAAGGCACAAACACTTGTTGTCTAATTTCCTCTACCTCTTTATGACCTGCTAGCACTTCCTCTGCACCAGCCGTTAAGGATAATACAGGATATTTTCCCGTCGAACTGCGCAAGTAGCCAGATGCTACAAACTGTTGGATAAGTCCTTTAATAGATTTTTCATCTACATTACTCAGTAAGCCAAAGACTGGCAATGCATCATGACCAGCACGCATAATCCGATCCGTTCGCTCTCCGCGGACGATAGAGGTTATCATTGATGCCCCATATCGCTCATCGGTGCCCATGATGGCACGGAAAATAGCCTTTGCTTCTTTCGTAACATTGACCTTATCAGCAGAGCCTTTACAAGAGCTACAATTATCACAGGTTGTCCAAACAGTACTTTCACCAAAGTAATTAAGCATATATTTACGCAAGCAATTACTACAGAAACAGTAATCAATCATGAACTGCAATTTGCGTAATTCCACATTTTGTCGCTCAGGCGTTTCGATAGACTGTTCAATTAAATACTTATGAACCTGCACATCCTGCCCACTATAAAGCAAGATACATTCAGCAGGTGCCCCATCACGGCCAGCTCGTCCTGCCTCCTGATAATAGGACTCCATATTACGCGGCATTTGATAATGTAGTACATAGCGTACATTGCTTTTATCAATACCCATACCAAAGGCATTCGTCGCCACCATAACCTGCAATTTATCGTCTGCGTAGGCATTCTGCATTTCGCGGCGCACCTCATCGTTGAGTCCTCCGTGGTAATGTCCCGCTTTGATGCCCGCACGGGTTAAATTTTCATACACACGATCTACATCCTTGCGCGTTGCACAATAGATAATACCATTTTCATTGGCGTGCTGACGCACATAATGAACAACGTAATCCATCCGCTTTGGTGTGCGGATAACAGAGAAGGATAAATTAGGCCGATCAAAACCCGTCACGTATACATTAGCCTTATCTAGGCCTAATAATTTTTTTATATCGTTTTCTACATATTTCGTCGCCGTCGCTGTGAAAGCCCCCACGATAGGTCTCTTTGGCAATGAATTGAGCCACTCACCGATAAGGCGATAAGACGGTCTAAAATCATGACCCCACTCAGAGATACAATGAGCCTCGTCCACAATGACTTGAGCAATCGGTAACGCTCGCAGTACATTACAAAAAAAATTAGAACTCAACCGCTCTGGTGCAATATATAAGAGTTTAATCTTACCACTACGTACTTCGTACATGGTCTTATTAAACTCAGATTGTGTAAGTGTACTATTGATGAGCGCTGCTGGTATATTCTGCACCAAGAGACCATCCACTTGATCTTTCATAAGAGAAATGAGAGGAGAAAACACAATAGTCAAGCCCGCCTTACAGAGCGCAGGTATCTGGAAACAGATAGACTTCCCAGCCCCTGTCGGCATGATTCCAATTACATCTTCATTCCGCAACAAGGATGCAATAGGAGCCTCTTGAGCTGGTCTAAAGGAGGTATACCCAAAGTAGGTCTCCAACATGCGCAATGCTTGTTGTTTCGTCACAACTTGATGTTGTCTAGATACATCTTGTTTTCCGCCTACCTGTTGTTCCATAGGGTCCTCCTTTCACGTTCCAGAAATATAAGTATTAATTTCGATTACTACTGACAAATATTTCGTACACTCAATACGAAATATCGTTTTTTCATTCTTTTATTTTATCATATTTCATTCGGTATGGGGCTTATTAATATATGATTTCATAAGTAATCAGCTAATGCGTATCTCTAAAATATATAGCCTAAATTAATATAGGAATCTTATTGATATCACCAATTTTTTACCCTCTAAAGTACTAATATGTGGTACAATAAAAATTATTTACTATACTATAGAATATAACTAGAACCTAAGGAGGTCTTATATAGGCATGACACAAGACAACTTAATGATTATTATCGCCTTTGCCTTATATCTAGGACTCATGATGTATATCGGGGTCTACTATTATCGTAAATCGAACAGCATTGGTGATTACATCCTCGGTGGCCGACAATTAGGACCATGGATTACAGCACTTAGTGCGGAAGCATCAGATATGAGTGGTTGGATGCTCATGGGTGTGCCGGGCCTAGCGTATACTACGGGGATTTCTGGTGTGTGGATTGCCGTAGGCCTCACATTAGGCACATGGGCGAACTGGAAATTCGTTTCTAGACGCCTGCGCAACCATACCGAGGTAGCCAGTGACAGTTTGACCTTACCGGATTATTTAAAGAATCGTTTCCACGATCAGTCTCATTCGGTAGCTGTCATTTCCGCCTTATTTATCTTGATTTTCTTCTTGATTTATACATCATCAGGCTTCGTGGCAGGGGGCAAATTGTTCAATACCATCTTTGGTCTTGATTACACCGTATCCCTCTTTATCACCGCCGGCATCGTCGTATTTTATACCTTCCTTGGCGGATTCCTTGCCGTATCTTGGACAGACTGTATTCAAGGCGCATTAATGTTCTTTGCCATCTTGGCAGTACCAATTACGGCAGCCATGTACATGGGTGGCCCTATTGAAACATTCCAACTCATCCAACATGAGTTTCCACAAGGACTTAGCTTGTTTGGTAATCCATCTGATTGGTTTACTTGGGCTATCGGCCTAATTTCTTCTCTTGGTTGGGGTCTTGGCTACTTTGGTCAACCTCACATCCTAGTTAGATTCATGGCTATCTCTGATGCGAAAGAACTTAAGAAATCTACGAACATCGCCATGGTATGGGTTATCTTATCCCTTATGGCAGCTATTGCTGTAGGTCTCATCGGTCATGTTTACATGCTGCCAGATAAGTTAGTAGGCACTGATGCGGAAACAATATTCCTCATCATGACAGAGCGCCTCTTTACTCCATTTGTAGCTGGGCTTATCTGGTCCGCCGTATTGGCAGCCATCATGAGTACCGCTTCAGCGCAGTTGTTAGTAACAGCTTCTGCTATTTCTAACGACTTCTATGCTAATATCATCCATCCAAAAGCAAGCGATAAAGAGCTTGTATTAGTAAGCCGTATCGTAGTACTTCTAGTGGCATTGATTGCCATCTATATGGCAATGGACCCAGACAGCTATATCTTGACGATGGTAGCCTATGCTTGGGCAGGCTTCGGCGCAGCCTTCGGTCCAGCAATCTTGTTCTCCTTGTTCTGGAAGCGCATGACGCGTCACGGCTGTATTGCTGGTATTGTTGTAGGTGGTTTAACAGTACTCATTTGGAAACAATTTGGATTCTTTGGCCTATATGAAATTGTGCCAGGCTTCATCCTCTCTTCTATCGCAATCTATATTGTAAGCCTCATGGGTAAATTGCCTCCACGTTCGGTTCTAAAAGACTATAGAGAAGCAGAAAAAATGCACGTTCTATAATATAACATAAAAAAGCTAGTTGATTCATCGATCAACTAGCTTTTTATTTATGAGTATTGGTGTAAACCTTCCTCAATTGCTTCTTTCACCTCAGCTACTAAAGAAGCTGGAGAAAGAACTTTTACACTTTGCATATATTGGAGCGCCCAATATTTAAAAGCGTCATGATTAACACGTACGCGGCATACAACATTATCAGCTGTTATATTTGTAAACTCTACATTGCCATCGAACCAATCTAAAATTTGATTTACGATGGAACGTCTAGCTTTAAACGTAACAGTAATAGATTCACCACCGAACATATAAATATGTTCCTTTACGTATTGTGACACGTTAAAGGTGCGTTGTTGTTGGTATCCCTTTATCTCCCGTAAAGGTTTTCTACGTTCATTTAGCACAGTAATATGTGCAATTCGATCAACGCGTAATGTAGACATATCATCATAACTTTCGTGATTTCCTACCAAGTAATAATGTCCTCGATTCATTACTAGTTGGAATGGATTAAATACATACTTCCGTTCCTTATGATCTGGCCCAAGATTAATATGTAATCGCTTATCCACATCTGGTTGGCAATAGGCCAATGAAATTTTTCTACCCTTTTGTATTGCTTCTTCTATGAGATCAATATTAAGAAATAAATCTTGGCTTCTATGAAGGTACCCCGTATTACTTTCAATATCAATACCATGAGGCTTAAAATAGGAGCTACCCAATTTTGCAACACGCCCGATTAAATCTTTACGTTGAGATGCAGTAATATGGCGAGATGCCAATATACCATCAATCAATAATCGCAATTCAGAATCTTCAAAGGTATGAATCATATAGAAATCAGTACGTCGAATTGTGCCATCTGCTCCCACAGCAGACTCTTCACATTGAATACTAAAATCTCCAGATTCATATAAATCATTTAAATGACGGCCTAAGGTTTTCCGATCGACGGATACCTCGTACCGTTCGGCTAATATACTACGAATCTCCTCTTGAGATAACGTATGATTAGCATCTGTTTCGTCTTTCAGGATTTCTAGTATGTATACTAGAACTGCCTTCTTAGATGCCATAAAAGACTCCTTTTACAAATAATACAATTAATACAACTTTATCAACTAATACAATTTATAGAATCATCCACAACACATCGGATGATATTTACAAAATACCCATACACATTA
The DNA here is from genome assembly GCF_032577575.1 of Veillonella parvula. Taxonomy (GTDB): domain Bacteria; phylum Bacillota; class Negativicutes; order Veillonellales; family Veillonellaceae; genus Veillonella. The sequence continues at coordinate 88,902 of NZ_JAWFVO010000005.1, read as the reverse complement.
TACCATACTTTCATGAACGGTTCATTTTTTCCTCATTAAAATTATCGATTTACTATACTTTTTCAGCAATATAAAATAACTAAAAGTAATAAATATAAAATAAAAGTAAATTTAATTATATTAAATAAAACCCGTTAACACTTAATACGTATAAATATTATAAGTGTAACGGGTTTTTATTTTAACTATGAAATCAAAATGAATATAATACAACTTCATAGCAATACAATCAAATAACGAGCTCTATCAATTAGGAAATACTACCTGTTTTCTTACTTCTAATAAAGCCCAATTGTTCCATACGCGTTGTTAATTCATTATAAAAAGCTTCAGCCATGGCATTTTGATGCTTTGTAGGTTGAGACTGATCTGCACTAAAGAGAGCATCTTTAATCTTTTTAATTACCGTGGATTTCGCTTTTGGTTTGTTCAACAACTCCATAAATAATAAATCCTCTTCAGAGATATCGCCAATAGCATCATTGAACATATTTGCTCCATACATATATTCACTACCACCATTCACAATAGCTTTTACAAAGTTTGTAAAACGGGCAGGTATATAAGATAAGCCCTCCATATATTCTTCTTTTACAGGGAATGTTTTATAGAAGCGAATACCACCACGTACCATATGCTCTACTACAGCTTTATACAAGCTACATACAGCAGGTTCTAATTCATCATCAGATGCATGAGCCGCCTCATGAGCCGCTTTCAAAATAGCGAGGGCTTCAATCATATTGAAAGTGCCACCATCTTTAATTATTGCTTGGAACGTATCTCTTACGAGCTCATTTTCAAACATTTCCAGTGCTTCCTCATCAAAGAGAATTTGGAAAACAAAGCTATTTACAATAGTACGTACAGGAATTGTATCCACTTCAGCCGGATTCGCAACAGCAAAGTTAATATTATTTGCAAAGCTAGCTTTACAAATAATTGACTTGCGGAATGTCGTATCTAGTATAAAATCTAAATATTGTTCTTGATCCGCTTGGCTATTAGGAGCCAGTTGCTCAAGTTTAGCTGCTATACTTTCATCATAGGTACGAACCATAGATAGTGTAAGGTCCGCATCGCACACATAAGCAAGATTATGCGCTTTCAAATGATCATTAAATTGATAGAAATAGCACGGATCATTATGCGGCTCTAGATGGTCATGACCTACATAATAGTCATCCTTTTGCATTACAGAGCGCAATGCACCAAGAAATTTACTATTTCGTTCTTTAAGGTTATCATAGTTAAGAATCTGAGCACCCACAAGACTGCCTACGGTCTTACCGCGCAACACCTTTTCCTTATGGGTCAACTTATCTTGGCCACGATTAGCAAACAGCATGAGCTGACGTACTTCTTCCATGGTATGCCAACCTGGATACGTATTGTAAGACACATAGGCAATACCATTATCCACCAAATGATTAGAAATAATATTGAGCAGCTTATCCTTCATTTCATCATTGATCCAAGAGTAGAATCCATGTGCAATAATATAATCGAAAGTCCCCATAGATTCGTCAAAATTCAAAATATCTCCTTGCACCAAGGATACATTCTCTAATTTTGCATCACAAATAATTTGATTGCCCTTCTCTACTTGGTCTTGTGAAAGTTCAATGCCTACAAAGGTCGCCTCTGGGTTAAATACAGCTTGAGAAATAATATTACCGCCATAAGTAGCGCCTAGTTCAAGAACACGAGCTGTCTTCGCAGGTGGAGTATTTAGCCCTACAAGAGCACCATATGCTTCTAAATAGGCCGGCGTTGTAAAAGGAAATGGATAGGATTTATAGCCTAACTCTTTATATATCGTTTGTTGCATGTCTTCCATTGCTATTTGTGAATTATCCTTAGCCATATGTACCTCTATGTTTAACTTTATGAAATATACATTGTTATTTATCATTATACCAAATTACTAGTATATTACCTATGTTTAAAGCAGTTATTACCTAAATAATATGATATTAACACATTTAGCTATATAGTATTACATACAAAAGAGGCACCCTTGAAAGGGTGCCTCATATAGTTCTCAGTCGTTAAATAACGAATTATTTTACGTCTTCAAAACCTTTTTGCAAGCGAACATAGCTTAAGCGACGTTCTTTAGCGTCTTTTTCAGTTTTAGCGAATAATTCTTCTGCAACGTCTGGAGCTGCTTTAGCCAAGGAAGCGTAACGTACTTCACCTTTAAGGAAGTCTTGGAAGCTTTCAGTTGGTTCTTTGGAATCCAAGGAGAATGGATTTTTACCTTCTTCTTTAAGTTGAGGGTTGTATCTGTAAAGATCCCAGTAACCAGCTGCAACTGCTTTACGTTGTTCTTCTTGAGCTTTACCCATACCAGCTTTGATACCATGGTTGATACATGGGCTGTAAGCGATGATCAAGGATGGACCTGGATATGCTTCAGCTTCTGTAACAGCTTTCATCAATTGGTTTTTGTCTGCACCCATAGCTACTTGTGCTACGTATACATAACCATAAGACATAGCCATCATGCCAAGGTCTTTCTTCTTAGTACGTTTACCAGAAGCTGCGAATTGAGCAACTGCTGCTACGTTAGTGGATTTAGATGCTTGACCACCAGTGTTGGAGTATACTTCAGTATCGAATACGAAGATGTTTACGTCTTCGCCAGAAGCTAATACATGGTCAACACCGCCGAAGCCGATGTCGTATGCCCAGCCGTCACCACCGAAGATCCAGTGAGAACGTTTGATCAAGAATTGTTTTTTCTCAAGAATTTCTTTCAATTCAGGAGTTGTAGCGCCTTCAGCTTCGATAGCTGCTACTAAACGTTCGGAACGTTGACGAGTAGCTGCACCAAGGTTAGCAAATTCAATCCATTGTTCTAAAGCGTCTTTCAATTCGCCAGTAGCAGTTTCAACTGCTTTAGCAGCCAATTCTACTAATTGTTGGCGGATTTTCTTAACGCCGATGTACATACCATAACCATACTCAGCATTATCTTCGAACAAGGAGTTTGCCCAAGAAGGACCATGACCTTGTTGGTTAGTTGTGTATGGAGATGCAGGCATGGAAGCACCCCAGATGGAGGAACAACCAGTTGCATTGGCAATCATCATACGGTCACCGAACAATTGAGTTAACAATTTAGCATAAGGAGTTTCACCACAACCTGCGCAAGCACCGGAGAATTCGAACAATGGTTGTTCAAATTGGGAACCTTTAACAGTTTCCTTCTTCATAGGATTTTCTTTTACAGGAAGGTTAACACCATAGTTCCAAGCTTCAGCTTGTTCGATTTCAGTATCGATGGATGTCATCACGATAGCTTTGCCTTTAGGAGCTGGACAGATATCAACACAGTTACCGCAACCCAAGCAATCTAATGGGGATACAGCGATACGGAATTGAAGATCTTTAGCACCCAATGCAGGGATTGTATCGAAATGTTCTGGAGCTGCAGCCACTTCTGCTTCAGTTGCCAAAATTGGACGAATTGTAGCATGTGGACATACGAAGGAACATTGGTTACATTGAATACAGTTTTCAGGCAACCATTTTGGAACGAACAATGCAGGACCGCGTTTTTCGAATTTAGCAGTACCAGCAGGTAATGTACCATCTTCATAGCCAGAGAATTTGGATACAGGAAGATCATAACCAGCTTGTGCATTGATTGGTTGTGCAATATTTTGAACGAAGGATGGGCAAGATTCGCAACCAGGTTTAACTGCATGATTGCCATCATCTACTGCGTCTTTCCAGCTAGCAGGAACATCTACTTTTACCAAAGCGTTAACACCTTGATCGATAGCAGCATTGTTCATGTCAACGATATTTTGACCTTTTTTACCGTAAGAAGTTACTACGGATTCTTTAAGGTATTTAACAGCATCATCTACAGGGATGATTTCAGTCAATTTGAAGAATGCAGCTTGCGTTACCATGTTGATACGACCGCCCAAACCGATTTCGGAAGCGATTTTCGCAGCATTGATGATGTAGAAGTTCAATTCTTTTTCTGCGATTTGACGACGTAATTTAGCAGGTAAATGTTCATCCAATTCTTCAGGAGACCAAGTACAGTTCAATAAGAATGTACCGCCTTTTTTGATGCCGCGAATCAAGTCGTATTCATGTACATAAGATTGACGGTGACATGCTACGAATTGAGGTTCAGTAATCAAGTAAGGCAAGTTAATTGGATTTTTACCAAAACGAAGGTGAGACATTGTTACGCCACCAGATTTTTTGGAGTCGTAGTCAAAGTATGCTTGAGCATACATATCAGTGTGGTCACCGATGATTTTGATAGCGGATTTATTCGCACCTACAGTACCGTCAGAACCGAAGCCCCAGAATTTACATTCAGTCAAACCAGGAGTTTCAACTTCTACGCCTTCAGCACGATCTAAGGACAAGAATGTAACATCATCATTGATACCCAATGTGAAGAATTTCTTACCATTTTCAGCAGCTAAATTATCGAATACAGCAACGATGTCTGCAGGGATAACGTCTTTGGAGCTCAAACCATAACGACCAGCGATAACTTTTACATTACGGCCACCGTCAACTACAGCTGCTTGTACGTCTAAGAACAATGGTTCAGCCAAAGCACCTGGTTCTTTAGTACGGTCAAGAACTGCAATGCGTTCTACAGTTTTAGGAAGAGCTTTCAACAAACGATCTGTTGCGAATGGGCGGAACAAATGAACGTTGATAAAACCAACTTTGCGGCCCAATTTGTTGAGGTAATCCACGGTGGATTCTACAACTTGAGCGGAAGAACCCATAGTTACAACAACGTCAGTAGCATCAGGAGCACCATGATAGTTAAACAATTGGTAGTTAGTACCTGCCAATTTGTTAACTTCGTTCATGTAGTGTTCTACAACGTCAGGAACGTTCAAGTAGAATTTGTTGGATGCTTCACGATGTTGGAAGTAAACGTCAGGGTTTTCTGCAGTACCACGAGTTACAGGAGCATCTGGATTTAAAGCATTTTTACGGAACGCTTTAACAGCATCCATGTCAACCAATGGTTTTAAATCTTCATAGTCCCAGATTTGAATTTTTTGAATTTCGTGGGATGTACGGAAACCGTCAAAGAAGTTGATGAAAGGTACGCGAGTTTTAATAGCTGTCAAGTGAGCTACAGCGGACAAGTCCATTACTTCTTGTACAGAGGATTCAGCTAACATAGCACAGCCAGCTGCACGAGCAGCCATTACGTCTTGGTGGTCACCAAAGATAGCCAAAGCATGTGCAGCCAATGCACGAGCAGCTACTTGGAATACACCTGGAAGTAATTCACCTGCTACTTTATATAAGTTAGGAAGCATCAATAACAAACCTTGGGAAGATGTGAAAGTTGTTGTTAATGCACCAGCTTGTAAAGAACCGTGGGTTGCAGCAGCAGCACCTGCTTCAGATTGCATTTCTACAACTTGAACAGTGTTGCCGAAGATGTTTTTTCGACCAGATGCAGCCCATTCATCAATGTGTTCTGGCATTGGAGAAGATGGAGTGATTGGATAAATCGCAGCAACTTCTGTAAAACCATAAGAAACGTGAGCAGCCGCTTGGTTGCCGTCCATAGTTTTAAATTTACGACTCATGTGATTATTGCCTCCTTAAGCATTTAGCAAAAATAGAACACTTGCTTAATCTATCATTATGTTTAGGAATAACAACCATTACAAACTTGCGCACATGAAAAAATAATGCAATAATATATATGTTATATATAATATGGCATTATGTGTGAGCATACTTTTTTGTGATGGGCACAACCATAATTCCTAATATCATAACTTGATATAGCCCTATATGCTAATTATAACGTGCTGGGCCCTATCAACGCAACACATACAGTGACTGTCGCTTTGCCAATATTGCTATCCATGCTTTACATAAAGTAATAGCTAATTGCATTACAGTAATAACTATTCTCATTTAGTTAGGTCACGTCCTATAACCAAGTTTTATTTTTAGGGGGTTAATTATGGATTTTCATCATTTGAAATACTTCGTTGAAGTAGCTGATCAAAAAAGCTTTAGTAAGGCTGCAAGGAATTTACACATCTCCCAATCTGCAATCAGCCGTACAATTAAAGCTTTAGAAGACGAACTTGGTGTTGTTCTCTTCATGCGTAATGCTAAATCTGTAGAACTTACTGATGGGGGTACCATCTTCTTAACCCACGCTAAACGCGTTGTGTTTATGTTTGAACATCTAAAAACTGATTTTGAAAACGAATTTCGTTTGGAGCAAGGTTCCATCAGAATTGGTATTCCACCAATTACGGATGCTCCCATTTTTGCCCAGTTATTAGGTGAATTTAAAAAAGTATATCCACAAATCGAATTGGAACTCTACGAACAAGGTTCTAAAAAGGTTGAGATCAGCGTTCAGGAAGGTTTAATTGATATTGGCATCATCTGTACTAAACCAAACCCTAAAGAATTTGAATCCTTCTACCTTACGAGTGACCCACTGTCCGTTATCATTCCAAAATCTAGCCCTTTAGCAAAAGAAAAAGAAATTCGCCTAGAAATGCTAGCTGATGAATCCTTTGTATTGCATAAAGACGATTTCAACTTACATGATGAAATCATCAAAGCTTGTAAACACACCGGCTTCCAACCGCACATCGTGTTTGAAACAAGCCAACGTGATCTCATGTTACAAACGGTTAGTGCAAACCTTGCTATCGCATTATTACCATCTCGCCTCTGCCCTGAGGTAGGTGAAAATACAGAGGTTGGTTCTAAGGTTGTCGTAAGACCTCTCGTACCTGAAATTATTCATACTCTTTATGTAATTTGGAAAAAGGGTCATTACCTCTCCCACGCTTCTCGCTTGTGGTTAGACTTTGTAAACTCCAAATTACCATTACCTGGATTACAACTCGAGGATCGTCAATAATGAACAAACCATCTGGGCTCGCATGTAAATTGCGAGCCCTTTTGAAAGCTAAAGAAGCGCCCATGTGGGGCGTTATCATTGTGCTGGTTATCGTTATCATATTCCAGCAAATACAAATCTCTGAATTACAATGGCGTGTCGATGAAGACCACGATGGCTCTACCATCGACAGTGTAGCAGGTCGTCTTTACATTCTTGAAGGGATGGCTAATAAACATAGCGACCAACTAGACGAAATCCTAAAAGATATTCGTCAGCTACAAAATGACGGTGCCAAGTACGACTGGGAACTAAAACAATTACAATGGTTGCATCCAGAACTCAAAGTACAACCACCAGAGGCAAACCCACACCCATTCAAATCCACAGATCTAAACCTCGATATGAATCCTGGGAAAGTGCCTGATGTAACAAAACAAAATCAATAAAGAAATCAGGAATAAATAAAAGCACCTTATATACCTACAAAAGTCATCACAAATGACTCTTCTCATAGGATATAAGGTGCTTTTATCATTATTCTATTATAAATTTAATTGCTAGTTTTCCCATACGTCTCTGCAATGACAAGTTACTTCTACTTGCGATACGCTTCTAATTTATATGCATATTCACTTAAAAGATCCTTTGAATAGATTTTTTCATTTTTTGAATCTCTAACTTCTTTCCAAATAATAGATGCTACTTTTAATTTATTCGAATAATTGCCACTACATTCGTCTGCACAAAAATCCTTAAAAAATTGATTCCATTGACAAGCCGAATTGTCATACTTTGCATAATCTGATTCACCATAATATACTTTCAGCAAATCTCCAATGGTAAAGCTAATATTTTTTTCACTTTTTACTTTTCTCCAAGCAGTAGCCATATCAGCATTAAATTTAAATCGTGAAACACCTATTAAATCAGAAAAATATTCTCTAAACTTCGTATTAAAAGAAAAATTACATTCAAGTAATGGTGTATCTAAAGTAATATTTTCCACTTGTTTTTTTCTATTTTTTATTGATGATTTTTTAATTAAATTGCCTTTAAAGTACTGCTCAATAATATGATTGAGTTCTTGTTTTATTCCCCTATATTCTAATCCTAATGATTTACATATTTGTGAAAGTTCATCACGATACCAATAATATTTTTTAAATTCATCAAATGATGTAATTTCATCAAACTTAGGTCTACACTCTTTCAATATTCTGTCTCCTCAAGTTTAAATAATACTATTTTGTAAATTGTAACATAAAATTGAATAGTACCCAAAATCACACCATTGAAGCATTCGTTAAATATTTTCCTATGAAGTTATCTATAATATAACTCTACTTAATCCTCTTTATGCTCCATAGATTTTGGAAGTGTCAAAATTAATAGACCAGCAAGGAACATACAAGCCCCCATTACATAGTAGCCATAAGCAAAGCTACCTGTGTGACCATTGATGAATCCAAGCATATAAGGACCTACCCAGCCCCCCATGTTACCTGAAGAGTTAATGAGTCCCATCGCCCCCGCTGCAGCAGCGCCAGATAAGAAGGTTGTTGGCATGGTCCACCATACACCCATACCACCGTAAACACCTACTGCAGTTAAGCATATAAAGAATAAGCTAACTTCTGGAGATGGACTGTGTGGTGTTGCTAAGAAACCAATAGTACCAATGAACAATGTAGTAGCAACGTGCCAACGTTTTTCATTGCGCTTTTCAGAAGAGTAACCACAGTATATTTGTACAAGTAAGGCTGCTGTCATTGGAATAGCAATAGACCACGCTACCACACTTGGTGGCCATCCAGATAAGCTTTTAAGAACTTGAGGCATCCAAAAACTAAAGCCCCAGAAACCAATAACCCACAAGAAATAGATTAACGCTAGGCGCAATACTTTTGGGTCTTTCAACGCTTGCCAAGTAGTATATTTCTTTGCGGCTTGCTTTTGTTGCTCTTCTTTTTCAAGCTCGGCTTTAATATATACCTTTTCTACATCAGTTACCCAAGATGCATGTTCAGGACGCTCTTTCATCCAGAATGCGAAAATGAACGCAAAGATCACAGCAGGAATAGCTTCAACGATAAAGAGTGTACGCCAACCATGTAGACCAAAGAACGTTGTATCCAATAAAATACCTGCCAATGGCCCACCAATGATGTTAGAGAACAATAAAGACGTCAACATCAAAGAGATCGCCTTCGCACGCTCCTTTGGCAAGAACCAATTTGGAATAAGTAATGAATAAATTACAGGATATAAAGAAGCCTCACATAGACCAAGTAAAAATCGATAAACATAAAATTCCAACTCAGTGGTCATCGTCGTCATAAGAATACATACGAGACCCCAACTAAACATGATACGCGCCACCCAATGCATAGCATTACAACGAGCTGCAATTAAAGATGCAGGCACTTCAAACAAAACATAACCAATAAAGAAAATGCCTGCCCCCATACCAAATACTTCTGGCGTCAACCACGGTAAATTCTCCTTCATAGTCAAGCCTGCATAAGCAATATTAACACGATCTAAGAAGGCAATAATAGAAACAATAAACAATGGTAAGACTACGTGAAGCATACGACGTTTCGTAAAATCTTTGAAATTGATGTCCCCACTTTGAGGCTCTAGTGTAGATGAGTTCATATAATTCCTTTCTGCTTATTAAAATATTACATACTTTACCATCTTAAAAGAACAAACGTCCTCTGTCAATGGAACTATATAAAATATAGAAATATCAAATAGGAATAGTGAAATCAAAATAATAGCATATAAAAATAGAAAAGGTATATTCGCTAGAAATGACTATATAAAATAAAAAAGCACTTTATAGTATAAATCTGTCTCTATTATAAGATAACAAAATACTATAAAGTGCTTTCATATTAATTAGTACTAACAGGATCATAATCAGCAGGCACAGGAGCGACGATACTCACAAAGATGACATCTTCTGTTCCAGTATTTTTTGCACCATGACATTCACCCTTTTTAGATACTATAACTTGCCCCTTTGTAAAAGGCACCTCCGTATCCGGCGTTGGATAAAATACCCCCTTGCCTTGCAATATAACCCATATATCATCAGAGTTATGATGGTAATGCTTTGGTAAGGTTTGACCAGCTTTAATAACCCATATTGAGCCACCTGTGGAATCAGTTTGATAAAATGGTGTCTTAACAGCTTTCTCCAAACTTTCAACTTTCACGAGTTCCATATCAAAAACACGTTGATCACTCATAATGCTCACACCTTTCATTGATTAACAACTAGCGAGTGCCCGATGCATATTCTCGCATATTAATATCTAGAACCTCTCGAACCGGGTGACTTAGAGAATCCTCATATTGTACTTTCCACTGAATATCCTGATTCATCTCGCCATTTTGTAACCCCGCAATGGTTCCCCCATCACCTATTAGATTATCATGTTCGAAAATATAATTCAACACATTATAAGCATGAAATACTACATGATTAGGATCTACACCGTGAAAGTGATACTGTAAATCAGGTAAAAATAATGTACTCATACCCACAGAATCTACCATCATATCATTGGTACCTTGAATACTAAAATAACGTACATTTACAGCATAATAAATAAAACGAGTTACCGCTTTATCTGAATGATTTTCAATCGATTCACGACTTAAGAACTTACGAGATGGACCAAATACAACAGCTTTACAAGATGGATATAGCTCCAACAGTGCATCTACATATTTCACTAGCATATCGGCCCGTTCTTTAGCCTCTAAACCAGAGGCTAACATATCCGTAGCAAACACCCTGTATTGACACTCTGTCAACAACTCATCCACATTGGGACAATCCCACACCTGACTACGTTCAAAATCATCTAATACAGGCTTATCGATTTTCTCACAATCCGTCACCATTAACGTCGGTGAAATATCTGCATCAGTATCCTCGTAATGCACCTTATAATTCTGAGGAGCAAAACCAGCAGACTCACGACGGTGATCAAAACAATCAACAGGTCCTAGATGCTTCGTAAATATCTCTATCATTGTATCCCGATCAGGCATATCACACTGCTTCGGCATTAATAACTCAACGAAAAAAATACCACCTGGTCGGACTGAAGTATCTGTTAAATCTTGTTTAAAAACTTGGCTCATATGCGCTCTCCTAATTTTTAACTATTATTCTGATGAGTGTATTAATTTATACCATTTTACAATACCTTCAGGAATTAAATAATTTTCACTTTCCATCTTAGCCTTTACCCATCGGTATAAGTCATTTGGAGTAATAATATGAATCAAATCACTTTGAACGTTTGATTTATTTACTATACCTTCTGATGTAAATAGATATACTTCTTTTTTTCGCTTTTGGTCATCTACCAAATCAACATAATTATTAAAATCTAAGGGAACACTCCCTTTTTTTACCTGAGGATATGCAAGCATCCCATTTTCTGGATTTACTAATACACATTCATATAGCTCAGTTGCAATTTTATTCGTAGATGGGATTGTCACATAACCTTTACGATCATATAAATATAGACAAACTAAATCTTCACAATCATTTGGTGATAAACAATCATAAAACAATTGTTGTAAAAATTCTTCATTTGACTTCTCTAATACCAAAGGTTTTCCCCAAAATGCATATTCAGCATATTCAAACATATAGTCTTTATTTATGCGTTGTATAGTTCGACCGCGAATAAAAGCTGTTGCTACTGCTCCTGGCACCTGACTTTCATCACCAATCCGTTCCCACTTAATTCCTGTAATTTGATTAGCTGCATCAAAATCTAATGCATCCTTGTCACAATTATAAGTAAAATTAGAATCTTCGTTCACACGTCCTAGATAATAAATACCATTATCGCGCATCCAAATATAGTCACCCTTTTCGACTTCACTCAACATATCAACAGCGACTAAACGTTTTTTTTGATTCATCCCATATAAACCATACGTTCTAATAACATCATAATACTGATCTATATTTTCTATTTGATTACGTTTTTCTTGTATTTCAATTATAGCCTCAGGATTATAGTGCTTTATATGGTCATCCTTAATACTCCATCCTAAAGCGGCAACATCATTATCTAAACAATACTTTGAAATTTTTTCTCCACTACTACTATCTGTTCTTGTTTGTAATCTCCATACAGACCCCATTGTGTCAACCTCCAAATTAAATAATACAAACTTCATACAATAAATACATTACCTTTTAATTTATAGTATACAGGATGATATTCAGTACTACAAATCGCCATCCATCGTTCTACAAACTTCTCAAAATCAATGTTAAAATTACAATTTAATAGAATTTGCATAGAGTTTTGCAATAGATATACTCGTTCAATTTCTAATCTATCTATTAAAGAATTTCTTATAAGTTCACCCTTAACAACTTGTTTAAATCTTGCATATAAATAATCAATACACTGATTTTTATATCCAAGTTTATAATTGCTAGCCACAAATAAACTACGATATGATAATTCACTCGGGAGAAAAGATTCCCATTCTAGTATTTCATGTCCATCTTCAACCATTCTAATATACATATCATTAATATCAATATAATCTCGAATCCAACATTCAACCATTAAGTAAATATTTAATTCTTGCTCCATTAAGTCATCTATATAAAAGTCCTTTAATCCATCTATATCAAATTCTACATTAGCTCTATATTGATACATAGATATCCACCTAATATATAATCACATTCTTTTATATAGATATTATAACTTTATGAATGCCCAAATTTTCACCCATAGCATCATATTTAATATATAAAAATCTCACATTATCCCCTCCCTACGGCCCTACAATTCATAAAAATACAAAAAGGCCCTCTCCGTGGTCCGTAGACGAACTTCAGTCATGTGTGAGTTCGAGGACCATAGAGAGGGTCTTTGTTTTAATTATAGAGGTTTACGAACCACGTCAAGGATAGAACCATCGCGGTATTCTACGATTGCCACGATGTCTTCATCTTTGTCGGATACAGGGATATCTTGTGGTTTACCTACTAAGTCAAATGCTAATTGTTGTAATTCTTCAATTGTGTAGATAGGCAAGTTGCTATCTTTGAAGCGTTCAATCAAATCAGTACGAGCTGGGTTGATGGCGATACCATATTCAGTAACGAGAACGTCAACGGAGGAGCCTGGTGTAATTACAGTTGCTACCTTGTCACGAATCATTGGCAAACGGCCACGGATCAATGGGCAAGTAATAACTGTGCATTTAGCACCTGCTGCTGTGTCGGAGTGACCGCCGGAAGCGCCCATCAATACACCGTTGGAGTCAGTCATTACGTTTACATTGAAATCAAGGTCGATTTCAGTAGCACCAAGGAATACTACGTCTAAGTAGTTTGTAGTGCAGTCTGTCCATGGGTTAGCGTACATGGAAGCGGACATTTCAATGTGAGCAGGGTTTTTATCCAAGGATGCAGCTGCAGTAGTATCGAATGTTTGAGTATCATAAATAGCACGAATCAAGCCTTCTTCAAGCATACCAGTCAAGATACCAGTAGCGCCACCGATAGCGAAGCCACCTACTTCACCGCGTTTACGAAGTTTTTCAGCAATGAATTTTGCTACAGTCAATGGAGCACCACCAGCGCCCAATTGGAATACGAAACCGTCTTTGATAATGCCAGCTTGGTCAAGGAATTCACCAGCTAGTTCAGCAATTTTGATTTGAATAGGGTTTTTAGTGAAACCTACTGCACCAGAAGCGATACCTTCTGGATCACCAATGCTTTCAACCTCAACAACATAATCAACATCAGTTTGAGGGATTGCATAGTTGTGTACATAATCAACCAAATTATCTGTGATAATAACAGTTGTATCTGCATAGTGGGAGTCAACTTTAGCATAGCCAAGAGCACCACATGCGGATTTGCCCATGCGACCAGTAGCATTACCGCGTGGGTCAGCTGTAGGAGCACCCATGAAAGCTACATCGATATGAACTTCGCCAGATTCGATAGCACGAGCACGACCACCGTGAGAACGAATCACTACAGGGCGTTTCAATACGCCAGGGTTTTGTGTTAAGAATTTACCAAGACGATCGCGCAAGCCAGATGTTTCAATAGCTGTTACAGTGCCGTCTTGAATCATTTCTACCAAGAATTCATGGCATGGGGACAAGGAAGAAGACGCGATAGTAATATCTTTAATACCTTTTGCTTGTACGCGTTCCATAACCATTTTCATTACATAGTCACCGTTGCGCAAGTGATGATGGAAGGACAAAGTCATGCCATCTTTTACGCCAGCCTTTTCGATTGCTTCATCGATGGAAGCAAGTACTTTATTAGTGCCAACACGGCTCATGTGTACAGGTTTACCTGCACGATGAACTTTAGGTTCAATGGCGAATTCACCTTGATATACTTCACGGCCTTCTAGTGCTGGGATATTTGTTGGGATATCGCGACCTACTTTATTTAACATCGTATTCTGCTCCTTCCTCTAATTCAACTTTAATGCCTGCTGCACGTGCTTTATCAACTACGCGTTGTGCACGAACTACGATAGGACCATCGATCATTTTACCATCTACGGAGATTACGCCTTTATTGTTGCGCAATGCATCTGCATAGCTGTTCAATACCTTAACGGAATGAGCGATTTCTTTTTCGTCAGGAGTGAATACTTCGTGGATAATTTTGATTTGGCTTGGGTGGATACAAGATTTGCCATCATAACCCAAAGCTTTAATGAATTCAACTTCTTCGCGGAAACCTTGAGGATCTTTCACATCGGAGAATACAGTATCGATTACTCGGATACCTGCTTCGCGTGCTGCATGAAGGATTGTTTGACGAGCGAACAACAATTCAACAGCTGGTTTATGTTTACCTGTGCGAAGGTCTGCACGATAGTCTTCAGCGCCAAGAGCGATAGCAACTACGCGAGGGCCGTGGCAGATTTCACGAACATTGTATAAGCCACGAACGGATTCGATAGCTACGATAATATTGATTGTACCTTCTGGCCAGCCGTTAGCTTTTTCTACTTCTTCGATTTTCTTCGCTACGATTTCAACTTCAGAAACATCTTCAGTTTTAGGTAAACGAATCATATCAGGTTTAGCTGGAACGATAACATCAAGATCGTCATAGCCATAAGGAGTTTGTGTAGGATGGTTGATACGAACAACTGTTTCTGCACGGAATTTACGGGATTTCAATGCTTCTGCAGTTAAAAGACGAGCTGTGTCTTTTTCTGTAATTGGCACGGAATCTTCGATATCGATCATGATGGAGTCAGCACCGTGAATATCTGCACTGTTAATCATTTTAGGTGTATTACCTGGTACGAACATCATGGAACGAGACAAACGTTTTTTAGCAGCCTCTGTTAATGGGTTTGTTTTAACTTCTGGGAATGTTTTATCGTTAGCCATTATGCTTTGCTCCCCCTTTCCAATGCACCTAATACGCGAGCTTTAATTGTGTAATCCCAAGCATTTTTATCTTGTACGATTACTTTTACGCCATCATAACCAGCTTCTTTCACTGTGTTCAAGATAACGGATTTAATTTGGTCGCCGTATTGGCGGATAACTTTGGATGTTAATTCGATTTCGATACCGCTAGCAATCGGTTCAACCGTTACTAATGCATCATTTTTTTCGTCGAAGCCAGCTTGTGCAGCTTTTACTAATTGTGCCATGTTGCATCCTTTCCTTGTGAAACATTTATAAACCTCAAGTCTGTGCAGGCTCGTCGCGAGAGCCTATACAGACATTGATTACTAACAATTAAATTCTAACACTCCATAGTAATGATTTCTAATTACATGAACCCAGCGATTTTCCACCAAGGGATACCGATTACGTAGTTCAATACTAAACATACAACAGCGGAGATAAGACCAACTGTCCACCAGTCTTTTACATTGTTATAACCGGCAGAGAAAATGATTGGACCAGGAGCCGCACCGTAGTGAGTTACGGAACCGCCATAGGAATTTGTACCAATTAAGATGAAAGCTAATAATGTAGGATCGATTCCTGCGTTAATACCAACGATCAAGAATACTGGAAGCATTGCAGAAATGTATGCTGTACCTGATGCGAAGAAGTAACGAACCGCAACGGAGATTACAGAGATAAGGATAAGCATCATGAATGGATCTAGGCCGAAGTTCATGTGAGTTTCTAAGAACTTAGCCAACCATTCGAAGAATTTTCCTTTGGTCAATGCAGAAGATAAGCCCAAGATGCCACCAAACCAAATCAATGTGTTCCAAGCTGCTTTAGTTTTGAGCAAATCATCCCAAGTAATAATGCCACATACAAATGTAGCAATCATCGCTACGATAGCCACTGCTGTAGCATCAATTTTAATACCAAATGTTGGAAGAATCCAACCTGTGATTGCAAGTAGTGCGATGGCGATAAGGCCTTTTTCAGACGCTTTCATAGGACCTAATTCTGCTAAACCATCAGCCGCAATTTTCTTGTTATCAATTTCTTTGACGGATGGACGTTCATACATATAGCCGATGAACGGAATACACATTAACATAATGAAGCCAGGTACGAACATAGCTAATGCCCATTGTCCCCAGTTCAAGGATACACCAGTCAATTTAGTAATAAAGTCTAATGCCAATAAGTTTGGCGCCATTGCTGTAGCGAATAAGAAGGATGTTACCTTTGTTGCAAAGTAACCATTCTGTAAGAGGTACGCACCTGCTTTTTTTGCAGTCTCACCAGGGTAAGAACCAACAGCTTCAGCGATGGACAAGTTGATAGGATATACGATACCTGCTGCACGAGCTGTGTTGGATGGAGTTGCTGGAGACAAGATCAAGTCAAGGAATGCCGTTACATAACCAAGACGAAGTGTTGTACTACCAAAAGCACGAACCAAGTAGTATGCGATACGATGACCAAGGCCAGTTTTACCAAATGCAACAGATAATGCAAAAGCTGCAAAGATTAACCATAATGCTGTATTACTGTAACCAGCTAATACATCTTTAGTGTTGCTCAATAAGATAGAAGATGTAGCAACACCTAATAATACTGTAATAGGAACAGGGAATGGTTTTAATACCAAGCCCACGATAGTTGCTAAATAAATACCAAATAATTGCCATACTTGTGGTTTGAGCCCTTCTGGGGTGCCACCAAACCATGCGATTGCGACGATGGCAGCCATAACGGCAACGCGCCATAATTTGTCTTTCATGTGTGTCTTTCCCTTTCTGAATTAACTTAGGCATACATAAAATCATCTAGTCTTCAACAACATAACCGTTCGCGACGTCGATTACATTGATTAAGTCTATACTCATTATAAATGTTTAAAAGAAATATGAATAATAGATTACCTTTATAGGGGTTATAAAAACTTTTATATCTGTCAATCATACTTTTTATGCATTTTGAGCATAGTTTTACAGTCCCAAATGAAAAAAATGCATGTATACCTCCCCAAAGGGGATATACATGCACTTACATGGTACTATATTGCTCTTAATCTATATTATGAGTTATTATATCGAAAAAGTCCAATACTGAAACAGCATGGATAAACAGTTAGAAAATCTCATAGATATACTCTATTATAATGCATCCTATGCTTTATATTCTCTAAATATACTGTCATCCACTACGGTATGTTCTTTGTAGTAATTGCGAACATATTCGATAAATGTTTTTACTACAACCAAGTTTTCCGCATCTTTTGTGTACACCATATTAGTATCACGGGTAATATATTCACCATTTTTACTGCGTAATGGGCTCACATAGATATCTTTATCCTTACAGGATCCAAGTCCCATATAGGTCAAGATAGACCAACCAAGACCAGCACGAACAAAGTGACGACACGTACTCATAGAATTTACGTCCATCGCCACACTTGGGGGCTCGTCAAAATGTTCTGCACACCAAGTTTCGATAATATTTGCCACCGATGCATCTGTTTGGTATTTAATGAATGGTACCTTTACTAAAGATTCAGGCGGCACTAATTCTTTATATACAAGACAATATGGCTCTGCTAGTAACAGTTCAGACTTACCAGACACGTCATAGCCACCACGAGCAAAGGCGACCATACAGTCGCCCGTATTAAACATCTTTACTACTTGATGGCTGAAAGCAGTCGTCACTTGAATGTGAACATCTGGATATTGTTCCCGGAAAGATCTCAATAAGGCTGGTAGTTCATAGTCTGCAAAGTTAATAGATGACGCGATTTTCAATGTCCCTTGAATCTTGCCAGAAGCGGAATTCATAGCATTCTCCAAAGCCTCCTGTTCTTGCATCATTCGCTTGCAGTAATCATAAAAAATTTCGCCTTGTGCCGTGAGGGCAATCCCTTCAGCAGTCCGCAACAACAGAGAATGGCCCAAGGCTTTTTCTATATGGCGCAACCGATAGCTCAACGCTGGTTGCGATAAAAATAATTTTTCTGCAGCCCTTGTAATATTGCCTTCATCGACAACAGTAACAAAGGTTTGCCATTCTCTATCGTCCATACAAACTCCTTTGTTATCGCTTATTACCAAAGATGCGTAATAAGGATAAGAATAAGTTAATGAAATCTAAATAAAGGCTCAAAGCACCAGTGATTTCAATGCGGTCTAAAATTGTTTCATCCTCCATGAGCGCCACTTGTGTCACATTATTTTTAATGCGGTTCACATCGATAGCTGTAAAGATAGAGAATACTACAACACCTACATAACCTAGAACTAAACTAACAGTATCACTAAAGCCACTGAGTACAGTCCAGTTAAAGAAGCGGGCCCCCATCATCACCAAGGATACGATGATCATGCCGAACAATGCCGCCATCACATATGGTGTAAGGGATGATAAATTACGCTTAGTTGTAGCCCCTACCACTGCAAAGCCAATGAAGAAAGCAAGAGTACCTATTAACGCCGGAATAACAACATCAAACACATTGTATCGCAAGGATACCAAGGTCAATGTGAGGCCATTCAAAGCACTATAGAGGAAGAACATACCACGTAACGTCATTACATTAGCAGAATATGCACGAGCACTAAATAGGAATACCACACCAAGCTCTACTAATAAGATAATATTAAAGTTTTGGTATGCAAAGCGTAACCAATTTGGATTCACTAATGCAGCAAAGCCAACACCAATAGTTGTAAGTAAGCCTACAACCATCCACAAGAAAGAGCCTTTTAATCGTTGAGATACGATACTTTCAACCTGTGCAACCTCAGCTGCAGTAGGTCCTGTTACATTATATGGATTCATACTATCCCTCCTTATTTAATTATCACTTATAGCGATTATCGAGCATTGGCAATGCCCGCAAACACCTTTCCACGTTCGCCATCGATAGTCACTTCTTGACCTTCAAGGAGCACTTCGTGGGCATTTTTAGCACCTAAAATAACCGGAATACCATAGGTAATGCCCGCAATAGCGCTGTCCGATGTATAACCATCTTCTACTGCGATGATACCGCCAGCACGTTTGGCAATGGCCATCAATTCAGGCTCCATTGTACCTACTACGAGAATATCGCCGTCTTTGAAGCTTTCATAATTACCCTTATGATTAGCCGCAATGTACACATTACCTGTAACGGATTTACGTAAAATACCATTGCCAGACAAGAGCACTCGACCAGCAATGTGAACGCGAATCATATTGGTCGTGCCTGTTGCACCAGATGGCACACCAGCGGTAACAACTACGAGGTCGCCAGACTCGATGGCACCAGTACCAAGCGCACCGGTAATGG
Source organism: Veillonella parvula (assembly GCF_032577575.1). Lineage (GTDB taxonomy): Bacteria > Bacillota > Negativicutes > Veillonellales > Veillonellaceae > Veillonella. The sequence continues at coordinate 69,220 of NZ_JAWFVO010000005.1, read as the reverse complement.
CTTGTTTTACCATTTCATCGGAGTTGATAATTTCATGACCTTTGATAGCCTCTACACCCCAGCATAATTGCATGCGACGAATAGTTTCCTCATGAGGTGTGACAGCGATGATTTTACAATCTGGACGATGACGAGCCACACTAAGTGCGGTGTGACCAGATTCAGTACATGTCAAAATAGCTGCGGCCCCGAGGTTTTGAGCTACGCGCACGCTAGCCAAGCATACGGCGCTTGTAGTAGTCATTTCTTCATCCTCACGAGCGCGACTATAGCTATCGTAAATAGCAGCCTTTTCCGTTACTTCTGCAATGCGAGTCATGGTCGCAACAGCTTCTACAGGATAGGCCCCATTGGCTGTTTCACCAGATAACATAATCGCATCAGTACCATCCAAAATGGCGTTAGCTACGTCACTTGCTTCCGCACGTGTTGGACGTGGATTTTGAATCATAGACTCGAGCATTTGTGTCGCCGTAATAACAGGTTTACCCAAGTTATTACATTTTTCAATCATCATCTTTTGAAGTACTGGCACCTCTTCTGCAGGAATTTCTACACCGAGATCGCCACGCGCAACCATGAGGCCGTCAGCTACTTCCAAGATTTCATCAATATTTTTAACGCCTTCTGCATTTTCAATTTTCGCGATAATCTTGATATCTTTTTTCTCAGACTCAAGAATGCGACGAATAGCCACAATATCTTTGCCGCGTTGCATGAAGGATGCGGCCACAAAGTCTACCCCTTGTTGACAGCCGAAGCGCAAGTCCGCTTCATCCTGTTCAGATACAGGTGGCAAGCTTAGTGCTACACCTGGTACGGCTACGCGCTTGCGGTTGCCGATTTCTCCGCTGTTTTGAACAGTTGTAACGATATTATTGCCTTCGATAGCATCGATGGTAAGTGTTACAAGCCCATCAGCCAAAAGAATTTTATCCCCTACGGACACATCGCCTGTAAGACCTTTGTGGTTCACGGAACTAAGCTCTTCTGTGCCTTCCACCTCATCTGTAGTCAACGTAAATTGTTGACCCGCTTCGAGGAATACCTTGCCCTCTTTAAATAGACCGAGACGCACCTCAGGGCCTTTTGTATCGAGCATTAATGCGATTGGTTTATTCACAATCATCGCCGCATCACGCACCATTTGCATGCGTTCTGCTTGCTCTTCATGGGATCCGTGGGAGAAGTTAAAACGAGCTACGTTCATGCCCGCCCGCATCATATCTTCTAAGATACCAAATTTATCCGTTCCCGGACCTACAGTACATACGATCTTTGTACGTTTCATCTTTCCTCCTATGAAAGTACCTCCAAGATTGGATCTTTCATTTCTTATTATATCAATGTTGGTGAAAGCTATCTATGCCTCACGCAACATATGTTTCTCTACACCATTTATATACTTATGTATCAAGTATATGCTTATTACATGTTACACCTATATATGCTCATTATATGTCGCACATACTTGTGTTAACATTATATGTTTACTGTACCTCTACGGAGCCCTCGCCTAGAATAGATTCAATAGCCCTGATAGATTCATCACTAGGGTCAAAGCACATATTTGGTGGTAAATTAATGCGTTTTCGTTGACGGTGTAAATATAACGACGTTGGCACAGAGCCAGCGGTGCTAGTCAATACGCGTTTTAAGGCTTCGCTATTTTCTGGTGTATCATATTGGCTATAAATGTGGATTGCCACCTGTTTTGCCTGCCCATAGTTTACCTTTAATGGCGTAATACGGTCTGCAATGATTTGCACACCCTTTTCATCCGCATCAACCCGGCCTTTTACCTTAACAATCATATCGACCGCAAGGAATTGCTGACTTTGACTAAAGACCTTAGGGAATGCCACTACATTAGCCGCACCAGAATAATCTTCGATGCGAAGAATGGACATAACCTCATTGCGCTTTGTCATGCGATCCGATTTATTTTCGATGAGGCCACCAAAGGTAATGGTTTGGCCATCGTATTGCTCTGGATTTTCTACGAGAGCACCCAGTTCAAAGAGACCTTCCAATTCTTTCGCATATCCTTGCAATGGATGCCCCGTAATGTAAAAGCCGGTATATTCTTTTTCATCCTTTAACTTATCGTCTTCCGATAAATCCTCCACATTGGGAACAGGGATGAAATCGACAGATTCTTCCATATCGCCAAAGAGGTTCATGGTACCCATAGCAGCATCTTTTTGCTCTTTAGCACCAACGGCTTGTGCGCTTTCATACATGTGCAACAATTGGTTACGATTTTCCTTGAAGCCATCCATGGCGCCGCAGCGAATGAGACTTTCAAGAAGTCGTTTATTAACAACCCTATTATCCACCCGTTTGCAGAAGTCCACGATATCCGTATACAGACCATGCTCATTGCGCTCGCGAATCAAGCGATCAATAGCATTGTCCCCTACGTTCTTAATACCGCCAAGGCCAAAGCGAATGGCGTCGTCTTGTACGGCAAAACTGCGTTCAGAATAGTTAATATCTGGACCTAGAACCTTAACGTTATGCTTCTTGCAAGAGTTAATGTAATACGTTAACTTTTGCATATTCTGCATGAAGCTCGTCATGGTAGCCGCCATAAATTCCGGGAAATAGTGCGCTTTCAAGTACGCTGTCTGGTACGCGATATACGCATAAGCCGCACTATGTGATTTATTAAAGCCATAGCCTGCGAAGTATACGAGCAAGTCGAATACTTCGTTCGCCACGGATTCATCGATACCGTTTTTAACGGAGCCCTGAATAAAGGACTCGCGCTGTGCTTTTAAGACAGATTCCTTTTTCTTACCCATGGCGCGGCGCATCAAGTCCGCTTGACCAAGGGAGAAGCCCCCCATGGCGGAGGCAATCTGCATAACCTGTTCTTGGTATAAGATTACCCCGAAGGTATCTTTCAATATAGGTTCCAAAATTGGATGTAAGTAGGTAACCTCTTTTTTACCATGACGACGGTCGATAAAATCCGCCACCATACCAGAACCAAGTGGACCTGGACGATACAAGGCTACCAACGGAATCAAGTCCTCAAAATGCTCAGGCTTAAGATCCATAACAAGCTTCGTAATACCTTCTGACTCAAGCTGGAATACACCAGAGGTGTCGCCCTTTGTGAGGATGTCACAAGCCGCCGCATCATCGAGCGGGATAGCATCTAAATCGAGGTCAATGCCACGGTTAGCCTTGATGAGCTTTAAGGCATCTCCCATAACCGTTAAGGTGCGTAGGCCCAAGAAGTCCATCTTTAAGAGGCCTAATTCCTCGATGTTATCCTTATCGTATTGCGTAACAAAGCCTTCATCATTGGCATTTTGTACCGGTACGTGGTCATCTAAAGGGTCTGCAGAAATTACAACGCCCGCTGCATGAGTGGACGAATTGCGTGCAATCCCTTCTAACTTTTTACCAAAATCAAATAGCTCTTTTACATTTGAATCAGATTCATATAAAGCCTTTAAGTCCTTGCCTTGTAACGCCTTATCTAAGGTAATACCCAATTCATTAGGAATCATCTTAGCAATACGGTTTACCTCCGCCAGAGGTAAGTCGAGCACACGACCTACGTCACGGATAACGGCACGAGCCGCCTCAGTACCAAAGGTAATAATCTGAGACACACGAGCTTGACCGTATTTTCTCGTCACATATTCGATGGCTTGACCACGCTTTTCATAGCAGAAGTCAATATCGATATCAGGCATGCTTACCCGCTCTGGATTTAAGAACCGTTCAAAGAGCAAGTCGTACTTCAATGGATCAAGGCCCGTAATACCAAGTAGATAGGCTACTACAGAACCTGCTGCCGAACCACGACCAGGACCAACTAAAATGTCATGCTCACGGGCATAGCGCACATAGTCCCATACGATGAGGAAGTAATCCTCAAAGCCCATGGTACCAATAACATCTAGTTCATAGTCGAGACGTTTTTGTAATTCTTCAGAGGTCTCCCCATAGAGGCGAGGAATTTCTCGTTCACAAACCTTACGTAAATACGTTTTAGAAGTTTCCCCTTCTGGCACATCAAAGTGCGGCAAGTGATGTTCATCAAAATTAAACTCTACATTACAGCGGTCTGCAATTTTTAAGGTGTTTTCAATGGCCCCCGGAATATGTCCAAATAGCTCTGCCATTTCATCCCCAGACTTGAGATAAAACTCATCATTAGGGAACTTTAAGCGGTCTACCTCAGCACGGCGACGGCCTGTAGAAATACAAACCTTAATATCTTGCGCGTCCGCATCCTCTTTTAAAACATAGTGGAAGTCATTAGATGCTACGATACCAAGACCATATTCCTTGCTGAGTTTTATAAGCGCCTCTTGCGCCTTTGCCTCCTCTGGTAACCCGTGATTTTGGATTTCCAAGAAGAAATTATCTTTCCCGTACGTCTCAATATACCATTCGATGGAACGCTTCGCGCCCTCCATATTATCTTGCAAAATATACTGCGGCACTTCACCTTGAATACAAGCACTGAGGGCAATTATGCCCTTGCTGTATTGGCGCAACAAATCGCGGTCTGCACGGGGACGATATAACATACCTTCCGTAGACGCTTTAGACACGATTTTTACGAGATTTCGATACCCTTCCATGGTCTCAGCCAATAGGATGAGATGTTTTAATCTTTCACGGCTGCGACCTTCGGGACGATCAAATCGGCTGTTTTCCGTTACATATACTTCACAACCGATGATAGGCTTAACGCCTTGGGCCATACATTCTTTGTAGAAATAAATGGCTGCGTACATATTGCCGTGATCTGTAATGGCAAGGGCCGGCTGATTTAACTCCTTCGCACGACGTACCATGTCAGGCAAACGACTGATGCCGTCAAGCAAACTAAACTCTGTATGACTATGTAAATGTACAAATGGCTGCATGGTACACCTCCTTTAAGGGCGATGAGCAAAATACACATTCAATGACTTCTTACGAGCCTTCCAATCTGGCAAAAACTGCGCCACTAGATTGTGAAAATTCTTGGAATGGTCTAAATATTTAAAATGAGCAAACTCATGAACCATAACGTACTCAATATACGCCTGTGGTCCCTCTAACAAACGGGTGTTCATCTTGACGAGCTGCTTTGCAGGCGTACAAGAACCCCAACGACTCTTCATTCGCTGCTGTTTTATGATTGGCATAGGCACATCAATACCTTGCTTGTGAAAGCGCTGATACACGACCTTTGCCCAATGGACAAAGACCTTCTCCCCTAAATTACGCCAGTAACTCTGCATTAATTTATGCTTTGCTTCAAAGGTCGTACCCTGAGGGACAACCATGGTAAGAATCGCCTTTCCGTCAAAGCCGATGTGAGGCTTTCCATCCTGCTCAACTAGGCGTAATATAACGGGAATGCCGAGGATGGATAAACTTTCACCATTCACATACTGCAACGCCTCAACGCGCTTGGCATTCAATGCATCAATTTTGTAACGAGCCCGCTCAATGAAGGGCATATTCTCGATGACAAACTTGTCCACCCTATAATCCGGCACATACCCATTCGCTGACACATGGATCACACCATCCTTTGTAATGCGCATGTTCATGTTCTTCACACGCTTGATGGTTAACTCATATTCAATTATGTTGCCATTATAGGTAATAGGCCTAGTTGTTGAAGTATTCATACCTTTTATTTTATCATAAAACACTCATAAAATCGTAAAAATCTGGTAATTTTAATAGAACTACTTAGATTTTAATCAATACTGATTTTTATTAGTTTTCAATATAAAAATGACACCTATACCAGTCCCTTATGAAAGGTATAGATGTCATTAAAATAAGCTTATAACATTTAACACTAAATATTATTTAAGGATAGAAGTTAATAAAGGTTAATCCCAAAATTAAAAGTAATCATAAGTATAGAACCAACTTAATAATCTTTTAGAATCTATAATCCCAAGTCTATAAACTTCCCTAAAACTTTAATTTGCCAGAACATCCCTCTAGTAGCTTTTAAATCAATGTCTGTTTTTAACTTATCAAAACTCACATCATAAAATGGTAATAATACCTGTAATGATGCTAATTTTGCTTTCATAGTAATTAATTCTTTACTTAATTGCCCGGATATATTAGTATCAACTATCTCCTGTAAATTGGAAATACATGCTTGAAAATCTTCATTCTGAATACGTTCACACGTATATATTTCAGACAAATAGGTCTGTTTAATACAACTTAAGATTGATTCAGAAATGAATTCAGGTTTTTGTAAGACTTCATACAATCCTAACAAAAACAACGCCCAAAATATCTCCTCTACATAATCGGTAAAGAAATAGATACCGAACTTCTTTTCATCATGTGTAGAAATCTTTAACGCTTCAGATAAAGTATTACCCTCTAACTCCCGTTCTATTAAAGCAATCCAACTACTGCATTCAATATCATCTAACATATCATTTAATGGTGGTATAGGAATCCTACGAGCCATCCACTCATCAACATCCTCTAAACTCATCCCATCTCCAATAATATTTAACAATTTATCGGACAGATGTGCTTTTCTACACATTAATCGAATTAACATACTAAATATGTAATATTCTAGAATGGTCAAATCAATATAATTTCGTCTATATGCCTTAACAGCGCCCAATATAAAGACCATTAAAAATGTATCTAAGCTTTTTTTATTTTTAAAATAAATCATAATTATACCTCTACCCACTATATTATTTTAGCTTTTGATTTACTGGTTTATCATTAACCCTTTTTATTTATAGTAATAAATAATATATATTCTTTAGCCAGACTCCCCAACTAAGTATGAATACATTGAAAAGTTAATCACTCTAAATAGTTTTCTAACCCCATTTTATGTTCTGGTTTTAAGCTCATACTCTCTCGTGCAGTAACTAACTTAATAAACAATTCTTCTATAACATCCTTATCATCTTTACTAAATTGACTATAATGATCTATAGCTATAATTTTATCTTTTAGTTGTTCATCATGATTTCGTTCTTTGATTAATTCATTAACACTAAACTCTTTTGATTTACTAGAAACCGTTTCATTAATAAAATTATAATTTAATAAGTTATTAGAATAGTACTTCCATACTATACCAGTTTCTAAATCTATCTTAGTAATGCTTCCAAAATCAACATTATAAAATATATTATTAGAAATTTTATACGTATCAATTTTCGATAATTTAGATCCTGTAGCTAAATTATAAATTCCACGGGTTTCGTAAGAAAAAAAGAATGGAAATCTAATGATACTTCCCTCCTCTATAGGAATTCTTTGCCTAAAATCAGCATAAAATTTGCTTTTCCAAACTTCCTGTTCCGAATCAGAAAAACGACTAAATTCTGGATATACATTAGTAATGTCATTTATTCTGATTTCATTAGATGGCTCTTTATGTAATATAAATACATGTTCGTTATTTAATTCATTATATACACCAATACCATTTGTAGTTATATAATATATTTTCCCTCGTACTTCATCAAAACCAAGAACATTAGAAGCAATTATATTAGTTGGCTCTTTGTAATATATTATACCTCCCCTCAGATCCAAATAGTGGATAAATGGATGCATAAAGTTTGTAGCAAAGAAAAGCCAACCGCCAAAAATAATACCTACTACTATTAAACAAGAAAGAAGTATTCTCTCAAGCCATTTTTTGAGTTTTTTCCTATCTGCATGAAAGCTTATCCAATCAATTTCATCAACGAACTTAAAATTATTTATCTCCATAAGTTAGCTCTAAAGATACCTCACCATTAGAGGTTAATGTATATACTAAACCAGAGAATGGGTTTTGATTATAGAATTTAAAAGTCTCAATCATCGCTACAACTTCATTTTTTAAATCATACATAATTTCCGAAATAATAGCAGGCTCTTCATCATTATTTTCCACATACTTTGTAATACATGAGTCATCCTCAGTTTTATAAACCAGAAGCTCTACAGAAGGATTATCAACATTCATATCAAAGTGTAATTTAGCACGATGCCAATTTAGAGGGGTTAATTTATATATATTTTTGGCCACTTTATTATAATGTTTTTCAAGTTCCGATTCTAAGCTTTTATGCTTTAACTTAAATGCCTTATCAATGGCAGTATAATTTTTTGCTAATACACGAGATTCCATATCCTCCAATAATAAAACACCTCGAGGACCTTTTAGCATTTCTTTATATACATCCGGCTCAAATTCATCTTCTCTAGCTAGAACACCAAAATTCTGATACTCCCACTTATATCTATTTTGGAGCCAACAATCATCAGTTACAGGGTCATTATGAAATTCACAATGTGGCTCATAGTCATCGCGTGAAATATACATTGTCCCCCAAGTCCACTTCTCAATCGATGCTTCGTGTAATAATCTAACATTCGTTAAAATATCATACATCCCCTGTTTTATTCGTTCGCTATTTTCATCAGAAAAATTATATATAAATTCACCATATTGAATAATAGATCCACCTGGCGTTTTTATATAATAACAACCTGATGTTGATCCTAACTCAGAACATTCAAAATACAAATAAATCTTATACCAATATTTAGGCGTACACTCCACCAATATATCTCTTATTTTATTAATATATGTATTCATAGTTATTCCTATTAATCTTCACTTTTCCAATTAAATTTATTTAAATCTTGATGAAATTAAATACAAACATACATGTTAATAAAAATAACATTGGCAATGTAGAATAAAAATCTTTTTTAGCTTTTTTATTGAGCATTACTTTCACGTCAGGTGATAAACTACAATCCAATTCAATAGCAGGAACTCTTAACCACATTTCTAATAAAAACAGACTTACAGATATCAATTCTAATAAAAACCGCACTAGTCTAGAATATCCTGCAAAAATAATATATAAGAAAATTATCACACCTAAAAGCAGCTCTGAAATTAACAAAGATTTTGAGCGTTTAATTTTAATATGCTGTAATGTGAAGTATGGATTTTTAATGAAATACAGACAAAATAAAAATGCTAAAAATCCTGCAAATACTACTATCATAGCTTTCTCCTGTAAGACTAGTAAATATTTATTCCACGTCTATAATTCAATTATATGTTAAACTAACGTATACCACCAACGAATATTTTGTTATATATGGCAAAAAAGCACCATCTATCGAGGGACAACTTATGTTTCGTTTAGTCCCTAAATAGATGGTGCTTTTTATTTTAGATTCCGTCGTGCCGTTAAACTACCCGCACTGCTAGCTAGTCCAGCCCGATTGATATGTGGGTTCCCATGTTTGTACGTTTTTGGCTTGCTGTCTTTATCTTCTACTTTTGATTTCTCAAATTTAGTAAATAAATTATCTAGCTCACGCAAGAGCGCACGTTTTTGTGAGTCTTTCAACTCGAATACATCACCTTTATAGGCGATGTATTTATTTTTTAGTACAGGACTAAGATCATAGATGGGCTCGTGTTCTTCTCCATTTACATCCAACAGCTCATCCAAGGTCAATCCATAATAGCGAGACAAGGCACAGAGTGTATCTAAATCTGGTTCGCGATACCCTGTTTCGTAATTTGAAAGCGCCGCATTACTGATACCTACGGCCTTTGCTACTTCGATTTGGCTTTTGCCCATGCGCACGCGAGCACGCTTTAAGTTCTTGTAAAACTGCATGTTCATCACCTGTATCGATACATAAACAACTACAAACTATAACTTCTTATAATAATGTATCACTAATTTTTTTAAAAGCTTCATCAGCAACGGCTAATGTACGTTCCACTTCACTGCTCTTATGGCAGATAGATACAAAATTACTTTCATAAGGACTTGGCGCATAGTAAATACCATGGCTCAAGTTATGATGGAAGAACATTTTAAATTGTTCTTCGTTGCAAGCTGAAGCATCATCAAAATTCTTAACTGGTTTATCAATGAAGAAGATGGTGAACATGGAGCCTACTCGTTGAACTACAACAGATACATTATATTGCGCCGCTAATCGTTCAAAGCCTTCACAAATGGCAATCGTCGTATCTTCTACTTGTTTAAATACCGTTGGATCACGTTGCAGAATGGAAAGCGTTGCCAAACCAGAGGTAACAGCAATTGGGTTACCACTCAATGTACCAGCTTGGTAGATAGGACCAGCTGGTGCAATTTGGTTCATAATCTCGCGAGAGCCACCAAACACGGCAAGTGGCATGCCACCGCCAACGATTTTACCAAGGCATGTAAGGTCTGGTTTAATATTGTAGCGTTTTTGAGCACCGCCGCTGCTAGCACGAAAACCGCACATAACTTCGTCAAAGATCAGTACAGCGCCGTGAGCCTTAGTCACTTCGCGCAAGGTTTCGAGGAAACCTGGTACTGGAGGCACACAGCCCATATTACCTGCTACAGGTTCCACGATGATCGCCGCAATAGTATCGCCGATCTCGTCGAATAATTTACGAACCGCATCAGAGTCATTGTACGGCAATGTTATGGTATTTTCAGCTACGCCTTGAGGAACGCCAGGGCTATCCGGCACGCCAAAGGTAGCAAGGCCAGAGCCAGCTTTCACCAAGAGAGCATCGCTATGACCATGGTAACAGCCTACAAATTTCACGATGCGATCGCGACCAGTATACCCACGAGCTACGCGCAAAGCACTCATGGTAGCCTCTGTACCAGAGTTAACGAGGCGGATAACCTCCATAGACGGCATGAAGGCTTGTATCTTTTTAGCCAATTCTGTTTCTAATAGTGTAGGTGCACCGTAGCTAGTACCACGAGGAATAGCCTCTTGCAGGCTCGCGATGACTTCAGGGTTCGCATGGCCCAAGATCATAGGTCCCCAGCTCAACACATAGTCGATGTATTCGTTGTTATCGATATCATAAATGCGGCTGCCACTGGCACTGCTGATAAATGGAGGGTTAGATCCTACGCTGCGATAGGAGCGAACCGGACTGTTTACGCCGCCCGGCATATAACGTTTAGCCTCTTCAAAGGCCTTTTCAGATTTACCGAGTTGGAACATAGTTCCTCCTTATTGTTGTAACCATTTAGCAATATCTAAGGCATGGTACGTAATGATGATTTTAGCACCAGCACGCTTCATGGAAAGCATTGTTTCCATAACGAGGCGTTCTTCATCGATGAGACCAGCCGCTGCGGCGGATTTAACCATCGCATATTCACCGGATACATTGTATACTGCAACTGGCAATTCATAGCGGTCACGCGTTTCACGAACGATGTCCAAGTAGGACAAGGCCGGTTTAATCATGATAATATCTGCACCTTCAGCGATGTCGAGTTCGATTTCTCTGAAAGCTTCTAAACGATTAGCCGGGTCCATTTGATAAGATTTGCGGTCACCAAATTTTGGCGCAGAATTAACAGCTCCGCGGAACGGACCATAGTAAGCAGATGCATATTTTGCTGCATAACTCATGATGGATACATTGGTATAACCTGCCGCATCAAGGGCTTCACGAATAGCACCTACGCGACCGTCCATCATATCGGATGGAGCCACCATATGTGCACCAGCTTCTGCTTGGCTTACCGCAACTTTACAAAGCAATGGTAATGTTTCGTCGTTCAATATTTCATGGTCATCGATCATGCCACAGTGACCGGTAGAGGTATATTGGCACAAGCATACGTCAGAAATAACCAAAAGATTTGGCACGGCTTCGCGGATGGCTTTGATGGCTTGTTGTACTGGTTGGGACATATCCCAAGCAGAGGAACCTTGCTCATCTTTGTATGTAGGAATACCAAAGATTTCTACACCACGCACACCAAGATCATAAGCCTCTTGAGCTACTTTCACAGCCTCGTCAACAGACAAGTGATATTGACCTGGCAATGTGTCGATTTCTTTTTTAATACCTTCACCAGGCACGATAAATAATGGATAAATCAAATCAGTTACGTCGAGTGTCGTTTCGCGTACCAAATCACGCATTTCTGGATTGATACGCAAGCGGCGAGGACGGTATGTTAAATCGTACATGTAATCCTCCTAAATGTCTTTTACAATAGCATTTACTAAGCCATCTGTTGTATATACATCGCTGATGATAGCCGGTTTAAGACCTGCACTCATAGCCGTAGCAGCCGTAATTGGACCGATACAAGCCACTTTAGTTTTGCCTAATAGCTCTAGTGCATTGTCGCCCAATAATTGGATTGTATTTGTTACAGTAGAGGAGCTTGTGAAGGTAATATAATCTACATTGCCTTCTGTTAAAGCTGTTACTAATGCTTCTTGTTGAGATGTATCTTGTGTCGTTTCATATAAGCGCAAGATATCTACATTCATATTGCGGTGACGCAAGCAACGTGGAATCACATCGCGTGCTACCTTTGGTTGAATCAATAATACAGAATCCCCTGCACTGAGTTCTTCTTCAAGAGCCTCCACAGCAGATTCAGCCTTGTAGTCTACAGGAATGATATCCGGTACGATGCCATATTTTTGAAGTTCACGAGCCGTAGCACAGCCGATAGCCGCCACTTTAGAATTACCTAAAGCACGTGTATCTTTGCCTTCTTTATATAGAGCATCGAAGAAGTAGCGAACCCCTTCACCAGATGTGAATACGATACATTGGTATTGTTTTGTATTATTAATGATACGTTTATCTTCCTCAAACAATTCCAATGGAGATGTTTTGATTGCCGCTGCTTCCACTACATTTGCGCCTTGAGCCGCTAATTTTTCGCGGAATGCACTTGCTTGGGAGCGAGCGCGTGTGACTACGACAGTTTTGCCGAATAAAGGTTTATTATCGAACCATTGTAATTTTTCACGAAGGTTGACAACATCACCTACTACGATGATAGCTGGTGCTTTCAATTGAGCCTTTGCTACATCTTCAACGACATGTTCAAGGGTAGAAACTAATACCTCTTGTACTGTTTTTGTTCCCCACCGAACAAGCGCTACTGGTGTAGAGGCTGCTCGCCCATGAGCCATCAATTTTTCCGCAATGACAGGCAAGTTACCAACACCCATTACAAAGCAAAGTGTATCTACCGCCGTAGCAAGGCCTTCCCAATGGATGCCAGATACTGCTTTTGTAGGATCCTCATGACCTGTTACCACCGCAAAGGATGTGGCCATAGCGCGTTGTGTTACAGGAATCCCTGCATAGGCAGGCGCTGCGATAGGCGATGTTACACCTGGCACGAACTCAAATGGCACACCGGCTTCGCCAAGAGCCATCGCTTCTTCACCACCACGACCAAATACGAGCGGATCACCGCCTTTTAATCGTGCTACGATTTTACCTTCTTTACCTTTTTGGACTAATAGCTCATTGATTTCCCATTGATGCATTGTGTGATCTTTACATTGCTTACCAGCGTAAATCAGTTCAGCATCTGGACGTGCCCATTCTAACAGATGGGCATCCGCTAAATAGTCATATACAATTACATCTGCTTTTTCGATGCATTCACGGCCTTTTACAGTGATGAGTTTAACATCGCCAGGGCCCGCACCAATTAGATATACCATACCTGTCATTTTATGATTCCTTCCTCTATGAGAGCATCCACAATACGTTTGCCACCTTCTTCATATAAGGCTTTTGCAAGATTTTTGCCAAGGATCTCGCCCTTTTTAGCAGGACCAGAAATTTCCCCTTCGTACACAGTTTTTCCATCGAGGGATGCAATCATAGCCTTTAAAGTCAATTGACCTTTATTGATGGTGCCATGTACGCCCATTGGCACTTGACAACCACCATTTAATTGACGCAAGAAACTGCGCTCCCCTTCAACGGCATAGCGCGTTGCTTCATCGTTGATAGGATCCAACATGTCAAGCATTTCCGTATCGTCGGCACGACACTCAATAGCGAGTGCCCCTTGTCCAACGGCAGGAATCATTTCGTCGGCCTTGAAGACTTGTGTAATTTGGTCTTCTAACCCCAATCGCTTAAGGCCTGCTTGAGCCAAGATAACACCGTCTAGCTTTTCCGTTTCAATTTTGCTCAAACGAGTCTGCACATTACCGCGAATCACCTCTACCTTTAGGTCAGGGCGAACATGTAGCAATTGAGCTTGACGGCGCAAACTACTGGTACCAACACGAGCGCCTTGTGGCAATTTGTCCAGTGTTTTATACACAGGACTCACTAGTGCATCATAAGGTACTTCACGAGCGGAGATGGCACCAAGAGTAAGGCCTTCAGGCAACTCTGTAGGCATGTCCTTTAAGCTATGTACGGCGATGTCGATATCGCCTTTATGCATAGCCGCTTCCAATTCAGCAGTAAATAAACCTTTACCACCAACTTGAGCCAGTGGTTTCTCTAAGATACGGTCACCCTTTGTATTAAAGTGAACCAGCTCTACCGTAATATTTGGGTACAGACGTTGTAATTCTGTACTAATATGTTCAGCCTGCCATAGGGCAAGGGCACTTTTTCGCGTGCCGATTCGAATATGATCTCTCATGGCATTAGCCTTCTTTCTCAAGATTAAACATATCTTTGAATAAGTCCCAGTACAAGCCTTCTTCCTCTGTACCAGCAATTTCGTTGAAGTGAATCATCGGTTCACGCAACATTTTACGGATGATCATGCGACTCATCGAGTCCATAACACGGCGCTCCTTATCGGAAATATCTGGCAATTTAGCTAATGCGCGATGTAACTCACGACGGCGAATCCGTTCTGCCTTTTCTGTAAGCAATGCCATCATCGGACGCACTGTTAAATAACTCAATTTATCCAACAACTCTTCAATAGCATCATGAATAATAGGCTCTGCACGACGAGCTTCCTCTTCTCGTTGTGCCTTGTTTTCTTCTACTACACTTTCAAGAGAATCAATATTAAATAGATAAATACCATCCAAGTCTGCCACCGCAGGATCGATATCACGAGGTACCGCTATATCGATCATAACGATTGGTTCACCCTTGCGAAGAGTCGTAATTTTCTTCGCTTCTTTTTCAGTAATAATATAATGCGGTGCCCCTGTAGATGTGATAAGAATATCCGCATCTTTAGCATACTCTACAAAGTTATCGAGCTTAACAGCTTTACCATTAAAGCGTTCCGCTAACATTTCAGCCTTAGCAAAGGTTCTATTAGATACGAAAATCGTTTTTACACCCTTCGCTTGTAAATGAGTAGCTGTCAATTCACTCATCGTACCAGCACCCAAAATAAGTACTGTAGCTTCGGATAATGGCTTATCTAAACTGTCCTCCGCAAGATTGACCGCCGTGTAACTAACAGATACAGGCGTATTAGCAATGCCCGTATTAGTACGTACCTTTTTACCAACGCTAATAGCCCGTTGGAATAAAATATTAAAAATTGTTCCCGTACAGCCTGCGCTATAAGCCTGAATATAAGCCCCTTTTAATTGGCTCAAGATTTGGCCTTCCCCTAACACAAGGGAATCAAGACTAGCAGAAACGCGGAATAGATGCTCAATACAATCTCGTTCTTCGTAGAAGAAGAATGCATCTGCATCGATATGATCTGCTCCTTTTAAATCTTTTAACACTGCCAACATGTAATCCTTCGGGAATTCTACACCTTCTAAAGCAGCATAAATTTCCGTTCTATTACAGGTGGATAATATAACGCATTCTGAGATACAGTCAAATTCATAGAGGCGATTTAGTGCGGCAACTACCTCGTCTTTATCAAACGAGAAACGTTCACGCACCTCTACAGCGGCACTTCTATGATTTAGACCTAATACCACTAATTGCATAGTTTAGTTTCTCCTCTATAATCATCCACTCTCCCTTGAGAATGGCTTCAAATGTTTCTACCGTCAGATTGTCTCGCCAAAATTTCTGTCGAGCCTCTGGAGTAGGAAGTAGTAACTTTACTTCTTCTCTAAATATTTTAAGTCTAGGCATAGCCTTTTGCAACTGACCATAACGATTCATCATATCTTGTCGTACGAGACGATTGATACGAGGTCCTACATTATTGGCACTAATAGCAATATGAAGATCGCCGAGTTCAAGGGATGACGGCACAGTAAAGCTACACGCGCTCGGATCATCACTGCGGTTGGTCCACACACGATGTTTTTTTCCTAGCTCATACAAGGTATCGTTTAGTTCATGATTATCTGTGCAGATAAACAGCAAACTACTCGAAATAATATGCTCTTCGTCGTCCATTGTGAAAGCCCGATCACACCAAGTGATGCGATTTTCCTTTGCCCATTGGCTAATCGTATCCGTTACAGCAGGAGCGATAACGACAATTTGGCAAGGCTCCTCAATAAAAAGCTGCATCCGTCGTTCCGCTACTTCTCCGCCGCCTACGAATAGGATTATATCTTCAGTTGTAGGTTGAAATGTTATGGATACCATGGCTGTCCTACTATATACAAAAAAATCGGCTTGATGGTCAAGCCGATTTTCAACTGCCTACATAAATCGTTTCAGATATACGCCGATACGCCCTTTACGAGAGGTACCTGTAATAGCTTCTACCTTCATTCGGCCACGACCACGCATGGAAATGACATCTCCTTCTTTAACCTCTTGGGATGCCCCCTTAGCTGGTTGCCAGTTTACTTGTAATAAGCCCGCATTGATAGCACTCACCAATTTAGTGCGAGATACACTAAATCCAGAACTTGCTACCGCATCTAAGCGCAAGGAAGCGACTGTAGTGCGGACTTCTTTAATTTTTTCTTCTTTTGGTGCAATATCTGATAACTCAATAGCCTCTACAGATACAGAAACCATAGCAATTTTCGTAAAGTTTTGAATTACGAAATCAGCCACGCTTTCATCCACCATAATCTGAGCGCCCCCTTGCTGGACGATAACGTCCCCAAATTTGGAGCGATCAATGCCAAGGCCCATCAAGGAGCCCAGCACATCGCGATGGGTAAGCAATCGGAACCGTGGGTCCCAATTTACCTTAAGGGCGCGAATGCCCATGTCCACGGTACCGTTAAAGTCGCTATCTACAAAGGCGATACGGATACGTTCCGCCCCTTCATAGCCACCGTCAGTTTTAACTGTTAACTGTGGGTAATTAGCCTTGATAGCATCTGCAATAACAAGGCCTGCAGGACTCGTAAAATCCGCCACACGATATGGGCGACCTTTAACAACCTGCTCAGCCAAGTCAAGCATGCGACGAGCTTCCTCACCGCTGCCGCTAGCTTCAAAATATCGAATTAATTTACTAGTATCTGCCAAAATTATTTCCCCAATTCATTCGACCGAGCAAGACATGCTACTACGCCGTCTTGGAGAGCACTGCGAAGTCCACCTTTTTCCATGGCACCAATACCGGCAATGGTAGTGCCCCCAGGGCTGGTCACTTGATCTCGTAGTACTGATGGATGATTGCCACTTTCAAGAGCCATCTTACCTGCACCGTACATTGTTTGAGCAGCTGCCTTTATGGCTAGCTGACGTGGTAAACCAATACGAACGCCTGCATCAGCCAATGCATCGAGGATGACAAACATATAGCCAGGGCCCGCACCAGATAGTGCGCCCAAGCGATCTAAATCGGCTTCGCTCACCACTGCTACCTCGCCTACAGCCTCAAATAAGGCTTGTACAGCACGACCTAGGTCAGTATTCACATCATCCCCGGCAAGTGCCGTCATGCCCGCACCGATAGAAGCCGGTGTATTTGGCATAGCTCTAAACCAGCTAGCTTGTGGAATCGCCGCATCAAGAGTATCTAATGTGACACCTGCAGCAACAGAAATCATAACAGTCCCATAAGGTACTTCTTTTAAAGTCTCTAACACAGATGGTAACACTTGTGGTTTCACAGCCAATAGAATAGTGTTGTACTCGTTTACATTAGGCAATGTAGTAAAACCTACTACACCAAGCTCCTCTGCAAGAGCCTTACATTGTTCTTCGCGACGCACTAGAATGTGTGTATCACAGGCTTTCAACACACCATGCTGTAATGCACCGCGCAATAGAGCGCCCCCCATTGAGCCAACGCCTATACATAGGGTTTTACCTAACATAGTTATCACCACCATTTATAGAGAGATTATTTGTTTTCCCAAGAATATTCGTTTTGCTCAGTTGTGTTGCTTTCATTGTCATTATAATCAATGGAAATATTTACAGGTACACACATGAAAATGTCTTTACCTACTTTTTCCAATTTGCCATCCAATGCATAGGTCGCACCAGATACGAAATCTACAATACGAGCTGCTTCATGAGGGTCTGTATTTTCAAAATTAATCAATACAGGACGCATGTCGCGCAATTGATGTGTAATATTTTCAGAATCTTCAAATACTTTTGGTTCAATTACAACTACTTTCATAGCTGTTGGACGTTGTGTCATCGTAGATTGGCCTCCTACCTTGCGTGGATGAAATTCAGATGCGCCGGACACGGGAGCCGCTGTTGCTACTGAGGTAGGTTCAGCTTCGTATTCCTCTTCATCTTCGTATTCGTAATCATCATATTCATAGTCATCATCAGTTCTGCCTAAGAATAAGTTTTTTGCTTTGTCTAAATAATCTCCCAATGCCATTTGGATTTCCTCCTAATACAATTAACGCTTCCGATTATCAGGTAACCCGAACCTTAATAATATACACGTTCCCCAAAAATTGCTGTGCCTACACGAACGATGTTAGCCCCTTCTTCCAAAGCGACCTCAAAGTCATGAGTCATCCCCATAGATAAATATTGAATCTGCCCTTCTTCAAAGTAGCGTTTCATATCCTCAAACAAAGCGTTCGCTACGCGGAAGATTGGACGAGCTTCCTGTGGATCATCGAAAAATGGTGCCATACACATCAATCCCCGTACGCGTACATGAGGCAATGTTTTTACATAATCTCGTATTTCTGGAAACTCTTCAACGGTCATTCCCGTTTTAGAAGCTTCGCGAGCCACATTGACTTGCAGTAATACATCTTGTATCTTGTCGTGCTTTGCAGCAACCTTTTCGATTTCATCTAATAATTTACGGCTATCTACAGAATGAATTAAATCAAACATAGGAACCGCTTGACGCACCTTATTGACCTGTAAATGACCAATCAAATGCCATGTTAATTGTGGCCCCTTATAGGTTAGCTGTTTTTCTTTGGCCTCTTGTACTCGATTTTCCCCTACATGAGTAACACCGAGCCGTGCGACCTCTTCTACAGCCGACACAGGGTGGTTCTTTGTAACCGCCACTAATAATGCTGTATCTACGCGACCAACACGCGCCATAGCATCGGCCATGCGCTGCTGTATAGCGTGTAGGGATTCTTCAATCACGTGAATGCCCCCTTCAATCTATATATCATAATCATCAAATATATTTGTATAGACTATTCTATTATATAGTATTTAAGGTCAAATGTACATGATTTAAGGCTATCCCCTACACAAATCCAAGCATGTATATACTTAAAATATCATACTTTATTATGATTCCTGTGAAAGTCAAAATTTATCGGTCTTGTAACATCGCAAATAAGGCCATACGACCTGTTCGCCCAGCCTCTCGGCGATAGGAATAACAAGCTACTTCTGTTACACTATCGGTACCACCAATCGTGATATTCTCTGGAGGAACGCCATTTACAACGAGATCCTCACCAATAAAGTTCCATAAATTGATATAAGCCTTGTCCAATTTATCACCAGAATAATTGACAACATCAGATACATCTCGGTCTATCATATCTCTCCAAGCTAATTCAAAGCGTTTACCTAGTTCTACATCTACTTCAAAGGACTCTGGTCCAATACTAGGCCCAAGATATATATAGCAATCTTTGAACTCAGTCCCATACGCCTCTTTCATGGCCTCAATGGTAAGGATTGGTAAACGGCCAATGGCACCACACCAGCCTGCATGCACCGTTGCAATCGCATGATGTTTGGCATCGTAAATACCTACGCCAACGCAATCTGCTGTGAATAGAAATAATGGCACATGTGGTAGATTTGTAAATACCGCATCACAATCATCGATAGCCGTATCTTCTCCAAAAGCACCTGCCCCAACAAGGTCTTCTGTGATTTCTACAGCCTTTAAACCATGGACTTGATTGCCACAAGAAATACGGTTTGGTTCAACACCTAAATATTTCGCAATAATAGCTCGATTTTCTCGTACGCTTTGAGCTTCATCCCCTACATGAAACGCTAGGTTTAATGATTCATAAGGGGCTTTAGATACGCCACCATGACGATAAGTATCGCCCATTACAATAGGAAATCGATCAACCCAGCTTGGCGCCTCATAAGACCATGTTCCATAAGGACCTTTCACATCTATACGTTTTACAGATTGACTCATCTGTTCCTCCTATTTACAAACGCCACAGCGTTTACAACCTTTTGCACATGGAGGGGTATAGGCTTCATCGAGGGATCGTTTCCATTCCATTTCAAGATAGCCCTCCTGCATCCCCATGTCTAAATGACTCCATGGCAAGAATTCATCAAAACTGCGTTCACGATAATTCATATTATCCATATCCAGGCCAGCAGCCTTCATTTCGGACTTAAAAGATTTACTGCCCCGATCTGCAGCACATGCTGCAATAACAGCGCCTAAGCGGCGATCCCCACGAGCAAGCACGCCTTGAATATACGCCTCTTTAGGCGACTCTACGAGAACCTCGATGCGGCGATTCTTTTGCAATGCTTTCTTTATATATTGTAACTTTTTCTCCACCACTTTTTGGTTATCCATGGCCATCCATTGGAACGGTGTAAAAGGTTTAGGAATAAATGGATTAATACTTAATGTCAAACGACCTTTACAGCCTACTTTCTCCATATGAGCTTGCGTTCTTTCCGCAAGTCCTACAATAGCCTCAATGTCCTCATCGGTTTCCGTTGGCAACCCAATCATAATATACAAGCGCATATGCTGAATACCTGACTTCGCAGATAAGGTGGCTGCATTTTGTAAATGCTCTTCACTGATTCCCTTGTTAATGACCCGACGCAAACGTTCACTGCCCGTTTCTGGCGCAATGGTAATCGTCTTTTGTCCACTATCCGCCAGTCCATCCACCACGGCTTGCGTTAATGAGTCAGCCCGCAAGGATGCACAAGAGTAGCGCATATCTTTAGCGCGAATATAATTAACTAGTTCATCTACCTCAGGATAATCCGAGATAGCAGCGCCCATGAGCCCCACCTTTTTACCTAGCTTTTCTGCGCGCTCTACACCTTCTTTCAAAATGTCTAAAGGACGTACACGAGGTACGCGGAAGCAATACCCAGCCATACAAAAGCGACAGTGACGACCACAACCACGGGCTACTTCGATGATATACATAGCACCAAATTCAGTATAGTTCGTAGCCACTACCGTTTCACCACCGCTAGTGAGCATTTCAAAATGACGTTTGATCGTTTTAGGCACGCCCTCTGCAATATCATAGCCTTTAAATTCACCGTCTTCACTGTAAATCGGCACATATAAGGATGGTACATACACACCCGATATATCCGCTAATTGACGTAAAATAGCATGGCGATCCAAGCCTTCCATTTTCCCGTCCCGAATGATATCTAATACGCGACTGACGATACCTTCCCCTTCACCGATGATGAAAGCATCGATAAAGTCGGCAAAAGGCTCAGGGTTGAAGGTCGCACAAGGCCCCCCTGCAATAACGATAGGATCGAACTCTGTGCGGTCTTTCCCCATAATAGGTACACGGCCATGGCGCAACATAAGCGGAATGTGGAAATAATCCATTTCAAAGGTGACGTCAAAGGCTACCACATCAAACTGATGCATAGGCCGTTGTGTTTCAACACTCATAAGAGGCGTCTTAGTTTTATCGTACGCTTCTAGTTCTTTTTTCTCCGGTAAGAAGATACGTTCACATACGCTATCATTACGTAAGTTAATTTCCTCATAAATGATGTGGAGACCAAGGTTACTCATGCCCACAAAGTATGTATTCGGATAAACGATAGCTATCTTTTGCCCCGCATGAGGATTTACTGTTACCCGACTGTCTTCATCTTTATATAATTCTTGTAATCGATCAATTAAATCTTTACGATTCACTAATTTCCTTTCTATATAAACCCACTAAGAATAGTGGGCTTAATAAAAACTAAATACTATATACCTATTGTTAAAATGTTAATAGATGTATTAGCTTCATATTACAAGCTACAACTTAAGGCTTTAATTTGCTCTTAGTCTTATTTTTTATTGAGCTAACTAAATTAGGTTTCTCTCTTTTATCGTAAGGATATACAACAACTTTACCATCTTTATATTCAGCAATATATATGTCCTTAACAGAGTATCCATGAGATTGAACTTCTTGTTCAAGCCACGCTCTATCTTTTTCAATTACATCAAGGGTAAATTGATTAATTTGACCATCATCGATAAGATCAAATCGGATATTATCTTCACCAAATTGAACCACGTTGAGCTGACCGTTTTGCTCCAATACGGCACGCTTAACATCCGTAACATATTGAACACCTGCAGCGCGAAGTTTTAATTTAAGCTCTGCCGCTTGAATGCCGTAACGCATACATTCTTCCGTTAAAATATGACCTCGTTCGATTACGATAACGGGATGACCATCAAGAATTGCTTTGAAGAAACGAAGATTTCCTTTTAAAAACTTAAGCGTCATTACCAAAATAGTCCACAAAATAAGGACTAACATAAACTGTAAAATACCAATTTGGTCATTGTAAATGATGGCACCGATAATACCACCAAGTACATAGTTTTGCAATTGGTCCAAAGCAGAGGTTGGCGCTAAATTGCCCTTTCCCATTAAGTTGATTTGTAAGATAATCGCCAAGAGACCGATGGCGAGTTTTGCAAAGACCATCCCATAGACGGCCATAGCTTCTGTCATATGTGGTCCTCCTTATGGTAATACGTCCGCTTTATCGTGAATTCGATCTGTAGGGCTCACCTTATACACACGGGTAATCGTATAGGTTGAAAACTCTGGGTTAAATTGAACCTCATAGTAAGCATCACTTACTTTTAAAATCATACCATTACGAATCTTTAAGGAGTTAACCGCCAATTGGTCGCTCGGTACGGAACGATCTGAACTAAAAGAATGTAAAAATTGAGCCATACGAGAGGAGTCCTCAGAATAGATTTTCATCCGATTATATTCTTGGTATTCAAGCCCTAAGAAGAACACTACGATTAAAGACAATATAACCATCAGATCACGATAGCGACTAGTAAAACCATTTCGTAATACTTGTACGCCCAAAACGAGCAATGCTAATAGAACAGCTACAATTATAATAAAGCCCCATGTTTGGCCCGCTACAGCCTGACTTTCAACATAGGCTAATGTGTAAAAATCCATGCCACACTCCTTTCAAATATACCTTTTATTATACCATATTTAATTCCAATATTTTCGATGTAATCGTCAAAAGGGCCCTAAATAATGTAAGAAAAGATAAAAAATAGCGACCCCTTACGGGGTCGCTTTTAATAAGCATATAATCTCACAAAAGATTACCTAAGTAATGCTCTTATTTTAACCAGCTCATCAAGTTGCGAAGTTCTGCACCAACTGGTTCGATTGGATGGCTAGCAGCGGCTTCACGGTGTTCTTTAAGGAATTTTTGACCATTTTTAGAATCTGCCAAGAATTCATCAGCAAATTTACCAGATTGAATATCAGCCAAGATTTGTTCCATCGCTTTTTTAGTATCCGCTGTGATTACGCGAGGACCTGCATGGTAGTCGCCGTATTCAGCAGTGTTGGAGATGGAGTGGCGCATTTTTTGGAAGCCACCTTCGTAGATAAGATCTACGATTAATTTCATTTCATGCAAGCATTCGAAGTAAGCGTTAACAGGTTCATAACCAGCTTCAGTTAATACTTCAAAGCCAGTTTTGATCAACTCAGTAACACCACCACACAATACAGCTTGTTCACCAAAGAGGTCAGTTTCAGTTTCGGATTTGAAGTTAGTTTCCAAAATACCAGAACGACCACCACCGATACCAGATGCCCATGCTAATGCCACTTCTTCAGTATCGCCAGATGGGTCTTTTTCTACAGCGTACAAGCAAGGAACGCCAGAACCTTCTTGGTATGTACGACGAACTAAATGACCAGGACCTTTAGGAGCTACCATGAATACGTTGATGTCTTCACGAGGTACGATTTTACCAAAGTGAATGTTAAAGCCATGAGCAAATGCCAAGTACGCACCTTGTTTCAAGTTTGGAGCAATATCTTGTGCATATACGTCTGCTTGCAATTCGTCTGGAATCAATACCATAACGATATCAGCGCCTTTAACGGCTTCTGCAGTTTCTTTCACTGTAAGACCTGCTTCTTCAGCCGCTTTCCAGCTAGAAGAACCACCGCGAAGACCAATTGTTACGTCCATACCATTTTCTTTCAAGTTCAATGCATGAGCATGACCTTGTGAACCGTAACCTAACACTGTAATTTTTTTGCCTTCCAATTTGCTTAAATTACAATCTGCATCATAATAAACTGTAGTACCTAAAATTTTACCTGCCATATTAGACAACCTCCAAACATATTCAATAGAATATAGATTATATATACTGTACACAATCTAACAAATTTTTGCAAGATGTGGCGTACATTAATTTATTATCAGTAAGCCAAGTTTTAAGCCTCTGATAAAAAAATTTGATAACTACCGAACCATCACCCATGGACGATCATCTTTCCATACAACTTGTACGGAAAGTCCAAAGATATCAGATAAAATATCATCAGTTAGTACCTTGTGTTTAGGACCTGCATGAATCATCTTACCCTCTCGCAAGATAGCTACATGAGTAATAAACGATAGTATCTCTTCAATTTGATGTGACACATAGATAATCGGTGTCTGCTGCTCAGCTACCAAAGTGGATACGGTGCGTAAAAACTGCTCCCTCGCTGGTAAGTCCAAACCAGAGCAAGGCTCATCCAAAATCAATAATTCTGGATTTGCCATGATGGACCGTGCCAATAATACACGTCGCTGTTCCCCAGCAGACAATGTATGGAAACGATGACCTTCTAAGTGGCTTAACCCAAACTCAGCCAATAATTGCATACCCCGCTCTCGCACCTCTGGCGCAACCTCTTGGTATATACCGATGCTACTGAAAGCACCAGAAATGATGACATCCTCTACAACTTGTTTATCCAAGGTGGATTGAAACTGTCCCAGAGCCGAGCTGACAAAGCCTAATCTCGATTTGATTTTAGGCCATGCGTATTTACCAAATTCATGTCCAAATACGCGCAAAGTGCCTGTCGTAGGAATTTGATAGGCTGGTATCATGCTGAGTAGCGTCGATTTACCAGCCCCATTGAGCCCTAAGAGGGCCCAATGTTCACCTTCCTCTATATGCCAATTTACATTATCTAAAATAGGTCTACCATCACGGCGAAAGCAGACATTTTCATAATGGAGTAATTCACGCCCCACGTTATCAACTCCTACATTTTTTCTCCGCGGCTCATAGCGGTGATACCTGTTTTGGCAATTTCAAGAATACCATAGGTTTCCATAATTTGAATGAAGCCACGTAATTTTTCTACACTGCCAATGACTTCAATGATCATAGATGTAGGAGAAATATCTAACACATTACCACGATATACATCGGCAATCTGTACAATTTGTGATCTTGTGGAAGCAGATGCTTTTACCTTGATAAGCATTAGCTCACGGCATACCACATCATGATCGTCAAACACTTTAACCTTAACAACATCGATGAGCTTGTAGATTTGTTTTTGCACTTGATCAAGAATTCGGTCATCGGCCTCTACAGTAATAGTAATACGTGCATAACCTGGCTGATTTGTAATGCCAGATGTCATTTTTGTAACGTTAAAGCCACGACGGTTAAAGAGTGCCAAGATACGTGTACCAATACCTGGTGCATTTTTTGCAATGATTAAGACTTGATGTTCTTTTGCCATTATAGCACCCCTTTCTTACCCATCATACCGCTTATCGTGCCGCCTGCTGGGATCATTGGCAATACATTATCCTCTCGTTCAACGCGACAATCCAAGACAATGCTTTCATCCGATGTAATGTATGATTTAAATTCTTTGTTGAAAGTTTCAACATTATCTAGACGAGCTGCTTTCAAGTCAAATGCATCTGCGAGTTTCACGAAGTTCGGACTCACTTCTAAATCTACATAAGAGTAGCGTCTATCATTGAAGATTTCTTGCCATTGACGAACCATACCAAGATAGCCATTGTTAATAATAACAATCTTGATTGGCAAATTATATTGACGAACCATCATGAGCTCTTCACAAGTCATTTGGAACCCGCCATCACCGACAACGAGGATAACTTGCTTCTTAGGTGCCCCTACTTGAGCCCCAATAGCCGCCGGTAAGCCATACCCCATGGTACCCGCACCGCCAGAGGTAACGATAGTATGAGGTTTTTTATGAGTTAAGAATTGAGCCGCCCACATTTGATGTTGACCGACATCACTTACGATTATGGCATCTTCCTTGGCAATCTTATTAAGCTCAGACAACACATATTGTGCATGCAATACACCATTTTTCGATTCAGGAATCACCATAGGGTATTCCGTTTGCCATTCTCGAATTTGCTCAAGCCACGCTTCATGCGTTGTAGGTTCTACAAGAGCATTAAGCTCCGTTAATACCTGTTTTAGATCCCCTACGATAGGCACATTGATTGTAACATTCTTATCAATTTCAGCTGGGTCAATATCGATATGGATAATTTTAGCTTTTTTACAGAAGAAATCTGGATGGCCTGTGATGCGGTCATGGAAACGAATCCCTGCAGCAATCACGAGATCAGCCTCATCTGTACTATTATTAGCTGCAACAGAACCGTGCATACCAACCATACCTAGAGCCAACTCGTGATCTCCTGGGAAGCCACCAAGCCCAACTAATGTATTCGTCACCGGGATTTGAGCCTTTTCAGCTAATTCCTTAAGCTCATCCATAGCACTAGATTTCAATACGCCTGCTCCAGCAATGATAAGTGGGCGCTTTGCATTTTTGATGAGAGTAGCTGCTTTTTTGATTTGACCTTGATGCCCTTTATAGGTTGGATCATAGCCTTCAAGATGAATAGGTACTTCGTACAATTTGTTGTATTCCGCCATGGATATTTTTTCGGTTTGAATATCCTTAGGAATATCAATGAGTACAGGGCCTGGGCGACCTGTACCAGCAATAAAGTACGCCTCTTTAATGATGCGAGGCAAATCATGAATATCTTGAACAAGATAGTTATGCTTGGTTATAGGCATCGTAATACCTTGGATATCCGCCTCTTGAAAGGAGTCCTTACCGATAAATGGTCGGCCAACCTGACCTGTAATGGCCACCATAGGTACGGAATCCATGTACGCAGTCATAATACCTGTTACAAGATTCGTTGCACCAGGACCAGACGTAGCAAGACATACCCCAACTTTGCCGGACACACGTGCATAACCATCCGCGGCATGTGCAGCACCTTGTTCATGACGAACAAAGTAATGTTTAATTTCAGGGAAGCTATATATTTCATCATAAATTGGAATTACCGCGCCACCTGGATAGCCGAACATATCGGTTACACCAAGGCGATGCAATGTTTCAAGGACAATGCGTGCCCCATTGATTGTTTCTGCGCTCATAGGAACCCTTTCACCCAGCTATTCAGACAATATTTCGCTGGAATTTAAACGTTTAATAATGTAGCCATTATGTTTGAAAGTATCAATAATGTGTTGGATGTGCTCTTCACCATTTGTTTCTACCGTTACTTGCAATTCCACTTCATGAAAACGGTCAAGGTTTTTGAACTGATTATGATCAAGTTTAATAACGTTTGCATCTGCATCCGCCAGCATTTGAGATACCGCAACCAATTGACCTGGTTTATCAGGAAGGTTAACGGAGAAGGTAAAGATACGACCACGCAATACGAGACCTTTATTAATCATGGACGATATAGTAAGTACGTCGATATTACCACCGCTGACGATAGCTACCACCTTTTTATCGCGGCACTCTAATTTTTTAAGACCAGCGAGTGGTAAAATACCAGAATTTTCTGCTACTAACTTATGTTTTTCAACAAGCAATAAAAATGCTTCCATCAATTCATAATCAGAAACGGTAATAATTTCATCTACATATTGTTTGATATATTCTAATGTAGTTTCCCCAATTTGGCGTACTGCCGTACCATCTGCAATCGTCGCCACTTCATCGAGAGGTACAGGATGATCAGCCTTTAAGGCAGCTAGGGCACTCGCTGCACCTTCTGGTTCTACACCGATAATCTTAACGCGCGGATTTTTTAATTTTGCAGCAGCCGCAATACCAGATACGATACCACCGCCACCAACAGGAACGAGCAAGATATCTGCATCAGGCAATTCATCAAGAACCTCAAGGGCAATCGTACCTTGCCCTTCGATGACATCTTCATCATTAAACGGATGAACGAACACATAGCCGTGTTCTTTTTGCAACTCCATCGCCTTTTGATAGGCTTCGTCATAAATCTCGCCGAATAGTACAACATCTGCACCGTATTGTTTTGTAGCATTCACCTTGATAAGAGGCGTGTGTTTCGGCATGACAATAGTCGCTTTAATACCAAGACGTTTCGCAGCAAGGGCCACGCCTTGTGCATGATTACCGGCAGACGCAGCGATAACACCGCGCGCCTTTTCCTCTTCTGTTAGTTTTGCAATTTTATTATAAGCTCCACGAACCTTGAAAGAGCCTGTTATTTGCAAGTTTTCTGGCTTGATGTATACATCATTTCCACACTCGTCAGAAAACACATCACTATGAAGTAACTTCGTTTTCACAGTGATTGTGCTCAATCGCTCACGAGCCTCCATAAAATCATATAACTTATACATATACACGGTCTCCTCTAGTTAGTATTAAATGAAAGTCGAGTATTAGTCTTCAAATACTTCGATAGCACCTTGTGCAGCAGAGGATACGTGAAGAGCGTATTTTTTAAGATATCCAGTTACATTGGATTTGAACGGTTTCAATGCAGCTTTACGACGAGCGATTTCATCATCAGATACAGCTAATTCCAATTTACCGTTTGGAATATCGATGTTGATAATATCACCATCTTCAACGATGGCAATGGTACCGCCTGCAGCTGCTTCTGGAGATACGTGTCCGATCGATGCACCACGAGTCGCACCAGAGAAGCGTCCATCTGTCAACAATGCTACATCTTTATCTAGACCCATACCGGCAATCATAGATGTTGGAGTCAACATTTCACGCATACCAGGACCGCCTTTAGGGCCTTCGTAGCGGATAACTACAACATCACCTTTTACAATTTTACCGCCCGTGATAGCTTCAACCGCTTCTTCTTCGCTGTTGAATACCTTTGCTGGACCAGAGTGAACAAGCATATCTGCATCTACAGCACCGGCTTTTACAACGGAACCGTCTACAGCAAGGTTACCTTTGAGAACCGCAATACCACCAGTTTCATGTACTGGATTATCCCATGGATGGATAACATCTTCATCCACAACATGAGCGGCCGCTGCAATTTCACCTTGTGTTTTAAGAGCAACAGTTTTGCAATCTGTATGAAGGCGACCATTTTCTGCTAAACGTTTCAACACGGCAGATACACCACCTGCAGCGTACAAGTCTTCAATGAAATATACGCCAGATGGAGATAATTTAGATAATTGAGGTGTATTTTGGGCGATGCGATCGAAATCGTCTAAGGATAATGGCACACCTGCTTCGTGAGCAATAGCCGGTAAATGAAGCGCCGTATTAGAGGAGCCACCCAAAGCCATATCAAGAGCTACCGCATTTTCAAAGGCTTCACGAGTCATAATATCTTTAGGTCGAAGGTTTGCTTTTAATACCTCTACCGCTTGCATACCCGCTAATTTTGCTAAGCGCAAACGTTCAGAATATACCGCTGGGATTGTACCATTGCCAGGAAGGCCCATACCGAGAGCTTCTGTTAAACAGTTCATTGTATTTGCCGTATACATACCAGAGCAAGAGCCACATGTAGGACATGCCGTATTTTCGATATCGGCTAGCTCAGCATCATCCATTTCACCAGTTTGATGTTTACCTACGGCCTCGAATACGTCGGACAAACCAATCTTTTTACCTTTATGTACACCAGCGAGCATAGCCCCACCAGACACGAATACAGATGGGATATTAAGGCGCGCAGCTGCAATCAACATGCCTGGCACTACCTTATCACAGTTTGGAATGAATACCATCGCATCGAATGGTGTAGCCATAGCAGTAGCTTCGATGGAATCTGCAATGATATTACGTGTAACTAAGGAGTATTTCATGCCGATATGGTTCATTGCCAAACCATCACAAATACCGATAGTATTGAACTCAATTGGCACACCACCTGCGTTGCGGATACCGTCTTTTACGGCTTGTACAATATTTTTCAGGCCTACGTGACCAGGGATGATTTCATTGAAAGAATTGGCAATACCGATGACTGGTCTACCCATTTCTTCATCAACAAAACCTAGAGCTTTTAGTAAAGATCTGTGTGGTGCACGTGCTACGCCTGTTTTCAAATTGTCACTTCTACAACTCATGTTAATCTCCTCACTTTTGAAAGCATCCACTTGGACAGCTTTCACGACGCATAAAAAAAGACGATTCCAATGAATCGTCTTAAAAGTTTACAAATGATATTCCTTTTGTTTACAGAATTCCTATATACATAAATAATCCTATGTACCCCTTGGAAAATATACACATAAGAAACAAACCATATAGTCAAATCTTATTGATTGTATATTAAACCATTCGCGGAACTTCTAAGACAAAAACGTGTTAAGTTGTTGTTCATAATTCGAATGTCATTAATAATCACGACTAGCGCAATAATCAATAAGCTAATGACTAAACCTAACATGTTTCCTCCTAAAATATTCTGTAATATTAATCACGGAATAATAATAACACGTTATATTATCCCGCGCAAGATAATTCACAATAAATTCTATAGATTCATCATAGTTTTTTTATGAAGTTCACCATACCCAAAAACTATAGCAAACCTAGTAAGGTATAAAAAATATAGATATAACAAGAAAAATCCCTCACCGTAGTGAGGGATTGAATATATTATAAAATACCAAAGAGCCACATGCCAAAGGTGCCACCCCAGAAATGAATGAGGAAGCTCACCACGGAAATGGCAAGACCTACGCGCCACCATGTACCTTGTGGCACATAGCCAGCACCGAAGAAGATCGGTGTTACACCTGAACTATAGTGAGTCAATGTACAGCCAGGACTGTTCATCAAACCAAAGAGCAATATCGTAAACGGAATAGGAGCCCCCATCGCCACTAAAATGGCCGCAAAGGCGGAGAATAAAGCCGTAATACGCGCCGTACCACTGGCAAAGAAATACTGAGAGTACACAAAGGTAGCGGAAATGATAAAAGACGCCCAGAACCAGTCAAAGCCAGCTAAATGTTGACTTACAAAATCTGCAAAGACAGCTACTACACCGAGTTTACCAAGCAGCCCAGCCATGCCCACGAGCGTACCCATCCAGATGAGGATATCCCAACCGGTGCGTTCACCCAAAATATCCTCCCAAGTAAGAGAGCCAGTTACTACACAAGCAAGAACGCCCATCATCGCAACAACTGTAGGATGAAGCTTAGTCCAAATCGCTGTAGCCCAAAGCAAGATGCAAAGAACAAAAATAATGGCAACAGAAATTTCAGCCTTCGTAATAGGACCAAGAGCATCTAGTTCTTTTTGAGCCATTGCTGCAGCCTCTGGTGTTTCCTTGATTTCTGGTGGATAGATTTTATAGATAAACCAAGGCATCAAAATCATACAAATCACACCAGGAATCACACCGGCTTGGAACCATTCCCACCAAGATATATCATAGCCGAATAACTTCGCCCCTAAGGACGTAATAAGTAAATTACCACTACATGCAGTCAAGAAGATCGTTACTGTAATGGTGTTAATAGTATGTGCCGTCGTCATCAAGTATGCCCCAATGCGGCGAGCCGTATTACCATAAGGTTCAGAGCCAAAAGCTAAAGAAATATTTTGTACGATGGGGAATACGATACCACCGCCACGCGCCGTATTAGATGGTGTAGCTGGAGAAATAATCAAATCCGTACAGGCCAAAGCATAGGCAAGCTTTAATGAGCTTGTGCCAAAGGAGCGAATCAAAGTATACGCAATACGCTTACCAAGACCAGAATTAATAATACCTCGTGAAAAGAATACGGCTGCTACGATAAGCCACACATTCGCCTCTGCATAGCCACCTAGTGCCTGTACCATAGTGATGGAGTTAGTGGCTACGGCTACAACAATACCAAAAAGCGCCATAATGCCCGTTGGCCAAGGTCGCAAGATAAAACCCACAATAGTAGCCGTAAAGATAGCTAATAAATGCCAACCTTCAGGCTTGATTGCCTCTGTATGAGGTAAAAACCAAATGGCGAGGCCCACTAAAACGGTAAGGGCCGCTCGTGTAAAAGTATTCATAGAACCTCCATTAGGCTTAACAACTTTCCAAGAATTCTTTGATCTTAGGATTTGCTCGTAACATTTCCATCTCTTCAGGGGATAATAACTTTACCTTATCTCGATCTTGATTTACCAAGCAAAGAAAACCAATATAATCGCCCTTATTAGCACGGAACTGATGAATTGTTTTGCCTGGAATTTCGATAAAATCACCAGCTTCTACATCGTGGATTTCATCGCCCAATAAGACTTGCCCCTTGCCGCGAAATATCATAACCATATGCGTATGATCGTGATACTCCAAGGTAGAATATCCCCCTGGCAAACATTCAAAATAGCGGAATTGACAGGGAATATCATAAGCACCATCGTATAATACTTGACGTGTTACATCTTTAAAAGGACTACCATCTTGTTTATAAACCAAGGTTTCGATACCGTCCCACTTAAAATTTTTAGCATCAAACTTACGTATCATCATATTACCTCTTTAAACAAAAAAGGGCTGCATCGAAACAAGGTTTCAATACAGCTCCATCGGTTCGATTATTTGAAGAGACGTTTCAAAGTGCCTAGTAATCCATGACTATGTTTTTGTACACCGTCTGCAACGCCTGCCACTTCAAAGCCAGTTCGTTCAATGGCTTTTGTAATAACTTCTACAGATGCTTTTGTTGGATCAAAAGAAACGGTAGCTGTCTTTTCTGGCAAATCTACTTCTGCACTTAATACGCCAGGCAAACCTAGAGATGCACCTTCAACTGTTTCTTTACAGTTGTTGCACATCATCCCCGGTACAGTAAATACCTTTGTTACAACGCCATTATCTTCGCCACAACCACAATCTTTGCACATAGTGTTACCTCCTATTAATCCTTAGCTTCTTTATGTTTATCGTCGTTCTTAGCCCCTGCTGTCACATCGATAGTAGTCGCTTTCTTAACGGCTTCTTTCGTTTCATCAACAGCCTTTTTAGGCCCCGAAATAGCATCTTTAAACTCATTGATGCCTTTACCAATAGCTTTACCGACTTCAGGTAATTTACCAGGTCCGAAGATAACTAGAGCAATCACTAATATAACTATTAATTCAGGTGTTCCTATAGACCCCATATGTATCTCCTTTATTTTTACTACTACTTATACTCTTTAGTGTACATCATCATAGGCTGCCTTGTCCACATACCAGGTCATAGCTTCTTGTGAAAGCACCGCTCCAGGCAATACACGACCAATGCGTTTTTCCCAAGGTAAATCCTCGTAATCTTCGCGTTGATACAATACCTTTGTCAAAGCAGTTCGCTTACTTTCACCAGTTACGGTAAACCAAACCGCATCAGATTTTGCTAAGAACGAAAAGGTCATAGAAATACGTTCCCATACCTTTCCATCCTCAACGGCTACCACGTCTTGATCTGTGACACGCAATGCATGAGAACCTGCAAATAGGCCGGCTGTATGACCATCTTCACCAAGATCGAGCAATGCCAAATCTAGTCCACTTTTTTACAAGCCTTGAGAACATTCTTAACCTCTTTCTCGTATTCCGCTGCCGCTTCTATTACAGTTTTAGAATCTGTATTGATTGGCAAAAAATGAGCCGCCCCTTTCGCCTTACACAACAAGTAAGGTTTCACGCGATTGAAGTAATTATCCTCATGAGATTGCGGCAAGAATCGCTCATCAGTCCACACAAAGAATATGCGTTCCCAATTGAGGCGTTCAATATATTCTGGGGAATTAAGCAATTCTAATAAACCATTAATAACAGTCCCGCCCGTAATACCAACAACACACGTTTCAGTGCGATTGATTTCCTCGTTGGTGAAAACAATAAAATCCTCTGCCAATGCTTGAACTACATCGCTAGGGCTGTCATAACATTTAATTGTATCTTGAGCCATGTAATAATGACCTCCTAAAACTATTTCAATAGTTCTATTATATACACTTTTTCTGTGTAATGAAAGCAAAACCGATGTAACTCAATAGTTGGAGCCACATCGGTTCTAATTATATTTGTATTTTCTTATGAATTACAGGAAATTCCATTCCGTATATTCATAAATCAATATTATTGTTGACCAAATTTAGGACGGCGACGCTCTGTAAACGCACGGACTCCTTCTTTGAAGTCCTCTGAAAGGCCTAATTTACATTGGTTTTCTACCTCAAACTTCTTGTACTCTTCCCAACCCGCTAAGAAGCTATTCCACATCATTTCCTTCATAACGCGGTAAGATTGTGCAGGCCCTTTTGCCAACTTCTCAACAAGGCGTCTTGTAGCAGTCTCTAAATCTTCTAATTCACAAACCTTATACACAAAGCCAAGTTCCTTACCCTTTTCAGCAGATACGGCTTCACCGGTCATAACAATATGCATAGCACGGTTCATGCCAATGGAGCGAGTTAATAAGAATAAACCGCCTGCATCAGGAGCAAGACCTACATTTACGAAGGCTTGAATAAAGCGTACGTTATTAGCAGCTACAACAAAGTCCGCCGCCAAAGCCATATTGAAGGCAGCACCTGCCGCAGCCCCTTGAAGGCTCATGATAACAGGTTTTGGTAACTTCTTCATGGCCATAGAAATCTCAGCTACTAGCTCAACGATTTCAAATAAAGACTCAGTATCCCCTTCGTTTACAGCGCGCTCCATCTCTGTTAAATCGCCACCCGCAGAGAATACCTTACCCTCTGCATTGATAAGCAATGCACGAACACTTTCATCATTATGAGCCTTATCTAAGACCTCAAGGATCTCCTTACACATCTCGATATTAAAACCATTGGCTACTGTCGGACGATTAAAGGTCAAAGTACCAATACCGTTATCCACTACGTACTGAATTGTATTATAAATCATATGATTTCTCCTATATAAAAATCTATTTTCGAAAAAATTCGATTATTATATATCTATTATAGGAGAATTAAATATAGATGTAAATAAGATTAATAAGATTAAAAAATAAGTACTTTCACACACACATGATGAAAATCAACATCTTTTAAATTACAACCATTAAATACTACTTTACAAAATCTACTACTCTTGAAGCTTGTATTCTTTAGATTAACAAATATAAAGTCCACATTAATGAACCTTGCCGTTCTCATAAAACATTTGGTCATGTGACCGGCTCTATACATAACATTATTAAATTCTATTTCATTAAAACAACAATTATGAATATTGATTAAATATTGATATGAATTTTTATGACCACGTAGTTCCTTAGGCCAATTTGTCAGATTAAAAGGGAGGTTCTTCCCTAATTTATTTCTATTCAGCCTTCTTTTTTGTAGTTGCTTTTTCCTTTATAATTTTCTACTAACCAAATCATAACCTCACTAAATATATACTTATTTTGTAGGGTTGTTTTCTTTCTTAAAATTTATTAAACTTCTTCGTTCATAATAAAATCATCCGTAATATCAATAGGATTTAAAATTCGATATTGAAGAGTAACCTTACTTTCTAATTCATCTTCGCTACTCACATATACATTCTGTACTTTACCAATGGCAATAAAATTATTTTTATTTACCCAAACAATACCATCGCCAACCCCAAGAGTTATACCCCACTTAAACGGAACCAATGCATCAATTGGAATATCTGAGGTGCGCCTAATTACATCAAATGCTGTAAAGTTGTGAATACGAAATGTCTTTTGAACTTTATTATAAGAGTATATACTATTTCCCCCTCTAGTAGACCAGTGAGTAGTAAAATCCATTGGAGCTAAACCTATCTGAAAATCTCCATCATTCAATAAATATTGAAATGTGACGATACCTTCCGGTTGACATTCAAAATTCATCAAATTTATTGTATCAGCCAATAACTTGAATGTTTCTACATCATTATAATAATTTTCAATCCTCGTTTGGGGCTCTACACTATCAGCAGATAATGTTTCATCTCTTAATGTACTAATAAGCTCAAAAATTTTCTTTCTATTATCTTGAGAATATGGCTCAACAAAATTCAATGCACTAACAAACTTACCTTCAAAAAATGATGGCAAATGTATATATTTTCCCGTTTCAATAATTGGAATTATAAATTTACTATCAGAGTTCTCTTTTAGCAACATAAACTCATTATATACACCTGTACCAATTTTCTGCATCTTTTTTAAATATGTCTCAGTACAAATACATAATACAAATCTTGATGTACTTATTCCCTCAGACATAAACGCATCCAATTTTGTTCCAGGATGATTTTCATATACATCAAGAAGAACTTCAAAACCCCATTTTTTTAAATAAACCGCCAACCATTGGGTAAAACTTTTTACCTTTTGATCTTTTTCCTCTGCGTCTTCCCACGCATAAGAAATAAAAACTTTTTTCTTCATTTTTTTCTCCCCATAATATGTCTAACACTTACCTTCACTACTTATTTTTTATTATACCATGATGTCTATGATATAAAATTATATGAATCACATTAAAAGTAATCTTAATTGGATCTGTCTTTCAAGCAAACTGTTTTTGGCAGTTCAGGAAAACAACAAATTAAAAATATTTACAGTTATTTCTACTAAAATTCCTCTAAGTTTTCACATAAGCCATCAAATGCTTGTATTATTTATTTTATAGAGTAGCTTATTGTTATAAGGGTTAATTACTAAAAATGCTATTACTCATTCCACTTAAGAAAACTAACTTGAACTCATAAAATTTGTAATTCTTACTCCAAGAGAGTATTGGAAGGGACTATACTGCAGTAATAATTTATTAAATTCATTACTTACAAAACTTATCTTTATTACTATTTTTAAAACTAAAAAATTAAATTAGAACCACCTATTTAACTGACTATTTGCTCATGTATTATAGTCCCCTCAGTACTAATTCAGTGTCTAAAGGCACAAGTTCTCACTAGGATTAATCCGCGTTCTCATTAAATCGTAGCCTCCCCCTTATATTCACATAAACCGCTCAATATTTCACGTAAACTATTTCTGTACTGATTATATATAACTTACAATTTACATTTAGGTATAAATACTATCCGGTATTTACATAGCTATATTATGTGCGCAAGACTTTCTGTCGTTGTTGCTATATAAATCACCTTTCTTTTGCATATAATGTGACTTAAACATCTACATTATATTTAAACAAGGTCATTTTTTGTATAATTTTCATTTCAGCCCCCACATAGCTGGTAGTTTTATGATTCGCGACTCCGTCACGAATCAGTCTAAAGACACAAAAAACACCTGCAGACATTGTCTGCAGGTGTAATAACCTGTATTCCAAATATTAACGTTTGGAGAATTGGCTTGCTTTGCGGGCTTTTTTAAGACCGTATTTTTTACGTTCTTTCATACGTGGGTCACGAGTCAAGAAGCCAGCTTTTTTCAAAGATTGACGAAGTTCGCCATCTACGTCCAATAACGCACGGGAGATACCGTGACGAATTGCACCAGCTTGACCGGAAGGACCGCCACCAGCTACAGTTGCGATAACATCGTATTGTTCAACTGTGTTAGTCAAGTTCAAAGGTTGTTTTACGATCAATTCCAAAGTTTGGCGACCGAAATAATCATTAAGTTCACGTTTGTTAACAGTGATTTTACCTGTGCCCGGTACCAGACGAACTCTAGCAACGGAAGATTTTCTACGACCAGTGCCGTAATATTGTGCTACTGCCATTATATATTCCTCCCTCTAGATTATCGTACGGAAATTTCTAACACTTCTGGTTTTTGAGCTGCATGTGGATGCTCAGGACCAGCGTATACATTTAATTTACGGTATTGTTGTGCACCCAATTTATTTTTTGGAAGCATACCACGAACTGCCATCTCAACAACACGTTCAGGTTGTTTTTCAAGCATCATACCCAATTTAGTGAAACGGGAACCACCTGGGTAACCAGAGTGACGGAAGTATTCCTTTTGTTCCAATTTTTTACCAGTTACGCGAATTTTTTCTGCGTTTACAACGATCACATGGTCACCAGTGTCTACGTGTGGTGTGAAAGTTGGTTTATTTTTGCCCCGAAGAACTTTTGCAACTTCGGCAGCAAGGCGTCCTAAAGTTTTACCTTCAGCGTCAACAACATACCATTTCCGTTCGATTGTGTTCGGATTGGCCATATATGTAGTTTTCATGCTGCTTATCCTCCTAATAACGTCATAATTCTACCAAAATCAGCTAGTCCTCGCTTCCGGGGCTAATGGAAACACGACTAAAGCTTACTCAAAATAGTATACAGATTTTATGGGTTTGTGTCAATTGATTTTCTATCCTCAAAATACAAAATAAATTACTTGCCTACTTTTTGTAACATCTCAATAATATTACTAACAGACTCCATATTTGATTTTGATAAACTAATTTCCTCTTCATTTAAATAACCACTAGACCTATGTGAATATATATAGTCAGTTGTTTTAATTAAGATAATTTTACGAATCATTGGATCCGCCTCTGCATTTATAAATACATCAAAGGTCGCCAATGCATGCTCCTTAGCTTTATTAATCGTATAATTATGTCTTGTAATATTATATTTTTTACCTAACCAATAAATTAAAAATACTAATACACCTAAAGTAGAAGCTCTTGCTAATACAATTGATAAAAAAGTATACATAGCATTAAAATTATCAGAACTAACTATAATTGGATTGTTAATATAATGGCACGCCAATAATAAAAAAGATATAATAACAATTATTAAGCCTATAAACCAAACCCAACTTAAATACCCCTGAGTTTTCGCCTCAGCTTTATATAAATGACTATAATTAGATACCGCAGTTTGATGCGCTAAATCATTAGTCTCTTTTAAGAGTTTCCTTAAGCTTTCTATTTGATTTCCATTTTCCTCAATATTCGTATTCAAGTTAGTTAAAAAATTAGATTCAGTTGAAAGTTTATCACTAAACTTTAGCATCTTTAAATATGTAATAATAGAAATAATTTTAGCTTCATCCTTTTTATAAAGCCAAATAATGTATTCAATTTCTTTATCAATACCATGATTTATTAAATCAGAAACTGAAAGTATACTGCTATTATCAGTAATTATTTTTTTATTAATTAATTCTATTCGTTTATACGTATTTGATATTAAATCACACATAAAGTTTTTTAAGTTCAATGAAAGCTTAGTAATATCTATATCAAACCGTAGCTCTAAATAAGTCTCAATAATATAATTAAACTCTTCATACTTGGGTATTTGCTTTATAGAAACATAACCTCGTATATCATTGTAAAGTTTGTTCATATCATGAAGATTATCATAAAAATTTTGTTCATCATAAAGATTCATATTTATCTCCCTATAAATTTTTATCTGAATACTTTAAGTAAACTACTCATACTCCGTTAAAACTATTTTTATGATTACTAAAAACCCCGTATACAATTGTATACGGGGTTTTTAGCGCCAAATTATTTGGAATACAATTCGACGATAAGTGTTTCGTTAACTTCGATAGGAAGTTCTTCACGTTGAGGAAGACGAGTGAAAGTAGCTTTGAAGCCGTCCAAGTCTTTTTCAATGTAAGGAAGTTCGAAAGAACGAAGTTCTTGGAAATTAGTTTTGAACATTTCGTTGTCACGAGATGCTTCGCGTAATTCGATTACATCGCCTGGTTTGCAGGAGAAGGAAGGAATGTCTACGCGACGACCGTTTACCAAGATGTGGCCATGGTTTACCATTTGACGAGCTTGACGAATGGAGTTACCGAAACCGATGCGATATACAAGGTTGTCAAGACGTTGTTCCAAAAGGATCAACATGTTTTGACCTGTAACACCTTGCATTTTTTTCGCTTTATCATAATAGCGTACGAACTGGCGTTCTAGCAAGTTGTAGTAAGCTTTAACTTTTTGTTTTTCTAATAATTGTGTGCCATACTCAGACATTTTCTTCTGACGTTGGTCTTTTTTGACGCGATTCAAGGCTTTTGCGTGACCGAATACGTTCACACCAAAGCGACGACAAAGTTTGAATCGAGCCTCTCTTCTCGTTGCCATGTGATTATCACCTCATAAGATTAAAATAAACTTGTACCTACACATAATGGTACCCAAGTATAATATCATTTTCATTTACTTATGTCAATTATCGATACTTGTGAAAGTTATTGAAATAAGTGCATAATCACATTTTTTGATTACACTTTTTTACGATAATACTACTCTCTATATCGATTGTGCATGTTTCATCATATTTTATAGATTTAGATGAAAAATCAATTATAGTATGCTACAATATGAATAAGTAAGGTAATAGGTATCATTGGATTCTTATAACTAAATTGGGGGAATAGCATGAAAGAGTTACCTACAATGCAAGAGCTACAAAGTTTTATTACCTATAATAAAACAGGAAGCTTTACATTAGCAGCACAATCTATGAATATTACACAATCAGCTTTCAGCGCTCAAATGAAAAAATTAGAGCGTTTAGTTGGTGTAAAATTAATCTCCCGTTCTACAAGAGGTAGCCGTTTAACACCAGAAGGTGAGTTATTTCTACCAGAAGCAGAACAAGTTCTCGACACATTGGAACGAGCGATCCAATCCATTCGTTTGGCCAGCAAGGTTGAACGACCAATTCTAAACATTGGCGTATTACGTAGTCTTGGGGATATCCGTCTAAATGGTTACGTATCCCACTTCTTCCAAAACCATCCTGAATTCTCTGTCAGTATTTACGACATGGAGGAAGAAGAATTGATGCTCGACTTGCGCGAAAATCGCATCGACATTGCATTACTCTATTTGCCAAACAATAAGGATATGTCTGCATACGAATCCACTGCACTTAGAGAAGATGAGTTTGTATACTATGCGCCAAACTTAGTGAACGGTATGGAAACGGCTAGTTTGAAAGCTATCCAGCAGCAACCATTGCTCATGTATCCTCCTAAATACTTTATGTACCGCACATTAAAAAACTATGTTGGAAACGGTCAGCAAAACCTACATATCCGCGGTAGTCGCCTGTCCAATCCATATACAATGATTGACTATTGTCAAAAGAATAAATCTGGCTGCATTGTAGCACGTCAAATTTTAAGTTCCTTAAATATCAATGATGGCTTTGTACCTTTAGAAAAACCATTCAAACTTCAAGTGTGTTTCGCATTTAAGAAGAACAATTCTAAAACAGAAACCATGCATACCTTCATGGATTATGTACAAAGCGAATCACCACCACGTTTATAAAAAATAACAAAACCCCGTATACTTTTTTAGGTGTACGGGGTTTTGTTATATTTACAACACGACTCAATTCCATCACTGCTAAAATCTATATTTAAGTAAATTTTCTCTTTCATTCTAAACAGTTAATAGTCTAAGGGTATAAAATAATTGCTCTCTTCTAACTCAGGTTGTAAAATAGAGAATAGATTTCAATTAATACAGTAAGAATACAGTGAGGTTACTATGCTCTTATCTATTCTCTTCTTTATATTGGCAGGACTTGCGGAAATCGGTGGTGGCTATCTCGTATGGCTTTATATGCGCGATGACAAAGGACCGATTTACCTGATCGCAGGTGCATTTATATTATTTTTATACGGTATTATCCCTACCTTTCAACCAGAAGCTAGTTTTGGTAAAGTTTACGCCGCCTATGGCGGTGTATTCATTGCCCTCTCTATTCTCTGGGGATGGCTTGTGGACGGCTTGCGACCAGACATGTATGATATCATCGGTGGTATCGTATGTCTTGTAGGTGTATATATCATCATGTACGCACCGCGATAATTTTACATACTAAAAAACGGCTATCCGAAGATAACCGTTTACTTTGGTGGACGATGACAGGATCGAACTGCCGACATCCTGCTTGTAAGGCAGGCGCTCTCCCAGCTGAGCTAATCGTCCATGTGGTGACCCGTCCGGGAATCGAACCCGGGATACCGCCGTGAAAGGGCGGTGTCTTAACCGCTTGACCAACGGGCCAATAAAAATGGCTCCTCGAGTAGGACTCGAACCTACGACCGATCGGTTAACAGCCGATTGCTCTACCGACTGAGCTATCGAGGAATGTGTATGGAGCGGGAAACGAGATCTGAGCTAATCGTCCATATGTGGTGACCCGTCCGGGAATCGAACCCGGGATACCGCCGTGAAAGGGCGGTGTCTTAACCGCTTGACCAACGGGCCAGAAATGGTGACTCACCCGCGACTCGAACGCGGGACACCCTGATTAAAAGTCAGGTGCTCTGCCAACTGAGCTAGTGAGTCAAATGGCTCCTCGAGTAGGACTCGAACCTACGACCGATCGGTTAACAGCCGATTGCTCTACCGACTGAGCTATCGAGGAATGTATGGAGCGGGAAACGAGATTCGAACTCGCGACCCCCGCCTTGGCAAGGCGGTGCTCTACCGCTGAGCTATTCCCGCATACAGAACCGATAATTACTATAACATAATTATCAATCTGTCGTCAAGGATGAATTAAGTCCGTCCTGACTGCCATATAATGATATCAATTTACACATATAGTGTCAATGGTTTTTCCGTAAAATTCCTTGAAAATATAGCATACAAGAATGTCTTTTTACCCGAGAAAAAGGGGGCGTACAAGCCCCCTTCAAAACGGGTTATTCTTTATTCTTTTGTCTACCTTTACCAGCCCCATCTTCGGCTGCACTCACCTCCGCTTCAACGAAGGTTTTCATGTCATTTAGCATATACATAGATGCATTGATAACAGATAGGCCCATGGTAGAACCTAAGGCTTCATCGATTAGCAGTTTATAGTCTAAATAAGGCTTTACTCCTAAGAAGCGACATTGTTCTTTATGTATAGGCTCATCATGTATAGGCTCATCATAGGCAGCCGACGGGAACACATAGTCCTTAACTAGCGGTTCAATGGTAACTGCCGCTAAAACAGCTGCACCAGTTACTATATTATCAAAGACTACAGCCATGCGATGGCTAGCAGCTCCTAAGATAAAGGCCGTTAAAAATGCAATATCTAAACCACCCGCTATGTGAAGCAAGTGCA
Organism: Veillonella parvula; assembly: GCF_032577575.1. Lineage (GTDB taxonomy): Bacteria > Bacillota > Negativicutes > Veillonellales > Veillonellaceae > Veillonella. Next base: position 25,702 of record NZ_JAWFVO010000005.1, on the reverse strand, counting down.
ATACCGCATCACGGCGCTCACTTTCACTAATAGCAGACCAATCATCAACAGCAATCTTGAATGGATCTACAAAGGAATGAATATGAGCAGCACGTTCATCCACTGTAGGCCCCCATTCATTGTGTACGAGAATATCATTGTAGGCACAGCCTGTAATAGTAGCTGTCGTTACGAGAGAATCTAAAAAGGCTCTCTCCCCTATGTTACCAATCGCCACCACTTGTAGTCCATCTGCATGTAATTTATCTGCATAGGTAAAACCTAGCTCAAGAGCACGGTCTAATTCATCTCGAGAAATAACAGGTTCTACACCAAAGAAATGGGCCCCCTTCCGAATCACCTGTTGCTCAATATTTGCTAAATCAGAAGTGTCTTGTTCTAGACCTATATTCACCACATGTACAACAGCATTTAATTTAGCTGCAGCCCCTTGTGTAGCTGTTGTTCCCTCATTAAAGCGTTTTATGGCAGCATAACTTTCACTACCATGTTGATCATTTTGCGGTCCATCTACCAAGTGATCAGCTGCCACAACGAGCACACCTTGACGCAAATGATTTGGTTTAGGGTCTCTTAAAATTCCTGCAAAACGCTCCGCTATAGTTTCTAACGTAGCCAAGCTATAGATAGGCTTTGTCAGATTATCAATACGGAATCGACATGTTTCCATTGCTTGTGTATCTAACGGCTCAATTTTGAAAGTCCTCATTTATTACCTCCTGTAATGGCCATATACATATGCACCGCAAGATCTAGCATCCCCATTTGTATCGAACTGCCAGAGGCCTCCCCCAAACAAAGTCCCAAGTCTACATACGCTTCTAAGCCTAGGTTTTCTAAGGAGGACTTCGCCGCCTTTTCTGCAGACAAATGAGATGCCATCACATAATCCATCGCTTTTGGAGCCAACGTTTTAGCCACCAATGCACAAGCCGATGTATTAAATCCATCGATAATAACTAACCCATGATTTGCTGCAGCACCTAAGATAACACCCACAATACAAGCAAATTCAAAGCCACCTACAGAAGATAAAATCCCAATAGCATCGTCTTTAGGAATATCCTTATATTTCTCCAGTACATCATGAACGATCCGCTGTTTTAATTTGAGGCGCTCATCGGAAATATTCGTCCCTCGCCCCGTCGCCTCTTCCGCGGTAAGTCCTGCAAACTTAGCGGTCATAAGGGCACTAGCTGTCGTATTCGATATGCCCATTTCGCCTACAAGAAACACATTAAAGCCTTCGTCGATTTTTTCTTTTACAAGTCGAATGCCCGTTTCGATACCTTCAATCGCTTGATCATGCGTCATAGCAGGCTCTTCTACAAAGTTTTTCGTTCCCATCCCCAATTTATGACTTCGAAGACCCGGAACCCAACTCATATCCGCATCAATCCCCATGTCGATAACTTCCATTTGGGCCCCACAATAATTAGCTAGGGAGTTAGCACCCGCACCTTTAGGGATTAGATAATTTTGTGTCATCCCAACAGTTGTTTCCTTAGGATACGCACTGACACCCATATCAGCTACGCCATGATCCGCAGAAGCAATAATCATACATGGTTTTGGCACGGTTACCTGCTCTTGATTCGTAGCCGCCCCATATTGAGCCACAACATCTACAAGACGACCATATAGTTCCACCGGCGATTCTGCATTCCAGCTATTAAATATATGTTGTTCAATCTCTAAGCTGCGACCTGTAATAGCGCCACAAGTTTCTTGTAACAAACTCATAAAAGCTCCCTTAACATAATATATTTACATACTCATATCGATATATAGTATACACGTTTCTAGATATATGTCATGTTTTCCAGTTACATTTACTCTCTTATAGGATACAAAACTACGCCATTTTAATTATCCTTGATTTGACCAGTTAAATACGGTAACTTTCCTCGAATCTCGCGACTTCGTTCAAGATAGATTTCTAATTCTTGACCGTCATCCTCTTGTAAAAGTATCTCTTTTACACGTTGAATTTCTGCTTCAACTTGTGTAAGACCTTCGATGACATTACGACGATTTCCATAGATAATTTCACGCCACATCGATGGTAACCCACCTGCAACACGGGTGCAGTCACGGAACCCACCAGCAGATAATTTCATGCGTAATTCGCCCAATTCACCACCGCCAGAAACTTGTGTCACAATGGACGCCAACAAATGAGGCATATGACTAACCATCGCAAGATATGCATCATGGGCATAGATATCGACAAATTCAATACGAGACCCTAAGGCACGACCCATTTCAGCTAATTCTTGAGCTACTTCTTCACTATATACATCAGATGCCTTATCTTCTAACACGATCCAGCCCATACCTTTGAATAGGTTTTTATGAGATACTTCATACCCACCCTTTTCGGATCCTGCCATAGGATGGACAGATACGAAAACGGTCCCCTTAGGAATCGATTCATAAACGGCTCGTACAAAATTTTCCTTCGCACTAGATACATCGGTTACGACTTGTCCTGGTCTAAATAGATGAGCCGTTTCAGTAAAAAGTCGTGCATTTGTATCAGGCGGCAAGGAGAATACAACGATATCCGAATGTTTAATCAATGGTTCAACTTCTGTCCATGCAGCTTTTACTACTCCATCTTGAATAGCCGCATCACAGACCTCTTGGCGACGTGCATAACCTACTACCTCATAATCGGTATATGCCTTTAAGGCCTTTGCCAAGGATCCACCTAATAGGCCTAAGCCAATAATGCCTACTGTCTTGCTCATATAAACCTACTTTCAAGTAAAACTAGCAATGTCTATTCTCCAATATAATGCTAGTTATATTACATTATTATTTAGCTAATTGTAAATCAAAATTAGGGAGAATGAAATTAAGCTTCGATAAGATGCTTGTTTCTCCATTTGCCGCTATACCAACGATATACAAACAATACACCTCGCAAGATTTCATCAGCGGCCATGGCTATCCATATACCAACAAGGCCCCAGCCCCAGTAAATACCAAATAGATACGATAATGGCACGGCGCATAACCACATGCCAAAGATTCCCACTAGCATAGGCGTACGAATATCACCAGCAGCCTGTAAACAACCAACCATAACGATATTTACTGCACGTCCTAACTCAAGGAAGATCTCAACCAGTAATACATTATGTGCTAACTCTAAGATTTCCGGATCTGAAGTAAACACAGATACAAGAAAATCACTAGTCACATAGAAGAATGTAGCAAGACCTACGCTAATAGCAATCGCTAAATACATGGACCTCCATACACGACTAGTAACCTCCTCTTGGCGTTTAGCGCCCATTAGGAAGCCTACAATAACTTGTGAAGCATTGGATAGCGCTATGGTGTATACATAACAAAGCATGGCGATAACAGATACATACACCTTTGTATTGATTACCGCGAGTCCCAAAATATTGACCATTTTCATAATCGTCGTTTGAGATAATTGATAGCTCAATGTTTCTCCACCAGAAGGAACACTAATATGCAATAAAGATTTAACCGTATGCCACGGAAATGGTTTTAAGAATGAAAAGCTAATTTTTAAGGTCAATAATTTCTTAAAAGTATAACCAATAATAATGAGGCCTACTACCTTAGATAGCCACGTAGAAATAGAAACACCTAATACCCCAAGACTTGGTATTGGACCATGTCCAAAGATTAATACATAGTTTGTTAGAATATGAATGATATTCATCACAAGGGCAATGTACATGGTAACGCGTGTTAATGAGTGACCTCTAAATACGGCTACTAACGCATAATACATCGCTTGTATCGGTAGCCCTGCAGCAACGATAGTAGTATATATCGACGTATCACTCATCGTTTCTGGTGGTATACCTAGCCATGTAAAGATCCATTTATGACAAATAATAAAGAATACTGCCGCTATAGATGAAAAGAGAAAATTCATCACTAAACTGACCGTACATACCTCTGATAGCTTGGTCTGGTTTCTTGCTCCTAAATATTGGGCAATCAAAATGGTCGTAGCTGTACTCATGACAATGATGAGCATAATAAAGATATTTAAAATTTGATTGGCATTAGCTACCGCTGCTACCGCTTGAGGCGAGTAGTGACTCATCATCAATTGGTCTATATTACCTACTAGCATCTGCAGGAACACTTCAATAAATATAGGCCAACTCAAAGTCCAGATAGATAGACTAATCCCCTTTTCGTATGCTTTCATAAAAACCTCTGCAATGAATACGATACAATTGCAATGAATATCATACAATGTCCTTATTATATCACGTTATATAACCACATGGGACAAATCGCAGAAAGCAATATACTAAATAGTTTTTCATAAAATAGTACATACAAAAAACGTGCCACCCAAAGGTGACACGTTTATTATGTAGACAAGCAAGTATCTATAGTGTTCTGCTAATGCTTATTTGAAGCCATTACAAAGGCTGTCGAATAATGCTTGGTCAGGTTTCACAACATCTTCAGTCAATGGACGAGGATGTGGTCCGCCATTTGCTGCAGCCATTGCTTTTTCAAAGGAAGGTTTAGATGTATTTTGATAGATAAGGCCTGTAACCAAACCATCAGTATCACCCAAAGTTTTAAGCGCTGTTGCACGATCTGTTGGGTCATAATCTTCAGGCAGTGCTACTAAATGTTCTTTGAACCAATCATAACTATTGCGTTTATTATATGTAACACATGGGCTAAATACATTGATGAAGGAGAAGCCCTCATGATCCATAGCTTGTTGAATCAAATCAACGAGCTCTTTACGATTCACCATATAGCTTTGTGCTACAAATGTAGCACCTGCTGCAATCGCAGTTTCACAAACGGACAATGGAGACTCAAACGCACCATGAGGAGTTGTTTTTGTAACAAAACCGATGTCAGAACGAGGGGATGCTTGACCTTTAGTCAAACCATATACATGGTTATCCATTACTACGTATGTCATGTTTACATTACGTTTAAAAGCATGAATGGTGTGACCCATACCGATAGCAAAGGCATCACCGTCACCGGAAAATGCAATAACTTCTAGGTCTTGGTTAGCAAGCTTAACGCCTTGCGCATAAGGAAGCGCACGACCATGAGTTGTATGCGCACCATAAGCGTAGAAATAGCCACCGATACGGCTAGAACAACCAATACCGGAAATTACGGCTAATTTTTCTGGTGGAATATTTTTCGCTACTACAGCGTCAGTAATCGCCGCTTGAACCCCATAATGGCCACAGCCTGGACACCAGTTAGGACGAATATCATTTCTGTAATCTTTAGCTGTTGTCATATTATAGGACCTCCTTAATCGCATTTTTCACATAACTTTTTGTGAATGGATTACCATCGTATTTCAAGCAGCTAGAAATCTTATGTTTCTTATGCATGTTGATTTTAAATAAGTTAGCCAATTGACCAGTTTTATTGTGTTCTACAATAACTACTTTTTTCGCCGCATCAAAGAACGGTTGTAATTGCTTTGCTGGGAATGGTTTAATCAAGCGCAATTGTAAATGGTTAACTTTAACACCTTCTTGATCGAATTCAGCAACAGCTTCTTCGATAGCACCACGACTAGAAGCCATACCTACAACGAGTACATCCGCTTCGTCGTATTTAGCATTGTTCAAGAATGGTTCATAATTGTCAGCTACAGTTTCCAATTTACGGAAACGTTTATCAGTTTGCGCTACGTGCATTGTAGGCGCTTCTGCTGGTTTACCTTCTTCATTATGCTCTAAACCTGTGGAAAGGAATAGACCATTTTTCATACCTGGAATTGTACGAGGGGAAATGCCATCTTCAGTCAATTCAAAGCGTTTGAAGTAGTTAGGTTGTACCAATTCAGGAAGCTCAGCTTCTTTCATCATTTTACCTCGATTAATAGGTACGCGGTTCAAATCGAAAGAAGGAACGGATTGTTTATTCAAACCTTGTTGTAAGTCAGGCATAAAGATAACTGGACATTGGTATATTTCTGCCAAGTTGAAAGCTTTTTGAATTTCATAGAAACATTCTTCAATAGATGTTGGAGAAATTACAATACCAGAGTAGTCACCATGTGCATTGTAGCAAGCTGCATCAATATCTGATTGTTCAACTTTTGTAGCCATACCAGTGGATGGGCCAGAACGTTGAACGTCAATAACAACCATTGGCAATTCAGCCATGGAAGCCATAGACAAGGATTCTGCCATCAAGGAAAGGCCTGGACCAGAAGTACATGTAAAGCCACGAACACCTGCGTATACACCACCCATAGCTGTCATACATGCTGCGATTTCGTCTTCTGTTTGAACAACAGTTGAGCCCAACTTATCCATAGTTTTAATCATGTATTCCATAACTTCGGATGCTGGCGTAATAGGATATGATGCCATGAAACGGGAGCCCGCAGCAATAGCACCAAGAGCACATGCTTCGTTACCTAATAAGAACATTTGATCTTTCTTACCAGGCGCTGGCAATGTATCGATCTCAACATCGCCTAACTTTTCCATTACAAGACTATGACCATCATCGAAAGCAGCCAAGTTTTTATCTATAATCTCTTGGGATTTCTTTGCAAATTTCTCAGTAATAGCATCTTTAAACATCTTAGTATCAAAACCAAGAAGCGCTACGGACATTCCAAGTGCTACGATATTACGCATCAACAAGGAGCCTTGTTTCATTGCTGTTTCAGAGATAGGCAAAGATAAACAATTAATCTTTGTACCTTCAAATTTAGAAAAGTCTGGATTAACTTTGCTATCACAGATGATATATCCACCATCGCGTACTTCGGAACCGTGCATATCAACGGTTTCTTGATCAAGGGAAAGCAAGAAGTCTACCCCTTCACCAATGGACATAATTTGTTCCAATGCTACGCGCAATGCGAATGTAGTATGACCACCTTTGATGCGAGATGCAAATAAACGTTGGCTATACAAAGAGTAGCCTTCTTTAGCAAGGATTGTGGCCATGATTTCGCCGCAACTCTCGATACCTTCACCTTGTTGGCCGCCCATTTTCCAGATAAAATCTTTACGTTTTTGCAAGAGATTCACCCTCCTTAGGATAAAAATTACACTGCTGACAAGAGTCTACCTTACTATTTTAATGTATGTATAGTACGAACCTGTCTTATATCGTCATTGTATCATGTATATTTTAGGTTTACAATGTATCATTTCACATAATAATAGGTATAAATTAAGGTATTATAACTAAAAATTATAAGAAAAAAAAGGATACTACTTTTGAAGTAGTATCCTTTTAGTATTTATGCTCAACGTTTTATACTTTCACATCAAAAAAAGAGTCTATATAAAATTATATAGAATATTTATTCTCAAATCATCTAAAATATTTATTCCGTAATACCTCTTGTTGTCGCTCTTCAGTAAAGAATATTTCTTCTAAACATAAGCCTTGAGCAGGTGCAGTTTTCCCTATAGCACGCCGGTCTTTAGCAGCTAAATATCCTTTAATATCCTCAACCTTGCGACGACCAAGACCTATATCTACAAGTAAACCTGCAATATTGCGGACCATATGATATAAAAAACCATCACCAATCACAGAAATCGTCACCTGTGAACCTCGGGCCTCAACACGAATTCCCATAATTGTCTTTACAGGATCCGCCGGAGTTGAGTTGGTGCCCTTTAGGGTTGTAAAGTCATGCGTACCTACTAGTTCATTACCTGCAGCCTGCATCCGATCAATATCTAAGGGCTTTTTCACATGCCAATGATACCGCTTCGTCAAAGGATCTGCAATGAGCTGATTATGAATCGTATATACATACTCTTTACCGTATATATTCCACCGTGGCTTCCAATCTAGCGGAATTTCTATCGCTTCTATAACGACTATATCCTTAGGTATATGAGCTATCATGGCGCGAGGGATATTTTCTACGGGTATAGTCCCTGATGTTTGAAAGGTACATACCTGAAATTTAGCATGCACCCCTGCATCCGTACGAGATGCACCATAAATTTGAATGGGTTCATTACAAATACGTGATAAACCATATTCCAAACATCCTTGTACCGTTAAGCCTTTATCATTAGGTTGCTTTTGATAACCTGCTAAATCTGTACCATCATAAGCCACTATGATCTGTATGTTTCTCATAGATCTAACCACCACAATGCGACAAGTACAATAGTTACCAAAACAACAGCGCCAACACCAATATAATCGACATAAGTAACTTGTAATTCCTTCATACGCGTACGGTTGACACCACCTCTATAGCAACGCGCTTCCATAGCGATAGCTAATTCGTCGGCCCGTCGAAATGCACTAATAAATAATGGCACTAAAAGTGGCACCATGTTTTTTGCGCGTTGAATGATAGAGCCTGTCACAAAGTCTGCCCCACGAGCAGATTGAGCTTTCATAATACGATCCGTCTCGTCCAATAAGGTAGGAATGAACCGCAGCGCAATAGTCATCATCATAGCCAGCTCATGAGCAGGAACACCTATGCGACGAAACGGATTGAGCAAGTGCTCGATGCCATCAGTTAAGCGAATTGGTGATGTGGTATAGGTCAACAAAGAAGAAAACAAGATTAAGAAGATTAAGCGTGCCGCCATTTGAAGTCCCATTGCCATGCCATGGTCGGTAATATTGATAATCCCCCATTGAAAAATTGGATTGCCTGGTGTCGTAAAAATATGAATCCCCATAGTAAATACGATGATAATCCAAAGCGGTTTGATAGCAGACCACATCAGACGTAACGGCAAACGTGATAACAACATTGCAAAGATGGTAAACCCACCTACAACGCCATATGCCAATGGAGAATTCGCCAAGAATATGGCTACAACGAATATGGTAGTAGCAATAATCTTTGCGCGTGGATCCATGCGATGCAAAAAAGAGTTTCCTGGGAAGTATTGACCAATAGTTATATTATTTAACATGGTTACCTCCTTCGAGAATTGCTTGCACCGCATCGTCTACAGATAGTACGCGATTAGACACATCAAGACCTTGTTCGCGCAAATATTCCATGGTAACGGACACTGGCGGTACATCTACACCGACAGCCTGTAATTCATCACGATGATTATTAAAGATGTCCATCGGTTCACCATCGAGAACGATACGCCCTTTATCGAGTACTACAAGACGAGAAGCCATGCGAGAAATATCTTCCATATTGTGAGATACAAGAATTACAGTGATTCCCTTTTCTTTATGAAGTCGAATGATTTCTTCAAAGATTTCTTCCCGTCCAAATGGATCAAGACCAGCAGATGGTTCATCGAGCACGAGAAAATCTGGATCCATAGCCACTACGCCAGCAATAGCCACGCGGCGCATTTGACCGCCAGATAAATGGAAGGGAGAACGTTCTGCATATGTGTCATAATCGAGCCCTACGAACTTCATCGCATCTCGCACACGCTCGTCTACGTCATCAGCACTAAGCCCTAAATTTTTAGGACCAAAGGCGATATCTTGAGCGATGGTTTCTTCAAACAATTGATGCTCTGGATACTGGAATACCATCCCCACCTTATGACGCATTTTTTTAGCTTCCTCTGTGGAGGCGCTAATATCTACACCATTGACAGTAACTGTACCAGTTGTAGGATGTAATAGCCCATTTAGATGTTGTACAAAGGTGGATTTACCGGAACCAGTATGACCGATAACACCTAGAAACTCCCCATTTTCAATGGTAAGTGATACACCACGAAGCGCAGTTTTTTCAAAAGGGGTACCCATGCCGTAGGTATATGTAATATTATCTAACACAATCGCCATTAATGGGTTCCCTCCCCTCTTGGAGCATCTGTTGAGTGTATAGCGGATAATTGCTTGCCTAACTTTGAGCCTTTAAGCCCCTTTGCTAACTCTTCATTATTAATGATACTCTTACCCACTTCATAACCTTTAGCATTCAATTTGAAAGCAATCTCAGAGGCTACCGGTACATCGAGGCCCAGCCCTTTTAAAGTATCTACATGGCTAAAAATTTCACGAGGCGTACCATCATGTAATTTCACACCATTTTTCATAACCACAACTCGGTCTGCCGTAACAGCTTCCTCCATGAAGTGCGTAATATATACAATCGTAATGCCCTCTTCCTTATTGAGCTTGTGAACCGTTTCAAGCACTTCGCGGCGACCTTTTGGATCGAGCATCGCTGTTGGTTCATCAAGAACGATGCAATCTGGCTTCATCGCTAATACACCTGCGATAGCAATACGTTGTTTTTGTCCGCCCGATAATAAATGGGGCCCATGTTCTCTATATTCAGTCATATTAACAGCGGCTAACGCTGCATCGACACGTTGTCTAATTTCTGCACTAGGAATACCTAAGTTTTCTGGACCAAAAGCAACGTCCTCCTCTACAACGGCCGCTACGATTTGGTTATCAGGATTTTGGAATACCATTCCTACATGTTGGCGAATATTCCAAATATGCGCTTCATCCCGCGTATCAAAGCCACATACATTGATATGACCTTCACTAGGTTGTAATAACACATTAAAATGCTTGGCAAGCGTACTTTTACCACTGCCATTAGTGCCAATGATACAAACAAATTCACCACGCTTAATGGATAGATTCACATCATCCAAGGCACGTACATCATTGCCGTTTTCATCAGTATAAATATGACTCATATGATTGACCTCAATCATAATGTCTTGTTCATTCATGGATAACCTCATATCTTTCTAGTCAATTTCGTTTCTATGAAAGTAGAACCATTTGCATCATCTATCATACTCATGTTGTGCATAATCCCCATATTTCAATTTATCCTATTTAATAGAACTTGAATTTAATAATGTCTTAGATATTATGCAAAAGGTTGACAATACATATTCATTCTTTACGATAACTGCTAACATATTACGATATTATACTAGTCGATTGTACCATAAAATTGACAATAAAAAAACGGTGCTGCAACATAAGTTACAACACCGTATGAGTTTGATTAAACTAACTCGATAATAGCCAAAGGTGCAGCGTCACCTTTGCGAAGACCAGTTTTGATTACACGAGTGTAACCACCTTGACGGTCTGCATATTTTGGAGCAATTGTATCAAACAATTTTTTTACTACACTTTCATCCATGAGGTATGCAAGAACTTGGCGACGTGCATGAAGATCACCACGTTTAGCCAAAGTTACCATTTGATCAGCTAAAGAACGAAGTTCTTTCGCTTTAGCTTCAGTCGTTTCAATACGCTCATATTGGAAGAAAGATGTTAACATGCTACGGAACAACGCTTTACGAGCGGAGCTGTCGCGGCCTAATTTTCTGTACATTCGTCTTCCTCCTTATTCGCCTTTTTGTTTAAGTTGAAAACCACCTGGATGATTATTGAGTTTTTCCTCAATTTCATCGATAGATTTTTTACCTAAGTTGCGAACTTTTCCTAAGTCATCAATGGTTTTGTCTAGCAAGTCTGCAATTGTATTAATGCCAGCACGTTTCAAGCAGTTATACGCACGAACAGAGAGTTCCAACTCGTCGATGGAAATCTTTGCTGGGCCGTCATCTACAGCTGGTTCTTCATTATCGGAACCTACTGGATCTATAACGATACCGCCTTCACCAGTGTTTACATCTACAACATCTGCAGAATGCGCTAATTTAGTGAAGTTCCCTAAATAACCAATCATAATGGCAGCAGATTTTGCCACTGCATCAGCAGCAGTAATGGAGCCATCAGTCCAAACTTCTAATGTAAGTTTGTCGAAGTCCATTTCATTGCCTACACGAACATCACTCACTTCGTATTTAGCACGAAGAATTGGAGAGAAGATGGAATCGATTGGAATACAACCAATAACATCAGTATCTTTTTTATTCTTCGTTGAAGGAACATAGCCTTTACCTCGTTCGATTACTACGTCCATTACGAGATGAGCTGTCTCATCCATTGTCGCAATCACGAGTTCAGGATTCAATACTTCTACCTCTGGTGGGAATTGTTCAGCCAAATCAGCAGCTGTCAATATTCCATCCTTTTGGAAGTCGAAATGAACTTCCAAAGGTAATTGTGCTTCTTCTTCAACTTTGATGCACAATTGCTTTAAGTTAAGGATGATATCCGTAACGTCTTCGCGAATACCAGGAATAGTAGAGAATTCATGAAGAACTCCATCAATTTTGATAGAGGTTATAGCTGCCCCATCCAAGGATGAAAGCAAAATTCTGCGTAAGCTATTACCGAGAGTGATCCCATAACCACGATCTAATGGTTCACATACGAACTTACCATAACGACCGCCATCGGCGATGTCCACTTTCTCGATTTTAAGTTTCTTTTCTTCGCTCATCAGGAACATCCTCCTATATAACACACGTTCATAGTTAATTATAGCACCGTATCATATCGGTCGCTATAAATTATACACGACGGCGTTTTGGAGGGCGACAACCATTGTGAGGAATTGGAGTTACGTCTTTAATGGAAGTAACTTCAAGACCTGCAGCTTGTAAAGCACGGATTGCAGCTTCACGGCCGGATCCAGGACCTTTTACGAATACTTCAACAGTACGAAGACCATGTTCCATTGCAGCTTTAGCAGCTTGTTCAGCAGCCATTTGAGCAGCAAATGGAGTGGATTTACGAGAACCACGGAAGCCCAAGCCACCAGCGGAAGCCCAAGACAACGCATTACCGTTTGTATCTGTTAAAGTTACGATAGTGTTATTGAATGTAGAACGAATATGAGCCGCACCGGATTCAATATGTTTCTTTTCTTTTCTTTTAGTTCTAACAACTTTTTTAGCCACGCTTTATCCCTCCTTTATCTTATTTCTTTTTACCAGCAATTGCTTTTCTAGGACCTTTGCGAGTACGTGCATTCGTTTTAGTACGTTGACCACGAAGTGGTAAACCCATACGATGACGTTTGCCTCGATAGGAGTTGATTTCAATTAAGCGTTTAATGTTAAGAGCTTCTTCACGACGAAGGTCACCTTCTACTTTGTAATCAGCATCTAACAATTCACGGATTTTCGCTACTTCATCTTCAGAAAGATCGCGAACGCGTGTGTCAGGATTGATGCCAGTTTTAGCAATAATTTCAGATGCTAAAGTCGGACCAATACCATAAATATAAGTTAAACCAATTTCCACTCGTTTATCACGAGGTAAATCTACACCGGCGATACGTGCCATCTAATCATCCACCTCCTATCAGATTATCCTTGTTTTTGTTTATGTTTTGGATTTTCGCAAATAACCATTACACGGCCTTTGCGTTTAATGATTTTACATTTTTCGCATATCTTTTTAACTGATGGTTGAACCTTCATTAGTACCTCCTTTGTGGACCCTATGCTTATTTAAAGCGATAGGTGATGCGACCACGATTTAAGTCATACGGTGTCAGTTCCATAGTAACTTTATCACCAGGAAGAATACGGATAAAATTCATACGCATTTTACCTGACACATGAGCCAATACGATATGACCATTTTCCAATTCAACTTGGAACATGGCATTCGGTAATGCCTCAACGACCGTACCTTCCACCTCAATAACGTCTTCTTTTGACATATCTTTTCCTCCGGTTACCTGTTTATTTAATTAACCGCGGTTCTTCCCGCATAGTTAATATTTCAGGGCCGTTTTCTGTAACAACCACTGTATGTTCGAAATGAGCAGCAGGTTTACCATCTACTGTAACTGCTGTCCAGTCATCCCCTAATACACGAACACGGTGAGTACCTAATGTAATCATCGGTTCAATACACAATACCATACCTGGTTTCATAAGAGGTCCTTGATCAGGACTACCATAGTTTGGTATTTGCGGATCTTCATGCATTTCGCGGCCTAAACCATGACCTACGAAGTCGCGTACGACACCGTAACCATGTTTCTCACAATACGTTTGAACAGCGTGACCGATAGCACCAATACGGTTACCGACTTTCACTTGTTCAATTCCCTTGAACAGACTTTCCTCTGTAACTTTTAACAATTTCATCACATCGGGTTTGACGTGACCGATAGGAATCGTCACAGCCGAATCGCCGTGATATCCATCAATAGATGATACGAGATCAATACTGAGGACATCGCCGTTTTTAAGCTTACGCTTAGCGCTCGGAATACCATGAACGACTTCTTCGTTAATAGAAGCACAGATTGTAGCGGGGAATCCATAGTACCCTTTACAACTTGGTATACCACCGTGGCTGCGAATATATTCTTCGGCAATTGTATCTAACTCAAGCGTCGTGATGCCAGGTTTAGCCTTTTTTACTAACAAGGACAACGTGTCTGCTGTAAGCTTACTTGCCTTGCGGATACATTCAATCTCATGGGGCGATTTTAAAATAATCATAGATTATTTCTCCAACGCCTTAATGATGTCAGCAAATACTGCGTCTACATCTTGTAAACCATTAATTTCTTGATATAATCCGCTATTGCGATAGTAATCAATTAACGGTTTAGTAGATTCTTCGTACACAGCTAGACGTTTCTGTACTGTTTCAGGGTTATCATCAGCACGATTTTCTAGAACAGCTCGTTCGCTAATACGTTTAACCAATTCCTCGGAAGGAACGTTTAAGTTAAGTACAGCGTCCAAAGAAATTCCTAATTCTTTAAGGATTGCATCCAAGGATACAGCTTGCGCTGTAGTTCTTGGAAATCCATCAAGAATAAATCCAGATTTGCAGTCATCTTTCACCAAGCGATCACGTACGATACCAACAGTTACACTGTCTGGTACCAATTGACCAGCATCGATGTATTTCTTAGCCTCAACTCCAAGAGGTGTTTCGTTCTTAATCGCAGCGCGGAACATATCACCTGTTGAAATTTGGGGAATACCGTATTTTTCAATAAGTCGAGCTGCCTGAGTGCCTTTACCTGCACCAGGAGGTCCCATTAATAAAATATACATATCGTTTCCCTCCTATTTCACAAAGCCTTTATAGTGGCGTGTTACCATGAGCGACTCAATTTGTTGCATTGTATCAAGTGCTACACCTACAACAATAAGAAGAGCCGTACCACCAAAGTATACGCCTTGGACGCCGGTTATACTACCGAGGAAATTCGGTATAATAGCAACGACAGCTAAGAATACAGCGCCAGCCAAAGTGATCTTGGTCATCACGTTATCCACATAATCAGCAGTTGGTTTACCCGCACGAATACCTGGGATAAAACCACCGTATTTTTTCATATTATCTGCCATATCTGTAATGTTGATAGAGATTGCAGTATAGAAATACGTAAAGATAAAGATCAATATCGCATACAATGCCGTTTGTAACGGCGTCCCCCATGTAAATAAATCAGCAGCTTTATGAACAAATTCATTGTCAATAAATTGTGCAATTGTTACAGGGAACATCAACACAGATGACGCAAAGATAATTGGGATTACACCTGCCTGATTGACTTTCAACGGCAAGAATGTAGAGTGACCACCGTACATTTTACGCCCTACTACGCGTTTTGCGTATTGGATAGGAATGCGACGTTGGCCTTGTGTAACTGCCACTACGACAGCGATCATCGCAAGTGCAATTACAGCAAATAAGAATGCTTGGAACATGTTAATGGTTCCGTTTTGGATATATTGATAAATAGTTTCGAGACCATCTGGCAATCGAGCTACGATACCAGCAAAGATGATCAAGGAAATACCATTACCTATACCATATGCTGTGATTTGCTCACCAATCCACATCAACAAACATGTGCCTGCTGTGAGGATGATGGCCACAACGAATACGCTAAGGAAATCATTATTTACCAAAGCGTTGTTTGCTCTAAGAGCAAATGCCATACCAGCGGCTTGTACAAAGCCAAGGACTACGGTGCCATAACGAGTTACCTTCGCTATTTTCTTACGCCCGTCTTCACCATCTTTACTCCATGCTTCAAACTGAGGAACTACAGACTGAAGCAGTTGCATGATGATGGAAGCATTAATGTAAGGGGTAATACTCATCGCAAAGATAGAGAACTTACTTAGCGCACCACCAGCAAACAAGTCTAATAGACCAAATAGGTTACCGGATGTAAACAAGGATTCGATAACAGATGCATCTACACCTGGTACTGGGATGTGAATGCCGGCTCTAAACACAGCAAACATCATCAATGTGTACAAAATCTTGTTACGTAACTCAGTAATCTTAAAGATGTTCGAGAGGCTATCTAGCACCCTAGATCACCTCAACTTTTCCGCCTGCTGCTGTGATTTTTTCTTCAGCAGCTTTAGTGAAGCCATTAGCGATAACAGTCAAGTTTTTAGTTTCCAATGTGCCGTTACCTAAAATACGAATACCATCGCGTACATTTTTCAAAATGCCAGCTTCAATAAGAGCTACTGGATCAACTGTTGCACCATCTTCAAAGCGATTTAATTGTGCTACGTTAACTTCAGCATATTGTTTAGCAAAAACGCTGTTGTTGAAACCGCGTTTTGGTAAACGACGATAAAGAGGCATTTGGCCGCCTTCAAAACCGGAGCGAACGCCACCGCCAGAACGGGAGTTTTGACCTTTTTGACCACGACCAGATGTTTTACCCAAGCCAGAACCTAAACCACGGCCTACACGAGTACGAGTTTTTTTAGAACCAGCTGCTGGTTGTAATTCATGAAGTTTCATTCAGTGCACCTCCTTATCAGTATTAAACTTCTTCAACTTTTACTAAATGTCTAACTTTATGAAGCATACCTTCGATTTGAGGTGTTACTTCTTTTACGACTTGAGAATTAGTTTTTTTCAAGCCCAAAGCTTTAACTGTCGCGCGTTGATCTTCAGGACGACCGATTAAGCTTCTTGTTAATGTTACTTTAACTTGTGCCATTTCTTGTCTCCTTATTACGCGTTATAGATTTCTTCAACGGTTTTACCACGAAGCTCAGCAACTTCGCTAGCGCGTTTCAAATCTTTCAAACCTTCGATTGTAGCGCGAACCATATTGTTAGGGTTAGAAGAGCCCAAAGATTTAGTCAAGATGTTACGAACACCTACTAATTCCAATACGGCACGAACAGGGCCACCAGCGATAACGCCAGTACCTTCAGCAGCTGGTTTCAAGAATACGCGGCCTGCACCGAATACGCCTGTTACGCTGTGAGGGATTGTACCATTTTTAATAGCTACGTTTACAATATTTTTCTTAGCATCATCGATACCTTTGCGAATTGCTTCTGGTACTTCCGCTGCTTTACCTAAGCCAACGCCTACATAACCGTTGCCATCACCAACAACTACAAGAGCGCTGAAGGAAAAACGACGACCGCCTTTAACTACTTTGGCTACGCGGTTGATGAATACTACTCTTTCTTTAAGATCAAGACTGGTGTAGTCAATTCTCGCCATGTCTATAGTTCCTCCTTCTTAGAATTTTAAGCCTGCTTCACGAGCACCTTCTGCAAGGGCTGCTACGCGGCCGTGGTAAATGTAACCACCACGGTCAAACACTACAGTGTCAATGCCTTTAGCGATAGCTTTTTTAGCAACTGCTTCACCAACAGCTTTAGCAGCAGCTACGTTACCACCATAGGATAAGTTCAAATCTTTATCTAAAGAGCTAGCAGCAACCAAAGTTGTACCTGCTACGTCATCGATTACTTGTGCGTAAATGTTGCTCAAAGAACGGTAAACGTTCAAACGTGGGCAAGTTGCCGTACCAGAGATGTGACGGCGAATACGAAGATGACGTTTTGCTCGAGCGATATTTCTACTAGATTTACGAGGCAAGATATTCACTCCTTTCATTCATATAGATGATATTACTATTTACCTTTTGCACCAGCTTTACCAGCTTTGCGACGAACAACTTCGCCTTCATAGCGGATACCTTTACCTTTGTAAGGTTCAGGTTTTCTCCATTTACGGATATCAGCTGCTACTGCACCTACAACTTCTTTGTCTGCACCAGACACAACGATTTTGTTAGGAGCTGGAACGTCGATTGTAATACCAGCTGGAGCTTCCATTTCTACTGGATGAGAGAAGCCAAGTGTAAGAGCTAATTTATTGCCTTGTTTAGCCGCTCTGTAACCAACACCGTTGATTTCAAGAGTTTTTGTAAATCCTTCAGATACGCCTGTTACCATATTAGCAACAAGAGCGCGAGTCAAACCGTGAAGGGAACGATGATTTTTATCGTCGGAAGGACGAGTTACTGTGATTGTGTTACCTTCTACAGTGATATTCATATCTGGATGCAAATCGCGAGATAATTCACCTTTAGGGCCTTTTACGTTCATATGATGGTTATCATATGTAACAGTAACGCCTGCAGGGATCTCGATAGGCATTCTACCGATACGTGACATTATTTCTACCTCCTATTGCTACTATTACCAAACGTATGCGATTACTTCGCCACCAAGACCTTCTTTACGAGCTTGTTTGTCGCTCATAACGCCTTTGGACGTAGAAATAACTGCGATACCCAAACCACCAAGTACACGAGGAAGTTCTTCCTTTTTCGCGTAAACACGTAAACCTGGTTTGGAAATACGTTTAATTCCTGTAATAACTTTCTCGTTATTGGAACCATATTTCAAAGTTACTTTTAAAGTGTTTTCTTCTTTTTCAACGTTCTTTACAAAGCCTTCTTGTAAAAGGATGTCAAGAACGGCTGCTTTCATTCTAGATGCAGGAATGTTTACCGTTTCATGAAGTGCAGCGTTTGCATTACGGATGCGCGTAAGCATATCCGCGATAGGATCGGTCATTACCATAATCTAAAAACCTCCTCTCGTCTAATATTACCAGCTGGCTTTTTTAACACCAGGAATTTGTCCTTTGTACGCCAATTCACGGAACGCAATACGGCTGATACCGAATTTACGCATATAGCCGTGAGGACGACCAGTTAAGTTGCAACGGTTGTGCAAGCGTGTTGGGGATGCATTTGCTGGTAATTTGGATAAGCCTTCATAATCACCTGCTGCTTTTAACGCTTCACGTTTAGCTGCATATTTTTCAACGATTTTAGCGCGTTTCTTTTCGCGTTCAATCATAGATTTTTTAGCCATCTATATGTTCCTCCTATTATTTTTCAAAAGGCATACCGAATTGAGTCAACAATTCACGAGCTTCTTCATCTGTCTTAGCACTTGTTACGATAATGATATCCATACCAGTAACACGTTCTACCTGATCATATTCGATTTCAGGGAAGATGAGCTGTTCTTTAAGACCCAAAGCGTAGTTACCACGGCCATCGAATGCAGTAGCGCTGATACCGCGGAAGTCACGTACACGAGGTAATGCCGCATTGATCAATCTATCAAGGAATTCATACATGCGTTCGCCACGAAGAGTAACTTTTGTACCCAACGCCATGCCTTCACGAACTTTGAAGTTCGCAATGGATTTTTTAGCTTTTGTGATAACAGGTTTTTGACCAGCAATAATAGTCAAGTCATTAACTGCTGCTTCCAATGCTTTTGCATTGCCTACTGCATCACCTACGCCGATGTTGATAACGATTTTTTCCAATTTAGGAATTTCCATTACATTGCCGTATTGGAATTTTTCTTGCATACTCTTTTTGATTTCAGAGTTGTATTGTTCAAACAAACGAGACATTTATGTAGCTCCTCCTTTCCTGATTATTTAAGTACTGTACCGGATTTAACAGTAGCGCGAACGAATTTACCGTCCTTGCCTTCTACCTTTTTGATACGAGTAGCTGTTTTAGTTTCTGGGTCGACAACCATTACGTTAGAAACATGAATGCCAGCTTCTTTAGTAACGATGCCGCCTTGTGGGTTAGCTTGGGAAGGTTTTGTGTGACGTTTTACAGTGTTAACGCCTTCAACAAATACGCGTTCTTTTTTAGGTTCAGTTGCGATAACTGTACCTTGCTTACCTTTATCTTTACCGGAGATAACAACAACTGTATCGCCTTTTTTGATTTGTAGCTTAGCCATATGCTGCGTTCCTCCTTCTTATAATACTTCTGGAGCCAAAGAAACGATTTTCATGAAGTCTTTTTCACGAAGTTCTCTAGCTACAGGTCCAAAGATACGAGTACCACGAGGGGTCTTGTCATCTTTAATAACTACTGCTGCGTTTTCATCGAAACGAATATAGGAACCGTCTTGACGGCGGATACCTTTTTTAGAACGAACAATAACAGCTTTAACTACGTCGCCTTTCTTGACAACGCCACCGGGTGATGCATCTTTTACAGAAGCAACGATTACGTCACCGATATTGCCGAATTTGCGATAAGAACCGCCCATGACTTGGATGCACATAATACGTTTAGCACCAGTGTTGTCGGCAACATTCAAAATTGTTTGTTGCTGGATCATCGTCTATTCCTCCTTACATCACTCTTATTTTTGTCTTTCAAGAATTTCAACAACTCTCCAACATTTATCTTTAGAAAGTGGACGAGTTTCTACAATTTTAACTGTATCGCCAATTTGACACTCATTATTTTCATCATGAGCTTTGAAGCGTTTTGTGCTAACCATTGGCTTGTTATATAATGCGTGAGGTACTTTACGTTCAACAGCAACAACAACAGTTTTGTCCATTTTGTCGCTAACAACTTTACCTACGCGGACTTTACGTACGTTTCTTTCTTCTGCCACGATTTTAAGCCTCCTTTTCAAACTTTAACAAATCTGTTATTATGCGTTTTCAGATTTAAGTTCAACTTCACGTTGTACAGTTTTAATACGAGCGATTGTCTTCTTAACTTCACGAATGCGCATAGGATTCTCTAATTGACCTGTTGCAAGCTGAAAACGGAGGTTAAATAACTCTTCCTTAAGACCGGAAACTTTTTGTTCCATTTCGGCAGCGCTCATATTGCGAATGTCATTAACCTTCATTTACGTCACCACCCAATTCTTTACCCTTAACAACAAATTTGCATTTGATTGGAAGTTTATGGCTTGCAAGACGCATAGCTTCACGAGCTGTAGCTTCTGGCACACCGTCCATTTCAAACATTACACGACCTGGTTTAACCACTGCTACCCAGTATTCAGGAGAACCTTTACCGGAACCCATACGAGTACCAGCTGGTTTAGCTGTGATTGGTTTGTCAGGGAAAATTTTAATCCATACTTTACCACCACGTTTGATATAACGAGTCATAGCAATACGGGCAGCTTCGATTTGACGGTTAGTGATCCAAGATGGTTCGCATGCTACCAAGCCGAACTCACCATGAGACACTGTATTACCGCGCATAGCACGACCTTTCATACGGCCGCGGAATTGCTTACGATGTTTTACGCGCTTTGGAATAAGCATTACTTGCCACCTTCTTCCTTCTTAGCAGGTGCTTGTTTTGCTTCTGGCAAAACTTCACCTTTGTAAATCCATACTTTAATGCCGATACAACCATATGTTGTATGAGCTTCAGCAGTACCGTAGTCGATGTCTGCACGAAGTGTATGCAAAGGAATAGAACCTTCACGATAGGATTCGCTACGAGCGATTTCAGCACCGCCAAGACGACCGCTTACCATGATTTTGATACCTTTTGCACCTAAGCGCATTGTACGACCTACAGCTTGTTTCATTGCACGGCGGAAGCCGATACGACGTTCCAATTGGCCCGCAATGTTTTCAGCAACTAATGTTGCATCCATATCTGCTTGTTTAATTTCTGCAATGTTAACATCCACTTGTTTATCAGTGAAACGAGTCATTGCTTTTTTGATATCTTCGATACCAGCACCACCACGACCGATAACCATACCTGGTTTCGCAGTGTGGATAGTCAATTTAATACGTTTATTTGTACGCTCGATTTCAATGCGGGAAATACCAGCAATGAAAAGGGTTTCTTTCAAGAAGTTACGAATTTTTACGTCTTCATGAAGATTAGCAGCGAAATCTTTATCTGCATACCATTTTGCGTCCCAATCTTTTACGATACCGACACGCAAACCGTGTGGATTAACTTTTTGACCCACTCTGTTTCCCTCCTTCTTAAGCTCTTTCTTTAACTACTACTGTTACGTGGCTAGTACGTTTCAAAATTTTGAAAGCTTGACCACGGGAACGAGGATGAATGCGTTTTAATGTAGGGCCTTGATCAACGAAGATCTCGGATACGTAAAGATTGTCAACATTCATATCGAAATTATGTTCAGCGTTTGCGATTGCAGAACGCATAACTTTTTCTACTACATCAGCGCCAACTTTCGGAGTGAACTTCAAGATGGCAAATGCTTCGCCGATGTTTTTACCGCGCACTAAATCTGCAACGATACGGATTTTACGAGGCGCGATTCGGATATGTCTAGCGATTGCTTTTGCTTCCATGTATTATTTCCTCCTATTTTTTGCCTGTAGATTTTTCGTCCTTACCATGACCTCTATAAGTACGTGTAGGAGCGAACTCACCTAATTTATGACCTACCATATCTTCTGTAATGAATACAGGTACATGTTTGCGACCATCATGCACAGCAATTGTGTGGCCTACAAAACTTGGGATAATAGTAGAGGCACGGGACCAGGTTTTTACAACTTTCTTTTCGTTAGTTTCGTTTAAAGCTTCAACTTTCTTAAGCAAATGATCTGCTACGAAAGGGCCTTTTTTAATAGATCTGGACACTATTTTATCTCCTTTCCTTTATCCTATTTTGTACGACGTTTAATAATTAAGCTGTTAGAAGCTTTTTTCTTGTCGCGAGTTTTAACACCATGTGCTGGTTTGCCCCAAGGTGTAACAGGATGTTTACGACCAACAGGAGATTTACCTTCACCACCACCATGTGGATGGTCACAAGGGTTCATTACAACACCACGGTTGCCAGGGCGAACACCCATCCAACGATGACGACCAGCTTTACCAATTACAAGGTTGCTGTGGTCAGCGTTACCAACAACACCAATTGTTGCACGGCACTCTTGACGAACACGACGCATTTCACCAGATGGTAAACGAAGAATAGCGTAGCCATTATCTTTACCCATCAATTGAGCAGATGTACCAGCGGAACGAACGATTTGACCACCTTTACCGATTTTCAATTCGATATTGTGGATTTGTGTACCGTCTGGAATATTAGCCAATGGTAAGCAGTTACCAGGTTTAATATCAGACTCAGGACCGGAGAATACAACGTCACCAACTTTTAGACCGTTAGGAGCTAAAATGTAGCGTTTTTCACCATCAGCGTAGTTAAGCAAAGCGATACGAGAAGAACGGTTAGGATCATACTCAATTGTTGCTACTTTAGCTGGAATATTATCTTTAGTACGTTTGAAGTCAATAATACGGTATTGACGTTTGTGACCGCCACCTTGGTGACGAACTGTCATTTTACCAGTATTGTTACGACCACCTTTTTGAGAAATCTTAGCGAGCAAGGATTTTTCTGGTTTGCTTGCTGTGATTTCGTCGAAGGCGGATACTGTCATAAACCGGCGACCAGCGGAGTACGGTTTAAATGATTTAATTGCCATTAGTGGGCCTCCTTACAACTAGACTCTTAGACACCTTCAAAGAATTCAATGGATTCGCCAGCTTTTAAGGTTACGATAGCTTTTTTATAATCGCTACGTTTACCTTGTGTACGACCCATGCGTTTAGTCTTACCTAAAACACGAATAGTAGCTACTTTTTCTACTTTTACATTGAAGATTTTTTCAACTGCTTGACGGATTTGCACTTTATTTGCAGTCAAAGGCACACGGAAAGTGTATTTGCCTTCTTCCATAAGCATAGTGGATTTTTCGGTAATAACCGGGCGGATTAGTACATCATGTAATTGCATTATCCGAGCACCTCCTCGATTTTTGCGACAGCGCCTTTAGTAATGAAGAGCTTATCGTAATGAAGAAGATCGAAAATGTTCATACCTTCGCAAGCCAAAGCTTTAACACCTTGGATATTACGAGCGGAACGTTCAACATTTACATCACCTTCAGTGATGAACAATACTTTTGCATCACCAACGTTGAAGCTGTTAATAATGTTCAACACTTCTTTTGTTTTAGGAGCTGCTAATGTGATTTCTTCCAAAACGTATAATTCGCTATTATTCACTTTATCGCTAAGAGCAGATTTAACTGCTAAACGTCTAGCCTTACGAGGCATAGCTTTGTAATAGCTGCGAGGTTGTGGACCAAATGTAGTACCACCACCGATCCAGATTGGGGAACGGCTGGAGCCTGCACGAGCACGGCCAGTACCTTTTTGTTTCCAAGGTTTGCGGCCACCGCCACGAACCATACCTCTAGTTTTTGTTGCATGTGTGCCGAGACGTTCGTTAGACAATTGACGAACTACGGCTTGATGCATTACGGCTTCGTTAACTTCAACGCCGAATACTGCATCGTTTAACTGTATTTCACCGACTTTAACGCCGGATTGATTATATGTTGCTACTGTAGGCATTACATAATCCTCCTTTCGACAAATGATTATTTAACAGGTTTAACCGTGTTGCGAACCATAACCAAGCTACCTTTAGCGCCTGGGATACCACCTTTAACCAATAAAAGGTTACGTTCAGCATCAACTTTCACAACGGATAAGCGTTGTACGGTAACTCTGTAACCACCCATTTGTCCAGGGAGTTTTTTACCTTTGTATACCTTACCGCCGCCACCGGAGATCATAGGACCGATGGAACCAGGTTCACGGTGAGATTTAGAACCATGAGTTTCAGGACCACGGGAGAAGTTATGGCGTTTAATTGTGCCAGCAAAACCCTTACCTTTACCTGTACCCACTACGTCCACCAATTCACCTTCTGCGAAGATATCAGCTGCCAGAGTTTGGCCTACTGTGTAGTCAGCTGCATTAGCTACGCGAACTTCGCGAAGATATTTCACTGGAGCTACGCCAGCTTTGTCGAACTGACCTTTTACAGGTTTTGTTAAATGTTTTTCTTTAATGGAACCGTAACCAATTTGTACTGCTTCGTAGCCGTCTGTTTCTACAGTCTTTACGCGCACTACAACGCTTGGGGTAGTTTCCACTACTGTTACAGGAACTAATTGGCCTTCAGCTGTGAAGACTTGTGTCATTCCTAATTTTTTACCCAAAATAGCTTTAGACATTATCGCACCTCCTTATAGTTTTATTTCAATAGATACACCAGCTGGTAAATCTAAACGAGTGATAGCATCTACTGTTTTCGAATTTGGTTCAAGAATATCGATTAAGCGTTTATGTGTACGCATTTCGAATTGTTCACGAGAATCTTTGTTTACGTGTACAGAACGAAGAATTGTGAAGATATTCTTTTCTGTTGGCAATGGAATCGGACCAGATACCATAGCGCCATTTCTTTTTGCAGTGTCTACGATCTTAGCAGCGCTTTGATCGAGAGCTTTGTGGTCGTATGCCTTAAGGCGAATACGGATTTTTTGCTGTTTAGCCATTATTAATAATTCCTCCTGTCGTCCATTTCGTGAATGGGCTGCTCCATAGAAATTCTCCTCCGCAGAGGCAACCTTCTACTTCATAGTTTAAAAACACAACACGAGAGCGGCATTATCTGCCGCTCTGAGTGCTGCATGTATTGTGCTCAACGCATTCTACGATGAGCATAAAAGGTTAAATTAACCTTCGATTTCTGTTACTACGCCAGCGCCTACTGTATGGCCACCTTCGCGGATCGCGAAGCGAAGACCTTCTTCGATAGCGATTGGAGTAATCAATTCGATTTCCATTGTTACGTTATCGCCAGGCATACACATTTCTACACCTTCAGGAAGGTTTACA
>NZ_JAWFVO010000004.1:0-136825 GCF_032577575.1 Veillonella parvula | reverse complement strand
AGGATCCACCTGTTCCCATCTCGAACACAGTAGTTAAGCTCATAAACGCCGAAAGTACTTGGCTGGAGACGGCCTGGGAGGATAGGAAGCTGCTGATTGATTAAAGGCACACTTGAGGGTGTGTCTTTTTTTTGTATGGCTTCCTATCCTCCCAGGGGACCTGGTAAGCAGGGCAGTAAAAGTAGGGCAGTAGAAGATGGAGGAGCAACGCGACGACAGATTCACTGCATCACTTTCTTCCGAACGTAAGATTTACCGAACTGCGAAGCAGTGAAGGGAAATCCACAGTAAGGAAGCAAGTAGGGCAAGTTAAAGGTAATAAGAATTAAACGACGACAGATTCACTGCATCGCTTAGTTCGGAGCGTAAGATGGATATGTAGCGCAGCTACATAGGTCCTTCCACAGCGACGAACACCCCGTATCCTGGAGCAAAGAACCGTACATAAGAACTCGCTGATTAACGAAATAGAGGGTCAACCAAAGGGTTGGCCCTCTATTTTTGTGCTCTAATGAGCACATTCTAATTCCTTCTAGAGCCGTTTTCAGCCAAGGTTGTAGAAGTATTGTCTATGTGTATTGATCAATAGAGACGGCGTGGGAAAAGTAGGGCAGTAGAAGATGGAGGAGCAATGCGACGACAGATTCACTGCATCACTTTCTTCCGAACGTAAGATTTACCAAGCCGCGAAGCGGTGAAGGAAAATCCACAGTGAGGAAGCAAGTAGGGCAAGTAAATAGAATAAAACGACATATGGGGCCCATACATCACTTTCTTCCGAACGTAAGATTTACCAAACTGCGAAGCAGAGAAGGGAAATCCACAGTGAGGAAGCAAGTAGGGCAAGCGAAAAGTAATTAGGATTAAACGACGTATGGGGCTCACACACCATCTTCTTCCGAACGTAAGATTTACCGAACTGCTAAGCGGTGAAGGGAAATCCACAGTGAGGAAGCAAGTAGGGAAAGTTAAAGGTAATAAGAATTAAGCGACGACAGATTCATTGCATCAACCGTTTTTATATTAATCTTATGAGGGATTTTCTTGATAATAGCCACTTATATGTGGTATTCTCATTATGTATGTAAGTCGATGGGAGTGATTATTTTATATGTATAAATATGGCAAGAGCTGTATTAAAAAGTTGTTATATTGTATTGCAATATGTATTGCAATTTTAGCGGTTTCGATTGGGGTTATGTGGGGACTGTCTTCAAATTACAAGTTATATGGTGTACCAGTACTTAATTATCATCAAATAAATGATGAGAAACACTCTGCTTTAACATTGCATGTGGATCAGTTTAAGGAGCAGATGGAATACCTCCATAATCATGGATATCATACGATATCATTGGATCAATTGTATGAGTATTTGCAAAATGGTACGGAGTTACCAGAGAAGCCAATCGTAATAACATTTGACGATGGTTATGTAGATAATTATGAACATGCATTGCCTATATTAAAAGCATATAATATGAAAGCTACTTTGTTCATGATTAGTGACGCAGCCAATACGCCTGGTTTTGTAAATACAGCACAAATGCGTCAAATGGAGACGGCAGGATTTGATATTCAAGGGCATACAAATCATCATAAGATACTAACTCATATGGATCCTACAGAATTGCCTGATGCCATTCTTGGTGGTAAAACATCTATGGAAGGTATTTTAGGAGAACCTATCAATTATTTGGCGTATCCTGGTGGTTTTAATGATATGCTCGTTCAATATGTTACTAAACAGTCTGGGTATAAAATGGCTTTCACAGTTCAACCAGGAACAGTAAAGCCAGGGGATAATTTATATGCTCTAAATCGACTAGCTGTATTCCAAGGAGATACACCGTATTTATCTTTCTGGTTGCGCCTACATTGTGCACCGCTTATTAAGTATACATGGGCATTGCGTGATACATTACGCGATAATGGATGGCCGATATTGGCGTCTATTGTGCCTTTATTTTAGGAGGAACTATGTCTTACGAAGTTGTAGCAAGACCATTACGTGTTGCAGTATTAACTGTATCTGATACTCGTACATTAGAAACTGATAAAGGAGGCAACAAGGTTCAAGAATTTTTGGAAGCAGCAAATCATATTGTAGCAGATCGCAAAATTGTAATTGATGATTGTGAGGCTATAATAAATGCTATGACTCCATGGTGTAATGATGAGTCTATTGATGTCATTATATCTACTGGGGGAACTGGTATTGCTATGAGAGATGTTACCATCGAGGCGGTAAATAGCTTATATGAAAAGCATATCCCAGGTTTTGGTGAAATCTTTAGATATTTATCCTATACGGAGGATATTGGAACAAAAGCAATGGCATCTCGTGCAGAAGCTGGTGTTAATAACAATACTTTAATGTTCTCCGTTCCTGGGTCTGTTGGGGCCGTCACCTTGGCGATGAGCAAACTAATCATTCCTGAAATGGGCCATTTGGTGCGAGAAATTACAAAATAATACATATATTGAGACTGTTCTTTTGAGAGCAGTCTTTTTATATATGATGACAATCAATATTTGATGGATATAAAAGTAGGTAATTGATTCATAAAATATGAGCATGAGAAGTAAGTGAATTAATTTATTCTGTTTAAAACAATACCATTGCAGTATTGTTTTATTTCATTTATACTAGATTTAGTAATACGTTTGTCCGAGTGCATGAGAAAGGAGACTTTATGAAGTTAAATCAGGCCACGGATTATGCATTTCGCATGGTCTTGCATATGGCGCTACTACCTTCGGGCTCGAAGGTAACTGGTGCTGTATTGGCTGAGCAAGAGTTGATTCCAGAACGCTTTTTGCTCAAGATTATGCGTAGTCTCATTGCAGCAGGAATTATGAAATCTTTCCGAGGGGTAGATGGCGGGTTTGCTCTGAATCGAAGCCCTCAAGAGATCTCGTTGCTTGATGTAATTAGAGCAGTAGAAGGGGATGCGTATTTACAACGTTGTTTATATGATGTAGGTTCTTGCTCTAAGTCTTGTAAGGGGCATTGCGCTATAAATGAAGCAATGGGCGTGATTCAGCATCAATTGATTAATCAGTTGGAAGCAGTTAATTTTAAGACCCTTGCCCAACGAGAACAGTTGATTATTGCTGAGGCTTGAGCTTTTTTACAGTCGCAATGATGCAAGGTTTTTTGTAAAAGCTCGTCAAGTGATGTTAGTATTTTATTCTAAGGAGGAAAACACATGTTTGAAGCTGTAGATTTAGCCCGATTGCAATTCGCGCTAACATCTATCTATCACTGGTTATTTGTGCCGTTCACACTAGGTATGACAGTGACTGTTGCTGCTTTAGAGTGGACCTATGTGTCGACTGGTAAAGAAGTATACAAAAAAATGGCTAAGTTCTGGGGGAAATTGTTCCTAATTAACTTTGCCATGGGTGTGGTGACTGGTATTGTTCAGGAATTCCATTTCGGTATGAACTGGGCAGAATATTCTCGTTTTATGGGTGACATTTTTGGTGCCCCATTGGCCCTTGAAGCATTAATGGCATTTTTCTTGGAATCTACATTCATGGGCGTTTGGATTTTCGGTTGGGACCGCTTACATAAATGTGTTCACGCCCTTGTAGCTACATTTGTAGCGTTAGGTACTAACTTATCTGCGTTCTGGATTCTCGTAGCCAACTCCTTTATGCAACATCCTGTAGGCTTTGTATTACGCAATGGCCGTGCAGAGATGGAAAATTTCCTGACCATCGTTCAAAATGGCTATGTACCTGGACAATTTTTCCATATCGTATTGAATGGTTTATTAACAGCTGGTGTAATTATTATGGCAATCAGTGCATGGCACTTATTGCGTAATAATGCGACAGAGTTCTACCGCCGCTCCGCTAAATGGGGCATGGTTATCGCACTTGTATTTGGTACTTTAGGTGCATTAGCTGGTCATCATCAAGGTCAATACATCACAAAAGTACAACCTATGAAAATGGCTGCTATGGAAGCGTTGTGGGAAACACAAGATCCAGCGCCATTCTCTTTGGTAGCTAATATTGATACTAAAGCACAAAAGAATACAGGTGCTCTTGAAATTCCTGGTGGTTTATCCTTCTTGACTCAAAACTCCTTTACGTCTGGTAAGGTAGAAGGTATCAAAGACCTTCAAGCAAAAGCGGAGGCTCAATATGGCCCTGGCAACTATATTCCAGATGTTCCAGCAATCTTCTGGACATTCCGTGTCATGGTAGCATCCGGTTCTCTTATGTTACTTGTTGCCTTTGTAGGTCTTATCCTAAATGCAAAAGACAAGCTTGTTGAAAATCGTACATTCTTAAAAATTATGTTCTGGATGTTGCCATTGCCATTCATCGCTCACTCCACTGGTTGGTTTGTAGCGGAAGCAGGTCGTCAACCATGGCTTGTATATGGTTTGCAATTGACTGCAGATGGTGCGTCTAAATCCGTAACGGCTCCAGAAATTATGACTACAATCATCGGCTTTACACTTGTGTATATCGTGGCTGCTATCGCGGCTATCTACCTTGCTGTAGAACACATTAAAAAAGGTCCAGATGGAAATCCATCTCATGATGTAGTTGAAAAAGAGGAGGCAAGATTATGGAATTAATTTTTAATAACCTTGAAGTGGTATGGTTTATCTTAATTACTGTACTATTCGCTGGCTTCTTCTTATTAGAAGGTTTTGACTATGGTACTGGTATTTTGTTGCCATTCATTGGTAAAACTGACGTTGAACGTCGACAAATGATCAATGCCTTAGGTCCAGTGTGGGATGGTAATGAAGTCTGGATGATTACTGCCGGAGGGGCATTATTCGCATCCTTCCCTCACGTGTATGCTACATTGTTTAGTGGATTCTACTTGGCTCTATTTTTGATGCTTGCAGCTCTTATTATTCGTGGTGTATCCTTTGAATTCCGTTCTAAGAGCCCTAATTTGTTATGGCGTAAAACATTCGACTACTGCATCTTCTTTGGTTCCTTGATTCCTGCACTATTGTGGGGTGTTACAGTAGGTAACTTGATTCAAGGTACTCCAATTGATGCAAGTATGACATATGTTGGTACTTTTTCTGATTTATTAAGTCCATACACCATACTTTGTGGTATTGCGTTCATTTTGGTATTTACATACCATGGTGGTTTATTTACTTCTATTAAAACAGCTGGTGCTGTTTCTGAGCGCGCTCGTGCGGCATCCTTGGTAGTAGGTGTTCCTACAGCTATCGGTGCATTGGCATTGGTAGGTGCAACTTACGTGTATACAGATTTGTTTAATTCTGTATTAGCTATAGTTTGCTTTGCATTAGCTATCATGTCCTTCCTCATTTCTTGGGGTGCAGCACGCACTCGAAATACAAAATGGGGTTTCTTATTCAGTTGTTTATCTGTTATTTCTGTAACAGCTGCATACTTTGCAGGTTTGTTCCCTCGCATCATGGTTTCTTCTTTGAATCCTGAGTGGAGCTTGACTATTACTAATGCAGCTAACTCTACTTATACGTTGACTTTGATGACTTGTGTAGCCTTCGTATTTGTGCCAATTATTTTGGTTTACCAATCTTGGGTATATTGGACATTCCGTCATCGTGTAACAGAAAAAGATTTACACTATTAATAGTATAGCTTTACAACTTATGTAAGTTGTAAAAATTAGGTCTTAATGTGAGGCGTGCCGTAGCGGCACGCCTCTTTTTTATGGTAAGATGAATATAATATTGATAAATTTAGATTCACTTGGACTCTTGTAGGCTTAGTAATAGGGATTTAAATTTGTTTGAGTTTATATATTTAAATAGATTTACCGTAGAGGATAGTATGATACAGCGTACCGCATTTAAAGCGCTGCTAGAACATAAAGGACCGCTTGTGCTACTCGGCTTAACCTGTTTAGTAGAAAGTCTGTCCATTGTTGGGCAAGCCTGGTTCTTTGGAACCTTAATAAATAATCTTATATTTTTGGAGCATACACTAGCTGACGAAACGAACACCATTATTTATTTGTTTATTGCTATTATTGTGAGATTGGTGGCTCATTATGTTCAAGAGGCGGTAGCAAATCATTTGGGAAGTGCTGTAAAAGCATCCTTTAGAGAACGCTCTTTGGCGCATATGTTTAAGCTCGGTATACAGCATAAGGAACGTCATGGCGATGTCATCCATATGCTTACCGATGGTTTAGAACAAGTAGATGCTTACATAGCACGTTACATTCCGCAGATTTTATATGCTATTATGATTCCTCTTATTATGGGGATTGCCATTGTAAATACATTGCCAATAATTGGTATTATTTTGATTGTTACGGTGCCTTTAATTCCATTTTTTATGATCTTGATTGGGAAGCAAGCTGATCGATTAAATAAGGAACAATGGGAACGTATGAGCTTCCTATCGGGGCATTTTTTAGATGTACTACAAGGGATTACTACGCTAAAGCTCTTTGGCCGTGCAAAGGATCAAATTAAGGTTATTGGTCGATTATCTCAAGAGTTTAAAGATTCCACTTTACGCGTGTTGCGCGTAGCCTTTTTATCTGCATTAGTACTTGAATTAGTGAGTACAATTAGTACTGCTCTGATTGCGGTATATTTAGGTCTAACCTTATTAGATGGTGAAGTCACATTCTTTTCAGCCTTCTTTATTTTGTTGTTAGCGCCGGAGTTCTATACTCCATTTAGACAATTGGGGGCAGCTTTCCACACAGGGATGGCAGGGAAAACATCTATTCTGAAGTATGAAGAATTCATGCAGCGTCCACCTTATTTACCAGTAGGTGGTGAGTCTAAACTTGATAAGCCTATACAGGAAATTGCAATTAAAGATTTAACTTTCACCTATAAAAATAGTGAGAATGGGGTACACCACATTACGCTGCAGGCTGAACGTAATGCACCTATTATGCTCGTTGGTGAAAGCGGAGCTGGTAAATCTACTATGGCCCATATTGTTGGAGGGTTTTTACAGGCTCCGAAAGGAACAGTTACTATCGATGGCATTGATATATGTGATTTAGATATCAACTGGTGGCGTCAGCAAATTACCTACGTGTCTCAGCATCCACATATTATGAAAGGGTCCTTACGAGAGGTTTTATCCTTTGGTATGGATGTAAGTGATGCAGATATTCTCGATGCTTGCAAAGAGGTTCAACTATTAGATGTTATTAATCGACAACAAGATGGGCTTGATGCGGTTATTGGAGAAGGTGGTTTAGGCCTTAGTGGTGGTGAACGACAGCGTATTGCTTTAGCTCGTGCATTCCTCCGAAAGGGTCAGGTGTTGATTCTTGATGAAGTGACAGCACATCTAGATGTAAAAACAGAATCCATTATAAGTGCAGCTATCCAGCGTTTGATGGAAAATAAGATTGTTATCATTATTGGACATCGCTTACAAACTATGCACTGGGCATCTAAACTATATGTCTTGAAAAATGGATTAATTATTCAAGAAGGTTCTTATCATGACCTACTTGAAGAAGAGGGGTATTTTAAAGACCTTGTTACATCTGGCTTAGGGCAATTATCAGCAACTCTTGAAGAACCATTGTATATTGGAAAACAATTTGATTCAGAGAATACATTGGTCGTAGATACACCTATCAATAGTACAGAGCATTTTGTTAAATTTGTTAAATATACTGAGACCTTTAAAGATAATGCAAAAGATTCTAATATGGGCTTACAAGGTTGGAAATTGTTGTTTTCTGTATTGAGTCCCGCTAAGTGGTCATTAGTATTGGCCTTGCTATTTACATTCTTAACAGTGTTTATGAATGTTGGGCTTTTGACAGTATCCTCTTGGCTATTGGCATCTGCCGCACTGCAACCAGGACTTACTTATTTAAGTCTTGCAATCGTAGGAGTTCGATTTTTCGGTGTTAGTCGTGCTGTATGTCGTTATTTTGAGCGCTATACATCTCATCGCATGGCATTCCAAGGACTCTATGGCTTGCGCTTGTGGTTTTATGCTCATTTGGAACCATTGGCACCTGCTATACTCAAACGGTTTGGGGCAGGTGATATGTTGGGACGCATCATGGGGGATATAGAGGTATTACAATTCTTCTACTTGCGCACTTTGATTCCACCCGTAGCAGCCGTTGCCTTGACTATATTGATTGCATATGGAGTTTCTACAATTGACAATAGTTTGATTATACCTATTCTTTTGTCGGCCTTCGTATTAGGTGTAATAGTACCTTTGGTTGTTTATTCGTATAATAAACAATCTTTACGTGCGATTGGGCCCCAACAAGGTGATTATAAAGCGCTTTTAAGTGATACTATGGATAGCCTGGAAGATGTGATTAGTTATGGTAATGAAGAAATGGTATATAAGCGTATTCAGCATATGATGCGTAATGTAGATGCTCAAAAAGGTACTATTGAGCGTGGCATGAATATGGGTAATACACTATTCATAGGCGGTGTTCAGTTAACTGTAGTTATTGTAGCTATTATGGCCTCTAATGCATTAACAGGTGCTTGGGCCAGTGTTATGGTAGCGGTGGCTGCCATTGGTACTCAGGCTTGGTTTGAAGCGTTACAACCTATGATCGCGGCAGTTCATCATGGTGCAGAAAGTAAAGTTGCTACAAGTCGTCTCATGGCTCTTAGTAATGAACCTATATCTATTGTAGATCCTATATCACCAAAATCATTTAATCCTAATGATGATATTATTTTTACAGATGTATCCTTTGGTTATGATGAATATCGCCATATTTATGAGAATCTTAGACTACATATTCAACAAGGACAATCTATTGCTATCGTTGGGGCTAGTGGATCTGGCAAGACGACATTGTTTAATATGCTTGAGCGACTATATGATTATGGTGGTTCCATTCGTATAGGTGCAGTGGAGTTGAAAGATATTTCAATTGATACTTGGCGTAATGCATTGGGAACTATAACTCAAGATACGTATATTTTTAATGCATCCTTTAAAGACAATATACGTCTTGCTAGACCTGAGGCGTCTAAAGAAGACTTAGAGCAAGCCATTAATCGCGCCTCATTGTGTTCCGTAGTCGAAAAATTACCAGAGGGGATGAATACGATTGTAGGTAGTGGAGGACAAGGTTTGAGTGGTGGCGAGCGTCAAAGAATTGCATTAGCTAGATTGTTCTTACGCAATCCTAAAATTATTTTATTAGATGAACCTTTAGAGGGTTTAGATCAAGTAACACGAAAAGCCTTGCATCGTGATTTGATGCATTATGTAGATGGTAAGACATGTCTATATATTACGCATCAATTGGAAGGTTTAGAACAAATGGATCGAATTATATTTATGGATAGAGGTCAAATTGTTGAAGATGGAACGTATGAAGAATTGATAGCTCTTCGAGGGTGTTTCTATGAATACTGTTATTTATCTATGGCAAGTATTCAATAAAACTAAATATCAATAAAAGTATCTATTACAAATGCTTGATTGTAGATTGGACAATATTTTAATTTCATGTTGCAATTTAAGACCTATTATGAATATTAAATTATAATAGGGACAATATTAAACTACAGTAATAAAGCCCCTTTTGCTATGTAAAAAGGGGCTTTAGTTATATTTATATTTAATAGTATATGTAGTATACTTTTATCGATAAATCATGCAACATATGGTATAATTTTTATATTAAAACCTATTTTTTCACCCTTGGAGGGGTTATGACTAAAATCTTCACCAAATTACGAGCTTTGGTGGATGAAGCATTATCTGATCGTGATGCGGTGGTGGATAAGGCACCTGTATTAGAGAAAGCGCCTTTAGAACAAGATTTGTTTGACCATCGTTTACTATATATTGAAGAAGATATGGTTAATCGCATGTTGCGTGCCGCTCTTCGCAATCATTGGTTCTTTTATGCTATAACATTTGAATTTGAACCAAACAATCAAATATTCCTATCCATTATTACAAAATGGGGGAATGTGATTAATGTGGAATTCACCTTAGAGGATCTATGGTTTGATGATTATTCATCATCTTTTGCAATTCGACTTGATACAAATAATATAGATACAGGTGGGTTTATTTTGAACTCTATTTTACACTTGTTGGGAAACTGGTGTCTCAGTCTTTTTGGTATATTCTTTAACCCTATTGCATTGGGAGAAAAAGGATCTACCGTACGCTTTGAGAAGAAAGGGATTATCCAGTTTGACTTATTGCCTAATACACAAGTGAAAAAATTCATACCTATGCCTGAGCGCCATATTGGTAGCAATGGACCTGTTTTGTTGGGGAACCCGCGTACCAGTCAATCTGTGTTGCAGTTAGATTACTATGCGTTCCATGATCCTGTAGATACTTTTACGGTGCCTGATGTGCCGACTCGCACTAGCTGGCTTCGTTCTATTGATATTGCAGCAGTTCTTTTGTTGCCAATTGGTGTATGGATTACATTTATTATCTTGCATCACTACTTACCGACGGAAACGTTAGAGTTCTCGTTCTCCACGTACTTTTTGATTTCATTGGGGATTTTCATCATTTCCTTCTTAGTTATGAATATTCCGCGGTATTTGTACATGTATTTTGATTCCCGCAAACAGTGGCAAAGTGCGTTTGTACATAACAATATCAAAATTCAAATGCGTAAACTACATCGTCGTATCTTCATGCAACAAGCTACATTGACATCTGATTGTGATGAGGATACAGCCAATGAAAGCCAGGAGCGAATCAAACACCTCTTGTTGCAAATTCGAGATAAGCGATTCCTTGCTAATCGTCTTAAAATTGCAGATGATGATAGAGCGCGTAAACAAAAGGTTAAGTTTATTATTGCTTATATCGGCTGTACATTGATTGAGTTGATGTTACTGATGAATTAATATCGTAAGAAATATAAAATATAAAAACGTATCTCTATGTGTGATATGTCCCCCTTTACTGGATATCCAATAAAATGGGGACATATCAATGAGAGATACGTTTTTTTGATTACAAGTTATTAATTTTGGTTATCGTTTTTTACGACGTTTTCGAGCTGGTTTGCGGTTTTCTTGTTTTTTGCTTGATACAGAAGTTTGTACTGATTCATATGTTGGCTGATTTACAGGCATAAATGGAGGATTACCGTATTGGTTAGGCTCAGGTTGTCCTGGCAATACCCAGAATAGGAAGCCGATGAGCCATATAAAAAGCTCTAGCATGTAATTGAATGGAGAGACAGCCGAGTAAGTATTAACGAAGATCATAATTATCGACCAAAGAATTCCTGCCCATGCATTGAAGCCGATGTCGTGAATACGACGACCAAATAAGACGCAAGATAATGGGAAGAGGGTTGCTAATAAGAGCCAGACAATGACTCTAGTCAACCAATATGCCGGTAAGGATACGACAAAGTCTAAGAGTATTTCATCGATATAGTGAACGATGTGGAATAAAATCATCAAAGCGATGAAGCATATGATAAATTGTAGTCTATTTAACCGTCCCGTCAGATTAAAAATCGATAGTCCCATGCGACGTCCTTGGAATGCAATGAGCAAACCAATGATACATATGAGCAATGTTCGTAATACAACATAAAGTAAGTCCATAAGTTCCCCTTCATTTTTAGCTTATAGTTGAGTTAATTCTGGCAAGATGAGCTCAAATGCAACACCATGTTTCATTGATTTTACTGTATCTAATGTAGCTTGAATCGCTTTGGTAGTAAAATTCATTGCCAGTTCTGCCGCATCATAAGGTGAATATCCTCTCATTACTGCACCTGATAATACAGCAGTAAAAATATCTCCTGTGCCTGTAGCTTTTACAGGTACTAGAGGAATCGAGTATGTTTTTAAAAGGTCTGTAGGACCATTATAGACGGCAATGACCGCATGCGTTTCCGATGGAACACTGGTCATGATAACCATTTCAGGCCCCATATGATGTAACTGTTTACACCGTTTGCGCAATTCATCCTCATTAATAGGGTCTGTCGAGAATGGAATATCTAATAAGAAGCAA
Organism: Veillonella parvula; assembly: GCF_032577575.1. Taxonomy (GTDB): domain Bacteria; phylum Bacillota; class Negativicutes; order Veillonellales; family Veillonellaceae; genus Veillonella. Next base: position 124,855 of record NZ_JAWFVO010000004.1, on the reverse strand, counting down.
GCCTCAGTATAGTTTGGTTTTACGATGTGAGCCTTAGATACGAGTTGGCGCATAGCTACAACCATATCAGGAGTATAAATGGAATAGAGGCGACCATCGTCGGCCATTGCGGGATCGACGATAACCATTTGGTCATTAGAGGCAAATCGATTGATAGCTTCTTCGACGAGGTGAATTTGTTCTGGCGATGCCAAGAAACCACTTACGATAGCGTGAAAGTCAATTTCGTTCTTATCCCAGCAGTCCATAAAATCTCTCATATGAGCAGATAAATCTACGAATTCATAGTGTGGATACTCTAAGTGATTGCTTAGTACCGCTGTTGCCAAAGGAACCGCCTGACAGCGCATGGCACTGATGATTGGAATCATAACGGTAAGAGCACAGCGTCCGATAGAGCTCATGTCTTGAATTGTTAAAACTCTAGGTACTGCTGTCATAGACACCTCCAAATAAATATATATTTTATTGTACGTTATGTAAGGCTTTCTGTAAATGTAATGATGTTAATCATGAAATTAACTTCATAGTGTAGTATAATAAAACGAATAGACTTTTTATGGAGGAAAGTGACAATGACAAGGTATGTATTTCGACGCCTAGGTGGCGCAATCATAATCTTATGGGTCATCATTACTGTAACGTTTGCACTAATGCATGCGATACCTGGTGGGCCTTTTACAACAGAAAAGAAATTACCGCCTCAGGTGAAAGCAAGTATCGAGGCAAAGTATCATCTCGATGATCCTGTGTGGAAACAATATGGAGACTATTTAGGTGGCGTCATTACAGGTGACTTGGGCCCATCATTTAAGTATGAAGGCCGTAGTGTAAACGATATTATTAGCGATGCATTTCCAATTTCCGCGCAGCTCGGTTTATTATCTTTAATGGTCGCTGTAGTTGGTGGTATTACAGCTGGTGCTATAAGCGCTATGAGACCTAATAGTATTGTGGACTATGCGGTGACTATATTATCTACAATCGGTATATCTGTGCCTACATTTATTATCGGTGCTGTCCTTGTGTACATAGTAGGCTTTGAACTGGGCTGGTTCCCGGTAGCTTTATGGCGTGGCCCATCTTATATGGTGTTGCCTGTGTTAACATTAGCAGCACAACCGATGGCCTTTATTGCTCGTTTAACGCGTAGTGGTTTACTTGATGTGTATCAACAAGAATACATTCGTACAGCTCGTGCAAAAGGTCTAGGTTCTTGGACGATTTTGACTCGTCATGCACTAGGTAATGCGATTTTGCCAGTTATTACGTACTTAGGCCCATTGGCAGCTAGCTTGTTAACGGGTAGCTTTATCGTTGAAACAATTTTTGCGATTCCTGGGTTAGGTCAGTATTTTGTAACATCAATTTATAACCGTGATTATACAGTTATTCTTGGTATTACAATTTTCTATAGTGCTCTTGTAGTATTTCTTAATATTTTGGTGGATATGATCTATCCATTAATCGATCCACGCGTTACAACAGAGGAGGGTTCGAATGAATAAGGAAGACTTTTTACCTATTGAACGGGCCCCTCAAGAAGAGATTACTAGTTTTATAAAGCGTCCTAGTAAATGGGAGAAATTTAAGGTAAATCGTTTGGCCGTAGTCGGGGCGAGCATCATCTTAGTGATGATTGTACTTGCTATCTTAGGGCCACTTATTTCACCTTATACATATGCGGATCAATCTTTAATCGATGCGAACCAAAGTCCAAGCTTTAGTCATTGGTTTGGTACGGATACATTGGGCCGTGATATTTATACGCGTGTTATGTATGGTGCGCGTATTTCCTTAACCATTGGTTTTGTGGCAGCTTTCATCAACCTTGTAATCGGCGTTGCCTATGGCGGTATTGCAGGTTATATGGGTGGTAAAGTAGACCGTATCATGATGGGCATTGTAGATGTTTTGTACGGCATTCCACTTTTACTATATGTTATCTTGTTGATGGTTGTACTTGGACCCGGTCTTATATCTATTTTCGTAGCATTAGGTATTGCGTACTGGCTTAATATGGCTCGTATCGTACGTAGCCAAATTTTGAAAGTTAAAAACGAAGAATACATCATCGCAGCAGAATCCATGGGTATTCCGAAGTATCGCATTTTATTACGTCATATTTTACCAAACTGTGTAGGGCCTATCATTATTACTTTAACATTGGCCATTCCAGAGGCAATTTTTACAGAAGCATTTCTTAGTTTTATCGGCTTAGGTGTAAATGCACCTATGGCGAGCTGGGGCGTATTAGCTTCTGAAGGGATTAGTAGCATGCGCTCCTATCCATTCCAATTGATTTTCCCAGCTGTTGCTATTAGTGTTACCATGCTTGGTTTCGCTTTCCTTGGCGATGGCTTGCGCAATGTATTAGACCCTAAGGAAGGAGATAGATAATGAATAACGCTATTGTTGATGTGCGTAATGTATCCATTACCATCAATACCTTCCAAGGCCCGTTGCGAGTTATTCGCAATCAAGATATTTCCTTAGAGCGTGGTGAGATATTAGGTATTGTAGGTGAATCTGGATGTGGTAAATCCGTTTTAGTTAACTCTTTAATGGGCTTATTGCCATATGGTAAAACTAAAATTAAAGCGGATACATTTATGATTGATGGTCACGATTGTCTTGGATTTACTGAAGATGATTGGAATGAACTTCGTGGTACGACGGTTGCCATGGTGTTCCAAGATCCTATGACCTCTTTGAATCCTATCATGACGATTGGGGAGCAAATGTATGAGGTTATCCATCGTACAAATGCGTATGGTGAAGATTACGATGAAAGGGCCATTGCCATCGATTTGTTGAAGAAGATGGGCCTATCTACACCGGAACGACGTTTGTCTCAATATCCTCATGAGTTGAGTGGCGGTATGCGTCAACGCGTATGTATCGCTATGGCGGTGGCCGGTCGTCCTAAGATTTTGATATGTGATGAGCCCACAACAGCTCTTGATATTACTACAGAGGCACAAATTTTGCGCCTTATGCAAACGTTAGCCGTAGAGGCTGGCATTGGTATCATCTTTATTTCTCACAACTTACGTGTTATCGCTCAAATTTGCGATCGTGTTATGGTTATGTACGCAGGTAAATGTGTTGAGTCTGCTACGGTAGATGGTATCTTTAGCGAACCTCGTCATCCATATACATTGGGGCTATTACTAGCATTGCCACAAGGTAAATGGCATGGTGAATTGAAGGCCGTTGAAGGTCAACCTCCTGATTTATTTGACTTACCACGTGGATGCGCTTTTAATCCTCGTTGTAAGTGGGCTATGCGAATTTGTGGTAATCGGGTTCCGATGGTTACAAATGTTGGTGAAAGTCATCAGTTTACATGTTGGTTAGCTAAGTTGGAGGGACTTTAATGAGTTACGTATGGGAGACTGACAATCTCGTTAAAGAGTTCACCCTGTCAGGCGGCTTATTTAAGCCAAAACAAACGGTACACGCTGTACAAGGCGTGAGCCTATATCAATCACCAGGGGAAACCCTTGGTATCGTAGGTGAATCTGGATGTGGTAAATCTACATTTGGTTATACCTTGATGGGATTACATCAAGCTACATCTGGTTCTATTTATATGAATGGTCAATATATCAATCCTTATGTAGATAGAAAGGCTGTACATCCAGTGATGCAAATGGTATTCCAAAATCCTTATGCATCCCTTAATCCACGACTTACAGTTAATGCGATTTTAGAGGAGCCTTTAGAATTGGACCCGAAGTACACACCTCGGGATCGAGTTATTCGCGTAAAAGAGGTGCTTGACCAAGTTGGCTTAAATATGTCTTTTGGTGAGCGTTATGCTCATGAATTATCTGGTGGTCAACGTCAACGTATCGGCATTGCACGGGCTCTTATTATGCAGCCTCAATGTATCATCTGTGATGAGCCGATTTCTGCGTTAGATGTGTCGATTCAAGTACAAATTATGACATTACTTGAACGTTTACAAGAACAGCATGGTATTTCGTACCTCTTTATTTCTCATGATTTAAACATGGTGCGTTACATTAGTCATCGCATGGTTGTTATGTATTTAGGTGCTGTTATGGAAGAAGGTCCTGCATTGGACTTATATGAATTTCCACAACATCCGTATACCCGTGCATTGACGGCCTTAAATGGTCCAGTTATGCCACATGCACCAATTGGGGCACCTCTTAAAGGGGATCCACCAAATCCACTAGAACCGCCAAAAGGCTGTTTGTTTAGTGGTCGATGCCCAGAAGCGGAAGGGCGTTGTTTTACAGAACGTCCACCACTTCGAGACTGGGCTGATCGCCGCATCGCATGCTGGCACATATAATGGGAGAATAGTATGGAAAAACTAATTGTTGGCAAGTCCCTGGAACATCAACTAGATACAGTCATTAAAGAATTGGCTCCAGCAGGAAATATATCTTATGCAGTGTTACAATTTGATGATGAAGAGGAACCAACACTCATCGCAGCTAGAGGTGAAAATACTGTACATTCTAGTGCGAGTTTAATTAAGGTACTTATTATGGAATATGTCTTTCATTTAGCTCGTACTGAGCAATTGGACATTAATGATACCGTTCCTTTATCTAGAACTCCACGCGTTGAAGGTGGCGGCGCACTACAAGAGTTAGTTGGTAAACACAGTTTTACCTATCTTGAGTTGTGCCGTCTCATGATGGTTCTTAGTGATAATATTGCGACAAATCTACTCATCACAGTGCTTGGTATGGAAAACATCAATGCACGAGCAGAACAGCTTGGTCTGGATGAGATGGAGCTTAATCGCATGATGATGGACCTTAAAGCCTTGGCTGAAGGGCGTGATAATTACATTACAGCCATGTCACTAGCTCGTCTGTATAAACATATTTTTGAATGTCGTGATAGAGATGCTTATGGCCGAGAAATGTGGAATATTTTAGGTCGCCAACAATTCCGTGATATCTTACCATTTTACTGGGGAGAAGGCATACGCTTTCACCATAAAACAGGATCCCTTGATCGCGTAGAGCATGATGGGGGTGTAATAGAAACATTTAGAGGTCATTTCTGCTTTATTCTTTTAATGAGCGATATCGATAATGACCGAGGTAAAGAGTTAGGCGCTCAAGTTGGGCGCATCATGAAAGAATTTGTAGAGGAAGCATTGCCATGATGGATAAACGAAACTTGTTAAAACTCATGGTCCTCGCTCTAGGGGTGAGTGTACTCTTATTCGTATTTGGGTACCCGCGTGGTGTTCAACCAATCGATGAACACACAATCCGCTATGTTATTGAGCAGGAACCATCCACATTGGATCCCGCAAAGTCTACTACCTCTCCGGAGGCTACGGTTCAACTTCAATTATTCGATGGTCTAGTTCGTTTGAATGATGAAAGTGAACCAGAAGCAGCACTTGCTAAAAATTGGGAAATCTCCGATGATGGCCGTGAGTATACCTTCCATTTACGACCTAATTTGAAATGGTCTAATGGAGAGCCTTTGACGGCTTATGACTTTGAATACGCTTGGAAACGCGTATTAGACCCTGAAGTCCATGCGGACAATGCATACATGCTATATGTATTGAAAAATGGCGAAGCCTTTAATACTGGCAAAGCCACGGCTGAAGAGGTTGGTGTTAAGGCTACTGATGAGGATACATTGGTAGTTACCTTAGAAAATCCAACAGCTTATTTCTTGAAACTATTAGCGTCTCATAGCTATTATCCAGTGAGCAAAAAAGCAGTAGAGGCTCATGAAAATTGGGCAGCTAATGCGGAAACTATAGTATCCAATGGTCCATATCGCTTGCTTTCTTGGAAGCATAATGGGGAAATGGATTTCATCAAGAATCCAAATTATTGGGACGCAGAATCTGTGAAAACAGAGAAAATGAATTGGCCTATTAGTGAGTCTCAAAGTACGCGTCTCACCTTAGTTGAAGGTGGCGAAGCTGATATGACTGTTGAGCCTCCTGTAGCGGATCAAAAACGTTTAGAAGAAGCAGGCTTATTACATATTGGCCCTATGCTTGGTAACTATTATTACGTATTCAATGTGAAAGCAGAACCTTTCACAGATCCAAATGTGCGTAAAGCCTTTTCTATGGTTATCAACCGTGCTAACATTGTTAATAATATTGTTAGAGGCGGTAAAGAACCAGCTTATGCGTTTGTACCATATGGTATGCTCGAAAGCAATGGCCGTGAAGACTTCCGTGAAGCTGGTAGTTATCTCGTATACGAAGATGTAGAGCAAGCCAAGAAAATCCTTAAAGAGGCTGGCTATGGTAAGAATCGTCCATTGCCACAAATTACGATTTTGTATAATACAAGTGAATTACATAAAGCTATTGCAGAAGCGATTCAAGATGCTTGGATAAATGCATTTGGTGCAGATGTACGCTTACAAAATCAAGAGACAAAGGTATTCTTAGCAGACCGTGAAGCTGGTAAGTACCAAGTTGCGCGCGCTTCTTGGGTTGCTGATTATAGCGATCCACAAAACTTCTTAGAGGTATTCTCTGCTGAAGATAATGATGGACAGTACCATAGTGATGAGTATAATGAGTTGATTGCTCGCATTCGTACAACTCCAAATGGGGCTGCTCGTGATGCGTTGATGCATGAAGCAGAAAAAATGATCTTTGATGAATCTCTTGTTATGCCGTTGTACTTTACAACACAACCATATGTAACAAACGGAACAATTCAAAATTATTTCTGGACCACATTGGGCCTTGTTGACTTTAAAAAAGCATACAAATAAGATACACTTAAGACGTACACCTGATGTACGTCTTTTGTTGTATCTTATGAATATGTTTTATAGATTTGTTTCTACAAATAAGTATATAAATTTTGAATTACGCCATAAACTTTACATTATGCTACATACTTTTTTTACATATGTTTTATAAATTACGTTACAAATATGGTATGTTAATATTGATGCATTAGAAGTTAACTGGTATTTTTTGAGGATATATGGACTGGATTGAACCAAAACGTTTGGCACCGGGAATGACCATAGGTATTATGGCACCTGCTAGTGCTGGCGATGAAGATTTACATAGAATAGAAGAAATTTGTAAGGCTAAAGGCTATAAGGTGCTTGTGGGTGAAAGTGCAAGCCGAAAGGGGCTATATGGAGGCACACCTGAGGAGCAAGCCGCAGAGTTTCAATACATGATGACTACAGCCCCTTGTGATGCGGTGCTCGCCTTACGGGGTGGTTATGGCACGATGCGCTATTTAGAACGACTGGATTATAAAGCGATTCGCAAGTATCGTAAGGCTTTTGTTGGATACAGTGATTGTACAGCGCTCCATATGGCTATCAATCGATACAGTCGCCTTATTACGTATCATGGGCCTATGGGGGTAGATTTTAAAGCAGAACGTAAGGCAGATATTGATGCATTATTTAATGTTTTAGAAGGTAAATTAAAAGTTATAGAACCTTTGCCAGAACCTCCTAGAGGTGCGATTGGTACCGAGCTAGGAGAAGGGATTTTGCGTGGTGGTAATATGACGATATTATCCGTTCTGTCAGGAACACCTTATTTTTTAGAGGATGAATCTTGGGAGGATACCTTACTATTTATTGAAGATGTAGGGGAGGCTCCTTATAAGCTGGATCGTATGTTACAACAATTTCGCCTCAGTGGTTTGTTGAGTCGCATTAAAGGCTTAGTGATTGGCACCTTTACAGATTGTGAAGGAGATGAAGATGAACGAGATTATGACTTAGGTTATGAAGCATTGCGCTACATGGAGGAAAATAGAAATCCAGAAATGCCAGATCCCTTTGCATGCTATGTGCCAACGGGACATGGTTCACCACATCAAACCTTACCGCTAGGAGCGACGATTAGCTTTAGATATATTTCTAATACCATCATCGTTCATCCTTATACGAAATAGATAAGAGCTTTTAGGTGAACGATTTTAGTTAACAGACAAACAGATAAACAGATATTAGATAAAAATAGTAGTTACCGAGATATTAGGTAATAAAATATTAGATAATAAAGATATTAGATAACAATAAGGGGAGTTATGACACTACAAGAACGAGAGGCTCGTGCCTGTGCCATCATAGATAATATGGCACCGGAATTACGTGCTATTTCCTTATATTTACACGATAATCCAGAATTGGGCTTGAATGAGCATAAAGCAGTAAAGGCAATTCACCAATTCTTAGAAAAACAGAATTTTATATCTCAAGTAGGTCTCGCCGACATGCGTGAGTTACAAACCGCGTTGAGAGCCGACTATAGAGGTAATGCTAAATATAAAATCGCATTCTTAGGAGAATATGATGCCTTACCTGAGCTCGGTCATGGTTGTGGTCATAATCTTATTGCCATGATGAGCTTAGGTGCTGCTGTTGCTTTCAGTCAAAGTGCGCCACAGGATTGGGGAACGACTTTCTTTGGTTGCCCTGCAGAGGAAACTATCGGTGGTAAGGTATATATGGCAGAGGCTGGTCTTTTTAAAGGCTATGAGGCAGCACTTATCATTCATCCAGGTGGAGAAAATGAGGTGGGCGGTACATCCTTGGCGACACATCCTCTAGAGGTTACGTTCCATGGACGTTCTTGTCATATTGCATCCTTAACAGATTCAGGAATCAATGCCTTAGATTGTGCGGTAGACTTATATCAAAGGGTAAAAGATTTAAAAAAGACCTTTCCTAAAGGTGCTATTGTAGGTGCCATCTTTACAGAGGCAGGTACGGCACCAAATGTGGTTACACCAAAGGCTACGATTCGTATGACTGTTCGTGGTAGTACAGTGGATGATTTAGAAGGTATTATTTTGCCGGCTATTAAAGAGGCAGCCCAAGAAATCGGTTCATCCTATGGAGCTCAAGTTGAGATGCATCACTATGAGCCACTCTTTAAGGATATGCGTCAAGATAAACAGTTATTAAATCTCTTTAAAGATGTGATGACTGAATTTGGTGAAAGCCCACGAATATTGCCTGATGATGAGGCGGATGGTAGCACTGATGTAGGTAATGTGTCTTACGAAGTACCAACAGCACAGCCTACCTTGCAGATTGGATTAGGTTTAGAAGCGCATACGCCAGAATTTACTTGTGCTGCTGGATCTGACTATGGGTTAGACCAAGCTATTAAAGGAGCTAAGATTATGGCTGTTGTAGCCTTGCGTTATGCGATGTGTAAGTAAGTTCAATTTTTGACATATAGAGGTCAAAAAGGTACAATAGATATAATATTTAAGTAAGTATGAAATAAGCCGTCTTCAACAAGACGGCTTTTATTCCGGTGGAGATAGATATGAGTGTTTTAACCGTTTCAAATGTAACTCATGGTTTTGGAGCGCGACAAATTTTAGATGATGCATCATTCCGTTTGCTAAAAGGTGAACATGTAGGCCTCATTGGTGCAAATGGTGAAGGTAAATCTACGTTTCTTAATATCATTACAGGTAAATTGCCACCTGATGAGGGGAAAATTGAATGGTCCAATCAGGTAACTGTCGGGTATTTGGATCAACATGCTGTTCTTGAAAAAGGTATGACCATCCGTGATGTATTACAACGTGCTTTTGATGATTTGTTCGTCATGGAGCAAAACATTAACGATGCGTATAATCGTATGGGTGATGTATCCGAAGATGAAATGAATAAGCTACTTGAACAGGTAGGGGAATGGCAAGAAATTCTTGAGCAACGTGGGTTCTATGAAATTGATGCGGTTATTGAGCGTACCGCTGCCGGATTGGGACTTATGGATATCGGCTTAGATAGAGATGTAACAGAGCTCAGCGGTGGTCAACGTACCAAGGTTTTGCTCACAAAACTATTACTAGAGAAACCGACTATTTTGCTCTTAGACGAACCGACAAACTATCTTGATGTGGAGCATATTCAGTGGTTGCAAAACTATTTGCAAAATTATGAAAATGCCTTTATCTTGATTTCTCATGATATGGAGTTTTTAAACTCCGTAGTCAATGTTATTTACCATATTGAACAAGCGGTGCTTACGCGTTATACTGGTGATTATCATCAGTTCCAAGCTGCTTACGAGGTGAAAAAAGCGCAAGCAGCTAAGGCGTATGAACGTCAACAGCAAGAGATTGAGCGTATGGAAGACTTTATTCAGCGCAATAAAGCGCGCGTTGCAACACGTGGTATGGCAAATTCTCGAGCAAAGCGCTTAGAAAAGATGGAAATTCTAGAAAAGCCAAAAGAGTATATCAAGCCCACTTTTGGCTTTAAAGAAGGACGTACGCCAAGTCGCTTTATTGTAGAGGCTTTTGGATTGCAATTAGGTTATGATGAACCATTAACAAGACCAGTAGACTTTCAAATTGAAAGAAACAAAAAAATTGCTATTCGCGGTGTCAATGGTTTAGGTAAAACAACGTTGTTGAAGACTATTTTAGGTCTATTAAAGCCTGTTAGTGGTGAGTTGGTAAAAGGTGAATTCTTACAAGTTGGCTATTTTGCCCAAGAGGATACGCCATCTAATTCCGAAACAGCGTTAGATTATATTTGGAATGAATATCCGGCGATGACAAATGCAGAGGTGCGTGCAGCATTAGCTCGTTGTGGCCTTATAAATGAACATATTACGTCTCAAATGCGCGTACTTTCAGGTGGTGAGAATGCGAAGGTTCGTCTATGCAAGCTCATGCAGAATAAGTACAATGTGTTGGTCCTAGACGAACCGACTAACCATTTAGACATATGTGCAAAAGAAGAGCTGAGCCGTGCACTACGTGATTTTAAAGGTACAATTATATTGGTAAGTCACGAGCCTGAATTCTATCAAGATTGGGTTACGGATATTTGGAATATTGAAGATTGGACGACAAAGATTGTTTAGGAGGACCGATGAATCAACGTGCAAATGACGGGATAAAGCAATTCTTAGAGGCTTTATCTGTTGATACAGAGGCACCAGAGTTAGAAAAGACACCAAGTCGTGTAACAGAATTATATAGTGAATTATTTAGTGGCGTAGGAGTCGAAACAAAATCGGTATGGGGTGAAACGTTTAGCACTGATTACAAGGGACTTATAGCCGTTACAGGTATTCCCTTTTATTCTATGTGTGAGCACCACTTATTGCCATTTTTTGGGACTGTAGACATTGTGTATCAACCCAAGGATGGATGTGTGGCAGGGCTCAGTAAGTTTCAAGATGTTGTTAATATACTCAGTCGCAGACCGCAATTACAAGAGCGGTTAGCATCTGAATTAGCAGATGCGATAATGAATGATTTATCTGCTCATGGCGTTTTTGTACGCATTACATCGACTCAGTTGTGTATGCTTATTAAAGGAACTATGCAGCAAGATTCAAAGGTAATTACTTTAGAAAGCCGAGGCGTATTAGCTGAAACAGGTACAGTAAGGGATGAAGCGTTGGCAATGTTAGGCGGAGGACAGGTAAATGTTTAAACGTAGAAATTATACATGGAATGATGGCAAAAGCTTATCTTTGTGTGATCGTACCCTTATCATGGGTATATTGAATGGTACACCTGACTCCTTCTCTGATGGGGGGCAATTCAATACACCAGAAACAGCTACTGCTCATGTGAAACAAATGATTGAAGATGGTGCAGATATTATCGATTTAGGCGTTGAGTCTACACGACCAGGTTCTACACCTTTGACTACGGACGAAGAGATAGATCGCTTATCTCTTTTGATAGAACCTGTCTTAAAGGCCTCTACTGTTCCTGTGTCTATCGATACATATCATGCTAAAACCGCAGAATATGCTTTCTCAAAAGGGGCACATATTCTAAATGATATATGGGGCTTACATTATGATCCTGATATGGCCGCGGTGGTGGCTAAATATAAGGTACCTGTTATCATCATGCATAATAGTAATGATACAAATTATGGTGATATCATTGAAGATATGAAAGCATTCTTCTTCTATGCTATCGATAAGGCGTTGAAAGAGGGTGTAACGCTACAACAAATCTGGCTTGACCCAGGTATTGGTTTTGGTAAAACTGAAGAACAAAATATTGAAGTTATGCAACGCTTGGGTGAGTTAACTGCTTATGAATACCCTGTTTTGCTCGCTCCAAGCCGCAAGCGTTTCATCGGATCTATGTTAGGCGGATTGCCTCCAGAAGATCGCGATGAAGGTACGGTAGCTGCTTGTATTACAGGTGTATTCCAAGGCGTTGATATGGTGCGTGTTCACAATGTAAAAATGCACAAACGCGCCTTAGCTGTAGCAGACGGCTTGTTACGAGGTGAATAATGGATAGAATTGTTTTAAAAAATATGGCATTCTACGGATACCACGGAAATTTGGCATCTGAGCAAGAACAAGGGCAACGATTTTTTGTAGATGTAGAAATAATAACCGATCTTACAAAGGCTGGTCAAAGTGATCAGTTAGAGGACTCCATCAATTATGTAGAGGTATATGAAACTGTAGAATCCATTATGATTGGTGAGAAGCACAATCTGTTAGAGCGATTAGGGGCGCTTATCGCCGATGCCTTGTACCAACATTATCAAGGCATCGTAGGTTTATCTGTAACGGTGCGTAAACCATCTGTACCAATTTCAGGTATTTTAGATTATGTTGAGGTGATCACCACAAGAGGACAAATTTGATGTATACCTATTACATCAGTGTAGGCTCGAATATGGGGGATAAGAGAGGTTATATCAGTTCTGCTTTTCAATCCTTACTACAACATGAGGCAATTTTCAAGCTAGTTACTTCTTCTCTGATTGAAACTAAGCCGTGGGGATATACAGAACAAGATACCTTTATTAATGGCGTATGGTCTTGTGAAAGCACGCTAAAGCCACATCAAATGCTCAGCCTTATTCAGCAATTAGAGCAGGAGGCTGGACGAAAACGATTGATTCATTGGGGCCCTCGCACATTAGATTTGGATATTATTTTAGTGTACGATATAGAGGGGAAGATGATTTCTTTGTGTGATGAGAGTCTTGTGATACCGCATCCTCATTTTTGGAATCGTAATTTTGTACTAGAACCGCTATCTCAGCTATTACCAACATTCACATATAAAGGGACTAAGATTGCTGATCGATTAGTTCAATTGGGTGCATAAGCTAGAATCGTATATAATCTAATGTTAGATACACTGTAAACACGATACATATTGTACGCATGCTTTTACGTTTTATGATTGGAAAGTCATGGAGAGCGTAGATGAATATAAAACGTATTGGATTATTTGTACTGGCACTTATTATAATGGGGATATCTTACTGGCTTGCTGTAGGAGCAAATTATGATAGTAAAACAGTACGTATTGATCCAGAAGCGCATACACTGGTTAATTCTAGTGATGCCATTATTTCAAAACGAATATTAGCTATGAAGACTAGTGGATCACAAGTGTATTTCTTAGGTTATGAAGGACTAGGGATTTATAATTTATCTGATAATGCACTTCGTTTAATGCCAATAATCTTTAGGGGGCAACATATAGAGCCAACTAAATCGGATGATTACCAACGAGGTTTACGGAATATAACAAAGCTAAAATCTTTATCCGATTTCAGTGCTGAAGAGCAAAAAGAATTTAAAGGCTTGTTGGAGTCTACTGATGGCGGGGCCTATTATTATGGTGACTTTTACCATTCTGGTTATGAGTCGTCCCTCATTGATTTGAAGGACCAGTATTTTATTACGAATACAGTACGTGCATTAAAACGTGTTAATCATACATTATATGTGTATGATGGGTCAGGTTTTATTATTATAGATTTAGATAATCGTCGTATCCAAGGGTTCTTTAATAACCGCATTAGTGGTGAAGGCTCTAAGGGTGTACCTGATAGTTTGCGTGGACATTATGGGCCTGGTTTTACTATGATATATGCTCTATCTAAATTGAATCCTACAGATTTGGATATTTTATGGTCCATGCGTAAACAATATTTAGAAAAATCTCCTCAAGCGATGGAAGGAAAAGATTTGTTCCCACTCAATTTGGATGAGATGAATTTAAATGAGTTATAATTCTATTAAGATAAATCATAGACGGATATACGTGATTTAAGTAATTGGCATTTGAGGATATGCTATCGTTTTATACTAAGGTATGGAGGCTATTATGAAGTTACGTAAGGTAGGTATTATTGGCACTGGCCATGTAGGTTCTCATGTGGCATTTTCTTTAGCCTTGCAAGGTGAGGTTGATGAATTATATTTGATGGATATTGACGAAAAAAAAGCTCAAGCACAAGCTATGGATATTAATGATGCCGTTAGCTATATTCCACACCAAGTAACTGCTACATCAGGTCCTATTGAAGAATGTGGAGATTGTGATATCCTCGTTTTTAGTGCGGGGCCTTTGCCGAATTTGTATCAGGATCGCCTTGAGAGCCTTGGTGAAACCGTGGCTGTACTAAAAGACGTTATTCCACGTATTAAGCAGTCTTCTTTTCAAGGTTTCATCATTTCAATTTCTAATCCTGCTGATGTGGTAGCTACCTATTTATGTAAACATCTTGAGTGGAATCCTAAGCGTATTATTTCAACGGGAACCGCTCTAGATTCAGCTAGATTGCAAAAAGAATTAGCTCATATCTTTACTATTAGTAATCGCTCTATTACGGCCTACTGTTTAGGTGAACATGGAGGTAGTGCCATGGTGCCGTGGTCCCATGTCTGTGTACAAGGTAAACCACTTTTAGAATTATATCGAGAGCTACCTCATAGATTCCCTAAACTTGACCATACAAAAGTACTAGATGATGTTAAAATTGGTGGCTATCATGTACTAGCTGGTAAAGGCTCTACGGAGTTTGGTATTGCGAGTGCTACCACAGAATTGATTCGCGCCGTATTCCATGATGAAAAGAAGGTATTGCCTTGCTCCTGTTATTTAAATGGACAATATGGAGAAGAAGGAATATTTGCATCTACTCCTGCTGTTATTGGTAAAGATGGTATCGAAGATGTTTTTGAACTGCAACTAACCAAGGAAGAGCTAGCCTTATTTAAAGCATCTTGTGCTGTCATTCGTGAACATGTTGCAAAGGCTGAGTCTATGTAAGTGGATGTTTACTTTTGTGTATAGAAAACTACAATTGCGTATGAAGTTTTAAATTTATACGGATTTATATTATTGTTCTTAATGAGAAATATCTGTAATTTTCTTTAGTCCTAAGCTCTGTTGTGTGGTATAATCTAAAAATGACAGTATACAGATGATGAATATTTGGGGGACATTATGACTCAGGACACTATGGATGTACAACGCCCAAAAAGCCCACGCAAACGCGTTCGTCCTAATCGCAAAGCGCAGGATCAGCGTATTATCCTCATGTGGATCAAGCGAATTGGCATAGGGATTATGGTGCTGTTACTGTTAGGGCAGGCTTATCGCTTGGTGGCTGTATATCAAGAAAAACAACATATAGAGCAACAATTGCAAGAGTTACAGCAGCGAAATGAAGAGTTAGAACAGGAAAAGGCTAGGTTACAAGATCCAAAGACCATAGAAGGGGTTGCTCGTGAGGAGTTAGGATTGGTAAAGCCTGGTGAAGTACCATATGTAAAATAGAGTGTATTCTATTATTTTTCTTTGCATCAGTTTGTAGTTTAAGGTTTCCGCATTAATTAGGAGGTTGCATGGCAATCGAAGTTGGTAACATTATTGATGGTACCGTATCAGGTATTACAAAATTCGGCGTATTTGTTGATTTAGGAGAAAAGCAAACAGGGTTAGTTCATATTTCTGAAGTAGCTCATGGATATATCGAAGATATTAATACCCTTTTAAAGGTTGAGGATCCAGTAAAGGTTAAGGTTTTATCTATTGATGGGAATAAAATAGGACTTTCCATTCGTCAAACACAACCTAAAGAGGGGATGGACGAAGAAAAACGTCCTCATCGTGTTCAATCGAAACAAAGCATAGAGTCTTTCGAAGCGAAGATGAAATCATTTTTGCGCGATAGCAATGAACGATTACACGATTTAAAACGTAATACCGAAGGAAAACGCGGAGGCCGAGGTGGTCGTCGAGATTAATAGTGAGAGATGGCATCTAGCCATCTCTTTACTTATGTATAGAGTATTAACGCTATAATAGTATTAGGGAAAATCATTTATATGTAAGGAGCAATTATGAAGTTAGCAATTATCGATATTGGCTCTAATTCGGTGCGTTTATTATTGGCTACCTATGAGAATAATGAGTGGCGTTATGAGCCTAAGCAGTTGTGGACTACCCGTTTAGGTCAACGAAATACAGATGGTACCTTGCGAGCTGAATCCATGGAAGCATCTTATCAAGCTTTTACAGATATACAAAAAATAGCAAACCAATATGGTGCTGAATATTGCTTTGGTTTTGCGACGAGCGCTGTTCGTGAAGCGTCTAATGGACTTGCATTTATGGAACGTATTAATACATACTGTCCTATGGAGTGGCGAATTTTATCTGGTGCTGAAGAGGCCATGTATGGCTTTTATGGCGCTTTAGGAAATCAATTAGAGGATGGACGTCATTATACGACCATTGATATTGGTGGAGGTAGTACAGAACTTGCATTAGGTAACAAGGATAGAGTGTACTGGAGCCGTTCTTATCCTGTGGGAGCGGTACGCCTTCAATCTATATCTGACGAAGGGCCTCAACGAGTGTGGGAGGAAACTCGTTTTCTTTGGGATCCGATGATGATTGAAGGTGAATTTGGTGAATTTATCGGTATTGGAGGAACCCTAACAACCTTGGCTGCTATTGATTTAGGTTTAGACCATTATGATGGCACAAAGGTACAAGGTCATAAATTGAGCCGTGAAACGGTGGAAGGCATTATTATGAAATTGCGGTATATGAGTCGTGATGAGAGACTACAAGTAAAAGGTTTACCCGCTGGGCGTGCCGACATTATTGTTGCTGGGGCAGAGATTTTAACGTCCTTTATGGATTCCTATGAGGTCCCTCATATATTTGTGAGCGACCAAGATGGTATGGAGGCGATGGCCCGTGAATGTGAAAGCACTCATTCGAACCGTTAATCACACTTTAAAATTACATGATATATTTCCTGAGAATTGTCGTATCTTGGTAGCTTGTTCTGGTGGTCCTGATTCGATGGCTTTATTGCATTTATTGCAAGATATTGCTACACATCGCCATACAGTATATGAGCTTGGAGTTGCTATCGTAGATCATTGTATTCGTCCTGAAAGTAAGGATGAGGTCCTATGGTTACGAAATCAAGCGGACGTACTAGGACTGCCATTTTATACGGCTGTCTTTGACGTGCCTAAATTGAGTCAAGCTCAAAAGCTATCAGAGGAAACTATAGGCCGCCAAGTTCGGTATCAATGGCTAACCGGTATAGCACAGTCTGAGGGGTATGACTATATTGCAGTAGCTCATCATAAAGATGACCAAGCAGAATCAATTTTAGCACATCTTATTAGAGGGACTGGACTTAATGGTTTGACAGGCATGGCCGTTGTTAGTAATGATTATACTGTTCCAGTAGTAAGACCTCTGTTAGATGTCACAAAAGAAGAATTACTTCTATATTTAAAAGAGAAAGATATTTCTTACTGTATAGATAGTACAAATGAGGATGTACGATATCAAAGAAATAGAATTCGTCATCGCATTATACCTGAGTTAAAAGCCATTAATCCTATCGTTAGCGATGCCATAGTAAGGCTAGGGGCTTCTGTACGCGAAGACATTTCTTTTATTTCTAATTTAACGGATATGGCGTTTGATGAGTTAGTAACTATCTCTGATGAGGGCGCGTTTATATCTCGTAGGGGGTTACGTAAGAAGCCGTTGGCTATCCAACGTCGATTGTGGCAAAGACTGGTGAGCATCTTTGATCCTGAAATCAAGCTTACCACTGCTCATCAAGAGCAATTACTCGACATTGTTAACACTGGGGAAAAGAAAACTTTCAATATAAAAAGTATAAAAGTAAGTGCTCAATGTGATACAATAAAAGTATATTGCAAACATTAATATGAATTGCGGAGGTCATATAGATGCATCAAGATGCAAAAGATATTTTATATACAGAGGAACAATTAAAGGCTCGTGTGGCTGAATTAGGCCGTCAAATCAGTGCTGACTATAAAGGGGAATCCGTAGTTCTCGTAGGTGTATTGAAAGGTGCTATCGTTTTCTTTACAGATTTAGCTCGCTCTATCGATGAGAATGTGGATGTAAGCTTCGATTTTATTTCTTGCTCTAGCTATGGCAGTGGTACAACTAGTACAGGGGTAGTTCGAATTTTAAAAGATTTGGATCGCTCTGTAGAAGGAAAGCATGTACTCGTTGTAGAAGATATTGTAGATACGGGTACAACATTACATTACTTGCTAGAAAATTTACATGCTCGTGGAGCTAAAAGTGTACGCCTTGCAGCGTTGTTGAATAAGCCTGAACGCCGTAAAATGGATGTAGAAGTAGACTATGTGGGGTTTGTCATCCCTGACTACTTTGTTATCGGCTATGGTTTAGACTATGCAGAAAAATATCGTCACTTACCTTATATAGGTATTTTAAAGGAAGAAATGTATCAAGATTAAAAATATGATATAATATATGAGTGCATCTCTCAACGAGATGTACTCAATTCGTTTATGCCACTAAACTATTATTGAAAGGGGTAATATTTTGGGTCGATTTACTAAAAATATCGTCCTTTATTTACTTATCATTGCCGCTTTCGTTATCGCCATTGACGCTTTCTCTGGTCAAAGTGCGAATAAATCTGAACTCAGTTATACAGGATTTATTCAACAAGTACAACAGAAAAAGGTTGAGTCCGTAACGATTACCAATGATCATGGTATTAAAGGTAAACTAAAAAATGGAACAGAATTCAATTCTTATGCGCCAACTGATGAAACGTTAATCAAAACTTTACAAGATAATGGTGTAGAAATTACTGCAGCTCCACCTGAGCAACCAGCTTGGTGGATGAGCTTGTTAGGTTCTGCTATTCCAATTATTATTTTGGTAGTATTGTTCTTCTTCATCATGCAACAAACGCAAGGTGGCGGTGGCCGAGTGATGAACTTTGGTAAAAGCCGTGCTAAATTGATGGGTGAAGGCAATGTAAAGGTTAGCTTCAAAGATGTAGCTGGCGCTGAAGAAGCAAAACAAGAATTAGAAGAAGTAGTAGAGTTCTTAAAGGATCCAGGCAAATTTACAACTATCGGTGCTAAAATTCCGAAAGGTGTATTATTGGCAGGACCTCCAGGTACAGGCAAAACATTACTCGCTAAAGCTGTTGCTGGTGAAGCAGGGGTACCATTCTTTACGATTTCTGGTTCTGACTTTGTAGAGATGTTCGTTGGTGTTGGTGCTTCTCGTGTGCGTGATCTTTTCACACAAGCGAAAAAGAACGCCCCATGTATCATCTTTATAGACGAAATTGATGCGGTTGGTCGCCAACGTGGTGCTGGCCTTGGTGGTGGTCACGATGAACGTGAACAAACATTAAACCAATTGCTCGTTGAAATGGATGGCTTTGGTGCCAACGAAGGTATTATTACTATCGCTGCAACAAACCGCCCAGATATTCTAGATCCTGCACTTTTACGTCCAGGTCGTTTTGACCGTCAAGTTATCGTAGGTCGCCCAGATCTACGCGGCCGTGAAGCAATTTTGAAAGTTCATGCTCGTAATAAGCCTTTGGCTGATGATGTAGACTTGAAAATAATTGCGAAGAAAACTCCAGGCTTTACTGGTGCAGACTTGAGCAATTTGTTAAATGAAGCAGCTCTTTTGGCGGCTCGTCTTAACAAAAAAGTAATTACTATGGCTGAAGTTGAAGAAGCCAGTGAAAAAGTTAGTATGGGACCTGAACGCCGCAGTCATATTGTGAGCGATAAGGATCGTAAATTGACAGCATACCATGAATCTGGTCATGCTATCGTGGCACATCTATTGCCTCATGCAGATCCTGTTCATAAAGTAACGATTATTCCTCGTGGTGCAGCTGGTGGCTACACTATGATGCTTCCTACTGAGGAACAAAACTACAAAACAAAATCTCAATTATTAGCAGATATTCGAGTTGCTCTTGGTGGTCGAATTGCAGAAGCCTTGATTTTAGATGAAATCAGTACAGGCGCTTCTGGGGACCTTCAAAGTGTAACTAATACTGCTCGCGCTATGGTAACGCGTTGGGGGATGAGCGATGAGCTTGGTCCTATCGTGTTTGGTGAACAACAAGAACAAATCTTCTTAGGAAAAAACCTAGGCCATGAGCGCAACTATAGTGAAGAAATCGCTGCGAAAATCGACTCTGAAATTCATCGTATCGTAGAAGAAGCTTATAAAGATGTAACAAAACTTCTTAGCGATAATGAAAAATTCTTACATGACATGGCAAATGCTTTGTTAGAAGAGGAAACAATCGATGCGAAAGCGGTAGATAATCTTTACAAATATGGTACAACAAAAGAACCTGAAGCTGAGGAGCCTAAAGTAGCTTCTGAAGTAGAAGGTAGCGTAGTACCAGAGAGTGTTGATGCTAAAGAAATAACTAGTACTGTAGCAGATCCTAGTGAAGCATCATCTAATGAAATTAAATAATGGATTTTGTCCAAATGAAAAAGAGCTAGCCTTTTTAGAAGGCTAGCTCTTTTTTACTGTCCATCGTTTATATGACGTGTGGCAAGAAGTTCTGTCATGCGTTGTTCTTTTAGTTTTTGCAAATATTTTTGTGCCAAAACATTTGGTATAGCTACACCGATTGCTATAGCTATAGTTGTAAATGTGCCAGTTACACCATTTTGTATCATAAGGATTAGACTAGCATCATTTAATGCATTGATGTGTAACATGTCGAAGAGAAATCGGTAGTACAGTATACCGGGCATTAATGCGATGGCAGACGGTACGATAATGATAGTGCTAGATGTTTTTAACCAAGTAGAAACTTTTACAAAAATAATACTCATAATGGCAGCACCAATAAAGGTAGCACCTGGTGTAGAAAATCCTAATTCTACGGATAGTATATTGCGAATACATACACATAGTACGCCACCAATACCAATGGATACTAATAGTCTGACAGGAGCATTAAAAAGTACCGCAAAAGCGGCTGCAGCTGTAAAAGAACCGATAACTTGCTCTATGGAAATAACATGAGGTTTAATATCAACAAAATTAAATGCTGGTGCAGGGCTAAAGTAGAGTGCCATAGCCATACCTAAAGTCATGCTACCCACGATGAGTAGTGTTCTTATAGCGCGTGTCATGCCCGATAAAATATGATTATTAATGATATCGATGACACAATTGATCAATGGTACCCCAGGAATCATGAACAAGGTACAGCAAACGAGTACATATAGTAAGGATTCATTATTTACATGACTATAAAAAGCGTAAGCCGATATCATGGCACCAAATCCGCCTAATGCGATTCCTACATATTCATTAAGCCCTAATCTGCCTGATAGGGTGCGCGTAAAATAACCAATACTAGAACATATGATAGTAACGATGAATGCGATGATATCGCCACTGTAAAGGTATGCAAGACCTGCCGAACCTAGTGCACAAGCTAGTCCTTTTATCCAGTTTGGATACGTCGGTATAGTTGTATCCAGTTTGGCAATTAGTCGTTCATAGGTCGTTAGTGAGTAATGTCGCTCAAAGGCGCGCCATGTGAGCTTTGATACGGCATTGATCATAGCCATATTCGGAATATGAACCGGTGTTTTTCTGAAGACCGTTATGGATCGTTCTTTGTGTAATAGATTGACCATAATAGTGGTATATGAAATATGGATATTTAAGTAATCATGAGGAATTCCCATAAATGTTGCGGCTTTTAGCATTTCCTCAATGATTCGATTTGTATTTGCCCCACATTCCATTAGTAACTTCCCTATATTGAGTAGTACATCCAGTTTTCGATGAATATGGATAAAAGGGTTCTCTAAAACTTGATTTTTCTCTTCTAATGTAAACTGTTTCATATATCTCTCCGAAGGATAATAGATAGCATTATTGTTATCTATTTTTTTATGTATACCTTTATACTATATACATTATAACATTAATTATTTTAAATAATCCTTGCATTTTACAAGGTACACTTGTACAATCGAATTGTAAACCTAGGTTGACAAAGAAAGGGGCTCTAAACTATGCGTGATGAAGTGCTAGAATTCTTGAGACAAAACCAAGGTAGTTTCGTATCGGGACAAGATATGTCCGAAGCCTGCCATGTTTCGCGCACAGCTATTTGGAAACATATCAAGGCGTTACGTCAAAAAGGCTACAAAATTGAATCTTATACCAAGAGAGGGTATCGATTATTGGAAGAACCTGATTTGTTGAGCCCCTTGGCAATGAAACAAATCTTAAAAACAGATGTATTTGGTAAACGATATGTTTATATGGATACCACGGAGTCTACGAACTTAGAAGCTCGTCGTTTAGCTCAACAAGGTGCAGAAGAAGGTACGGTTGTGGTTACTGAGGAACAGGCTGCTGGTCGTGGGCGTTTATCTCGCGGTTGGTATTCTCCATTTGGCAAAGGCTTGTGGTTTAGCTTGATTTTACGCCCTGATTTTCCACCTGTAGAGGCTCCAAAGTGTACTTTGATGGCTGCAGTGGCTTTAACAAAGGCCTTTCATAAGATGGGACTCACTGATGTGGGGATAAAGTGGCCTAATGATATTCTTGTGAATGGTCGTAAGCTAGTAGGTATTTTGACTGAAATGTCTGGTTCTATGGAAGAAATTTCTCATATTGTAATGGGCATTGGGGTCAACGTAAAAACAAAACAAGAAGAATTACCAGAAGAGTTAAAATTAATTGCTACATCCCTTGCGATGGAAGATATTGATGTTGAGCGCACAGAAGCATTTAGACTTATATTAGAAGAACTAGAACATCAATATTATGAAGTGCTCGATAGCGGCTTTGACGAAACCCTTAATGAATGGCGTCAATTATCTGTTACTCTCGGTGAAGAAATTGAAGTGCGTGCTCCTGGCAATACCTAT
Source organism: Veillonella parvula (assembly GCF_032577575.1). Lineage (GTDB taxonomy): Bacteria > Bacillota > Negativicutes > Veillonellales > Veillonellaceae > Veillonella. The sequence goes on along the minus strand of NZ_JAWFVO010000004.1, from coordinate 101,847 downwards.
GAAGGGGTAGCTACAGATATTGATGAAGATGGTAATTTATTAGTAAGAATCCCAGATGGGACAATTAAACGTATTGTGGCAGGGGACGTATCAATTCGTCCGCGTAAATAGGAGGCATTAATGTTATTAGTAATTGATGTGGGAAACACCAATATTGTTCTCGGTGTATACGACAAGACAGAACTTGTGGGTCACTGGCGTATTTCCACAGATCGGGTTCGTACCACCGATGAATATGGCATGCTGATGATGAACTTATTCTTTCACGACCGTAAGGTTGATGTAAAAGATATTAATGCTATCATTATCTCCTCGGTTGTACCACCATTAATGCCTACATTAGAACGCGTGTGTTTGCGCTACTTTAATGTAAATCCTCTTATTGTAGGACCAGGCACTAAAACTGGCATCGCTATTAAGTATGATAATCCTCGTGAAGTAGGGGCTGACCGTATTGTAAATGCCGTAGCAGCACATGAGCTTTATAAGGGCGATTTAATTATCATCGATTTTGGTACGGCTACTACCTATTGTGCGGTACAAGGTAATGGTGATTATATGGGCGGGGTTATTAGTCCAGGGGTAACCATTTCTGCAGAAGCTCTATTTCAACGGGCAGCCAAATTGCCTCGTATCGATGTGAGAGACCCAGGGCAAGTCATTTGCCGAAATACGGTGTCTTCTATGCAATCTGGTATGTTCTACGGTTATGTAGGGCAAGTAGAAGGACTCGTGTCTCGTATGAAAGCAGAAATGGGAAATCATGTAACTGTAGTGGCTACAGGTGGTTTGGCACAACTTATTAGCAGTGCTACAGACTGCATTGACCATGTAGAACCTATGCTTACATTAGAAGGCTTACGCCTTATTTACGAAAGAAATAAATAATGCTACTATAATATAGTTACGTATATGTAACGAAGTAGTGTACATTCAGGTACAGCTTATGCTGTACCTTTTTTATTAGGGGATATAGAATTATATGAATAATAAACAGTGGCAAATTGGGTCCGTTAAAATTGACGGACAAGCCATATTAGCGCCTATGGCAGGGGTTAGCGATATTGCGTATCGACTACTGGCCAAAGAACAAGGTGCCGCCTTGGTATGTACCGAAATGGTCAGTGCTATGGGTATTAAATATAAGAATGAGCGTACTCATGAATTATTGCGTATTGAAGATGCAGAACGTCCTGTATCCATGCAAATTTTTGGTTCTAATCCAGAAGCAATCGCTTTGGGGGCTAAGGTTGTGGCCGATGCAGGCGCCGATATTGTAGATATAAATATGGGTTGTCCTGTAAAAAAGGTAGTTACCTCTGGCGATGGTTCGGCACTTATGAAAAATCCTGATCTAGCGGCTCGTGTTTCAGAAGCCGCTGTTGAGGCTGTTGATGTACCGGTTACTGTAAAAATGCGTATTGGTTGGGATAGTGACTCTATCAATGTTGTGGATTTTGCAAAACGCATTGAGTCTACAGGTGTGGCTGCTATTGCCGTACATGGGCGTACAAAGGAGCAAATGTATAGTGGACATGCGGACTGGTCTTATATTAAGGCTGTGAAAGAAGCTGTATCTGTACCCGTACTTGGCAATGGAGATATAGTGAAACCTGAAGATGCTAAGCAAATGCTTGATGAAACCGGTTGTGATGCTGTAATGGTAGGCCGTGGTGCACAGGGGAATCCTTGGATCTTTGGTCGTATTCATCATTATTTAGCCACTGGTGAAGTATTGCCAGCTCCGACCGATATAGAGCGTCTAGATATGTTATTAAAGCATTTTGACTTGTTATGCCAATACAAGGGTGAAAGTATGGCCGTTAAGGAGATACGCACTCATGCGGGCTGGTATATGAAGGGACTTCCGGAATCTGCATATTGGCGCAATCGAGTGAATACAATTCATACTGTAACGTGCTTTCACAATGAGCTAGAATCATATCGCAAAATACTGTCCGAAGGGTAGTCAGATTGACAAATAAATAGTATTTTTATATAATGATTGAGATAATTTAGAAACAAGAGATAAGGTGTCATCTTACTATGACACTTTTTCTTATTATTTATATGTAGAAAGAGTGGGGTACCCATGGCAGACGTAAAAGAAACATTACTCACCGCCGAAGGTTTAAAGAAGTTAGAAGAAGAATTAGCGTACTATAAATCTGTACGCCGTATTGAAGTATCTGAACGTATTAAAACTGCTATTGAATATGGCGATATCAGTGAAAACTCTGAATATGATGATGCAAAAAATGAACAAGCTTTTATTGAAGGTCATATTGTAGAGTTAGAGAATAAGATTAACACTGCGAAGATTATCGATGAATCTGTAAAAGGTGACGTTGTATCTGTAGGTAGTAAAGTTACTGTACTTGACACTATGTACAACGATGAATTGGAATATGTTATCGTTGGTTCCTCTGAAGCGGATCCATTTAACAATCGTATCTCTAATGAATCTCCTGTAGGTAAAGCTATTTTGGGTAAACGTAAGGGCGATGAAGTAGAGGTTTCCACACCAGATGGTCCTGTAACATTCAAAGTGTTAGCAATCCAATAATTTACAATTACCGACAAAGAGGCGATAACATGAGTGAAGAAATTAAAAATATACAAGAAGAGCTGAATGAGCAAATGCAAATTCGCCGCGATAAATTAGCCGAATATGAAGCTGATGGTATTTACCCATTTGGCCAACGTTTTGTCGTAAAAGATTACGCAAAAGATATTAAAGAAGATTTCTTCTTGAAATATGATGGCCAGCCTGTAGTTATTGCAGGTCGTTTGATGACAATCCGTTCCCATGGTAAAACGGCATTTGCGAATATTTGTGATAAATCTGGTGATATTCAAGTATACTTCCGTAAAGATGTATTGGGCGAAGATGCTTATAAATACGTTAAAATGCTTGATATTGGTGATATCATCGGCGTAGAAGGTCACGTATTTAAAACACATACCGGTGAAGTTACCATTAAAGTTAACAAATTAACATTGTTATCTAAGTCTTTACGTCCATTACCAGAAAAATGGCATGGATTAAAGGATACAGAACTTCGTTACCGTCAACGCTATGTTGATTTAATTGTAAATCCTGAAGTGCGTGATACATTTGTAAAACGCTCTCAAATCGTTGCTAAGATTCGCGAATACATGATGCGTGATGGCTTCATGGAAGTGGAAACACCGATGATGCATGCTATCCCTGGTGGGGCTGCTGCACGTCCATTTATCACTCACCATAATGCGCTTGATATCGATATTTACATGCGTATTGCACCAGAATTGTATCTCAAACGTTTAATCGTTGGTGGTATGGACCGCGTATTCGAAATGAACCGTTGCTTCCGTAACGAAGGTATCGATAATCGTCATAATCCAGAATTTACTACTATCGAATCCTACCAAGCCTATGGCGATGTAGAGGATGCGATTCGCTTAACAGAAAATCTTGTGTCCTACTGTGCTCAAGAAGTACTTGGTACACAAGAAATTACATACCAAGGTACAGAAATTAATTTGACTCCTCCTTGGAATCGTATCACAATGGCTGAAGGTGTAAAAAAATACACTGGTGAAGATTTTGATGCAGTCACAACTATAGAAGAAGCTCGTGCTATTGCTGATCGCTTAAATGTAGAATACACAGAAAATGATGGTATTGGTAAAATCTTAAATCTTTGCTTTGAAGATTATGTAGAAGAAAACTTGATTCAGCCAACTATCGTATATGGTCATCCTAAAGAGATTTCTCCACTTGCTAAAGCAAGTCGTGAAAATCCATTGGCTACAGAACGTTTTGAAGCTTTTATCTATGGTCGTGAATTGGCAAATGGCTTCTCCGAGTTAAATGATCCAATCGACCAAAAACAACGTTTCTTGGATCAATTAAAAGAACGTGAAGCGGGCGATGATGAAGCTCACCGCATGGATGAAGACTTCGTTACAGCTCTTGAATACGGTTTACCTCCAACAGCAGGTTTAGGTGTTGGTATCGACCGTCTTGTTATGTTCTTAACAGACTCTGCATCCATTCGAGATGTATTATTGTTCCCGTTGATGAAACCAGAAGCTCCTAAGCATTTTGAAGCTGAAGAAGCAGAATAATAATCGACACTATTAAGGCTCCCTATTCTTTGAGTAGGGAGCTTTTTATATATTTATGAAATAGTTAGTATCATATAAATATCATTTTAAACCTGTTACTACGATACTGCCTTTAAATATGTATTGAAACATGAATGCTATATGTAATTTTATAAGATGGATTAATGGAGTGGTTAATATGTTGAGCTCCTGTATCAGTCTATAAGTATATAACAAAATTAACGATATAAAGTCTATAGAAAATAATTTCTAGGATAATAAAATAGTTTATGATTATTCATCAATTGTTATTGACAGTGTATAAAAATAATTTTATACTAAGTGTGAGATGTGGTATTTACATAATATATATGATATAAATTCATGCATATAAAGTTTTTCTTATTTATCTTTGCTTTATCGAATCTGAATGTGATGATATAGATTAACTGTATAGAACTACTACATACCTTGTATAACCTTGACGGGATGGGTCAAGTCTCTCTAGCGTGAACCGAGATTTACGGCTACAAGAGCTTATTTATGATGCTCTTGTAGCCGTTTTTTATTTAACTAAATTTATATTTCTAAAAGTTTAGGAGGTAAGTGCGATGAGTTCAATGGATTATGAAAGAGGTAATCAAGCCAATGGTTGTCTTGATCGGTTTTTCAAGTTAACCAAACATGGAACATCAGTAAAGACTGAGATTTTTGCGGGTATTACAATGTTTATTGCATCAGTATACATTCTGGCAGTAATACCCAATCTATTATCTGTATCAGGAATGCCTCATGGTAGTGCTGTAGCGGCTGTAATTTTAACAACTGCCTTTGCGACAATGCTAATAGGTTTTGTTGCTAATGTTCCGGTTATCGTAGCACCTGGACTTGGCCTAAGTGCATTTTTCTCGTATACCATTTGCGGTGCTATGGGCCTTAGTTGGCAAACTGCATTAGGTGCCGTTTTTATTTCCGGTACAGTTTTTGTTATTTTAACAGTTACTAAAGTTCTTAATAAAATAGTAGATGGTATTCCACAAGTGCTGAAAACCTCTATTGGCGTAGGTATTGGTTTATTCGTTGCCTTCATTGGCTTTAAAAATGCTCATATAATTATTTCTGATAATGCTACATTTGTAACCCTTGGGAATATGAAAGATCCTGCAGTACTATTAACATTGTTAGGCTTGTTTATTACAAGTATTTTATTAGCTAAGCAGATTAAGGGTGGATTGTTAATTGGTATGGCCTTCACTACGATTTTGGCTATGGTGTTAGGTTTGACTAAGGTTCCTATATCTAGTTCGGATATCTTTAACTTGGTACCACCATTTCCAGTAGACACATTTGGTCAACTTGATGTAATGAGTGCTATTGGGTATGGCTTTTTCTCCATTATCTTCTCCATTACTATTGTGGATATGTTCGATAATATCGGTACATTGATTGGTGTAACGAGAAAAGCAAACTTAGTAAATGAAGAAGGGAAATTTGAAGGTTTGAATCGTGCCTTGCTATGTACGTCTATTGGTGCCGCAGCAGGTGCCGTTGTAGGTACCTCTACAGTTACTTCTTATATTGAAAGTGCGGCAGCCGTTGCTGATGGTGGTCGCACAGGTCTTACGGCAGTAGTAACTGGCCTTTTATACTTGGTATCTTTATTCTTTGCACCATTGTTCTTATTGGTACCGGTACAAGCGACTGCACCTGTACTGATTACTATTGGCGTATTTATGATGAGTGAGGTAACGCATATTGATTTTACTGATTTCACGGAAGCATTGCCTGCATTCTTAACAATTCTTCTTATGCCATTAACATTTAGTATTGCTCAAGGTTTATCCTTTGGTTTTATTTCTTATACATTAATTAAATTGGCCACAGGTCGTCATCATGAAATTCATCCTATTATGTACATCATGACTGTGGCGTTCATCATTCACTTTGCTATTTAAATAGCATATACTATGAATCATATAGCATAGTCTATTAAATGAAAATCTAGCGTAGTATATGGGCGCAGTACTTTAGGGCTCTAATCACGCGAGGAGGTTATATGAATTCAACGATTATTTTAAAAGGAAATATATTATATACACCGAATCCATCAGCACTTGTATCTATTCAACAGGGTTATGTTATTGCTGTAGATGGGGTGGTTGTTCATTGTGGTGAAAGTATTCCTACAGTTTATACAGAGTATGATGTTGTTGATTACGGTGATAATCTCATTATTCCTGGTTTTGTGGATACCCATGCGCATGCACCACAATATTGTAATCGTGGACTTGGTATGGATAAGGAACTGTTACCATGGCTTGAAACTTATACATTTCCTGAAGAGGCAAAATTTATTGATCCTGACTATGCTCGTCTAGTATATGGTGCCTTTGTTCACGATTTATGGCGCAATGGTACGACGAGAAGTATTTTGTTTGGCACAATCCATAAAGACAGCACATTGGTGTTGATGGAGCTTTTACAAAAAGCAGGATTGTCAGCTTATGTGGGCAAGGTAAACATGGACCGTAATAGTCCGGAATTTTTGATTGAAGAAACGAATCAATCCTTAGCTGATACTAAAGTATGGTTAGATGCGTCAGCTCAATTTGGACCTTTAGTTAAACCTATTATTACACCGCGCTTTGTACCATCTTGTACGAGTGAACTCATGACAGGACTTGCTAAATTAGCGAAAGAATACGATGTTCCTGTTCAATCTCATTTGTCGGAAAATCACGGTGAAATTGATTGGGTCGCATCATTACATCCTGAGTCGTCAAACTATACAGATGTGTACTATGAACATCATTTGATGGGTACCGTGCCAACTGTAATGGCCCATTGCATTCATTTGAGTGACGTAGAAATGGATCGCATGGCTGAAACGCAGACCATGGTATCTCATTGTCCATATTCGAATGTAAATCTTTCTAGCGGAATTGCACCGATTCGTAAGCTGATTGAGCGGAATATACCAATTGGTTTAGGCTCCGATATTTCTGGTGGACATATTGTATCGATGGCAAAAGTCCTTACTGAAGCTATTGGTCTATCGAAAATGAAATGGGCTGAAGTAGACCCAAACTATGCACCTCTTACCTTGAGTGAAGCCTTCTATATGGCTACCAAGGGTGGTGGACAATTTTTTGGCCACGTTGGAAGCTTTGAAAAAGGCTATGAGTTAGATGCCCTTATTATCGATGATACGTCCTTATTTGACCAAAATGAACGTTCTTTGGAAGAGCGTTTAGAGCGCTGGCTATATGTAGGGGATGATCGTCATATTATTGAACGCTATGTAGCTGGTCGCGTAGTTCCGAGTCCAAAAGGGTAAAGTTTATATCTTACAGAAAAAAATACTGATATATTTAAAGCAGCTAGTTTGTATACCCTTCAAACTAGCTGCTTTTCGGTGCTTCTTTTAGAACCTGACCGAGGTGTTAGATAAACTTTGGATTATGATTTATAGTAGGTTTTATAGCTTTTCTGTTTATATTACTGAACAGGGCGATTTTGCTCATCAATTCACTTGGTGTATAATAAAAAAATGTACAAATTAAGAAAGTGGGGGGCTTAATGGATATATTAGGAGCAAGACGCTCTATTGAACAAAAGCTATTAATGCAATCTGTTGCTTTGATGGCGCTAGTTGCGGTGAGCGGCACTGTGATGGGGATTGTAACGGGATCTAGTGCAGTGTTGTTAGATGGGGTATTCTCCTTCGTTGATGTTGTTATTAAGATTATGATGCTTATGACAGCTAAGTTAGTTGCTAGAGAAACGAGTAAGCGATTCCAATTCGGTTTTTGGCAATTTGAACCTCTGGTGCTCGCCGTGGAGGGCTTTTTTATTCTTCTCATAGTAATTTATGCCTTATCTAGTGGGATTACAGATCTTTTGTCTGGTGGACGTCACGTAGACTTCGGGCCAGCTATTTTCTATGCTATATTCTTTACTGTTGCGGATACTGCTTACTATCTTTATGTACGTCGTATTAATAAAAGTTTGCAGTCTAACTTGATTAAATTTGATAATGTAAGCTGGTATGTCGATGCTTTGTTAGAAGCGGCTATCTTGATTAGTTTCGTTGTAGCTACTATGCTAGAAAGTACTGAATATGCTAGATGGGCTACTTATATTGACCCTATTGTATTAATTATTTTAGCGGTACAGATGATACCCTCTGCATTTCGTATCATTGTGCCATCCATGAAACAAATATTAGGATGGGCACCAACTTCATTGCATAATGAAGTGCAAGAAATTATGGATCGATTTATGGAAAAGTATAATTTTAAAGATTATGTGACGAGCGTGCAAGTATATGGCAATACTCGAATCATTGAAATTGATATTTTAGTTCCTAAAAGTTTTCCATATCAAACCATTGCTGAAATTGATGCTATTCGCAATGAAATTGACCAAGAAATCGGCGGTAACCCAACGGAAAAATGGGTGACCATTTCTTTTACAGGCACGCGTAAATGGATGGCAAAAGATTATTTGCTAGATGAAGAAGAGGATGAATAATATAAAATATTGGTGAGAAGTCTAGTATATAGCACATAATTTAATGATAAATACACCAATATATGGTATACTTAAACGTATTGAATATATTGTGCGTAACATAGTTGGAAAATGAGGTTTATAGTATGTTAGATTTAAAATTTGTCCGTGAAAATATTGATTTAGTGCAACAAAATTTAGATAATCGTCATACAAAAGGCGATCTGAAAACCTTTGTATCCGCTTATGATGAACGTCGTCAATTGATCGGTCGAGTAGAAGAATTAAAAGCGCTTCGCAATTCTGTAACAGAAGAAATTAGCAAATTAAAACGCAACAAAGAAAATGCTGATGAAAAAATCGCAGAAATGAAAAAAGTAGGCGATGAGATTGCTGAGTTTGATAACCGTATTCGCGAAGTGGAAACAAAATTGCGCGATGCGGCATTGATGTTGCCAAATATGTGTGATGCATCTGTTCCTGTAGGGGCCGATGAAGATGAAAATGTGGAGCAACGCAAATGGGGCGAACCACGTCAATTTAATTTTGATGTACAGGCTCATTGGGATTTAGGTGAAAGCCTCGATATCCTTGATTTCAATCGTGCAGGCAAAATGAGTGGAGCTCGCTTTACTGTGTATAAGGGGTTAGGGGCTCGTTTGGAACGCGCTCTTATCAGCTTCATGGTGGATCTTCATGTAGATAAACATGGCTATACTGAAATGATGACGCCATATATGGTAACACGTGAAACTTTGACGGGCACTGGGCAATTGCCTAAATTTGCTGAAGATATGTACCATGTAGAGGGAACGGAATATTTCTTGATTCCAACTGCTGAGGTTACATTGACTAATTATCACGGTGGTGAAATTTTGAGCGAAGAGGAATTGCCTAAATACTATACTGCATTCACCGCATGTTTCCGTGCTGAAGCGGGTTCCGCGGGGCGTGATACTCGTGGCCTTATTCGACAACATCAATTTAACAAAGTTGAAATGGTTAAATTAGCTAAACCAGAAGATTCTTTCAAAGAATTAGAAACATTAACAGATAATGCAGAAGAAGTATTGCGCTTATTAGAATTACCGTTCCGTGTTATCACTCTGTGCACAGGTGATATGGGCTTTGGTTCTGCTAAAACCTATGATGTAGAGGTGTGGATGCCTGCACAAGGCAAGTATAGAGAAATTTCCTCTTGCTCTAATATGACTGATTTCCAAGCTCGTCGTGCTAATATTAAATTCCGTCGTGGACCTAAGGGTAAACCGGAATTTGTTCATACATTAAATGGATCTGGCCTTGCAGTAGGGCGTACAGTAGCTGCTATCTTGGAAAACTATCAACAAGCCGATGGGTCCGTTGTAATTCCAAAAGTTCTCGTGCCATACATGGGTGGCGTTGAAGTGATTTCACCGGCTAAATAAGAGGGGGCATTTTATGAGATTCTTTATTGATACAGCAGAATTTGATGAGATTAAAGAGGCCTATGATTTTGGTTTTATTGATGGCGTAACTACAAACCCATCGCTTATCGTGAAAGCTAAACGCGATTTGAAACAAGTTATTTCTGAAATTGCAAACCTTGTTGATGGACCTGTTAGCGCAGAGGTTATTTCCTCTGATGCTGAAGGCATGGTGGCGGAAGCACATGACCTTGTGAAATTAGGCTCTAATGTGGTTATTAAAGTTCCTATGACTCCAGAAGGTCTTAAAGCCGTTGCTATTTTGAGCAAAGAAGGCATTAAAACGAATGTGACTTTGATTTTTTCTGCAAACCAAGCCTTATTAGCTGCTCGTGCAGGTGCAAGTTATGTGAGTCCATTTGTGGGTCGTATTGATGATATCAGCATGGATGGTCTTACATTGATTCAAGATATTACAGATATTTTCGCTATTCATGAAATTGAAACTGAAATTATTGCTGCAAGTGTGAGAACTCCGCTGCATATTATTCAATGTGCTAAAGCAGGTGCTCATATTGCAACTGTTCCATTTAAAGTACTCATGCAAGCTATGAAACATCCGTTGACTGATGCAGGACTTGCAAAATTTATGGAAGATTGGAAACAAGCTAATCAATAAGTTAGAGACTCTAGGTAAGAGTCATATCAATACATAGAGGACTTATAAGGAGGCCCATTATGGATCGTACATTATCTTTGGAATTTGCTCGTGTCGTTGAAGCCGCAGCTTTGCGTAGCGGTCGTTTGCTTGGCCGTGGGCAAAAGGATGCAGCCGATGGTCTTGCTGTAGATGCTATGCGTCAAGCGTTTGATTCTGTTCGCATTTCTGGTACTGTGGTTATCGGAGAAGGCGAAATTGATGAAGCTCCTATGCTTTATATCGGAGAACACGTAGGTGCTGGCGGACCAGAAGTAGATATCGCTGTTGATCCTATTGAAGGGACAAACTTGATTGCTAAAGGTCAAAATGGTGCTATTGCAGTTATGGCGATTGCAGAAAAAGGTGGCTTGTTACATGCACCGGATATGTACATGGAGAAACTTTGTGTTGGTCCTCGAGGTGCAGGTGCTATCGATATTACGAAATCTTTGACCGAAAATATCAAAAATGTAGCGGCTAAAATGGAACGTAATGTAGATGAAATCACGTTGGTTATGCTTGATCGTGAGCGTCATCAAGGCTTGATGAAAGAGGCTCGTGAAGTAGGGGCTCGTATTATGCTCATTTCTGATGGTGATGTTAATCCAGCTATGGAATGTTGTATCGAAGGTTCTGGGGTGCACATGGTTGTAGGTACTGGTGGTGCACCTGAAGGTGTATTAGCGGCTGCAGCCTTAAAATGTGTAGGCGGCGATATGCAAGCTCGCTTAAAACCAGAAACGGAAGAAGAAATTCGTCGTTGCCATGAAATGGGCATTGCCGATGTAAACCAAGTGCTCACATTAAATGATTTAGTTCGTACTGATGATGTTATTTTTGCGGCTACTGCCATTACACGTGGTAACTTATTAAATCCAATTCAATATTTCCCAGGTGGTGCGCGTACACATACTATTGTGATGCGGTCTAAAACTGGTACGGTTCGTTTCCTTGATACAGTGCATATGGATCATAAACTTAAAACATTAAAAGCTAAATAAGAATAAAGCCCTGAAATATACTCAAAAATTTGGCACAAATTTTTGAGATATATTCAGGGCTTTTTTTTCTTTGTATTTTCTCTCATTCTCTTGATGAGATATATCGAAAAATAGTATAATAACATTTAGTATATGACGTTATAAATACAAGGTCTTGTAGCTTATACAAGATGAACGATATAAAGTGTAGGAGGAATTCTGTTGGAAAAGTTAATCATTCAAGGTGGCAATCGATTGGAAGGACGTGTACGTGTTAGTAGTGCTAAAAATGCAGTACTCCCTATTATTGCCGGTACTTTGCTAGCATCAACGCCTAGTAAATTGCTTGAAATTCCAAATTTAGAAGATGTAGGCACGATTTGCCAAGTTATCGAGTCTTTGGGGGTTAAAATCACTCGTAATAATGCAGATGGTGAAATTGTTTTCGATGCTTCTACATTGACTGCTACGGAAGCTCCTTATGAACTTGTGCGTAAAATGCGTGCATCCTTCCTTGTCATGGGTCCACTTTTGGCTCGTAAAGGGGAGGCTAAAATCTCAATGCCTGGTGGATGTGCTATCGGTGCACGTCCCATTGATCTTCATTTAAAAGCATTTGAAGCATTAGGTGCAAAAATTGAAATTACTGAAGATTATGTATATGCTCATGCTCCGGAAGGACTTAAAGGGACTCAAATTTATTTGGATTTCCCAAGTGTGGGGGCTACAGAGAATGTAATTATGGCTGCTTCTATGGCGGAAGGTAAAACCGTTATCGAAAATGCTGCAGAAGAGCCTGAAATTGTTGATTTAGCTACATTCTTAAATGCTATGGGGGCTAATATTCGCGGAGCTGGTACAAATGTGATTCGTATTGAAGGTGTACCTCAATTACACGGTGCTATTCATACAGTTATTCCTGATCGCATTGAAGCTGGTACATATTTAATCGCTGCTGCTATGGCAGGTGGTGATGTATTCGTAGAAAATGCATTGCCAGAACATCTAAAACCAGTAGTGGCTAAATTAAAGGAAGCTGGTGTAACAGTAGAGGAAGAAATCGACGGCATTCGCGTTATCAGTAGTGGTAAAGGCATTAAAGCTGTCGATATTAAAACCTTGCCATACCCTGGATTCCCAACAGATATGCAAGCTCAATTCATGGCTCTTACCACGATTGCGGAAGGCACTAGTACAGTAACAGAAACTGTATTTGAAAATCGTTTTATGCATGTTGCTGAACTTCGTAAAATGGGGGCGCATATTGACATCGATAATCGTCAAGCTATTGTCGAAGGTATGCCAAGCTTACACGGGGCTATAGTGAATGCTACTGACCTGCGTGCTGGAGCGGCGCTGGTATGCGCTGCATTGACTGCGGAAGGTAGAACAGAAGTCGGTCGTTTACATCATATTGACCGAGGTTATGATGATTTTGTAGGTAAATTGCAAAGGTTAGGTGCTGATATTGTTCGGGTTGACGAATAAGAGTACACAGCCAAAACAAAATAAAAAGAAAAGAAGCCGGCGCTCTAAAGGGCCGGCTTTATACAACGAGCAACAGAACTTAGGTGCTGCAAAGGTTGAGAATTCGAAAGCGAGTACTACACGTAAACCATTGAGAAGGACAAAACGTAAGTCTACTAAGCTTTCAAATGGCGTGGCAAAGCAAGCTAATCATTTGGCCTCCAATATGCGCGAGACCATGATTAAAGTTACAAAAATGCGCCGTGCTGAACGACGTAGTCGTGAGACTGTAGCGATTGCTAAAACAACGCCAGCCATGACATTAAAACGTTTAGTTCGACCTGAGCAAGTTGGAGATTTTATGAGTCGTTTGAATCGATCCTTAAACTTCGATTTGGGAATTGATTTAGGGACTGCAAATATCCTCATTTTTGCGAAGGGTAAAGGCTTGGTATTAGATGAACCTGCGTATATTGCACGGGATGATAAAACCGGTGATATTCTTGCTTTAGGTGAGGCTGCACGTTCTATGGTAGGCCGTACTCCAAAAGGGATTTCCGTCATCCGTCCAGTTCAAGCGGGCGTTATTGCAGATTATGATATGACAGAATTCATGTTGAAGTACTTTATTCGCTCCATTGTACCTGCTTCTAGATTGATGAAGACGCGTATTATCGTATGTGTGCCATCAGGCATTACACCTGTAGAGAAACGCGCCATTTTAGAGGCCTTACTCAGAACCGGTGCAAAAAAGACAGTCCTTATTGAAGAGCCATTGGCTGCTGCTATGGGGACTGGTCTCAATGATGCTAAGCACGTAGGGGCGATGGTTGTCGATGTTGGCGGTGGCACTACGGATATTGCCGTTCTTTGTGATACGGGTGTGGTTGTAAGTGAATCACTTCGCATCGGTGGAGATTCTTTTAACGAATCTATTATCCGTTATATCCGCCGTAAGAAGCGCCTCGTTATTGGTCCGCTAACGGCAGAGAAAATTAAAATTTCTGTAGGGACTGTGGATCGTCGTGCAAAGGAGCGTACGATTGAGGTACGAGGACGAGATGCAAGTTCTGGATTACCAAAGATGGTTGCGGTGAATTCTTTAGAGATTCAACGTGCTCTAGAAGCACAAGTGATGAATGTTTTGGAAGGCGTTAAGTCCATTCTAGAAAAAACTCCACCAGAACTTGTGGCCGCTATCAATGATCATGGTATCATTCTTACTGGTGGTGGCGCGCTCATCGATGGATTAGACCGTGTTATCACACGTTCTATTGGAATCGCGGCATACCTTGTAGAATCTCCAAGATATGCAGTAATTAAAGGTGTTGCAAAGGCTTTAGATGAAATGTCACAGCTTCGTGATACATTAGATGAGTTACAATAATATAGTTACAATAATATACCATGATGATGTAAGCTTAAATTGACGAGGTTATGGTCTACAGTTATTCTATTTTATGTATGGAGTATCTTTAGACTGTAACCTCGTTTTTCGTTTATTTTTTTGAATTTTTCATCTTTATGCTGTATACTATAGTAAAAGTATATTGCGTAAAATTGATGTAATGATATAAGGCCATTATTATGGTTTGTAGCTATAGAGGAATTAAAGATGAAACGATATCTGTATATGACTTTTGCTGTTTTAGGTCTACTGGGTAGTACCGTTCCTCATGCTGAGGCCGGTAATTTAACAGGGGTGCGCGTATCTAATCATGAAGGTACAAGCCGAATTGTTTTAGATGTATCTGAAATGCCTGTATCTTGGACTCAATCCTATAATGAAGAAACACATGCTCTTACATTGAACTTAGGGGGTACTACAAATGGTTTAACTGGCCCCATATCACAAAATGATAAAAAAACGGGAGTTCTTAAAGGCATTGGCTTACAACCGGTTAATGGGGCCTTACGAGTAACATTAACAGCGAATAAGGATGTACAACATCATGAGTTTGCATTAGAAAAGCCTTCGCGTATAGTAGTGGATTTATTTTCTGGCTATGCGCAACAGACTACAAAAGATGTAAATAAATCTGTAACGTATAGCAAAATTAATAACACCGTAGCTGAAGGGAAAATTCAAGCCTTTGCATTGACCGTAGATAATGATTCACCTATGGTAGTGGCGCATGTTCCAGAAGGTAAACCATTATCTTCTGTTACTCAAGCTCATACAGCTATCATTGGAGCAAAGGTAAAAGGGGGCAGTTTTGAACGACCTTACTCAGTGGCAAGTGATGGAGCCATTGATTTAGAGCGTATTTCTAATCGTGGTACGTTACGATATACGCCTAATAGAGGATACTTTATAGAAGAGAAAAAACCTTTACTTCAAGCTAAAACGAAGAATGAGAGTTTTGTAATCACCTCCGTTGATACGGTTCGTAAAGAGAATGCCTTGACCCTTTATACGTCAACTTATGGTCCTTCTACAAAGACCAATGAATATGGTTATGAAGTGACTGTAGCTAATGGCAAGGTTATTAGTAAACAAAAGGGAAATTCTAAAATTGGGGAAAATCAATATGTATTGTCTGGTCATGGCGAATCTGGAAATGCTTTACGTAAAATAAAAGTTGGAACACCTATTACGATTCAAAATAGAGAAGAACTTGCTCAAGTTAGTACTACCGGTGGGGCTAGTTTAGAAGTGGGCACTATGGTGATGAAAGGCGGTCGCTATGTAGGAGCTGATGAATCTAATAACAAAGGTCGTAGTTTCATTGGAACCACAAAGGAACATGATTTAGTTGTGCTAACAGTTGATAAATCCGAACTTCAATCTGTAGGTGTGACTCAAAAAGAAGGAGCTCAGTTATTGTCTAAATTAGGTGTTGTTGATGGCGCTGAATTATCAAATCAAGGTAGCATTGATATAGTTATCAATGATGATTATGTACACAAATCTTCTGCACCTATGAGTTATGAGGATATAGTAATCATAAAATAGATTCGTTGCATACAATTTTGTTTGAAATATTACTAATAATTTAGTATACTATAAATACATAACTAATTTTGTAAAAGGAGGGATCGTTATGAAAAGAGTAGTGTTAGCTTTAGCTGCATTAGGTATTTTAAGTGTTAGCTCTGTAATGGCGGCCCCTGTATCATACCAAAGTGTATTAACAGGTAAAGTTGCTTCTACAGTTTCTGTTGGTACTTCTGTAACAGAAGGCCAAACATTGGTGACTGTAGAGACATTGGCTGGTCCTATGGCTGCTGCTAAATCTACTGTAACTGGTACTGTAACGGCGGTTAATGTTACAGTGGGTTCAGACGTTTCTCGTGATCAAATCGTTGTCACTGTAGAAAGTAAATAAAGGAGAGAAGGAATGAAGTTTTCTCATTCTTGGCGTCGGTATAGAAAAGCGATACTGGCGCTTTTCTTCTGTACTTCACTTACAACTGCACAGGCTATTGATTTTATGCCTGTCAATGATGTAACAACAGGTATGGAAGGTATTGCAAAAACTGTAATCGTAGGGGATACTATTTCCACCTTTGATGTAAAGGTACTGGGTGTCATGAAGGATAAGGGACCATCTGGTCATCTTATTTTAGCCAAGTTTTCCGGCCCCGTTATGGATCAAACTGGTGGCATTGCGCATGGTATGAGTGGTAGCCCTGTATATATAAATGGTAAACTCGTTGGGGCTGTTGCTTATGGCTGGGGGTTTGCGGATGGTACGATAGGTATGATTACTCCTATTGAGGATATGGTCAAACTATGGAATATACCATATGAGAAAAACTTATCTAAACCTTGGGATGATACACAATTGATTCCTTTAGGTACTCCACTTATGGCATATGGCTTCGATGCGGCATCAATGGAATACTTTAAATCGAAGTTACCACAATATAAATATGAAACATATGACACCGCAAGTGCTAGTGGTGATGAAATTGCAAAACCTTTAGAAGCTGGTGGCTCAGTAGCGGCTTTGCTAGTTGATGGTGACCTTAAATTGGGCGCTATTGGTACTGTTACTCATGTAGATGGTGAAAAGGTTGTTGCCTTTGGTCATCCATTCTTAAAACATGGTTCTTCTAACTATTTTATGCACAATGCAAGTATCTTTACCGTTGTAAAAAGCTATAATGCTGCCTTTAAGCTTGGCTCTATGGGTAAAGAGATTGGCTCTGTTACCGAAGATAGAGGTGCCGGTATTGCAGGTGTATCAGGCGTGATTTCGCCAGGTATTCCATTGCGATTCCATTTAAAGGATATTGATATGGGCCGTGATAGAACTAGTTCCGTCAAGGTTATTGAAGATGGTGAAATGACACCAACTTTAGCAGCTACAGCCTTATACAATATGTTGAATAAAACATTGGATCGCAGTGGCTCTGGTACGGCTACAATTTCTTATACTATTACGCCAAAAGGGAAAGAACATAAGCCATTAACGCGGACAAATATGTTCTACAGCTCTGATTCTATTAGTGAAAAAGCAGTTGATGAATTTTATAATGTCATTGATGTTCTTATGAACAATCGATTCATCAACTATGAAATTTCGGATATTTCGGTTGAAACAAACGTAACGCAAGATAAGAAAACAGCAAAGCTTATCGATGCTTCTGCTTCGTCTACTGTAGTTTCTCCTGGGGATACTATCGTAGTAGATGTAACATTAGAGCCGTTCCGCGGTGAAAAGGTTATTAAACAAATTTTCTTTAAGGTACCTGAAGATCAAGCTATTGGTAAGTATACCTTAGAGGTGCGTGGCGGTGGCGAGATTCCATTACCATACGTATTGGAAAAACAGAAATATAATTTAACAGATGAAATTTTACGCCGTTTGAAAGTTCATAAAGATTTTGATGAGCTTTATGATGAAATTCAAAAGACAGATACAAATAATCAAATCGTTGTAGAATTTTTGGAAGATGGTATCAGCTTAGTTGATGAAGATGGCTCTCAATCTGTTAAAAAGGCTAAGCTTAAAGATGTGGAATCAAAACCTATGCCAGGGGATGTAAAGAAAAAAACAGGTCAAGAAGATTTGAGTTCTAGTAAGGATGATGAAAAGAAACCTGAAAAGACTGCTGTTGATACTGAGTACATTGTGCAAGGTGATGGTCAATTTACGATTCATGTAATGAAGCCTGCTGATCGGGATAAAGAATTAGCAAAACGTGTCAAAGAAGCGAAACATCAGATTAAGATGGAACGCAAGTTAGAATTGGAAGATCAATCTAAAAAAGATAAAACGGATAAAGCTGAGTCTAAAAAGGATTCTAAAAAAGAGTCGAAAGAAACCAATAAAAAAGATGAGGCTAATGCTGGTGGAACAAATACAGCTGAATAAGTTGAAACTGTAAGGGAAAGGGATAGACTGTTGAGTTGGCTAGAATCGATAGGTCGAGTCGTCATAAACGGCTTATCGCAGATGGGTAGTGCTACATTATTAGTGTGGCAAACAATAAAACAATTAAAAATGATTAATCTGTGGCATGTATTTCAACAGATGGCTCACTTAGGGGTAGACTCCTTGCCTATTATTAGCTTAACTCTACTCTTTGCTGGTGCCGTTATGACCTTACAGATTACAGATGTACTAATTACCTATGGTGCTCAAAGTACAGTAGGTGGCCTTATGGCTGTAGCTATGGGCCGTGAATTGGGTCCTATCTTAGTTGGTGTAGTATTAGCCGGCCGTGTTGGCGCAGCTATCACGGCTGAAATTGGTACAATGAAGGTAACAGAACAAATTGATGCCCTACGTGTTATGGCTGTTGATCCTGTTGGTTACCTCGTGGTACCACGTGTAGTAGCGTGTATGATTATGGTGCCAATTTTGGCATTTTATGGTGTTGTTATCGGTATTGCCGGTGGTTACTTTGTAGCCACTGTTATCAAGGGTTTGGCGCCTAGTACATATTTAGACTCTATTCAAATGTTTTCTACCATTTCAGATTTCACCTTAGGACTTATAAAGTCTAGTGTGTTTGGTGCTGTCATTGCATTGGTAGGTGCTTATAAGGGCATGGAAACTAAAATGGGCGCAGAAGCTGTTGGTTTTTCCACTACTAGTTCTGTAGTAACTAGTATTATTCTAGTATTTGTATTAAATTACTTTTTATCTACATTGTTATTTTAGTGGATATTTTTAGAGGGATTTATGATTGAACTACGCAATGTTGTAGTTGCCTACGAGTCACGTGTGATTTTAGACTCTGTTAATCTCACTATTAATGATGGGGAGACGTTAGTTATATTAGGCGGCAGTGGTAGTGGTAAAAGTACATTACTTCGCTTATTAATAGGTTTACAACGTCCTACATCAGGGCAGATTATCGTAGATGGCACAGATATAACTACATTATCTGAAGATGAATTTAATACGGTACGAAGAAAAATGGGGATGGTATTCCAATATTCAGCTTTGTTTGATTCTATGTCGGTAGGTGAGAACGTAGCTTTTGGTTTGCGTCAACATACGAAGTTAAAGGATGACGAAATCAAACGCATTGTGGCAGAAAGACTTGATTGGGTTGGTTTAAAGGGATATGAGTCCTATATGCCTAATGAGTTATCTGGTGGTATGAAAAAGCGGGTTAGCTTAGCTCGTGCTATAGCACTAGATCCGAGTTTAATTCTTTATGATGAACCTTCATCAGGGTTAGATCCTATTACATCAGGTACGATTAGTATGCTAATTAAGGGGATGCAGAATCGGCTTGGTTGTACTTCTATCGTGGTAACACATGATATGCAGTCAGCATTTTATGTTGCTGACCGCATAGCTTTACTCGATCAGGGGCATTTTGTAGAAATTTCTGATACAATAGAATTTAAGAATTCTACAAATAAGAAGGTACAACAATTTATTCATGGTGAAGCAGAGCCGATTAACGAATCTGCGATGGGAGATATATAATGAAGTGGACGACGGAGGCCAAGGTAGGGGCTTTTACAATAATAGGTATAGTTCTATTTATTGCAGGCATACTATTTGTAGGCCGTATCGATATTTGGGCTAAACCGCAAATGACAATTACAGGTGATTTCACTCAAGTAAATGGCCTAAAAAATGGAAATCAAGTTAAATTTTCCGGCGTGGCCATCGGGACTGTTTCTGATATTGAAATTACACCGCGTGGCGTTGTGGTTAAGATGAAACTTGATGAAAAAACGCAGATTCCAAGTGACTCGATGTTTTCCTTGGGGTCAGATGGTTTTTTAGGTGATAAATTTATTCAAATTTCACCAGGACAGTCTAAAGTATATTTACAGGATGGTGACTCCGTTAAAGGTGAAGGCGTTGATGCTGTGGATAAGGCCATGCAGAGTGCGCAAAAGTTAATGGATGGCACTGAGAAGATGCTACAGTCTATCAATAGTATTATTGGTGATCCTGCAACTCAAAGTGCACTTAAATATTCCTTGCAATCTACAGCGGTGATGGCTGATAATGCGGTAGCTATTACACAAAATATGGCGGATGTAACGGCTCAACTAAATCAAGCAGCACAGCAATTTAATGCTGATGGTAATGCAGGCAATGATATGCGTGCTATTTTAACTAATTTAAAACAAACTACTGATCGTGTAGATAATATGGCTCGTACCATGGAATCGACTGTAACAGATCCTAAGGCACAAGAAAATATTAAAGAGACTTTACATAATACGGCACAGATTTCAGCTCGCATCAATAAACTGATGGGCGGAAAGGCGTACCAAACGGATGTAAATGGAAATAGTGTAGAGGTTGGTATGACTGAAAAAAAGTCATTTACCAAGATTGAACCATCTGTAGATTTGTTGTATAACACAACGGATAATGAATTCCGTGTCAATGGTAGAGTACGTGCCTTTAACAATAAAGGAATGGCTGAAATTGGCCTTTCTAATATGGGTGATGATACTACTTTTGATCTGAATGCAGGTCGATTTATTAGTTCTAAATGGTTGGTGCGTGGTGGTATTTTTGAAAGTGAATTGGGTCTCGGGGTGGATTATAACCTCCGTGGTCCTGTGTCCTTATCAGCCGCGCTATATGACCTTAATCATCGTAAATATCGTATTCGTAGTGATATACGTTTGCATAAAGATACCTATGGCGTTATTCAAATGACCAGACCGTTCAGTTCTACGAATGGAGGTACCTATTTCGGTATTAAACAAGTATTCTAATGACTAACACATTTACTCTATATGAGTATGGAGGTACATATTATGAATAAAAAGGTTCTTTCCTTAGGTGTAATGCTTTCTTTAGTTACTACTGGTGCATTCGCGGCTGATGTAGTAACTACATCCGTTAACAACGGAGACCAATTAAGCAAATATCAAAAAGAAGCTATTCAATTAACACAAAAGCAATTAGCAGAAAAATCTGTTTTAGACAGTAAAACCTATGAACGTACATTAGCTTTAAACGAAGCCCGTACGGTTGATTTAGCATTAGCTAATAATCGTACAGCTAAGCAAACTAAATGGGGTTATGAAGCTGCTAAATCTGCAGTAAGCCAAGTAGCAGCTGGTAAGAATCCAAGTGTTAGTTATGGTTGGAGTGCTCAAAAAACGGGCGGTGACACAGGTAGTGGCAAATCTGGAAGTCATAATTTCTCCATTAGTGCGCCTGTATTCAATCCACAACTTGATGCGAGCATTGATTCTGCACGTTATACTCGTGAAGGTACTGGTGCTAGCTATGAAGAGGCTTTACAACAAGCAAAATATGATGCTCTTAACGGTTATTATACATTGATTATGAGCCGCAATATGGTAGATGTAGCACAACAAGCTGTTAAAGATTATCAAGGTCATGTAACCAATGTAGAGGCACAGTATAATGTTGGTTTAGTGGCGAGCTCCGACGTATTGGCAGCTAAAACAAATCTTGATGATTCTCAAACATCTCTTGTAAAAGCGCAAAATGCTGCAAATTTAGCAGAGGCGAACTTAAATCAAGTTATTGCATACCCTGCACAAACAGCTATTACTACAGCAGAGCGTGATTTACAATATAAACCATATAATATAACCTTGGAGCAAGCGAAAGCATATGCTATGCTTCATCGTTCCGCTCTTGTTAAATCAGCTCTTGATGTAAAATCTGCAGAAGAAGCTGTAAAATCTGCTAAGGCCGGTTATTTGCCTACGGTTGCTGTAAAAGCTGGTCGTGGCTATGGTGATCCAGATGGTTACTTTGGTACAAGCACAAAGTCCTGGAGTGTTGGCGCTAGTGCTACTTGGAACTTATGGGATGGTGGTGCAACACAAAATGCTATTAAAAAAGCAAATGCACAACTTGAACAAGCAAAAGAAGCTAATTTGGCAACTGTTGATGCTGTATTGTTAGCTGTACAAAAAGCATACTTGAATTTACGAGCTGCTGAACAAACAATTCAAAGTACACAAACTGCAGTCGCACAAGGTCATGAAAGTTTCCGTATTGCTACGCTTCGTTACCGTGCAGGTGTTGGTACGAACCTTGATGTACTTGATGCAGAAACTAAGTTGACAACAGCTCGTAATAACTATGTAGAAGCTCTTTACAATTACAATATTAGCATTGCGGCTCTTGAACAATTAACAGGCGTTCCATTGTCTACACCTGTAGGTCAAGGTGCTGAAGTTATCGCTAATAGTGGTGCTGTTGAACAATTGTCAAAACTAGGCGGCAATCAATAATATGATCTTTAAAAAGACGACTTTGGTCGTCTTTTTTCTTGTAGTGGGCATTATAGATAATGAGTGTTATTGATAGGTTTTATAAAATTTATCCTGAAAATACTATAGTTATTACTGTGTCTGTGGTAAGATTAGTATATATATTTATATTATTCATAATGTGTATGGGAGTATCATTATGACCCGTAAAAAGTGGCTCCTTATCGGTGCAGCGATTTTAGGTTTATCTGGTATTGTTGGTGCCAGCATTAATCCTATGGCTCAAACTTACATTGCACCTATGGTTAAAGAACAAGTAAATAATGTCATAAACGGTTCTATAGACTATGATTCTCTCCGAATTAATTGGAATGGTGATGTTGTTCTAACAGATGTAACTATCAAAGATAGAGATGGACATTTAGTTGGAACTGCTCAAGAGGTAGCTGTAGGAGTTAAATTATCTTCTTTACCGAAGATTATTGGTGGCAACACATCAGGGGCTACGGCTATTTCTAGTGTAATCGTCGAGACGCCAGATTTTCATATATGGCAACTAGCTGATGGGTCGTGGAGTATAACTAAGTTAGTAAAACCATCCGATCCAAATAAGTCGGGTACTTTTGATGGCTCTGTAACTATTAATGATGGTCGTGTAGCTCTACGTACTAAAGATGGAATAAAGAGAAATGTAGAAAATCTTGATGGAACCATGGCGCTTAATATGAGTGGCATGTCTAAAGGCGCCTTTACTGCGGATGTAGATGGTTCCGCAATTACCATGAATGGCAAAATTGATATGAACAATGTATCTAATTTTGATCTCTTTGTACAAGCTAACGAAATTGATACAGCTGGTATTATGCGTTTTGTTCCACTTCGTAAGGAGTTATCTGTAACGAGTGGTAAATTACAAGATATACATTTAAATCTTAAAAGTGAAGATGGCAAATATATCATGAGTGGTAATGTAGGCTTTAAAGGCTTAACCGGCACTTATAAACGGGGTAATACAATTTATAATATTACCGATGGTACGGGTCGCATTATGCTTAATAATGATCAAATCGTTATTAGTCGTAGTTCTTGGAGAGTAAATGATCAAGTAGCAAAGATCAATGGATTAGTTACACTGGGTAAAGATGAAGAATATTTAAATCTTAATGTTGTAGCCGATAAAGTAGCTTTAGAAGCGATAACAGATGTCGGTGTTACTGGCATTGTAGGTGGGCGTGCACATATTGGTGGTACGACAGTAGCCCCTCGTGTAGATGCAACGATTGCTAGTGATGGTATTTCTTATAAAGGTTACTATATTGATCGTTTACAAGGGAATATCGTATATGATAACGGTTTAGTTCGTACTGATGATGCGCACCTGTCTATAGGTGAAGGTAGCGCAAAGATTAAGGGTCAATATGTAGCTGATACAGGGGATTTTGATGCTATTATAAATACTCAAGATTTACCTTTAGGCACTTTCACAAAAGATATGACCACACCGATTACAGGTAATATCGATGGTGAGATTCGCATTTTAGGAAAAAATAATCAAGTTACAGATGCCGTAGGCGCTGTTGAAGGTCGCCAAATAGGTATTCACGGTGTTGTGGTTGATACTGCAAAAGCTAACTTTACGCATGCTGATAATCGTACAAACATAACCTTTGTAGGTACTATGGGGGATGGGGCGCTTAGCGGGTATGGCTATATCCAGAATGGTAACATAGATGCCACTATTTCAGGTAATGCATTGCCGTTGACCGCATTAAGTCCTATTATTGGTCAAGATGTTGATGGCACCTTAAATACTTCTTTTGCGATAAAAGGCATAGTAGATAATCCAAATGTAACGGGCACTGTATGGGGTCAAGAGGTACATTATAAAGGGGCTCGATTCAATAATATCCATGGTGATATTAAGCTAGATAACCATATTCTCACTATTACCAACGGACATATTGGTGATGGCGATGGGGGCTATGATGTTAATGGTTGGTATAATCTTGATACGGATGCGTTAGATTTAAATGCTAGGGCTCGGACTGCTCGTATTGAAAATGTGATTCGTACTGTTACAGATGTTCCTATTACGGGTTGGTTTGAAACGGATAATCATATTACAGGAACGGCTGCAAATCCGATTATAGAAGGGCGTGCTCATTTGTGGGATGGTTCTGCTTATGGAAAACTCGTGACTAATGCATTTGTAAAATATAACTATCAGAATAATACATTAGAACTTTATAGATTTGATATTGAAGGTTATGGTGCAACTATCACAGGTGGAGGTACAGTATCTAAAGAAGCAATTAATGTTGATTTTGAAGGTAAAAATATTGATATGGGCAGATTGCTCATTAATACGGGTTACAAAGTTGATGGGTTGCTATCTGGTCGAGGGCAAATTACTGGATCTATGGATAACCCTCAATTCAATGGCTATATTTCATCTGATGCCTTATCAGTTAATGGGGAATTGTTGAATGATATTCATGGTCGTGTTTATGCAGATAAATCGGTTGTAAATGTACAAGATTTCACCTTTGCTGAAGCCGATGGTGGTCGCTATGCTGTTAAAGGTGGTATGAAGTTTGATGACAGTAGACAACTATTTGGTGTATTAGATGTTACTAATGGTAGCGTAAAGAATTTGCTAACCTTGCTAGACCGGTCCAACGAACATATTGATGGTAAATTAAATGGTTCTGTTGAAATTGGAGGTACACGCGACAATCCAAGTGTTAATGTAACAGGCAAGATTAATGATGTAAGTATTGATGAAAAAATTGTTGGTGATGCAACTATCAATGCAAGTTTTGCTAATCGTAAATTCAAAGTTACAACTTTGAAACTACCTGTTGGGGACGGTCTTATTGCAATAGGCGGTACGATGGATCTTGATGGTCAAGCAGATTTACAGGTTGCATTAAAGGATGTTGATATAGTACCGTTCTTGCCACTTATGGGTAAGGATATTCAAGCTACTGGTTGGGTGACTGGTGTTGTGAATATCACTGGAGAAACTAAGAATCCTAAAGTAGAATTATCCAGTGCTATAGAGTCGGGGTCCTTTAATGGTGTTGGTATTGATGAAGGTTTTGTATTGGCTACAATGCAAGATCAAGTTATTCAGATTCAACGAATTCAAGGTGCCAAAAGTGGGTATAAGCTAAGTGTCTATGGTAAGATTCCATTAGCGGCAATCTTTACATCTGGGTATATTCCAGCAAATGATAGCAAATCTATGGATGTAACTATTGATTTTAACGAAGCCAATATGGCTGTTATCCCTCTTCTTACAACTAGTGTTAAGGAGGCAACAGGTCCGTTAAAAGGCACGGTTCACATTACAGGCACTATTGATCAGCCTGAAGCATATGGTACTGTATCGGTACGTAATGGTACGATGAAATTGGCAAGTGTAGAAAATCAAATTACTGGTATTGATGGTGACTTAATTTTCTCTGGTCAACAAGGTGATTTCCAATCCCGTATTAATATGGGCAAAGGCTCAGCTGGTTTGGCTGCTAAAGTAAATTGGTCTGGACATACTCTTACTAATTACAAGGCGGCAGTTCAGCTAGAAGACTTAGAGGTTCGCAGTGAATATGTAAGAGGACCGTTGAATGGTGAACTTTATATTGCTGACCGAGATGGATTGCCGACCCTTATTGGTACTTTAAATCTTGAAAAGATTCAATTCAAAATTCCTCTTTCCTTACAATCTAGTGAAAGTACCAAAGATATGGGGGTGGATGTTACTGTTCATGCGGGTAAAGGTGTACGTTTATATGATCGCACCTTATACAACATGTTTATCAGTGGCGATGTTCATTTTGGTGGATCCTTACAAAATCCAACTGCTAGTGGTCAATTCGATGTTAGAAATGGCACGTTTAAGTATTTGAGCCATGTATTTAATATTACAAAAGGGAATGCCCATTTCGTAGGTGGCTCTTATTTACCAAACTTACAATTAGAGGCTGAAACAAATGTAAGTAATTACACTATTATGCTTGGCGTAAAAGGGACAGTGGATCATATGGACTTATCATTGTCCTCTAATCCTACATTGTCTAGAAAGCAAATCATTTCCATGTTGACCTTCGGCCGCGGTGCAGATTCAAATAGTAGTACTTTGACAAATGAAGATGTGAATGCTGTGGCTACAGCAGGGCTTCAAATGTTTGCTTTTGGCTATGTACAAGATGCATTACAAAATACACTTGGGTTAGACCGCATCAATATTACAACAGGGTCAATTGATCCCGATGAGCCAACCAATAGGGATACGGCAAGTAATTATAATATTGAAATCGGTAAATATGTATTACCGAGAGTCATGTTGACTTATTCTCAAGGTATTAATAACAAACAAAATAAATATGGTATAGAATATTCTGTTAAACGAAACCTTAAGTTCACGGGATGGCATACATCAAAAGGGAACAATTATATAGGTGGTCGTTGGACACGTAGCTTTTAAGAGTATGGCTAGAATGTGTAAACCCCTTAGGTATGCACATTCTAGTCATATTAATTTCATAAAATTTGTTTAATATAGTACTCATTCCAAGCAATTTATGCTATAATGATAAAGATTTATTAGTCTTTATAAATAAGATGTAAACTCTTTATGGGGATGAGTTCTAGGAGGAATTTATGTTTAAACCAAAAGCTTATAAAAGTATGCTTGCAGCGTCCGTGTTGACCGCTGTCATGGGGACAGGCAGTGTATTTGCTGCTGAGGTACAAGCTGGCTATACTCCAGATTTAAATAGCACAACGACGACTAATGCTGCTACAGCAAATGATGCAGCTACTACACAAGCTGTTTATAATGCTGATGCAACTACTACAACTATACAAGATGAAACTGATGCGGCTATCTTAGCTGCTCGTGGTGATACGACTATATCTAGTGACGGCACTGTAGTAAAAGGTTCTGATGGAACTGTTACAGTAAATAATGCTGCTTTAAAAACTGATGATAAACAAGTAAAAATGGTATCTAAAACTACTGGTGGTACTGACCTTGATAAGGCTGCTGAAAATGGTCAAACTCAAGCTGTTACAACAGTAGAAGCACAATATGTCACATCTGCTAGTGCAGAATCTGTTAATCCATACGTAGGTAAATTGATTACCGGTTTATCTATATCTGGCGTTACAGCTGAACAACAAGCAAATTTATTGCCAATTTTAACTGAAAAAGTTGGCGATGCTGTATCTGTTGATGGCGTATTTAAAGATGTAACTAATCTTGGTAATACTGGTTACTTCTCTGAAGTAAATCCTGTATTTACTTCCGTGCCTGAAGGCGTAAAATTGGACTTTGCCGTAACAGTAAATCCAGTTACTACTGGCGTTTCCTTTGAAGGTAATACTGTATATTCCTCCGAAGTATTGACTAAGTTCATGGACATTCAACCAGGTCAAGTTCTTAACTCTGTATCCGTAGGTCAAAAAGTTCAAGGTATTAATGCTGCATATGCTCGTGATGGTTATATGTTAGCGCACGTTGATGGTATTCGCGTAGATGACCAAGGCGTACTTCATATACACATTGTTGAAGGTATTGTAGAAGATATCATTCCAGCAGGTAACAAGAAAACTCGCGATAAAGTTATTACTCGTGAATTTGTTCAAAAGAAAGGAAAACCTTTCAATAAATTCTTGGTACGTCGTTCTGTGGAACGCGTATATAACTTAGGTTTCTTTGATGACGTAAACGTTCGTATGTTACCAGGTGAACAAGATCCAAATAATGTAATTATTGAAATCGATGTATTGGAACATAAGACTGGTACCATCACATTAGGTGCTGGTTACTCTAAATCTGATGGGTTGATGGGTATTGTTGAATTCGGTGAAGATAACTTCCGTGGTACTGGCGATAAATTTAAAGTTCACTGGGAAATCGGTGGTAAGAAAAAATATAAGAACTACCAAATCTCCTACTTGAAACCTTGGATCGATAGCAAAGGTACATCCCTTGGCTTCTCCTTCTTCAACCGCGAAGATGAATACACAGATTACAATGAAGATGGTAATGAAGTAGCAGAATACAATAAGAAATCTCGTGGCTTTAATATTTCGTTCGGACGTCAAACTGGGGAATATACTCGTGATTACTTGACATTAGAATCCCGTAAAGATTCTTATAAATGGGATGATGATGATAGCTCTGGCTTCCGTTATGATAAAAATGCGGGTAAAGGCACAAACTGGGATAATGGTTCCTATAACTTCGCATCTGACAACTATGTAAAAAATAACTTCGGTCGCATTAACTCCGTAACATGGCAAAAAGTATACGACTCTCGGGATAATATCTATGAACCAACTCGTGGTCGCCGTATTTCCTATACTACACAATGGGCTGGTCATGGTTTGGGCGGTGACTTCGACTTCTACAAATTCACAGCTGAAACTCGTATGTACAAGAAATTGGGCGCTAAAAATGTATTGGCATTCCGTGCACGTGCTGGTTTCATCCAAGGTGATGCTCCTTATAGCCAATTGTTCACATTGGGCGGTGCTGATTCCTTACGTGGTTATGAAGATGATCAATTCCGTGGTAAGAAGATGTACAATGCTACATTGGAATTCCGTTTCCCAATTGTTAAGAAAGTTAGCGGTGTGTTATTCGGTGATATTGGTGATGCATGGGATGCACCTAATGTTACATGGTATAACAGCAAAAAATCCTTTAACTATGGCGTTGGTGCTGGTGTTCGTATTACAACACCAATTGGTCCTGTTAAACTTGACTATGGTGTGGGTAAACACAAAAATAAATTCCATTTCAGCTTCGGTACACAATTCTAATATAGTAAATGTATATGGTGAAGGCCTCTTTTTAAAGAGGCTTTCACCAATATCTCTATATGGCATCCTTTGATGCAGTGATTTAAAGAAATGAGGGCACTCTATTATGATGCGAATGATGAACAACAAGGCGAATGTAAAGATTTTTTCTATCGCCATTGCTGCTATTTTTATTATTGGTATTGGTGCGTTAGCTTATACGCAAATGGCTTCGCCTAGTAGTAATAGTGGGACTAGTACTATTGGGGTTATCGATACATCTCGTATGTTGTCTCAAGATAATCCAATTTATATCTCTGCAGCTCAAGAATATATGAGCTATCAAAGCCAATTACAACAAGAAACGCAAGCTAAAATTGATGCGGCACAAGATGATGCTACTAAACAAAAAATCGCTGAAGAAGCTCGTCAAAACCTAGCTAAAAAAGATCAAGAAATTGCTAAATCCGTTCAAGATAAAGCTATGGAGGCTGCAAAAGCGGTTGGTGATGCTAAAGGTCTTAGCGTTGTTATGACTAAAGACACTGTACTATACGGTGGTGTTGACATTACAGATCAAGTATTGAAAAAACTAGCTACTGATGCAAAAAAATAAACTGTAGTTCTATGTAAGGGAGAACGACAATGAACGGGAAACAACGATATATAGGACTAGTCATATTTCTCGTTGCTGCAATAAGTGCTATGGTTTGGGCCTATGGTTTTGTAACAAATCGCCAACAGGGTCCTGATGGCATGTCAATAGGTGTTGTACGCATTGATGATGTACTAGAGTTTAATCCATCCTATGCGGATTATAAACAAGCCAAAAATGAATTGGAACTTTTACAACGTCAATATGAACTTGAACAACAAGCCTTAAATGCCAAGTCAGAGACACAAGATGAACAGTTGAAAACGCTTGCACTGGATTCAACCTTGTCAGATGCTCTTACGGTAGAATTGCAAACTCGTATTGCAACAAAAGAAAATGAACTAAATCAGCAATTAAATGCAAAGCGCAATGAATTAACTCAAAAGTATTTAGCTGAGTTAAAGGTTAGTACTAATGAATATGATCTGGAAATCGTAAACCTTCAACTAGATTTATATGCCTATGATGCACGTGTATATATAGATGATGCACAAAGAGCAGCGGCTATGGCTGAAAAAGCTAAAAAAGAAGAAAGATTAAAGGACTTATTAGCTAAGAGAAAACCATCGGATTTCGATGTGGATTCAATTAAAGCAAAGGTACAGGCTGAGCTTGCTCCAATGCAACAAAAAGGGCAGGAAGAGCTCAATCAATACGCTGCATCCCTACAGAAGGAATTAGCTGAGAAACGAGACTCCATGGTACAACAACAAGCACAAGCCATCATTGCTAATAATAACCTGCCTGTGGCGCAAGAGTGGAATGATACATGGGCAAAAAAGCTTTCAGATAAAGAAGCTGAAGTGAGTGCACTTCATGAGGCCATTTTAGAAGATGTTCGTATGCGCGTAGCAATTATTGCGGAGGAACAACATTTAGATTTAGTCATCATCGATGATGGTGGTAATATTAAAGGGCTTGATATTACTGATGCAGTGAAGGCGTCCTATCGAGTTCAATAAGGAGTTATATTATGAATAAACGTATTAAATCTTTAGTATTAGGTGCATCTTTAGTAGCTTCTATGGCTATCTTAGGTGGTTGTGGTTCTAATAATGTTGGTTATGTTGATAGCGTGAAAGTAGCAAACAGTACTGAAAAAGGTATTGAAATTACTAAAGAAATCAATGCTAAAAAAGCGGAATTAGATGCTAAAATTGCTGCTGCCGATGAAGCATCTAAACAAAATGTATTTAATCAAGCGAATCAAGAATTAAATGCCTTTGCGAATGCAAAAGCACAAGAATATCGTCAATATCAAGAACAAAAAATCAATGAACTTGTGAAAGAAAAAAAACTTGATGTTATTATTGAGAAAGGCGCTGTTGTTGGTGGTGGCTCTGATGTAACTGATGATTTGATTACAAAAATGGGTAAAGCTTCTGACGACCAAATCAAAGAAGTTGAAAATGCAGCTAAAGCCCAAGAGCAACAAGATGCTCAGCAAAATGCACAACAAGCAGATCAAGCTGCAACAAGTACAACTGAAGCTGCACAATAATTGAGGATTACCACGGGGGAGGAGTTTGCCTTGGAAAAAACTTTACAGGAACTCGCAAATTTAGTAGGCGGTCAACTTATAGGGGATGAGTCTATTGTCATTACTGAGACACGTAGCTTTGAGCAAGCAGTAAAACAATCCATAACTTTTGCAATAGGTGAATATGTTGAACATATTGCATTATGCCAAGCGGGTGCTGTTATCGTTGAATCGGAAGTAAAAAATGCACCGATGGCGCAAATCGTAGTTGATAATGCAAAAGCCGCATTTGCTCAAGTGCTAGAAGTATTCCATCCACCTGTTGTAGTTCCCCGTGAAGTGCATAGTACAGCTATTATTGGTAAGAATGTTACACTTGGTAAAAATGTAGCTATTGGTGCCTATTGTGTTATTAATGATAATGCTGTTATCGGTGATAATGTTACGATTCGACCTTATGTATATATTGGTCATAATGTACGAATTGGGGAAGATTCTGATATCTATGCAGGTGCTATCGTACATGAAAACTGTATTTTGGGTAAACGCGTTGTATTGCGTGCTAAAGCAGTTATCGGTGGTGAAGGTTTTGGCTTTGCCACAGAAAATGGTATTCATACGCATATTCCTCAAGTAGGCAATGTTATTCTTGAAGATGATGTAGAAATTGGCTCTTGCACTACTGTTGATAATGCTACAATGGGATCTACCTTGGTACGTCGCGGTACAAAAATTGACAATCTTGTTCACCTTGGCCACAATGTTGAGATTGGAGAAGATTGTTTCTTGATTGCACAGGTTGGGATTGCAGGTAGTACAAAATGTGGTAATCATGTAATCTTTGCAGGACAAACAGGCTGTACTGGTCATATTACAATTGGAGATAATGTACAATTTGCAGGTAAAACAGGAATTACTGGCAATGTGCCATCTAATTCTGTTATGGCTGGGTATCCAATGAGACCTCATAAAGAGTGGTTAAAATTGGCTGCTTATGAGAATCGTTTGCCAGAAATGGTGAAAACTGTAAAACAATTACAAAAAGAAATTGACGCTTTGAAAGCACAGCTTAAGGAGAGCTAATAATCCATGTATAGGTTTATGAAAATCTTTAGTGCCTTTATTTGCTTATTACCTAAAGGTTTGCAATATGCTATTGGTACATTGCTAGGTGAAATTGCGTGGTTAGTGGTGCCACCTAAACGCAAGCGCCTAGCGATAGGCCAAATTTTATTCTGTAATATTACAGATGATCCTAAAGAAGCTCGACGTATTGCGAAAGCTAGCACTACACGCTTTGGCCGTATGATTATTGATGTATTGCGCTATCCTGAAATTAAAGATGGTGCATACAAAGATATGGTGGAGTTTATTAATCGAGAGTACTTAGATGATGCCTTAGAAAATGGTCGAGGTGCAATCTTAGCCGCTGTTCATAGTGGTAACTGGGAACTCCTAGGTGCCGTTCTTGCTTCTGAAGGGTATCCGTTGATTTCTGTGGCTATGAAACAGAATGGTGATGCCGATAAGTTTATCAATGAATATCGTCGGATTATGCATCAACATGTGACCTATAAAACAGGTGTTCGTGAAATGATTAATGAACTAAAAAAAGGCGCATTTTTAGGC
Source organism: Veillonella parvula (assembly GCF_032577575.1). Taxonomy (GTDB): domain Bacteria; phylum Bacillota; class Negativicutes; order Veillonellales; family Veillonellaceae; genus Veillonella. Next base: position 68,476 of record NZ_JAWFVO010000004.1, on the reverse strand, counting down.
CTTATTATGGATCAGGACCCTGGTGATGATGGTGTTCTTGCACCATTCTTTGGCTATGAAACATTGACGGCTGCGGGGCCAGCTGTATTGGCTCGTATGCAAGATGTGCCCATTATTTTTGTAACCATACATTATAGTCCGTTTTCTGAGAAACATGAGATTGAAGCACATCCACCAATTTATGTGGAACGCACGGATGATAAAAAGCGTGATATAGCGGTAACAACAACTCGTCTAAATGAGTTTATTGAAGATTATATTCGGCGATATCCTGAAGATTGGTTCTGGCTTCATAACCGTTGGAAATGGACTCGTCGTTTTTATGGTGAACAAATAGATACACCACCTGATGTTTTTCAATAGTTAATAATTTTAAAGAGATTTTGTTTATGCGATTGTGGAATATCCAAGATGAAACTTATTCCTACTAGCATGGATGAAATCTCTTTTTATTTTATACTTATAACTTAGTGTTAAAAATAATCTATTAAAATTTTAAAGACTAAGAATAGTCTTTCCAATTAGCGTAATATATGGTAAATTTCTTGTAACACCTATGCAAATAGGGTATAATACATATTGGTGTATAGTAAACGTGAATTCGGATTATGAAAGGACATTCTTATGAGTAAGCCACAACAAACAATAGAAAAGGCTGTTTCATATCAAGGGATTGGCCTTCATAGCGGTGAACCAGTACATATGGTTTTCAAACCTGCACCTGAAGATACAGGAATTGTGTTTGTCCGCACGGACATTGAAGGGAATCCTTTTGTGCGAGCACACATTGATAATGTGACGAACACTATGCGCGCTACCACATTGGAAAATGGTGAAGCAAAGGTATTCACTGTAGAGCATGTGATGGCAGCGTTCAGTGCTATGAATATTGATAACTGTTATATTGAAATGGATTCTCCAGAACCTCCAGTAGGTGATGGCAGTAGTGCTATTTTTGTCAATCTTATTGAAGAGGCTGGCATTAAAGAACAAACAGTACCGCGTCAGGTATATAAAGTGACTCGATCCCATGCTGTTTATGATGGAGACCGTTTTGTTGTGATCTTGCCATATGATGGTTATCGTATGACGTTCACATCTATTAACAGTCATCCGTTGCTGGGCACTCAACAATGTGATTTTGAAGTATCACCAGAATACTTTAAAGAGCATATTGGGTCTGCTAGGACTATCGGATTTATGAAAGAATTAGAACAATTACAGGCCATGGGCCTTGCAAAAGGCGGTAGCCTAGATAATGCATTAGTCTATGATGATGAGAAATGTCTATCTGTACCACGCTTTGAGGATGAATTAGTTCGTCATAAAGCATTAGATGTTATAGGAGATTTATTCTTATTAGGACCAATTGAAGGCCATGTAATTGCTTTGAAATCGAGTCATGAACTAAATTCAAGATTGGCTCGCAGTATAATGGAAGAAATAAGGGAGACACAGCCATGATTCTTAATCACGAAGATATTTTAGAAATTTTACCTCATCGTTATCCAATGCTTTTGGTGGATCGCATTGTTGAGTTAGAACCTATGAAACGTGCTGTGGGCATTAAAAATGCTACATTCAACGAATTGTTCTTCCAAGGTCACTTTCCAGGGAACCCAGTTATGCCAGGTGTATTATTGACTGAAGCTATTGCTCAAGTTGGTGGTATTGCATTATTGTACCCTGAGGAAAATCGTGGTCTTACTCCTATGTTTACAGGTATTGATAAAGTGCGTTTCCGCCATCCTGTAAAACCTGGCGATCAAGTTCGCATGGAGGTAGATATTGTTAAAATTAAAGGTAAAATGGGCAAGGTTGAAGGCCGTGCCTATGTTGGCGACAAATTGTGCGCTAGCGGTGAATACATGTTTGCCCTTGTATAATAGAATGAGGAGTGATTGTAGTGATAGTTGTAGGCATGGAAAATGCGGAATCCAACATCCATAGTACAGCCATAGTCCATCCAAATGCTAAATTGGGCAAAGATGTAATCGTAGGTCCTGGCGCTGTTATCGGCGAACATGTCGAGATTGGCGATGGCACACAAATCGGTGCACATGTTGTAATTGGTGGTTGGACAACCATTGGTAAGCGTTGTGAAATTTATCCTAACGCATCTATTGGGTTGGAACCGCAAGATTTAAAATTTAAAGGCGAAAAAAGCTATTGTAATATTGGCGATGAAACGGTTATTCGTGAATTCGTAACTATTAGCCGCGCTACTGGTGAAGGTGAAGAAACACGTGTAGGCAATAATTGTTTACTTCAAGCCTGTACACATGTGGCTCATAACTGTATCGTTGGTAATAATGTAATAATGAGTAATTGTGCTGGTCTTGCAGGGCACGCTATCGTTGAAGATCGCGTGGTTATTGGCGGTCTTGCAGGTATTCATCAATTTGTTAAAATCGGTCGTAATGCAATGGTTGGCGGGATGGCTAAGGTGGTACAAGATATCCCACCTTACGTGATTGCCGATGGTCAACCAGCACGTGTTATCGGTCTAAACTCTGTAGGCTTATCTCGTGCAGGAATTTCCGAAGATGTACGACGTGATTTGAAACAAGCATTCCGTATTATTTATCGTTCTGGATTCAGCTTATCTAAGGCGATTGAAGAAATGGAATTACAATTGGATTCTTCCGTAGAAATTGAAAATTTATTACGATTCCTACGTAATGCTGATAGAGGCATTATGCGTACTCGTCGCGACTAATTATGAGGACCTCGTACAATGTACGAGGTCTTTTTGTGTGCATTATTACTAGTTGAGTTTTATATCAATGATAATTTACATTATATTTATAGAAAAGTTTTGATAGATATATTCGTAGATGTTTTAGTAGTTAAAAGTAATAAGGAAATTTTAATAAAATGATGAAGAAAAGGGCATAAAGCTTGGCTTTTTAATGGTAAAAAGTAGCTATTTATAGTAAAATATATTGTATATGATTATGTCTATTTTTAGGCATTTTCATAGTGAACTTGAAATTACTAATTGATATATAGGCCGTGAGGTCATCTAGGAGGTATAGTCTTGGCAAAGGTAGGATTAATTGCGGGCATAGGTGTTTTGCCTGTAGAATTCATGCGTGCCGCTCATGTATTGGGCCACGAGGTGGTTGTTATCGGTGTAGTACCTGATATAGACCCAGCTCTAAAGGCTGAGGCTGATGCTTTCTATGATATTGGTGTTGCTAAACTAGGTAAAATCTTTAAAACCTTGAAAAAAGAAGAGGTTCAAGAGTTAACCATGCTTGGAAAAGTCACTAAAGAGATTCTCTTTAAAGGCCTTACATTTCCTGATTTAAAAACATTAGGCGTTTTAAAGCGGCTCAAAAATCGTAAAGATGATACGATTATGCTTGCCATCGTTGATGAAATCGAACGAGAAGGCTTTAAAGTATTAGATCAAACAGCATACTTGAAACCATTTATGCCAAAGGTAGGAGTGCTTTCAAAAGCACAACCTACAGATGAGCAATGGGCTGACATTTGTTTTGGTTTTGAACTAGCTAAACAAATGGGGGCCCTTGATATTGGTCAAACCGTTGTTGTTAAACATAAGGCGGCCATGGCTATTGAAGCTATTGAAGGTACTGATAAGTGTATTTTACGAGGTGGCGAGCTCGGCCGTGGGGATGCGGTTGTCGTTAAAACCGAAAAACCAAATCAAGATGTACGCTTTGATGTGCCGGCAGTAGGCATAAAAACGCTTATGTCTATGATTGATAGTGGTTGTAAGGTACTAGCTGTAGAAGCGGAAAAGACTATTTTCGTACAACAACAAGACGTGCTTGATATGGCAGATCGTCATGGTATTGTTATCTGTGCTGTTGACCAAGAATTTGTAAATTCCAGAAAGGATGCATAATGAAAGTCATGTTTTCCGCCGGTGAAGCTTCCGGCGATACTCATGCGGCAAGTGTAGCCAATGCATTGAGAGAAATAGATCCTTCTGTAGAAATGTTTGGTATGGGTGGCACCTTGATGGAACGCGCTGGTGTTCGTATCGTGTATGATATTAAGAATCTTGGTGTCATTGGTATTGTAGAGATTGTGAAATCATTGCCAAAGTTCTTTAAGCTGCGCACGTATTTGAAACGCGTCATGATGAAGGAGAAACCGGATATTCTCGTTTGTGTAGATTATCCAGGTTTTAATATGAAATTAGTTGCGGTGGCTCATGAACTGGGGATTCCTGTTTTATATTATATTGCTCCAACGATTTGGGCTTGGCACAGTAGTCGTGGTAATACAATTCGTAAGTATGTAACCAAGGTAGCATCTATTTTCCCATTTGAAGCTGAAGCATATCGCAAGTACAAATGTGATGTAGATTTTGTAGGTCATCCTTTACTCGATATTGTACATCCTACGATGACTAAGGATGCGGCCGAAGAATACTTTGGGGCTCGTAAAGAGGCTAAAAAAGTATTGCTCATGCCTGGCAGTCGTAAACAAGAGGTTTTATCCTTGCTTGATACGATGCTAAAAAGTGGTGAGCAATTGATGGCGAAACATGAAGATGTTCAATTCTTCCTGCCTCGAGCACATACGATTGATCGAAGTGAGCTAGAAGCTTTTATCGATGCTCATAAGGTACCTGTTACGATTACGGAAGACCATACATATGACTTGATGCAGATTTGTGATGTGTGCCTTGCCGCATCAGGAACCGCTACATTAGAAACGGCTATGATGGAATTGCCAACCGTGTTATTGTATCGCGTATCACCAATTACTTATGGTATTGGTAAGATGGTTGTGAATGTAACACATGTGGGCTTGCCTAATATTGTAGCTGGTAAAGAGGTTATTCCTGAATTATTACAAGATGCTGTCACACCAGAAGCGATTGTATCTTTGGTGGAACCATTGCTCAGTGATGTAGAGAAAAATGAAGCTATGCGTAGTGAATTGCGCGAAGTACGTCATAAATTAGGTGAGCCTGGTGCAGTAAAACGAGTAGCACATCTTGTGTACAATCTCGGTAAGGAGAAATGTAATGAATAGTTATTCTAGGCTCTTATATTTTGTAAAGCCTTATTATAAGCGGATGCTTTTTGCAGTGTTCTGCATGATTGTCGCTGCTGCTGCCTATTTGGTAGTACCTTGGCTAATTAAGAATGTAGTAGACCAAGTATTAGATGAAAAGAATATGTTTATGTTGAACCTTATTGTAGGTGCTATTATACTGATTTTCCTAATTCGTGGCTTTGCTACCTATGGTCAAACCTATAATATGTCCTACATCGGACAGCGCGTGATTATCGATGTACGTGAGGCTATTTTTAATCACTTACAAAGATTAAGCTTATCCTATTTTGATCGTCGTAAGACGGGCGTTATCATGAGTAATCTTACAAATGACGTAGCTGCACTGCAAACGGCTGTGGTAGATAACTTGATTTCTTTTATTACGGAATCTGTAACACTTATCGGTTCCTTGGTATCCATGCTTCTTATTGATTGGAAACTGACTTTAGTTACTTTTATTACGGTTCCCGTAGTTTTAGTGATTATCAATGTTTTTGGTAAGAAGCTTCGCGTGGCGGGGCATGATGTCCAAGGGCGTGTAGCTGATATTACGGCACTTTTACAAGAGGTAATTAGTGCAGTTCGCGTTGTAAAATCCTTTGCTCGTGAAGATTTTGAGCGTAAGCGCTTTGAAGATGAAAATGATCGCAATTTTAAAGCAGTTATCAAAGCTACTAAATTGACTAGCTTGTTAAGCCCAATGGTTGAGTTTTCTGCGGCAATCGCTGTAGCGGTCATCCTTTGGTACGGCGGTTACTCCGTAGTAACAGGTGCTATTACTGCAGGTTCTTTGATTGCTTTCTTGATTTATGCTATTAACTTGTCAAATCCCGTAAAACGTTTGAGTCAAGTATATGGTAATATTCAAAAGGCGTTGGCTGCTGCCGATCGTGTATTTGAAATTTTAGATACTAAAACAGATGTTGTGGAGAAACCTGATGCTATTACATTGCCTGCTATTACCGGCAATGTGGAGTTTAATGATGTTTCTTTCTCCTATGATGGAGAAAAGGCTGCCTTAGAAAATTTTACCTTGTCAGTTAAGGCTGGCGAAAGTGTAGCCCTTGTTGGTCCATCTGGTGCAGGTAAGACAACTCTCGCTAACTTACTACCTCGTTTCTATGATGTAACAGGTGGTTCTATTACAATAGATGGTTATAACGTGAAAGATGTTACTTTTAAATCTTTGCGTGAACAAATTGGTCTTGTACCACAGGAAACCGTATTGTTCAATGCTACAATTAAAGAGAATATCTTGTATGGTCGTTTAGATGCTACTGATGAAGACGTGTATGAAGCGGCTAAAGCGGCTAATGTACTTGAGTTCGTTGAGAAAATGCCTGATGGTCTCGATACGATTGTAGGTGAACGAGGCAGTTCGCTATCTGGTGGACAACGTCAACGCGTTGCTATCGCACGTGCTATTTTAAAAGATCCTCGAATTCTAATTTTAGATGAAGCCACATCTGCTTTAGATACTGAGAGCGAAAAGCTTGTACAAGAGGCGTTAGATCGTCTCATGAAAGGGCGTACGGCATTTGTCATTGCCCATCGATTGAGCACCGTTCAAAATGCTCATCAAATTGTTGTACTTAATCAAGGTCGCTTGGTAGAGCAGGGGACTCACCAAGAGCTATTAGCTGTTGACGGCGGATTGTACAATCATCTTTATTCCGTTCAATTCTCCAATAAAGGATAACCATGTACTGGATATATAACGTATTGCTCATATTTTATTGGATAGGCTTGATTCCGGTTATTTTATACCGACTTGCCTTTGAAGATGGCTTTTATGAGCGTATCAAACAAAGTGCAGGCTATATGCCCGCTTCGCTATTAAAGAAAATTGAAGGGCGTCGTGCTATTTGGATTCACGCCGCTTCCGTAGGGGAAATTGTGGCTACCAGTCCATTGGTAAAAGAGGTTAAAAAGGAATTTCCTGAAGCTGTTGTGGTTGTGTCAGTAGTTACTGCTACTGGTCATGCTATGGCTCATCGTATCATTCCTGAAGCAGAAGGAATTATATTCTTTCCCCTTGATTTGCCGTATTTAACTCGTAAAATTTTACATATTATTAAGCCGATTACTATTTTACTCGTAGAAACTGAAATTTGGCCAAACTTCTTGCGTATCGCCGAATCGGAAAACATTCCAGTTATGATGGTTAATGGACGCATTTCAGATCGCAGTATGAAACGTTATAAGTATATCAGTGCTTTTACGCGTGAAATGTTACGCTCTATTGAGCGTTTCTGCATGCAGTCCAAATTTGATGCGGCGTATATTGAAAGTTTAGGTGCTCATACACCTGATATTACCGTAACAGGTAATATGAAATACGATCAAACATATGCCACCGTATCATATGAAGAAAAACAAGCTCTTCTCGATGAATTTGGCTTTGGAAATAATCATCCTATCATTATTGCAGGTAGTACTCACAAAGGTGAAGAAGAGGCTATTTTTGAAACCTTCAAGCAAGTATTGAAAGAGTATCCACAAGCTCGTTTATTGATTGCGCCTCGTGAAATTTATCGCGGCCATGATGTGCAAAATATTGCAAAGCGTTATGAATTGAGTGCTATTTGTCGTAGCGATATGAAGGAGCCTGTTCATGAAGGTATTCCCGTTGTCGTTTTAGATACCATTGGTGAACTTGGCCGACTGTATAGCTTAGGCGATATTATCTTTGTTGGTGGTTCCCTTGTTAAAACTGGAGGCCATAATATTTTGGAACCAGCTGCACATGGTAAGCCAATTTTGGTTGGGCCTCATATGTTTAACTTTAAAGAAATTTTCGCCTTATTAAACTCTCGAAATGCTTGTGAGCAAGTGAAGAATGGAAAAGAGTTAACCGCTATGGTCTTGCGTTTATGTAAGGATAGAGACCTGGCTAAAAAGATGGGGCAAAACTGCCTGGATATCATTAAAGAAAATCGTGGTGCTACGCGGCGTAATACACAAGAGTTACGTTTGCTATTTGAGAAACATCAAATTATTCCGTAGTAAGACTAAATTTGTAGATTAGTTTACTGTATTACATAATAGGAGGCGTCACCTATGAGTGGGGAAGCATTATTCAAATCCATCGTTAGTGGTGAAGATCAATCCGTATTAGGTGATATAGCTCGCTCCAGTTTAGGCCTTTTGAGTAAAGGTTATGAGAAAGCTGTATCAATACGCAATGCCCGATTTGATGAGGGTAAAGGCGTTACGAAAGTTACAGTGCCTGTAATCAGCGTTGGCAACATTACGGCTGGTGGTACTGGAAAAACACCGATGGTGCGATTTATTTGTGATGTGCTTACTCAGAAGGGCCTTCATCCTACTGTTCTTAGTCGTGGATACCGTGCAGAAGATAATAACAAAAATATTATTATTTCTAAAGATGGAACAATGCTTGTAGAGCCATCTATCAGTGGTGATGAGGCTTGGTTACTGGCTAAGGTTTTACAAAAATCTAATGTAATCATTGGACGTGAACGTTCCAAATCTGCAGAAATCGCTATTAATGAGCTAGGTGCCGATTGTCTTATTATGGATGATGGCTTTCAACATCGTGCACTAGCAAGAGATATTGATATTGTACTAATTGATGCATCCAATCCGTTTGGCTATGAACATGTGTTGCCACGGGGACTATTACGTGAACCCCTTAGTGGTTTGCAGCGTGCGGATATTATCGTTCTTACTAAGGTTGATCAAGTAGCACCAGGTATTGTATCCGGCATTCGAAAGCGATTAACTCAGATGATTCCCAATATACCTGTCTATGAAACAACACATAAGCCGCAATTTATGTACACCTTAGATGAGTGGGCTAATGGTTCTGTTGGGGCTTCTGTAGATGCTTACAAGGAACAACGCATTATGGCTGTGAGTGGAATTGGAAACCCTCAATCCTTTACACAAACGTTAACTGATGTAGGGTATAACGTTGTTCATACCTTGCCATTTGGAGATCATCATGACTTTTCAAATGATGATGTAGTTGAGATTTGGAAACAAGCATTTGCTCATCAAGCTGATGCTATTTGCATTACAGAAAAGGATGCAGTTAAGTTAAGTCAGTTGCATGCAATTGAAGACTTGAAAATACCGATTCTGGTGCTATCTATAGGGATTGAATTTGTTTCTGGAAAACAAGAATTCATAGAAAATTTAGAGATTTAGTGTATAATAATAAGATACACGAATAACAGAAATGAGGTTTTATCGTGAAGTTTGGATGTGTTATTCCTGCGCGTTATGGTTCTACAAGATTACCGGGCAAACCATTAGCTGATATTGCAGGTAAACCTATGATTGAACGGGTTTATGCAAGGGTATCACAAGCTACAAAGACAGTATGTACAATTGTAGCCACTGATGATAACCGCGTATATTCTGCAGTACAACAGTTTGGGGGAACTGTTATGATGACAGATCCTAATCATCCTACAGGGACGGATCGATTAGCAGAGGTTGCGAGTCATTATACAGACTTGGATGTTGTTATCAATGTCCAAGGTGATGAACCGATGATTGATCCAAATCTTATTGATGACTTGGCACGTCTATTTGAGGAAGATCCAAACTTGCAGATGGCCACAGTAGCTACTCCTTTATTAGAGGAAGAGTACGAGGAGCCATCAGCGGTAAAGGTCATTTTAAATAATCGTAATGATGCGATGTATTTTTCTAGATCTTTAATCCCATATCCTCGCCATGATTTTGTGCGTCCGCCACTAAAACATATTGGCATCTATGCATATCGTAGAGAGTTTTTATTAAACTACGCTAAGATGGAGCCAACTCCGGCGGAGCAAACAGAATCTCTAGAACAATTACGTGCTCTAGAAAACGGTTATACAATTCGTGTTATTTTGACAAATAAACGATTTATCGGTGTTGATACACCTGAAGACTTAGCTCGTGTTAATGCAATTTACGAGCAAGAGGAGAAATAAATGAAAACAGTTCAAATTAAAGATATTACTGTGGGTGGCGGCAAGGGTTTATTTGTCCTTGCAGGTCCATGTGTTATTGAGGACTATGACCGCACATTAGCTATCGGTAAACGAGCAAAAGAGATATGCGAACGTTTAGGTGTTCCCTATATCTTTAAAGCTTCCTTTGATAAAGCTAATCGCTCTAGCTTTAGTTCCTTCCGTGGACCAGGTCTTGAGGAAGGGTTAAAAATGCTTGCTTCTATTAAGAAGGAACTCAATGTGCCCGTTGTCAGTGACATTCACTCTATCGAGCAAATTGAACCTGCAGCTGAAGTATTAGATATTCTACAAATTCCAGCTTTTTTATGCCGCCAAACTGATCTTGTTTACGGCGCTGCTAAAACTGGTAAATGCGTAAATGTTAAAAAAGGTCAATTCATGGCTCCTAAGGACATGGAAAATGTTCTTAATAAAATGAAAGAAACAGGTAATGAAAATCTTATGCTTACCGAACGTGGTTTTAGCTTTGGTTATAATAATCTCGTAGTTGACATGAGATCCTTCCCAATTATGCGTTCTTTCGACTATCCAGTAATCTTTGATGCTACTCATAGCGTTCAATTACCAGGTGGTGCAGGGACTAAATCTAGTGGTAACCGTGAATTTGTACCAAATTTGGCACGTGCGGCTGTGGCTAGTGGTGTAGATGGGCTATTCTTTGAAGTGCACGATAATCCTGAGGAAGCATTGTCTGATGGTCCTAATATGTTGTATTTAGATCAATTCGAAGATGTGCTTCGTGATTTAGTAGCTATTGATAAAATCGTAAAAGGTTAGGGGCGGTATTTGTGACTATTTTAGAACAAGCGGCACAGGTGCTTCATGAGGAAGCTCGTGCTATTGAAGAGTTAAGTTCTCGTTTGGATCACAATTTTGTAAATGCTGTAAATATGATTTTGGCTTGTAAGGGCCGTGTAGTATGTACAGGAATGGGAAAATCTGGTCATATTGGTCGTAAAATTGCGGCTACCTTGGCTAGTACAGGGACACCGGCACTTTTTATGCATCCTGGTGAAGGCGTGCATGGTGATCTTGGTATGATTACTGAAGATGATGTAGTGTTAGCATTTTCTAATAGTGGTGAAACAGGAGAAATCATTAGTATTTTGCCGTCTCTGCGCCGCATAGGAGCTAAATTAATCTGTGTTGTAGGGAAACCAGAGTCTACATTAGCAAAAAATTCTGATATTGTATTGTTGGCAGAGGTAGAACGAGAAGCTTGTCCATTGGGTTTAGCACCTACTACAAGTACTACTGTTGCTCTAGCACTAGGTGATGCGTTAGCGGTATGTTTATTGGAACGCCATCATTTTACTCCAGAAAACTTTGCTGTATTCCATCCAGGTGGTTCCTTAGGTCGCAAATTATTGTTGACTGTAGAAAATATCATGCATGGTGGCGAGGATAATCCAACAGTATTTAAAGGGGCTACCGTTCGTGATGCACTCTTTGTAATGACAGAAAAAGGGTTAGGTGCTACAAATGTTATTGATGAAGAAGGACATTTGTTAGGTCTAGTGACTGATGGTGATGTTCGACGTGGACTTGATTCTGGTAGCAATTTTTTAGAATGGCCCGTAGAGGATATGATGACGTCTATGCCGCGTACGATTACAAAGGATAAATTGGCCGCAGAAGCGCTTCATTTGATGGAGAAAAATCAACCTCGCCCTATCACCGTATTACCTGTGGTTGATACTAATAATGTATGTCTTGGCATTGTTCACATTACGGATTTATTGCGTAGAGGCATTGTATAATGAATATTCAATGGATTGTTCTCGATGTTGATGGAGTTTTATCAGATGGCACTCTAATTTATACATCGACTGGAGAAGAGCTCAAAGCCTTTTCTGTAAAAGATGGTTTAGGCTTGACTGCGGCTCGTAAATCAGGGATAAAGTTAGCAATTATTACGGCTCGTGTATCTCCTATGGTAGAGCGCCGTGCAAAGGAATTGCATTTTGATGAACTTCTTATGGGGCATGCTAATAAAACTGAAGCATTAAGAGCTCTTTGTAAAAAACATCAAATCGACTTAGCTTCGGTTGCTTACATGGGTGATGATCTTAATGATTTAGGAGCTCTTCAACTCGTAGGTTTGCCGATGGCACCAAATAATGCGGTATTAGAGGTTAAATCAATAGCTAAATTTATTTCTACCGTCAATGGTGGACATGGTGCTGTTAGAGAGGCTGTAGAATATATCCTGAAGAATCAAGGTTTATGGGATTCTGTTGTTGCAGATTATGCGCGAGAGGCCCATGCTCATGGACAATAAAGGAGGTGGGCAGAATGAATAACGAATGGCAATACCATTTAGTTAAAGGCATTAGTTGGCTTGTTTGTCGACTACCATACAAGCTCATTTTGCTCATAGGCGCTTGTTTAGGTCCTGTATATGGGCTAATAGCGAAGAAGCAAAAGCTTAGAGGCATAAATAATATTAAAATTGGCATGAATATGAACGATCAAGAGGCGGAACAATTAATTAATAAGTTGTTCAAAAATCTTGGTCGCAGTGTTATGGAAGTATTATACATGCCAAACCTGACGAAATCCTTTATCAATAAACACATAGAGATGCGTGGTGTTGAACATTTAGAAAAGGCCATTGCTGAAGATAAGGGAGTTATCGTTCTTACCGGCCATGTAGGCAACTGGGAATGGATGGGGGCTGCTATGGCGGCTCATGGATATCCTTCCACTACAATTGTTAAGAAACAACCTAATGCTCAATTCACACGCCTTATGAATGAATATCGTGAGATGGTGGGGCTTGACGTATTTGCTAGTGGTGGCAACGAAATCGTTTCTGCTGCTAAGGCTTTAAAAAAGAAAAAACTTCTTGGATTCTTAGCTGACCAAGATGGATATATAAATGGTTTACCAGTTCCGTTTTTGGGACAAGATTCATCAGCTGTTATGGGACCAGCAACATTTGCAAAGAAATTTGGCTCTCCTGTAGTACCTATTTTTGCATCTCGTAAGCCTGAAGGAGGACATATCGTTCATATCTTGCCGGCATTACATTATGAGGAAACTGGCGATGAAGATGTTGATATGTATCGTCTAACTGAAGCCTGTGTACGTGTTACGGAAGAATTTATTCGTGAACATCCAGATGAGTGGCTTTGGTTCCAACATCGTTGGATGACTAAGATGGATCAAATTATTGATTACGATAAGAAGATAGCTATACGGGAGAGAGCGCATGAAAAACAATAAAAAGTTAATTGCCATTGTGGTCGCTATAGTATTAGCTCTAATCGGTCTTATTGTATTTATTATGAAAGACTCTAATGAGGCTAATTCCACTCAAAATCAAAGTGGACAACTCGTTAATTTCCAAGGTGCGGACTTGCAAGAGGAAAAGGATGGCAAGTTAGTATGGGCATTATCGGCTGAGAAGATTGAATATGACCCGCGTACAAAAGCTATCGTTCTGACCAATTTGAAAGGTCTGTTCTATCAAGATGATGTGACTACTACGATTACAGCTCCTCATGCTGTACTGACGGGTGATCGAAACTCTCTTGATATTGATCAAGGCGTTACTGCTACCAATACGGAAGGTGCAGAATTTAAAACTGAGGCCCTTCATTTTGATAACAAAACGAAAACATTGACATCTAAAACGGCTTTCACTTATAACAGTAAGGATGTAACCCTCACAGGTGACAAGCTTGAGGGCAATATGTCTTTAAAAATTATTAAAGCCATTGGACATGCGAAATTAACAAAGAAGTAATTGAGAGGAAATATGATGAATAAGAAAAAACAGATTGGTATGGCTATATTAGCTGTACTCATGACCGCATCTGTTACAGTTTGGGCTGCAAATGATCCGTTGACTATCAGCGCTGATACATTGTCTTATGATGGCAATTCAGGTCGTGCAGATGCAACAGGTAATGTTGTTATTACCCAAGCGGATAAAACTATGACTGGTGCCAAGGGTTGGTACAATACAAAAACTCAAGAAGCAAATCTTGATGGTGGTGTATCTATGATTGGTTCTGATATGGCCATGTCTGCTCAAGCGGTTCACAGTTACAATAATAATAAATTCACTGCTAATGGTAGCGTTCATTTACAACGTGCTGATCGCCAAATCTTTGGCGACAGTGTTGAGTATAGTACTGACTCTGAATACGGTCTTGTTACAGGCAATGCCCGTTTGATTGCTGAAGGGACAACCTTAACCGGTGATAAGGTAGAAGGATGGATGAAGGAAGTTCGTGCTGTAGCGCAAGGTAATGTTACCTTCTCTAATCCTGAACGAAACGTGTCTGGTTCTGCTGACCGAGCTACATATACACAAACGCCAAACCAAAATGATGGAGTGGTACTCTTATCTGGTTCTGCGCATGCCGTTCAAAATGGTAATGTACTGAATGCACCGGAACTGAAAATTCGTTTAGCTGATGATTCTGCTGAAACATTAGGTGGACGTAGTACACTCGTCATTGTTCCGAATAAATAAGGATAATATATGTATATAGAAACCAAAAACTTAGTTAAAACCTTTAGCGGACGCAATGTGGTAGATGGTGTAAGTCTACGCGTTGATAAAGGCCAAGTTGTAGGTCTATTAGGGCCTAATGGGGCCGGTAAAACTACGTCATTTTATATGATTGTAGGTATTGAAAGACCAAGTTCTGGTATCATTACCGTTGATGGCAAGGATATAACAAATATTCCTATGTATAAGCGGGCGGCTGAAGGTATTGGATACTTACCGCAAGAGGCATCAATCTTTCGTTCTATGTCTGTAGAAGATAATATTCGTGCTATGTTACAGATTACGACAAAAAAATCTGATGAGATTGAAGCTATCGTGGAATCATTGATTGAAGAATTTCATATTGGACATGTCCGTGACCGTATGGGGATGCAATTATCTGGTGGTGAACGACGCCGTGTAGAAATTGCGCGTTGCCTCGCCTTAGAACCTAATTTCATCCTTCTTGATGAACCTTTTGCAGGTGTCGATCCAATTGCGGTTGCTGATATTCAGCAAATTATCTTACACGTTAAGAACCGAGGTATTGGTATCTTGATTACAGACCATAATGTTCGCGAAACATTGGGGATTGTAGATAAGGCTTATATTTTGAGTAATGGTAAAATCCTCCTAGAGGGTACCCCTGATGAAATTGCGAATGATCCAATCGCTCGTGAACATTATTTAGGGGATAACTTTAAATTATAGGAGGGGCTATGCGATTATTAGATAAATATATTTTAAAAGCTTTTGTAGGCCCATTCCTATTTGGGGTTTTTGCTTTTACTAGTATTTTTATTGGTACAGGCACATTGTTTAGGATTGCTCAATATATTACTGAATATGGAGCACCATTGTTGCTTGTTATGCAAGCATTTGTCTTGGCTTTACCAAGTATTGTTATTTTAACATTCCCAATGTCAGTACTATTGGCTTCTCTTATGACTTTTAGTCGTTTGAGTAGCACTAGTGAAATCGTTGTTATGCGTGCTGGAGGTCTAAGCTTTTTACGCTTGGCCATGCCTGTATATATTATTGCCCTCATCATTTCCATTGGGGCAGTAGCATTTAATGAATTTGTTGTACCTCGTACAAATCATATGTATCAAACGATTGTGCGCGAACAAATTATGAAAAATGCATCACCTCAAACACAAAATCATATTGTGTTAAAAACGATGAATGGTGATGAGCTAGGCACATTGTTGTATGCTAAGAGCTATGATGCTGAAACCAAACAGTTGTCCATGATTACGGTTCAACAATTTGGGGAGGGCGGCAAGTTACAACAAGTTGAAAATGCTGATACAGCTATCTGGAATGGTCAATATTGGGTGATGCAGAATGGTATCATCTATGATTTATCAGCTGGTAATGGTGTTGAACGTACCATGAAATTTAAGGAGCAATCCTTGCCGATTAAGTCTGCCCCAAAAGATATTCAACAAGATCAACGTAAACCTGAGGAATTAACGATTAAGGAGTTACGTCATCAAATCAGAGCTTATAAGGCTGCTTATACTAATGCTAATAAACTTGAAATGGAAATGTACCAACGTTTTACAATTCCGTTGGCAAGTTTTGTATTTGCTCTTGTAGGTGCACCTTTAGGCCTTCAAAAACAACGTTCTAGTTCATCTATCGGCTTTGGTATTAGTATTCTTATCATCTTTATTTATTATGGGGTGATGACCTTTGCTGGTGCCTTAGGGAAAGGTGGAGCATTGCCAACCGTATTAGCTGCATTAATACCGGATACATTAGGTATTATTGCAGGGTTGTATTTGAATTGGCGCGTATCGAAATAACAGACTGTATTCTTAGGAGAAAGGAGGGACATGATGTTAGTAGGTGTCAAAATCTTAATAATTATCGCTCTTATGGGTGGTCTCATTGCTTACATGGGGGATAAGCTAGGCACTAAAATTGGTAAACGTCGTATGTCCCTCTTTGGATTACGACCTAAGCACACATCTATTATAGTTACTATTGTGACAGGCCTTTTGGTTGCAGCAGCTACAGTTGGGGTATTAACCTTTACGTCTCAAAGTGTGCGAACCGCATTGTTCGGTATGGATCAGTTGCGAGCTGATACGAAGCAGCTGAATAATGAGGTTGCTGCAAAGACGCAAGAACTGATTCGTGGGCAGGCTTTGTTAGAACAAAATAAACAAGAGCTTGAAGAACGGATGGCTGAGATCGAACAAATTCGCCATGAAGTAGAGGCTACAAAAGCTGAATTGGCGAGTGCACAAGCTGCTAAAGACGCAACAGAAGCCGAATTGGCATCTTTACAAGCCTCTTATGCAGAGGTGTCTCAAAAGGTAGCTGAGCTTGAAGCAACACGTGCTAAGATGGAAGCGCATATTAAGAATCTACAAAATACACAAGAACAATTGCAGAATGGCATCATTCATTTACGGGAAGGAACCATTCTCTTCCAAGTAGATCAGCTATTAGCACAAGCTGTTGTACGACCTGGTTTAAGTGAAGAAGATAGTAATAATGCTATTAAACATATTATCGATGATACAAATAAACTTGTTTTACGTCGCTTAGGTATAGAAGATAATGGTCAATCCGTTGTGTATGTAGATCGACAAAATGTTGAGGTAGCTACTCAAAAGCTAATCAATTCCAAGACTCCTATGGTGGTTCAAGTTGTGGCAGCCGGAAATATTATTTCAGGTGAACCTGCAGTTGCAGTTATTCAAGTATATCCACAACAATTTATCTATAAAAATGGAGAGGTAATTCACTCTACAGTAATTGATGGGGGTACTAATGCTCAATCGTCTATGCTTCAATTCTTGAAACAAGTAAATGAACGTGCTAAGGCAAAGGGGATTATTCCTGATTCCTTATCAGGTGATATTGGAACGATACCTGGTGATGATTTGTTTACAGCTATTAAAAGAATAAGTACTATGCGTGGCAAGGTTCATGTGGAAGCTTATACTGATGGCGACACATATTCATCTGGTCCTGTTCACCTCAAGTTGCGTATTACTCAAATGCCAGATTTCAATGATAAGGCAAAAATGTAAACTAATTAATATGATGAAGGTATGCTGTTTTCATACATTATAAAAGAAGGTCTTATGTAATTTTCAACATAAGACCTTCTTTTTATGTTAAAATATAACTACTGTACTTACAAAGGGGATAATCAAATGACTGAAAATACATATATTTTAGCAGTGGATCCAGGAAATGAGAAAACTGGCGTAGCTATACTCTCACCTTTCGGTGAGATGATATGCCGTAAAATTATTTCTTCAAATACTTTCAATAAAGATATTGAGCGTGTTTTAACTGAATATTATGGTATTGTTCATATTGTTTGTGGAAATGGTACAAATCATAAACACTTGTATCCTTCTCTTCAACAAATTGGACGTAATCATAAAATTACAACTAGTTTAATCGACGAATCTCACAGTACAGAGGAAGCCCGTAAATTATATTGGCAATATAATCCTCCTACAGGGTGGCGCAAGATTATTCCTACATCTATGCAATTTCCACCAGAACCTGTAGATGATTTGACGGCTCTCGTTATTGGCTTGCGCTATACGAAGCAGTTAGCTCAGAACGAAGCGGCAATCAAAGAAGAAACTATGAGTTCAAGTGAGTTAGAAGAGAAAAGATTACATGCTATGGAGCAGTTATACGGAAAAGGAGATAATCATGACGAATGAAACTTCAATGCGTAACTGGTCAAATCTTATTTTGCGCTGTGTAATGATGATTCTAGGTGCCTTAATATATACGATAGGGTTAGATTTATTTTTAGTACCCAATAGTATCATTGACGGTGGGGTAGTTGGTATATCTTTGATGGCTGCGGAACTATCAGGTATTTCTTTTAGCATTTTCGTAGTACTTTTCAACTTACCTTTTTTATATTTAGGCTATAAAGTAATTGGTAAAGGATTTACCTTGTCTACTTTGTTCTCTATTATATGGATGGCAATATTTTCTACCATTGCACACCGCTTTACACCTATTACAACTGACCCATTTTTAGGGGCAATCTTTGGTGGTATAATCTTAGGTATTGGGGTAGGGCTAATTATTCGTAATGGTGGCTCATTAGATGGATCTGAAATTGTAGCTATTATCTTTGATAAACGGTCCACCTTTTCTGTAGGCGAAATTGTAATGGCCATGAATTTAGTTATTCTTGGAGCAGCGGGCTTTGTATATAGTTGGAATAGTGCCATGTATTCCTTAATTGCTTATTTTATTGCTTATAAGATGATTGATGTGACCATCACTGGACTTGAAGAATCTAAAGGGGTTATGATTATTACCGATGCAGATAATTCCAAGATTATTGCTGATGCATTAAATGCTAATCTTAATCGTGGTGTTACTATTATGTACGGAGAAGGTGGGTATTTAAAACAACCGAAACATGTATTATATTCTGTAGTAACGCGGCTAGAAATTACAAGATTAAAGGATACCGTTTATGAAGTAGATCCTACAGCATTTATTACGATCCAAGACGTACATGATGTCTTTGGTGGGAGATTTACGAAAGGTGGTCATTAAGAGGAAACTATGAGTAATAAGTTAGGTAATACAATAGTAAAAGAAATATTAGATTGGATTTATGCTATTGCATTGGCATTAATCATTGCTATGGTAATTCATATTTTCTTGATTCAACCTACTAGAGTGTCTGGGGAATCAATGGATGATACATTACACAATGGACAATATTTGATTGTTACCAAATGGCATCATATTATGAATGATATGCCCGAATATGGACAAATCGTTATTATTGATAGTCGTGTTAATCGTGTTCGTACATGGGTGGATGATGTAAAAGAACCACTGATGAACTATGCATCTGTTTTTAATAAATCCGCTCAAACAAATGATGTATGGGTAAAACGTGTAATAGGTAGACCTGGTGATGTACTAGAGTTTAAAGATGGTTATGTATGGCGTAATGGAGAAAAATTACAAGAACCATATACAAAAGATACAAAAATGAATTATACTCGGTCTACACCTGTAACAGTTCCTGAAGGTCATGTATTTGTGATGGGAGATAATCGCAACCATTCTAGTGATAGTCGTTTTATCGGCCCAGTTCCTGTTGATCATATTCTAGGATTTGTTTCTTACGCAATTTAATAATCGTGAAAGCCTATCTACGATAAATTTCATCGTAGATAGGCTTTTTATAAGTTAAGAAGGATTAAGTTACGTCGTATCTTGTGAAATGTATACTAAATAAATATAGCAAGACGACTAGGTCGAATCTAAATATATCACTTATCAATCTTATAGAAAATAAACAATTCAAACAAATGAATTAATATAAATTATAAGTATAGCTAAATTTAATAAGTAATAATTATTAAATTTGTGGCTGTAGATAATAAAATTATCTATTTTTTTAGACTGTAAAATGAAATTTTGTAAAATTAAATTTTTAAAAATACAGTAATAATCTATGTTTTTGGTATAATTTTTATTCATGAAAGAAATTTCATAAAATTTAGTTGTGTAAAATGCTTTACAAAGTTTTGGGGTGGTGGTATATTCACATCAACAGAAAGGCTACGCTACAAAGAAGTGGAGCTAAGATAGATAATTTAGTTGAGGAAACATGGACACTCCTAATACATCTTTCATAGTGATACTACTTATGTAGTGAACGTCTTCTGCAAATATAAATTCTTATTTATAAGAAAGAAGGAATTCATTATGAAAAAACAATTCGCAACAATGTTAGCAGCAACAGCAGTGTTAGGTGTAACAACAGCATTTGCTGCAAATCCATTCTCCGATGTAACTCCGGATAGTTGGGCATACCAAGCAGTATCTCAATTAGCACAATCTGGTATCGTTAATGGTTATCCAGATGGCACTTTCAAAGGCCAAAACAATATCACTCGTTATGAAATGGCTCAAATGGTAGCTAAAGCTATGGCTAACCAAGATCGTGCTAACGCTGAACAACAAGCTATGATTAACCGCTTGGCAGATGAGTTCTCTAACGAGTTGAACAACCTCGGCGTTCGAGTATCTCGCTTAGAAGACCGTGTAGGTAATGTAAAGGTAACTGGTGATGCTCGTATCCGTTACCAAGGTTCTGAAGACAAAGGTGTTTACAAAGCTAATAGTAAATCTTTAACTGACGGCCGTGCACGTGTACAATTCAATGCTAATGTAAATGATAAAACACAAGCAGTTGTTCGTGTAAAAGGTAATTACGAATTTGGTGACTCTACTAAAGGTTCTCAAGCAACAATCGATCGTGCTTACGTAGATCACAAGTTTGGTAGCAACGTATCTGCTAAAGCTGGTCGTTTCCAACAAACAATTGGTGGCGGTTTGATGTACGATGATACATTTGATGGTGCACAATTGAACGTAGGTAATGATAAAGTTCAAGTACAAGGTGCATATGGTTATATGATTGATGGTGCTGCTGATGGCAACTCCAAATCTGATAACCCATCTGTATCCTATGTAGGCTTAAAAGGTAAAGTTGGTAAAGAATCCTCTGTTGGTGGTTTCTACTCCAGATTATCTAGCGGCAACTTGAACCACAATGGTGTAACAGTTAATTCCGATAAACAAGATGTTTACGGTTTCAATGCGGACTTCCGTAAAAATAAATTGTGGGCTGGCGGTGAATGGTTGAAAGCTTCCAACGTAGATAATTCTCAAGCTTGGACAGCAGGTCTTGGCTATGGTAACTACGACATCGCTAAAAAAGGTACATGGGATGTGAAAGGTCAATACTTCAACCAAAAAGCTAATGCACCAATCGTAAGTTCCACTTGGGATCAAGCATATGATTTAACAAATACATCTAATGGTTACAAAGGTTACATGGCTAGCGTAGACTACGCAGTACAAGATAACGTAGGTTTATCCGCAGGTTATGGCTTCAACTCTAAAGACCAAAGCGGTAATGATCTTTCCGATTTCTATCGTGCAGAATTAAATTACAAATTCTAATTCCCTCACAAACAAAAAAAGACTTCTTCGGAAGTCTTTTTTTGTTGCATAAAAGTATTATGAATTATTTTATATATAATAGTATATATATATAGTAAAATGTTTTATAAATACATAATATTAAAAGTAATCGAATAATTTAGTGGTTATCAAGAATTATATCCCTTATATTGTAGGATATATTTATAAAATCTTTCTGTATAGAAAGATAAATTTCTTATTAATTATATATATATTAATAAGTTTAACTTAATGAAAAATATAATAAAAATTCTCAATTAATAGAAAAGGATATAAAATTAAATTTTTTTATGAAAAAAATTATATCCTATAAAACTAGATAAAATCTAACTTAGCAAGCATTTTAAGTTATAAAAACAAGATAATGAGAACACAATTGAGAAAAAAGGGTTTACACGAAAAAGTGGTTGTGCTAATATCACCGTACGAGAAGTAGCAAACACATGAAATGAAGAACTTCGATGTAGAATGTGGCGAGGAAACGTGGACACTCCCAAAGATTCTTAATCTGAAGAACTGAGTAGAATGTGAATGTTATGACTTGTAACATTTTATTTTCTATTTTTTTCAGAAAGAAGGAATTTAACTATGAAAAAACAATTCGCAGCAATCTTTGCAGCAACAGCAGTATTGGGTGTAACTACTGCATTCGCAGCTAACCCATTCTCCGACGTAACTCCAGATTCTTGGGCATACCAAGCAGTTTCTCAATTGGCTAACGCTGGTGTTATCAATGGTTACCCAGATGGTACTTTCAAAGGCCAAAATAACATCACTCGTTACGAAATGGCTCAAATGGTAGCTAAAGCTATGGCTAATCAAGACCGCGCTAACGCTGAACAACAAGCTATGATCAACCGTTTGGCTGATGAATTCTCCAACGAATTGAACAACTTGGGCGTTCGTGTAGCTCGCTTGGAAGACCGCGTTGGTAATGTAAAAGTTACTGGTGATGCTCGTCTTCGTTACAAAGATGCTGAACATGCTAAATCCAAATTTGACGCTCGTGCACGTGTACAATTCAACGCAAAAGTAAACGATCGTACAGACGCTGTAGTTCGTTTGACTTCTGGTAACTTCGAATTAGGCAATTCTGAAAATGAAGATAAAGCAGATGCTACAATTGACCGCGCTTATGTAAACCATAAATTCGGCGAACGCGTATCCGCTAAAGCTGGTCGTTTCGGTCAATCCTTCGGTGGCGGCTTGATGTTCGACGGCACATTCGACGGTGCTCAATTGAATGTTGGCAACGATAAAATTAATGTACAAGCTGCATACGGTTACATGGTATCCGGTGATAATGGTAGAATTGTTGCCAATAATACCAATGGTAACGAATTAACAAAAGATCAAAATGTAACTAACACATATATTGGTTTAACTGGTAAAGTAGGTAAACACACTATGGTAGGCGGTTTCTACGACCGTGTAAATCAAGATACTGATAATGGTTACAAAAACATCTATGGCTTCAATGCTGATGCTAACTTCGACAAAGTTTGGGTTGGTGGCGAATGGTTGAAAGATTCCCATGTAGACGACTCTCAAGCTTGGACTGCAGGTCTTGGCTTTGGTAACTACGACATCAAAAAAGCAGGTACTTGGGGCGTAAAAGGTCAATACTTCAACCAAAAGAAAAATGCACCAATTGTAGATACTACTTATAATCAATTCTACACTACAGATGCTAAAGGTTGGATGGCTTCCGTTGACTATGCATTGCAAAATAACGTTGGTTTATCTGCTAACTATGGTTTCGACTGGAAAACTCAAGATGGTACTGACAAAGGTGACTTTTACCGTGCAGACCTTAACTACAAATTCTAATTTGATAGTTAATTATATGAAAGAGACTTCTTCGGGAGTCTCTTTTTTGTGTTTAATATAAAGTTAAATGAAAATTATATGAAGTGTTTATTATAGTGTTTTATTAATATTATACAATTGATTAAGAAATAATAATTAATTGATAATAGAGGATTTTGCATTTAATGAAAGTTTTATGACTATACTTTCTAATCATTATTAGAGTTCTTACCGCTAATTTCTATCTATATAGCCACTATTAATGGTATAATAAAGAGTATTTAAAATTTTTATAAAGGAGGCAAACATGAATCCTTCTTTTTCTCATATTAAAATGGTTGCCATTGATTGTGATGAAACCTTGGTACGCAGTGATAATACTGTATCTGACTATACAGTAGATGTGTTACATCGTTTACAGCAAAGGGGCATCGTTGTTACCATTGCTACGGGACGGATGTATCAAACGGCAAAGCCTATTGGTTCTGCTTTAAAGCTTGGTAATGTACCCATGATTTTGTTCTCTGGAGGACTCATTCAAGAATTAGAAACAGGGTGTAAACTATTTGAGCAGACCGTTTCTGTTGAGGCTGTACAGCGTATTTATGAATTAGCAAAACAATATGATTGGCATATACAATCCTATATAGATGATCATTTGCTATGTCATCATAAAACATGGCAGTCCGATCTCTATGAAGTTCAAACGGGAGCGAAAGCAGAGTTTTTAGGTGATGGGTTATATACTTTAGAGTCTGAACCAAATAAGCTAATCGCTATTGATACAGTAGAGGGGATTGATCAAATTATTGATACTTTGACTCCTGAAGTGGGCGATTTGGTTAATCTAGTTCGTAGCCAAAAAGACTTTTTAGAAATCGTTGCCCTTAATGTGTCAAAGGGGCGTGCTTTGACACAACTAGCTTTAGATAATCATATTAGTTTAGAACATATCGTTTCTTTTGGTAATGCAGAAAATGATATTTCTATGCTACGTAAAACAGGTTACTCTGTAGCTGTTGAAAACGCTACAGATCATGTAAAATCTGTGGCTCATACAATTTGTGGCCATCATAATGACGATGGAGTAGCCCATTGGATTAAAGATAATCTTTTATAATGGAGTAAAACTATGGAAGCATTTCGTTTGTTAATAGTTACAGGTATGTCAGGTGCCGGCAAAACTCAAGTATTGCAAGCTTTAGAAGATATGGGGTATTTATGTATTGATAATATTCCCCCTGTGCTGATTCCTAAATTAAGTGAAATTTGCCGACAAGGTGGAGAACGGACTAATCGCGTTGCTCTTGTTGTAGATATTCGGGGGGGCGAATTTTTTGAAGCTCTTTCTTCATCTTTAGATACATTAAAAGATATGAAGGTAGATTTTGAAATTGTATTTATGGATGCTACAGATGAGACTTTGATTCGTCGATATAAGGAAAGTCGACGGAGTCATCCATTGGCTCCTAATGGGCTAATTACAACAGGGCTAAAAAAAGAACGCCAAATTCTTAACTCTGTGCGCCATAAAGCAGATTTTATTATTGATACCACTAATATGAAGACGGCTAGCTTGAAAGAGTATTTAAAAACGCGCTTTGCTCAAGTTGATGAAGCTCATGGTATGGCGATTACTGTAGTGAGCTTTGGTTTTAAGTATGGTATTCCTCTCGATGCAGATATGGTATGGGATGTTCGTTTTCTACCTAATCCATTTTATATTCCTGAGTTTCGTCATAAAACAGGTCGTGTGAAAGCAGTGAATGAATATATCCATTCCTTTGAAGTAACCGAGGAATTTAAAAAACGTTACTTTGATACCATGGACTTCCTTGTACCAAATTATGAACAAGAAGGGAAATCTCAGTTTATTGTGGCAGTAGGTTGCACAGGTGGTATGCATAGATCTGTAGCTATGGCAGAGGCTCTATACTCCCACTTGTTAGAAAAAGGATATCGTGTAACTGTTGAACATAGAGATATGATGAAAAATAATGTAGAAGAAGATTATAATCCTCATGAAATTATAACACTTGATAACTAGGTAGGGGGGATTATGTTGCGAAAAGGATGGTTCCGGTGGCTAATTCCGGGTCTAAATATAAAACGTTGGCTTGCCCTATTTAGTTGTGGTGTAGGTCTTTTAATTATTGGTATTTCTTTGATTTTTAACTATCAATGGCTTGCGGTTCTTGAAGATATTGTACTTGCCTTTTCCTATAATATGACGGGCTTTTACAATTATAATGTACTCATTGCTGTAGGGACTGTAGTATTATCGATTGGTGCTGTATTAATGCTCATCGGTACGAGTAAAGTTATTAAAACGATTATTCGTGCGGTACTACCTAATCCTGACAGCAAGGTATCGGATATTATTTTTCAAAATATCCGACTCGATAAGGGCCCAAAAATTGTAGTAATCGGTGGTGGTACGGGCTTATCAAATTTATTGCGTGGTTTAAAATCACATACATCAAACCTATCTGCGATTGTAACTGTCGCTGATGATGGAGGTTCTTCTGGTCGCTTGCGAGAAGACTTTCAAATGATAGCTCCTGGTGATTTGCGAAACTGTTTAGTATCATTAGCTGAACAAGAAGGAGTAATGGAGAACTTATTCCGTTACCGCTTCGAAGGGGAAAATGAGCTTTCTGGACACAGCTTTGGTAATCTCTTTATCACTGCGCTTGCTCAAGTTTACGATGGAGATATTGAAGAAGCTCTTGAAGCGGCTAGTAAATTGTTGCGTGTCCGTGGTCGTGTAATTCCTTCCTCTACAGAGTTCATTAAATTGCGTGCAGAGATGACAGATGGCACTATTGTAGAAGGTGAAAGTAATATACCACATTCGGGTAAACGAATTCGTCATATCTATAGTGATCCAGCATTGCCTAAGCCAGAGGGGGCTGCATTACGTGCCATTGATGAAGCCGATGTGATTATTTTAGGTCCTGGTAGTTTATATACAAGTATTATCCCAAATTTACTAACTGATAAGTTGGCCTCTCATGTACGTGCTAGTAAGGCTAATAAAATCTATATTGCTAATGTTATGACACAACCAGGTGAAACCACAGGCTACACATTAAATGACCATGTAGAGGCTTTAATTGCTCATGGCGGAGAAGGAATTATAGATACTGTGCTTGCCAATGATGGTCCGTTGCCAATTCAAATGGTTGAACAATATAGTGCTGTAGGATCTGAACCATTGGTATTAGATACTAAAAAGTTACAAGCCAAAGGAATCCGCACTATACGAGCTACCTTAATTAGCCCTCAAAAACCAGCTGTTCACGATCCTGAACGGCTAGGTAAAGTTATTATGGATATTATTCATGCTATGCAATCTAACACTGAACCGCATATCTTAGAGTATTATCTTCAACGAGATGATCATTAATGAGAAGGGATGCCCATGTCATTTGCAGAAGATGTAAAAAATGAATTATGCCAATATGAAGCCTCTAGTGATGCGGATGTGGCCATGAAAATTGAAGCGTCTTGCTTATTGCGTATGGGCGGATCTATCATTTTGGGGATGAAAGGTGCCGTCGGCATTCGTTTAGCTACGGCTAATAATGCAGTAGCTCGTCGTTTGCTTGGTATTTTGAAAAAGCAATACGAATTACCTACAAATGTTTTAGTACGACAAGGTTTAAACTTGCGTAAAAAAAATATGTATACGCTATCTGTAGAACCCTCTCTAGAGGGTAGACAGGCTCTAGAGGATCTTGCTTTATGGCCTGTGAGTGAACAAATCCCTCGTAGTTGGCTCAAATCAATGGAAGCGCGACGCGCCTTTTTAAGGGGAGCTTTTTTAGGGGGAGGCTCTGTCAATAAACCACAAAGTGATTATCATCTTGAGTTTATGACGGGAAACGAGACCTTTGCGAGGGAAATTATCCATGTATTACGGCTCTTTCACATTCATGCGGGCTTAACGGAGCGGAAGGAAGAGTATGTAGTATATCTTAAAGAAGGGGACGCAGTAACAAACTGTTTGCAAATCATGGGAGCTCAATCGGCGCTTATGGAATTTGAAAACGTGCGGATTATGAAAACCGTACGGAATCAAATAAATCGTCAAGTCAACTGTGAGACGGCAAATTTACAGAAGGTTGTGGATGCAGCAGTTCGTCAGGTAAAAGCAATTCGTATTATTGATAGAGAAATCGGTATTGAAGAATTACCTGAAAAGTTGCGCGTCGTTGCAAGACTTCGGTGGGAGAATCCTGAAGCGAGTTTAAAAGAGCTTGAAGAGTTGATGGAGGGGGAACTATCTAAATCTGGAATTGGCCATCGACTAAAGAAGATTGAAGCATTAGCACTTACGTATGACCCGTTGGGGCTCGAAGAAATATAGAGGTAATAATATATGTTTTCCTATAAATCAAGATATTGTGTAGCTGCGGCTATGGCTGCCATGGCTGCCCTTACAGGCCATGTAGAAGCTCGTGATATAGATTTACAATCAATTGGATATTTTCAGTTTTCTCCGTTACCACCATCGTTGGTGTCTCAAACGGATACATTGCTCCTATCGGATAGTCCTGAATATGTAGGACCTGTAGGAGGTACGTTAAGTGCAGGTACAATTAATGGCAATGGGCGTATCTATTTCTATCATGTAAATGAAATGGATCTACCTCACAAGATTGCTATCGTATTAGAAAACCAAACGACTTATCCAACTTCAGTACATGTCATGAGACAATTAAAATCTGTAGCTACACCTGACTATTTTGCAGCAGGTCGTGATTTGTCTCGGAAGGATTTGGAGCAGCCTCTTAATGAAAGCCCAGATGCAAGACCGTTATACTCTCTTAGCATCCCACCACAAGGGCGTCAATTAATCTTTAGTGACTTAGAAAATACACCGGTAAATCGAGATGCATTATTTACGGGTATTGTAGATATTAAAACAGAAGGGCCTATATTTGCGCGTGTCATGATGTTGCCTATGGGGATGGACCCTGTAGATGCATCACATTGGGTGAAAAACCTTCCGATCGACGAAATACAATTACGCGGTACTTATACTGGTGCTAAGCGTAATATGGAGGTTACTACACCATTCGATACCTCTTTAGGTGGTGCCTTTGTAGAAATTGGTAATGACCGAGAGGATACGTTTATCAATGGTGTAGACGAAATGCAAAATAAAGCATTTGTTCGTGACCGTGGTAACTACGGCGTATCGTATACGCTAAAAATTCCTACTAAGGGTAATGAACCGTTTAGACTGTATTTTAACCCTCTTGGGGGACCTTATTCTGGTTCCTTTACGATAAAAACATTACATCAACAAGGTGCTAGAAGGGGACAGACAGATACACGGACTTATCACATTGGTGGTGCAGATGGTATTTCCGCATTAGGGGAAGGTACTATATTAGATAGCCGTCTTTTAGGGAACTATAATGCGGGCGATTTATTAACGTTAAACTTTATGCCAGCTGGTGCATCGAATTTGCCAATTCGTTTCTTGTTGATTCCTGAATCTCTTGCAAATCCACAAAAACATCAAACCATTGCTGTTAATGTACCGAAAGATGTTAAAGATATCTTAGGGCACCCAACTCAAGGGGGGACACAAATACCTGTAGGTCCTGTAGGTGGTAAAGATGGAGATAAAGGGACAGTAGATACTAAAAAATCTACTATTGAAAGTCCAGCTAAACGGGCAGAAACAATTGCTCATGAAGAAACTAAAAAATTAAGCGATAAAGCTGCAGCAGATGTAAAAAAAGAAGCGCAACTTAAAAAAGCAAAAGACGAGAAAGAAGCCTTAGCTCGTAAAAAAGCCGAAGAGGCTCGACTAGCTGCAGAAAAAGCTGAAATGTTGCGAAAGGCTGCAGAAGCCAAGCATGCTGAAATTGAGCGCAAGATGGCTGAAAAAGCCGAAGTAGAGCGTAAAGCAGAGGAAGCTCGCAAGGCGGAAGCGGCTCGTAAAGCTGAAATGGCACGTATCGAGGCTGCGAGAAAAGCGGAAGCGGATCGACTAGAGGCGGCTCGTAAAGCAGAAAAAGCTCGACTAGCAGCGGAAGCAAAACGTCTTGAAGAAGAACGTAGAATTGAAGCTGCTCGTATTGAGGCCGCACGCAAAGCGGAGGAAGAAAGAAAAGCGGCCGAAGCTAAGGCTCGCTTTGAAGCGCAACGAGCAGCAGAAAAAGCTGCTTTAGAAGCCAAAAAGGCCGAAGAGGAACGCTTGGTTGCTGAGGCTAGAGCTCGTTTAGAAGCACAACGTAAAGCTGAGCAGGAAGCATTGGAAGCAAGACGTGCCGAAGAAGCTCGTAAAGCGGCAGAAGCAAAAGCTGCTTTAGAAGCACAACGTGCTGCTGAGCAAGCCGCTCTTGAAGCGAAGCGTCAAGAAGATGCTCGTAGAGCGGCAGAGGCTAAGGCTGCTTTGGAAGCACAACAAATGGAAGCAGCAAGAAAAGCAGAAGAGGCTCGTCGTGCGGAGGAAGCGCGTAGAGCAGAAGAAGCTCGAATTGAAGCGGAACGTAAAGCTGAGGCCGCTCGCGTAGCAGCAGAAGCAAAACGAGCAGAGGAAGCACGCAAAGCTGAAGCTTCGAGAATTGAAGCGGCGCGTAAAGCTGAACAAGCTCGTTTAGAAGCAGAAGCACGTAGAGCAGAAGAAGCTCGTAAAGCAGAAGTAGCTAGACTTGAGGCACAACGTAGAGCTGAACAGGAACGACTCGAAGCAGCGCGCCGTGCAGAAGAAGCTCGTATTGCTGCAGAGGCTAAACGTG
Source organism: Veillonella parvula (assembly GCF_032577575.1). GTDB lineage: Bacteria > Bacillota > Negativicutes > Veillonellales > Veillonellaceae > Veillonella. The sequence continues at coordinate 38,351 of NZ_JAWFVO010000004.1, read as the reverse complement.
CCGAAGAAGTGCGTAGAGCCGAAGAAGCTCGTCGCATAGAAGAAGCAAGACGTGCCGAAGAGGCTCGTAAAGTAGAGGCGGCTCGCATAGCGGCGGAAGCTCGTAAGGCAGAGCAAGAGCGACTTGCTGCAGAACGAGCTGAAGCAGAACGTCAAGCAGCCGAGGCACGACGCCTTGCTGAGGAACGATATAAAGCGCAACTAGAGGCAGAACGTAAAGCTGAAGCTGCCCGTCAACAAGCGTTGGCTCAAGCTGAAATAGAGCGTAAAGCAAAAGAGCGTGCTGAAGCTATTCAACGTGTCCGAGATCAACAAGAGAGCGCTCGTCGTCGTGCAGAACTTGCCCGTCAACAACTTGAAGCCGAACGTAAGGCTGCTCAAGCATCTAAGAGGACTCCTTCCTTCAGTGAACTTGATGATGTTCATGGGGATACATCAAATGTAACTATTCCAAATGCTGTATCCATTGATGAGTTAACAAAACCTAGACCGACGGCATCCCAAAATACACGTCGTCGTGAGCAACGTCAGCCTCAATTGTTGCCAAATCAGCAAAATGTGCAGATAAATCCTGTAGCGAATGAGTCGCAACAAGACCAAATGCCGTATACTACACAAAATGAACAGCAAAATGATGAAGAAAATCCACCAAGACTATATCCATTAGGTTAAGACCCTTAATTTCTAAAAAAGAAATGTTAGATTAAAGTTTAAGATATAGAAGTGGATTAATAGCTGTTTAAATATAGAGAGGACAAGCAATTTTATATGCTTGTCCTCTTTTTAAAATCCATATGAATTTTGTGTTTTACATTGACTTTCAAAGGTGGATTCAGTACAATAAATAAAGAAATGCATATATGGTACGAGAGACCATTGCATAATACAATACCTTTTAATTTAGTCCAGAGAGGCTGAGAAAGGAATATAGTTGAAGTGCCCATAGGGGCTTCTTTGTGCAAACTATTTGACCTTTTGCCCTGGGCAAAAGGTCTTTTTTGTTACGTGAGTTAGGAGGAAATCATGGGACAAGTTAGCCTAAAAGGCAAACATTTATTGGGTTTGCAAAATGTGTCACCTGAAGAAATCAAATTGATTTTAGATGTGGCAAAGAAAATGAAGAAAATCGTTCTTTCTGATGACAAGAAGGTTCCACTTTTAAAGGGGAAATCCATTATTAACCTTTTTATGGAGCCAAGTACTCGTACCCGTAGTTCCTTTGAGTTAGCCGGCAAATACTTAGGGGCTGACGTGATCAATCTTTCTCCTAGTGGATCTTCCATGGGTAAAGGTGAAAGCTTCCGCGATACATTGTTAACTATGTCCTACATGGGCACAGATGCTATCGTAATGCGCCACAGCGCAGAAGGTGCACCTTTATATGCTACGAAAGCCGTAGATCCTATTATCATTAACGCAGGCGATGGCGCTCATGAGCATCCAACACAAGCATTACTAGATATGTATTCTATCTTAGAAAAAAAGGAATCTATTGAAGGTCTAAAGGTGGTTATCCTTGGCGATATAATGCATAGTCGCGTAGCACGCTCCAACATTTATGGACTTACAAAAATGGGGGCTGATGTACATCTAGCTGGTCCTCGTACAATGGTATATCCAGAATTTGAAAAATTAGGTGTTACCGTACACCATGATATTCGTGAAGCAGTGGCTGATGCAGATGTAGTTAACGTACTTCGCATTCAATTAGAACGCATTCATTCTGCATTGTATCCTACAAATAGAGAATATGCTCGTATCTTTGGTATTAACAATGATGTATTAAAATTAGCTAAAGATGATGTAATGGTAATGCATCCAGGTCCTATGAACCGCGGCCTTGAAATTGCACCAGATGTAGCATATTCTGATCAATCCGTAATTCAAGAACAGGTACGTAATGGCGTAGCTGTACGTATGGCTGTATTGTACTTAACTATTATCGGAGGTGACGGTAGTGAGCTTGCTTATTAAAAATGGTACGGTAGTTAATCCGGCAAAAAAACAAAACGAAGTAGCAGATGTTCTCGTAAAAGATGGTAAAATTGTGGACATCGGTCAAAACTTGAGTGCTGAAGGTGCTGAAGTTTATGATGCAACAGGGCTTATCGTAGCACCTGGCCTTATCGATATTCACACACATTTGCGTGAACCAGGCCAAGAAGCTAAAGAAGATTTCCACTCCGGTACACAAGCGGCTGCTGCAGGTGGTTTCACACGTGTTGTCACTATGGCTAATACTAACCCAGTTGTAGATAATGCTGCACTTGTAAGAGGTTTACAAAAACAGGCTGAACTCACTGGCGTTGTGAAAGTAGAATTTATTGGTGCTGTATCCAAAGGTCTTGAAGGTAAGGAACTTGCTGAAATGGGCGATATGGCAGAAGCTGGTGTAGTCGCATTCTCCGATGATGGTCACTATGTAGAAAATGCTGCATTTATGCGTCGTGCCTTAGAATACTCCTCCATGTTTAATAAGATGGTTATCGACCATGCGGAAGATATTACATTGACTAAAAATGGCCATATGCATGAAGGTATTGTTTCTTATGAATTAGGTGTTATTGGTCGTCCTGCAGTAGCTGAAGATTTGGCTGTTGCTCGTGATATCTTGTTATCTGAAATGACAGGTGGTCATATCCATATCGCCCACGTAAGTAGTAAAAATACTGTAGATATGGTGCGCCGTGCGAAGGCTAAAGGCCTTAATGTAACATGTGAAGTTACAAGCCAACATTTATCTTTCACAGATGAATACCTACGCGAATATAACCCAGCATTCAAAATGGCTCCTCCAATTCGCTCTGAAGATCATCGCCAAGCATTATTAGAAGGCTTGAAAGATGGTACAATCGATGCGATTATTACAGACCATGCACCACATGCATATGAAGAAAAAGACCATGAATTCTGCTGTGCACCAAATGGTTTCAGTGGCCTCGAAACATCTTTGGCGGCGGTTATTACCAATGCATATGGTCCTGATAAACTAAGCATCGATCAAGTTGTGTACTATATGAGTACTCGACCAGCTGAGTTGATGCACCTTGATGCAGGTGTTCTTGAAGTTGGCAAGCCAGCAGATATTACCGTATTCTCCACGACTGAAGAATGGACAGTAGATCGAAATAAATTCTATACAAAAGGTAAAGTTAGCCCATTTGATGGTATGACTGTTACAGGTAAAGCTAAACTTACAGTAGTTGATGGCAAAATTGTTATGAAGGAGGGCGTAGTCTTATAATGAAAGGCAAGTTAGTTCTTGAAGATGGTTCCGTGTTTGAAGGTTCCTTATTAGGTGGCGCCCCAACGGTAGGTGAAGTTGTATTTAACACAGGTATGACCGGGTATCAAGAAATCTTGACTGACCCATCCTATGCGGATCAAATTATTACATTAACCTATCCTTTAATTGGTAATTATGGTACTTTAAATTCTATCACTCAAGGTCCTAAGCCATATTGTAAAGGTTTTATTGTAGGTGAACTATGTGACTTTCCATCTAACTGGCAAAATGAGGGGTTATTTAGTGAGTATCTTCGTTTGCACGGCATCCCTTGCCTTTATGATGTAGATACACGTGCGATTACACGTGTTCTTCGTAACCATGGTGTAATGAAGGGCGTACTCGTATGCTCTGATTACCCTATGGAGGATATTCAAAAATTGTTTAAACAAGACTTGCCAACAGATCAAGTTATGCGTGTAACTACAAAATGGCAAGGTATGCGTGGCGATAAAAATGCTGAATTCCACGTAGCGGTAATGGATTATGGTGTAAAGGAAAATATCCTTCGCTCTCTAGAAGCTGCAGGCTGTCGTCTTACTGTATTTCCTGCAGATGCTAAGGCTGAAGATGTGTTGGCAGCAAATCCAGATGGTATTTTTTTATCTAATGGCCCTGGAGACCCTCAAGATCTTGGCTATGCAGTAGAAGAAGTAAAGAAAATGTTTGGTAAGAAACCAATCTTTGGCATCTGTATGGGGCATCAAGTATTGGCACAAGCTTATGGTGGTACCACATTCAAATTGAAATTTGGTCACCGTGGTTCTAACCATCCTGTACAAGATTTACGTACTGGTCGGGTATATATTACATCTCAAAACCATGGTTATGCGGTAGATGATACTTCTTTGCCAGATTTCGTAGAAATTACACATCGTAGTGTAAATGATGGTACCGTAGAAGGTATGCGTCATAAAGAATTGCCAATCTTCTCCGTACAATACCATCCAGAAGCATCCCCAGGACCTACTGATAACCTATATTTATTTGACGAATTTGAAGACTTAATGAGAAAGGGAAAATAATATGACCTCAGAAGCAAAAAAAGTACTTGTAATTGGTTCTGGTCCAATTATTATCGGTCAAGCTGCAGAGTTTGATTATGCTGGTACACAAGCATGCCGTTCCCTTCGAGAAGAGGGTTATAAAGTAGTATTGGTTAACTCCAACCCTGCTACTATTATGACTGATACAGATATTGCAGACCGCGTATATGTAGAACCGATTAGTCTTGAATTCGTAACAGAAGTTATAAAAAAAGAACGCCCTTGGGGCTTGTTGGCTACATTAGGTGGTCAAGTAGGTCTTAATATGGCGGTACAATTGTCTGAAGCTGGCGTATTAGAAGAATATGGTGTAAAACTTCTTGGTACAACTCTTGAAGCCATTAAACAAGCGGAAGACCGTGAGCTTTTCAAAGAAGCGATGAAGGAAATCAACCAACCGGTTCCTGAATCCGATATCTTTAACGATCTTGAAGAAGCAGTAGCCTTTGCTAATCGTATTGGGTATCCTATTATCATCCGTCCTGCATACACATTAGGCGGTACTGGTGGAGGTATTGCCCATAATGAAGATGAAATGTATGAAATCACACGTCGTGGTTTGAAACTTTCACCAATTCACCAAATTCTAGCAGAACGTTCCGTTGCAGGCTGGAAAGAGATTGAATACGAAGTAATGCGCGATAGTGCAGATAACTGCATCATCGTATGTAATATGGAAAATATTGACCCTGTTGGTGTGCATACTGGGGATTCTATCGTTGTGGCACCAAGCCAAACCTTGAACGATATTCAATACCAAATGCTGCGTACCGCATCTGTAGAGATTATCCGTTATTTAAAAATCGAAGGCGGTTGTAACGTACAATACGCTTTGAATCCAAATAGCAACGAATATATTGTTATCGAAGTAAACCCTCGCGTATCTCGTTCCTCTGCATTGGCATCTAAAGCAACTGGGTACCCAATTGCGAAGGTAGCAGCAAAAATTGCAGTAGGCATGACATTGGATCAAATTACAAATGCTGTAACCGGTGAAACTAAAGCATGCTTTGAGCCGACTCTTGACTATGTAGTAACTAAGTTCCCACGCTGGCCTTTTGAAAAATTCAACTTGGCAGATCGTACCTTGGGCACACAAATGAAAGCCACTGGCGAAGTTATGGCTATTGACCGTTCTTTGGAAGGCTCCTTACTTAAAGCAATTCGTTCCTTGGAAATTGGTTTAGACCATATTGAGCTTAAGAAAATCGCTCATGAGTCTATGGAACAATTGATCGAACGTTTACATTTAGTAGATGATGAACGTATCTATGTTGTAGCAGAAGCACTTCGCAAGGGAATCAGTGTAGAAAAAATCCACTATATTACAAAAATTGATACATTCTTTATTGAAAAAATCAAAAACATTGTTACTGTGGAAAAAGCATTGGCTGAGCAAGGTTTAACAGAGGATGTATTGCGCAAAGCAAAACGTTATTCCTTCACTGATTCTGTTATCGCTCGTTATGCTAATACAACTGTAGAAGATGTTCGTGCAAAACGTAAAGAATGGAATATTCTTCCAACATATAAATACGTAGATACATGTGCGGCTGAATTTGAATCTAAAACACCGTACTATTACAGTGCTTATGCACAAGAAGACGAAGTTAGACCACTAGGCGAAAAATCCGTAGTGGTACTTGGTTCTGGCCCGATTCGTATTGGTCAAGGCGTAGAGTTCGATTACTGCTCCGTACATTCCTCATGGGCCCTTCGTAAAGCGGGTTATCAATCTATTATGATTAATAACAACCCAGAAACAGTGTCTACTGACTTTGATATTTCTGACTCTTTATACTTTGAGCCATTGACTGTGGACGATGTAATGGAAATTATCAATAAAGAACAGCCAGCTGGCGTCATTGCTCAATTTGGTGGTCAAACGGCTATCAATTTGGCAGGCCCATTGGCAGAACGTGGCGTCAAAATCCTCGGTACATCCGTAGATAGCATCGATATGGCGGAAGACCGTGAACGCTTTGATGAATTGTTGGCGAAGCTTGGTATCCCTCGCCCAGTAGGTGCTTTGGTAACCTCTGATGAAGAAGCACAAGAAGCAGCTAAAAAGTTGAAATACCCGTTAATCGTTCGCCCTTCTTATGTATTGGGCGGTCGTGCGATGGAAATCGTATACAACGATAAAGAGCTTGATGTATACATGAAGGAAGCCGTAGTAGCATCTAAGGAGCATCCTGTTCTTATCGACCGTTACATGGTTGGTATGGAGGTAGAGGTTGACGCTATTTCTGACGGTACCGATGTATGTATCCCTGGTATTATGGAACAAATCGAACGCGCCGGTGTTCACTCTGGTGACTCCATGGCTGTTTATCCAGCTCAACATTTGAGCCAAGAATTGATTGATCAAATCGTTGATTATACACGTCGTATTGCAGTAGGCCTTAATGTTAAAGGTGTACTTAATATTCAATATATCGTGGCTGATGGTGAACTTAACGTTATCGAAGTTAACCCTCGTTCTAGCCGTACTGTACCATTCATTTCTAAGGTTACAGGTATCAATATGGTAGAATGTGCAACACGCATTGCCCTTGGTGAAAGCTTAAAAGACTTAAGCTTACCACTTGGTCTTGTACCTAATAAACCATATGTAGCTGTAAAAGCACCTGTATTCTCCTTCTCTAAAATGGGCCTTGTAGAAATCGCTCTTGGACCTGAAATGAAGTCTACTGGTGAGGTTATGGGGATTGGTCGCACATATTCTGAAGCTTTATTCAAAGCTATCAATGGTGCCAACATGCGTATCCCAGAGGATGGTACAATCCTTATGACTGTTGCAGACCGCGATAAAGAGGAAGCTAGTCAATTAGCAAAAGGCTTTATTGATTTGGGTTATCACATTGAAGCAACTGGTGGTACTGGTAAATACTTCAAGGAACATGGCGTTGACTGCAAGGTAGTTAACAAAATCTCTGAAGGCGATGATAACTGTGCTGACCACATTCGTCAAGACAAAGTCGATCTTGTACTTAATACATTGACTGCAGGTAAACGACCTGAACGCGAAGGCTTCCAATTGCGTCGTCTTGCTGTAGAAATGGGTACACCATGCTTAACAAGTCTCGATACAGCACGGGAAGTATTGCGTGTTGTGGCGAATCGTAAAGATGATGCGAACTACACTGTAGAAGCATTACAAGATTTTGAATTGGAGTAAAATCATGAGTGGCTATGTAGAACAGGGCGAAGTCGTTCGCAATGAGCAAATAGGCTCTGATGTGTGGATTATGGATGTTCACGCACCAAAACAAGCAGCAGAAGCAAAGGTAGGACAGTTTTGTAATGTTCGCGTAGCGGATTCTACGGCACCATTGTTGCGCCGCCCTATTAGCTATGCTGGATTTGATGCCCGAAAGGGTACGATTACCCTTTTGTATCGCGTCGTAGGCAAGGGGACTGAAATTATGACACGTCTCGTGCCTGGTGATACATTAGATTGTTTAGGTCCTTTGGGCGAACCGTTTGTAACATCTAATAATATGCTTCTCGTTGGCGGTGGCGTTGGTATTGCACCGATGCTATGTATCGCATCCCATTTGCAAAAAGATGAAGAAGCACAAGTTATTCTTGGTTTTAGAAATGAAAGCGAAACCTTCTGGGCTGATTTATTTAAAGATACGCCTGTTCAAGTCCACATCACTACTGATGATGGTAGCGTAGGTACAAAAGGCTTCCCTACAGCAATCATGCCTGACCTAATTAATGCTAATTCGTTTACCTCTGTTATGACTTGTGGTCCTATGCCTATGATGAAAGGCGTAGCACAAGTGGCTAAAGAACTCAATGTGCCATGCCAAGTATCTTTAGAAGAGCGCATGGGATGTGGTACGGGCGGTTGCTTAGGTTGCGCTTGTGATGGTGCCGGTGGCAAACGTTATAAAGTTTGTAAAGATGGTCCTGTATTCCCAGCTGAGGAGGTGTTCTTTTAATGCGTGAACGCGATTTAAATAACACCGTTACGCCTAATCCAAAGCTCGCCATCGATTACTGCGGGATTAAGATGAAAAATCCTATTATCGCTGCATCTGGTACCTTTGGTAATGGCCCTGAGTATGCTGGTTATTTAGACCTTAGTAATGAAGTAGGTGCTATTTCTGTAAAAGGATTAACACCTAAAGGTCGTCATGGCAATCCTGGTACTCGCATTGCAGAAACACCATCTGGCGTATTGAACTGTATTGGCCTTGAAAATCCTGGGGCTGAACATTTTGTTAAAGAAATTCTGCCGGATATTAAGAAATATGATGTACCTTTATTAGCCAATATGTCTGCGGGCACAATTGATGAGTTTACTTGGATGGCAGAGACGTTATCTGTAGATGGTATTGCAGGATTAGAAGTAAACGTATCTTGCCCAAATGTAGAATGTGAAGGCATGGCCTTTGGTGTAGATCCAAAGGTCGTTGAATCAGTAACTAAAGCGGTTCGTAAGGTAACGGATAAACCTGTTATCGTTAAGCTTTCACCAAATGTAACAGACATTGTAGAAATCGCAAAAGCCGTTGAAGCAGGCGGTGGCAATGGGGTAAGTCTAATTAATACCTTGTTGGGCATGGCTATAGATATTCACCGTCGTAAGCCTGTATTGGGTAATACTTACGGTGGATTATCAGGCCCAGCCGTAAAGCCTGTGGCTCTTCGCATGGTTCATCAAGTTTATAAAGGGGTAACTATTCCTATTATTGGTCTTGGTGGTATCATGACTGGCACAGATGCTATCGAATTTATGATGGCAGGGGCGCAAGCCGTTCAAGTTGGTACAGCTACGATGGTAGATCCAACAGCAATTTCACGTATTACCCGTGAAATGAGCGAATATGTAGAACAATATAATCTTAACAGCATCACTGATATTGTAGGTGCTGTTCATCAAGCTTAATAAAATCATATCTACGGTGAACTTAAGCAACCATAAGCATTGCCGTAATGTAAGATCTGATACAAAAAGACCTAGTACAAATTGTACTAGGTCTTTTCTTATGTATTGTATTGGCATCTATAATCAAATAGGTACCAATCATATGAGCTGTTAATGTCATAGTATGGTAATAGTATGTACAAATATGATTATACATAGGCTTTGTAAAAGTCAATAAATTGCTGTGCTACTGGGGAAAGTGCATGGCCTTTAAGTGTGATAAAAGCTTTTTTGAAATCCCCCGAGAATTCTGGCAATTTGATGCGGGCCATTTTGCGATGATTAATGAGTTCCTTAGCGTCCATTGGGACTAAAGAAACTGTACGACCAGAAGAGGCCCACTCAATAGCTGAGCTTTTTGTTGTAGTTATAGCTACCGCATTAAGTTGCTCCATATCTGTTAAGCTAGATTGCATAATCATTCGAACAGAGCCACCAGAAAGGGATAGAGGACATTTTTTTATGTCTTCCCACGTGATGGTATCATGCTCACGATCTGTCCAGAATACATCACGACGGAAAATAGCGTATAAATGCTCTTCTTGGGTAAGCAGGATATCGAATTTATCGATATCTACCATTTGAATATTGGCGATACCTAATTCGGCGCTACCGTTGATGAGTTGGGTCACTACATTTGTCATAAGTCCTTCATAAATTTCAAAATGGACAGATGGATATTTCATGGAAAAAGCTGGTAAATATTGCTGTACGATTGGCGTTGAACGAGATGCAGACGTCGCAATACGTAAAGTACCTTCAATGCGTGAATTCAATTGTTGTACAGCATTATATGTAGATTCTTCAATAGAGCAGAGTTGTTGTGCTTTTTCGTAGAAGATTTTACCAGCATCTGTTAATTGCAAGTTTGATCCTCGTTGGCCGCGTTTAATGTTGATTAATTGAGCCCCAAATTCAGCCTCTAAATATTTCAACTGCTTACTTAACGCTGGTTGTGTAATATGAAGAATCTCTGCGGCCTGTGTCATATTGCCCGTTTGAACAAGGGTAATAAAATTGTGGTAGTAAGATGTATCCATAGAATCTCCCTATTATACACATAATATGATAAATAAAAATTATAACGAACTAAGTAACGGTCATTTCACATTTAATAAAATGCTATATATACTAAATTCAACAAAGTAATAGAAAGTAAATTGAGTTTTAAAATATCTTTCTATACTTATCACAAATTTTGATATACAACAAGAGTTAAGAAAGTAGGTACTACTATGGGCGTGGTAAAAAGAACCTTAGGTCAAGCAATTCGTAATTGGGAAGCACGTAGATTAATGACGGCTCGTAATAAAATTAGCCGGAAAAAACAATTAGAACGAGTATGGCCTTATCCTATGACTAAGGAAAAACGTCGTGAACTCGGTCAAGGCATAGCCGGTTTAGTTAATAACGGCAATTAAAAGTTTGGAATCTACTAACTAGATTAGTTATCTAGTGGTAGTACCACCTCAATAGAATCTAATACAGTACAAGTAGCAGCTCCATGACTTATGTCTTGGAGCGCTTTTTGTATGCGCTCTACATCAGTAGGTGGTATTAGAATTGTAATGTCTACATATTCACCAAAGCTTGCTTCATAATGTAAATTTTCGTCCTGTAAATATCTTTCTACTGCTCCATACAGCGAATAGTCAATCTTTGCTTGTACTCGGGTTCGTGTTGTATGTAGTTCTTTAGGGGCAAGACGTAAGGTTTCCGCAACAGAGTGTGAATAGGCCCGAATCAAGCCACCAGCGCCCAATTTAATACCTCCAAAATAACGCGTTACGACGACGGCTACATTGGTAATGCCAGTCTTTTTGAGTACTTCTAGCATTGGTTTACCTGCTGTACCTGATGGTTCTCCATTATCGGAAGATCGTTGTTGTTCTTGCTGTGGGCCTAATGCATAGGCTGTACAGTTATGGCGCGCATCCCAGAATTCTTTATTGATGCGGCTTATAAAGGTTTGGGCTTCCTCTTCAGTCTTGCAAGGATATACAGTTGTTATAAACCGTGATTTTTCAACAACATATTCATGGCGAAATTCTTTTGCTAGAGAAATAAATTCCACCGTAGGGCTTATTGATTCAGACATATATTCACCTCCTTTGGAATCAAAGTTTATGTTTATTCATCATCACTTTATTATAATCTATTTATGAAGGCTATGTATAGGTAAAAGAGGTTAATTCCCTTGTAAAAATGAAATAACCCTCTATATTTGGTAGGATATTGACGTAATGAGAATTTATGTTATTATTAAATATAGATATATGAGTAGTTACTCATGAAATATGTTCAATATTGAAGTTTTAGAGTATATTAAACATTCTTAGTGAACCTGTTTATGGCTATTTTATTTACAATAAGGTATATATCATTTTTATAGACCGATGTTTAGACGTATATTTAAGTATATAGATACAAAATATAGTACGGATTTGTAATAATATAGTAAGTTGTAAGATAAGATATATGTATCTACAGAGTAGAAAGGCCTGTGAATATGAGCGTAAAAAAACAAGAATTTGATATTACAGGTATGCACTGTGCAGCCTGTGTAAAACGTGTTGAAAATGTTGTTTCTAAACTTGATGGCGTAGAATCTGTTAAGGTTAACCTCTTAACTCGAAAGGGGAGCGTTGAATATAAAGACGGGGCTGCTGTAGATTCACAACAGATAATTGATGCCATTACGAATATCGGCTTTGGTGCTGCAGAAGCAGACGAAACAAAGCAAGAAATAGAAAAGGTTAACTTAAAACCTCATATTATACGACTTATTATTGCTGCTTGTATGGCGGTACCGATGATGATTAATATGACCTTACATCGATTTGGTATTCAGGCATTGCCTGTATGGGTAGAGTTTGTTCTTGCTACTATTGCTCAGTTTGGTCCTGGTCTCATGTTCTATAAGAGCGCCTGGAGTGCAGTGAAAAATGGGGCGCTTACGATGGATGTACTCGTAGTAATGGGCACGACGGTAGCTTATCTATTCAGTATCTATAACTGGCAATTTCACCCTGAATTAGGCCCTCATGGAATATATTTTGAAACCTCTGCGTGGCTCATTACCTTTATCCTTCTTGGTAAACTCTTAGAAGAGATTGCAAAAGGCCGTACCTCCGAAGCACTTCAAAAATTGATTGCCTTACAACCTGCAACGGCTCATGTGTTGCGTGATGGAGAATTTATTGATATCCCTACATCTAAGGTGGTAGCCGGTGATATTTTACAAGTTCGTGCAGGTGAAAAGATCCCCGTTGATGGCACGATTACTGAGGGATATTCCACAGTAGATGAGGCTATGCTGACCGGTGAAAGCTTACCGGTAGAAAAACAAGTTGGTTCTGAAGTTATTGGTGCTACTATAAACCTAAGTGGTGCTTTTACCATGGAAGCCAAGCGTATCGGTTCCGATACGATGTTGTCTCAAATTATCAAGGTTGTAGAAGAGGCACAAACCTCCAAGGCTAGTATTCAACGTATTGCAGATATCGTGGCTCAATATTTTGTACCGACCGTTATTGGCCTTGCTGTTTTGACAGGTCTTGTGTGGTACTTCATTATGGGAGATTCTATTAACGTTGCTCTCATTAATGCAACAGCGGTACTGGTTATCGCATGTCCTTGTGCGCTTGGCCTTGCTACACCAACATCTATCATGGTTGGGTCTGGCCTTGGTGCGGAACACGGTGTGCTCATCAAGAGTGCAGAATATCTTGAAAAAGCGGGTAAACTCGATGCCATTGTTATGGATAAAACCGGTACCCTTACACAGGGTGTATTGGATGTGACGGCTTTCAAAAATTATAATGGTGATGAAAGTACTAATATGTCTATTATGATGGCTCTTGAAAGTGGTACATCTCATCCGATTGCAAAGGCCATGGTTTACTATGGTGAAGATCATGGCTATAAAGGTAAAGCTGTTGAACTTGAAAGTTTTGCTGATGTACCAGGTAAAGGGTTACAAGGTGCATACCAAGGCGTATCCGTACAACTTGGGCACAGTCGTTGGATGAATGAACTAGGTTATGATTTAACAGCGGTTCAAGAAGATATTTTACAATTTGAAGAACAAGGTGCTTCCGTATCTGTTCTAGCTGTAGATGGCGTTGTTAGTGCTTTGTGGGCTGTAGAAGACGAATTACGTCCAGAAACTATTGAGGTTGTAAAAGAGTTACATGCTCAAGGTATTGATGTATGGATGCTTACAGGTGATAATCGTCGAACTGCTCAATATATTGCTAAGCAAGCAGGTATTACTCATGTTATAGCTGAAGTATTGCCTCAAGACAAGGCTAGTAAGGTAAAAGAATTACAAGATAAAGGTCTTGTAGTGGGGATGGTTGGTGACGGTATCAATGATGCTCCTGCTCTCGTTACGGCAGATATTGGTTTTGCTATTGGCAGTGGTACAGATATTGCGGTAGAAGCAGCCGACATCGTCCTTGTACGAAATGATTTACATACCTTGGTACAAGCAGTACGACTCAGCCGTAAGACAATGACCAATATTAAACAAAACCTATTTTGGGCATTGATCTTTAACTGTATTGGCATTCCTTTGGCCGCTATTGGTGCGTTAAATCCTATGATTGCTGGTACAGCGATGGCATTTAGCTCTGTTACAGTTGTAAGTAATTCACTTCGTTTGAAACGAGCTAAAATTTAAGATTATACATATAATTGAATACTATAAAGCACCTATACAGAGGTATAGGTGCTTTATTATATCTACAGACATATAGTTAAGTATATATTTATATCTTATATTGAGACGTGAAATGAATATTTAATTCCTACGATAATGGTGTTTTTAGACGGCTTATGATTTGTTATACTGAATATAGTAATTGATTTAAAAGAGAGGTTCATGATTATGAAATTAAGTACTCGAGACATTGTCTATATTGGTTTTATTGCCGCGTTATGTGCAGTGGCTACTACAATTCGCATTGAAATACCAGGTGGCGCTATGGTTCATTTAGGATCGGCTGCACTCTTTACAACATCTATACTTTTTGGTGGATTATATGGAGGCTTGGGTGCGGCAATTGGATCTGCACTATTTGATCTCTTTGGTGGTCATACACAGTACATCGTATTCTCTTTCTTTATTAAAGGAATTGCAGGACTTATCGTAGGTGGTATGACTGCAGGCTATTTGCCACCCTCTATTACAAAACCAACTGCATCCTTTGGCCGTATTTTAGTAGCCCTTATTATTGGTGCTGTTTGGACCGCTTTTGGCTACTTCCTTGCGTGGTGGTTCGTTCTTGAAAGTGCGGTCGTGGCGGCTAGTAAAATTCAATACTCTTTGATTACAAGTGCCGCAGGAATTGTGGTTGCTATTGTATTAACCCCTAAATTACAAACGATAGTGCGCAGATTGTTTACTAAAAATTAATTGCTACAATGTCTTAGCATGTTTTAGTTAGGCACTGCTAAAAAAGCTATAATAATCTGATACATTGATAAATAAACTATCATATCGATAAATACAAAAGCCTTTAGTTGCTAAATTAGTTTAGCGTCTAAAGGCTTTTTGGTTAGGTTATTATTTTATAATTAGTGATTGTATTAGCTATTAAATTATTAGAAATTACAAAGGTCGTTTAAGTTTTCTGCCATTGTAGGGTGTGTGAAGATTTGATTTTTGAAATATGTATATGGAATGTTATTATCCATAGCCATTTTAATTAAGTTAATCAATTCTTCTGCGCCTTGGGAATAGAGTGTAGCGCCCAGGATTAAGTCGTTATCCGCATCCACAACAATTTTAAAGGCGCCTTTTAAATAGTCGTTTACATGTGCTCTAGGCATGGTAGCTACGAGCATTTCTTTCGTTTTAACCGTATATCCTTGGTTGATTGCATCTTCTTCTGTAAGACCTACACGAGAAAGTGGAGGTGTTAAGAAGGTAGTATAAGGAATATTTTTACGATCTTTTAAGGTATACTGGCTGTTACCAGTAAGTGCGCCAAATACGATACGGAAGTCATCAAGAGATATATATGTGAATTGAGGACCACCGTTTACATCACCGACTGCGTATACACCAGGGACGGAGCTTTCACAAGTATCATTAACTACAATAGCACCGCGTTCGTTAGTAGCGATGTCCGTATGTTCTAAACCAATATTAGCCGTATTGGCTTTGCGACCTGTAGCGTATAGAACAGCATCAAAAGTGTAGTTTTGATTATTAGCGGTGATAACTGGTTTGTCTCCATCATTGGATACAGATTCTAATGTTACATTATTAAGAATGGTAATGCCTTGTTCAGTTAAGTACTCGTTAGCTAGTTCTTGAACGATAGGTTCTTCGCGTTTTAAGATGCTAGATTCGATGTTGAATACAGTTACCTTAGCACCAAGTTTTGCATATAGGCTGGCAAATTCAAGACCGATAGGACCAGCGCCGATAACACCTAATGTACTAGGTTGAGTAGGTAATTGTTGAATTTCTGTACTATTATAGAAACCTATAGCCGTATCAATGCCAGAAATATTAGGTTTAATCGCTACAGCACCAGTGTTTATAACGATAGTGTCAGCAGATAATATAATCTTATCCTCGCCAGCGGTAACGGCGATTTCTTTATTGCTAATAAATGCACCATGCCCAGTATAGACATCGACATGTTCATTTGTATCTAACATACCGAAGTTTTTATTGCGTAAGCGAGATGTAACAACTTCACGTTGGTTTAATACTTGATCGTATGATAAGCCTTTTGATGCGGCAATGATCATCGTCTTAGTAGGGATACATGCGATATTAATACATGTACCACCGTACATTAGAGGATTTTCTTCAATCATGGCTACAGATTTGCCCATAGAGCCAAATTTTGCGGCTAAGGTTTTACCAGCTTTGCCGAAACCTAAGACGATAATGTCATATTGTTTGGTATTCATACAATACCTCCTATCTTTTATATTGAAAATATTAGATATTGATATTATAGCATATTATTATAAATATAAAAGTAGAAATTAGAATTAATTAGCATTGATTATGAATTAAATTTGTCTAGAATGATTATGTTAAGGTAGTCAATTAGTTTATTGGTTTTTTGTTAAAGGGGATGAGATAGCTTGTATATCTGTGATTATATCAATAAATTAAGTGTGTTAAGTATTTCTACTTGACACATTTCTTTATGTACGGTAGTATATGTAAAGTAATATGACTTGACAGTGATGGAGGTGGCGAAATGGAAGAACGAGTGCTCATAAGTTTGCTCTTAGATTTCTATGGGCCATTGTTGACGGACAAGCAACGCATGTCCTTACAACTTCACCACGAAGATGATATGTCCCTTGGCGAGATTGCTGAGGAATTAGGCGTATCACGACAGGCTGTACACGATAATTTACAGCGTGCTCGACACATTTTAAATGATTACGAATCAAAATTGCACTTGGTGGCACAATATGAACAACGGGAAGGCTTGCTTTCACAGTTGAAAGCAACATTGCCTAAAGAGGTATTGGCCGAAACTAAGGTGCAACAAGTATTGGCGCAAATGGAGGGATATTATGGCATTTGATAGCTTGTCAGAAAAACTGCAAGAAGCCTTTCAATCCTTAAAGGGGAAGGGCAAAATTACAGAAGATGATGTCAATCTTGCGTTGCGTCAGGTACGTACGGCTCTATTAGAAGCGGACGTTAATTTTATGGTAGCGAAGGACTTTGTTAAGTCCATTAAGGAAAAGGCCCTCGGTGAAGAGGTGTTCGGTTCCTTGAATCCAGCTCAAACGGTTATTAAAATCGTAAATGATGAGTTAACGGCTCTCTTAGGTGGTACACAAAGTCGTATCATGATTTCTAGCAAGCCACCAACAATTATTATGCTCGTTGGTTTGCAAGGTGCTGGTAAAACCACGACAGCTGGTAAACTAGCTGTATACTTACGCAAACAAGGTAAACGTCCGATGCTTGTCGCTGCCGACGTATATCGTCCAGCTGCGATTACTCAGTTGCAAGTTGTAGGTAAGCAAATTGATATTCCAGTATTTTCGGATGAAACACCTGGTGCAAATCCAGTAGATATTGCGCGTCGTGCCGTAGAGCAAAGCACGCATATGTTGAAAGATGTTGTTATTATCGATACAGCAGGTCGTTTGGCAATTGATGAAGTCCTCATGGATGAGTTGTCCAATATCAAAGCTGCTGTTCGACCTCATGAAATTCTACTCGTTGTAGATTCTATGATCGGTCAAGATGCGGTAACAACAGCGCAAACATTTAATGAAAAATTAGGTGTTGATGGTGTTATCCTTACTAAACTCGATGGTGATGCGCGTGGTGGTGCCGCATTGTCTATCAAAGCCGTAACAGGGTTGCCAATCAAGTTCACTGGTGTGAGCGAAAAAATGGATGGTTTTGATGTATTCTATCCAGACCGCATGGCTTCTCGTATCCTAGATTTGGGCGACTTTAAAACATTGATTGAAAATGTTCAAGGTGCCATCGATGAAGAAGAAGCTCGTGAAATGGCTAAGAAAATGGCGAAAAATAATTTCACCTTGGATGATTTCTTAAAACAGATGAACCAGGTGAGAAAGTTAGGGCCATTACAAAATATTATTGGCATGTTGCCAGGCATGGGGCAAGTTAAGGATCAATTAAAAGACCTTGATTTGAATAGTAAAGAGGTGCGTCGTATTGAGGCTATCATTACATCCATGACGGCGGCAGAGCGAGAAAATCCAAGTATTCTTAATGGTTCTCGCCGCAAGCGTATTGCATTAGGTTCTGGTACACAGGTACAAGATGTAAATCGCTTGTTGAAACAATTTGAAGAAGCGCGGAAGATGATGAAGCGCATGCAAGGTTTACGTGGCGGTAAGGGCGGCTTCC
Organism: Veillonella parvula; assembly: GCF_032577575.1. Taxonomy (GTDB): domain Bacteria; phylum Bacillota; class Negativicutes; order Veillonellales; family Veillonellaceae; genus Veillonella. The sequence goes on along the minus strand of NZ_JAWFVO010000004.1, from coordinate 20,197 downwards.
CTGGAATGCCTAAATTGCCGTTTATGTAATACATGGGCAGGGGCGCTGAACTTGTCCATCCACATCAGTATAAGGAGGTGAATTTCACAATGTTAAAAATTCGTTTGACTCGTTTAGGTGCTAAAAAAGCTCCTTTCTACCGTATCGTAGTTGCTGACGCACGTGCTCCACGTGAAGGTCGTCCTGTTGACACAATTGGTCAATATGATGCTACTAAACAACCAGCTATCGTTAATGTAGACGAAGAAAAAGCTTTGGCTTGGTTAGCTAAAGGTGCTCAGCCTACTGACACTGTTCGCTCCTTGTTCAAAAAACAAGGCGTTATGCAAAAATTTGCAGACGCTAAAAAGTAATTAATAGAGAGGCATACTGTGATGATAGAATTAATTTCATTAATTGCGAAATCATTAGTGAAGCAGCCTGATGCCGTTTCTGTTACCATGGTCCAAAAGGGGAATGTGGAAGTTTATGAACTTCATGTAGCTCCAGAGGATATGGGTAAAGTCATCGGAAAGCAAGGTAGAATTGCTAAAGCGATTCGCTCTGTGGTGAAAGCGGCGGCTATTAAAGAGAACAAAAAGATATCTGTTGATATTGTTTAAAAGGGAGTATTCCAATGGAAGAAATGACATTACGTGTCCCTGTAGCAGTAAAAGCAAAAGTAACAGATGACTTGAAAGCGAAAATTGTTTCTGATCTTGAAACTCGCCTTGATATGGTGAATAAAGATTTGGAAGCAATTGAGTTTCAAGCTCAACGTATTTTGGCTGATGCAGCTAAAGTTGATGCTACAAGTCTCACTGCTATTCGTCAACAAATCGACGAAGAAAAAAATAAACGCTTGGCTTTCAAAGAAGAAGTAACAGCTAAATTGAAGGATGCTAAGGAGTTGTCTTTAGGAACTGAAATTCCTCAAGGTACATTAGAGCAAACAGTTACCGTTAAAATCGGGGATAATTTGGATGCCTTGATGGGCGCTGAAATCCTATTAGAAGACGGTAAGATCGTTGCGTTTCGTCAATAATGAAGCATAACGATTTGATCACAATAGGTGTTATCATCGCCCCGCACGGCGTGCGGGGTGATCTTCGTATTATGCCTCAAACCGATTTTCCAGAACGGTTTATGCATATGGATGCCTGTTACATCGATGGTAAAGAATACCACGTTGCATCCGCACGATTTCACAAACAATTTGTATTAGCATCTTTTAAAGAAATTCCTGATCGTAATACGGCTGAATTATTCGGTAAGAAAGAAATTCAAGTGCGCCGTGAAGATTTAGTAGAATTGCCAGAAGGTCGTTATTACATTTTTGATATCATTGGTCTCGAAGTGCAAGATACAAATGGCAATGTGCTTGGTACAGTTACTGATGTATTACAGCCTGGTGCTAATGATGTATATGTGGTCTCCAAAGATGGGGAACCAGATCAATTATTCGCAGCCATTGAAGAGGTCGTTAAAGACATCGATGTGGAAAATAAATTGATGATCGTAGATCCGCCTGAATGGATATAATCCTTTGGGCGGTTTTGTTTTATCTACATATAGGTATATTAGCGTAAAAGTTATATAATATAGCTATATATAGATAATACTAATGGGTTAATGTGAGTTAATAAGTACAGGGGACGGTTTATGCGTATTGATATTGTATCTTTATTTCCAGATTTTTTTGATGCGTTTTTTAATCATTCCATCATAAAACGAGCTATCGAGGCAAAACGTCTATCTGTAGATGTAACGAATCCTCGAGATTTTAGCCATAATAAGCATGGTCAAGTAGATGATACACCATATGGTGGTGGGGCTGGTATGCTCATGATGGCACCTCCTATTTTTGAAGCTGTAGAATCCGTTATTGCTCAATATGATAGTGATATTAATGATACTTATACCACAGATGAGATGTGTGATGAAATGAGTCTTATTGGTAATCCTAATGAAAGTATACGACGTCGTATTATCTTTATGGGACCTACAGGACAGCCTTTCACACAGGAGAAGGCTCGTGAATTGGCTAGCTATGATCAAGTGGTCCTTATTTGTGGTCACTATGAAGGTGTAGATTATCGCGTAGAGAAACATCTTGTAGATGAAACGATTTCTATTGGTGATTATGTATTGACCGGTGGTGAGTTGCCAGCTATGGTAGTTACTGATGCAGTGGCTCGCATGATACCTGGTGTATTAGGTGCGGCTAGTGGGGCACAAGAGGATTCTTTTTATGAGTCACTTTTAGAATGCCCACAATATACAAAACCACCAGAATTTAGAGGTTGGACTGTTCCAGATGTATTGCGTAGTGGTCATCATAAAAATATTGCCGCATGGCGTCAAAAGGAAGCACTAAAAAGAACACGATTATTACGGCCTGACTTATTAGAACGACCATTAACAAAAGAGGAAGTTAAACTGTTAAAAGAAATTGTTGCAGAAGAGTCTAGGCTATGAAATTTAAGTGTTATGATGTTGTAGAGATTCAGGGAAAACGATATGTAGTCGGGGAGGTCATTTCTTATCAAGAGTTTATCGTTGATAAAACAATACGTTATGACCTTAATGATGAAAATTATAAAAAAGAACTGGGTGTTTCCAAAGGAGCTCAGTCTTGGACCGAATATGGTCTTATGCCCGTTAATGGGACGGATAAAAAATGGCTTACCATTGTAAACGGTGAAAAAGAATATTGCACTTTTTCTGAAACAGTTTTACGTTCAACCCCTCCTGCAGGATATAGATTACATGATAAAGGTATAGAACGTGTCGTAGCTGTGGAGGGACAATCGAAGGCTAGAAGTGGCGACGAAGCAGATTATAAAGAATATAGATCAATTAAAAAGGATAAAACCTATGTATTCTTTATTGAGGGCTGGCATGGTGGTTTGACGGACCAAGCTCAAGGTGAGAGGATTCGTTTGTCTGATGTACATCGACGGCGAGATCAGGCTGCTCAAACAGCGAGTAAAAAGATTCGTAATGCAGCTCGCAGAAAAGAATGGACACGATTGGGTCTGAGTTGGGGAATCATTTTATTCTTTTTGGGATATTTGTTTATAGGAGATATGTCTTGGCATGAATTGCGTGATGAAGTAGGATTCCCATATACCATGGAAGAGCGCATTAAAGATTCCTATTATTATGAACCGCAAGGTACAAAAGACGGTTTGATGGTATATACGTCAAAGCAAGATCCAAATGCAACGGCTATCGATCTTATCGATGCTGTGTATGGCAAGGTTTATACCATTAAACAAGATACTAAGTCCCCTGAGCAGTGGATTGTCATTTATACGACTAAAGATGTATCTGTTATTAGTGTGGTTAATGGCACTACGTATGTTGAAGTGGGGCAATTAAAAAACTTGTCAGATTCGGAGGATAGGCGTATAGCGACTATTAGAAATGACAGTGAAATATTGTTACGATATGCGTATATGGTGGAGTTAAAGAATAAGCAGGGTCGTAAGACGTTATCAAATATAATAAAAGATTGATATAGTATTGATTTCAGTTACGAAATCAAACGAAGGAATTTATATGTATGAACCAAGTAAGAATACTGTTTACATAGCCATAGCCTTTACATCTATAGCAGCTCTAGTAGGCGCTTATTCGTATTGGGACGATGTTAGCTATGCTCTATGTGATATGGTCAAACCAGAATTAAATAATGGTGAAGTACGGCTCGTTGATGATGAAGGTAAAAGCTATACCTTGATTAATCACGGTGATGGAAAAGAAACTGCGCTCTATGATGATGCAGAAAAATCTGTTACCTTTCATCGTGATGAGAAAGGCAATATTATATGGGATGCAGGCTTAGCCAGTTTGATTCCAACTTTGGCGGTAGGTTACTATGCGTTCCATGGCTTTTCAGCTCCAACGGCATATATGGATGCACCCAGTATGACCTATCGTGCTACATCGCCACTTACATCTTTTGATGCAAATACAGACGCTAGCAAATCTAATAGTGCAAGAGTGGCTAGGACTATTAATGAGATGACTAGAAATCGTTACAATACTAAAACGAGTAGTCGGGCACATAGAATTGGTGAAAAGTATGGCTTTGGTAGTGTAGGGGCTCGAACTTCGAGCGGTGCCTCTTAATGAAAGGATGAACAATGAAATCCTATATTGATGAGCTTGATAGAAATATATTTAATTTCGTGGAATATGAAGGGTATGATGATCGGTATCCGTCATTGTCTATGCAGGCCTTTTCATCCGACTTTTACGATGAAATTCGTCATGCTTCACGTAGATTATTTCAAATATTTTGTAAAGCTGCAAAAGTATTTCAAATGGCCCCAGATGATTTTGCACGAAACATGGATATGCCAGACAATTTAATTCCTTATTTACATAAGTCGAATGCCTTAGGGTTACCGACGTGGTTATCTCGCTTTGATTTTGTTCTCGATGTAAATGGCAATTTGCGCATGGTAGAACTTAATGCAGATACGCCGTGTTTTCTTATTGAGAGCTATTATGCCAATGAAGTTGCAGCTAATTATGTAGGACGAAAACATCCTAATAAAGCCTGTCGTGAAGAGTTGCGTATATTTTTAAAGCGTATGTACAATGCCGTATTATCTGCTAAGTATGGTAGAGATGTATATGAGTCTATGATAGCAAATGGAGGTTGCCCATCTAAAGAGGCTTTTGTATTCTCTTGTTTTCATGATTATTTTGAAGATTACGGTACAACACAATTCCTTATGAATGAATTAAAATCGGCCTGTCCTGAGGCTGACACGCGCTTTATATCCTTTTATGATATGAAGATTGATGATAAGGGCATTCCTTTAGCAGATGGTAGTCATGCGACTCTATTGTATCGATTACATCCCATGGAGCTTTTGATTGATGAGCGGACGCCTGATGATGAACCTTTGGGTGAGATGTTTTTAGATCTTTACGAGGAGAATACATTTGCTCTTTTTAATCCTCCAGAGTCAATTATTTTACAAAATAAATCCTTTATGTCCTTAGTATATGCATTGTATTTAACAGATCAATTTTTTACGAAACCAGATCGAGATATAATCGAACAGTATTTGGCACCATCCTATTTTGAAAATGACTTTTCCGCTCTTGATGATGGACTTTATATTCAAAAGGAGATTTGGGGCCGTGAAGGAAGGCATGTACAAGTTGTTCAAAAACGTGGTGATACATCTGAGATTTACATGGAAAAGCTAGTTGATAACTATGATGATATCATCTGTCGCGACAGTAAAAAGGTTATGTATCAAGACTTTATACAGCAGAAACGTTTTACTCATACAGTTGATTGTGGAGAGAAAGATGGATTTTTAACCTTATCCTGTTTTATGCTTGGTGATCAAGCTTCCGCGGTAGGATGCCGTTTTTCTCCAGAAGAGATAGCTGGTACAGAAGCATACTTTGTACCATTATTAATAGAGTAAGCGAAATATTATGAAATTTGTGACCATATAGTATGGGCAAACGAATGATAATAGGTGTATTTAGCAGCAGTCGTGCTTATGTCTACTATAGCGAGGGTGCGTATGGAGTTTAATTGTTATGATGTCTTAGAGGTTCATGGCAGGCGCTATGTAATCACTGAGAAAATTAAATACATAGAGATTATTCCAAAAGCAGATAAGGAACAATCCTATAGGGGCCAGCCGTCTATGACAAAATCACCAGGTGATTATTGGCATGAATATGGACTGGAGGCTGTTGAGGGAATTGATAAGATATGGTTAACCATTGAGTATAATGATAATGAATGGTGTACCGTATCTAGAACATCCTATCATACACGGCCAGGTAAGGGTTTTACATTACATCAAATCGGATTAGAAAAGGTTGTCGATGTCGATGGTGAAAGTGGTGCCTCCGTAGGGGACCGCGCAGGATATCGAGAATATCAGCTGCCTTGTGAAGGTGGTGCTAGTGTATTCTTTGAAGAAGAGTGGTTTGAAGGTAAAAAAATGTTTGCCGAAGGGTCACGAGTGCCTTTAGTGAATATTCGCCTTTGTAATGATGCAGCTGCTCAAGCCATTAAGCAAAAGATGCGTAACAAATTTATGAAAAAGAGGTTTGGATCTATTGCTGTTGGTGTGGGGTATACTGTACTATTTTTACTATTTCTGTTTTGGTCGGACAATGATTTGTCTTGGCATAGTATACGCGCTATGTTTGGAGTGCCTTATACGGCAAAAGAACATATGCATGACACATCTGCATATTATACAAAAACAGATTCGGATAGTGACTATGTATACACGTCTACACTAGATCCTGTTAGCACCGCATTAGACTTGATTGATTCTGTGAATGGTGATATTAAGAATGAGAGGGATAACTTAGAAGAGGGACATGAAGTTATTGTATTTTATTCTGGGGACTTGGTGTATCTCATCACTAATACGGATGGACAAACTAGGGTTAAGGTATGTGAACAATCAAAATTAACACAAGAGGATTGGAAAATTATTGATCGTACATTAATCAGCTCTCATATGCTCGATAACTATGCGACTATGGTTCGACTAGGGGATAATACGGGACGCGAACGATTGTATCCTACCAGCAACTCTAACAACACATCCAATACAAAATTATATTATTAGGAGGCTTATTATGATTTATATACCAGATGTATTATTGACAATTTTTTATGCTTGTTTTGGCATTATGCTGATGTTGACAGCGAACACGGTTATCGATTTCTTCGTGCCTGGAAAATTTAGTGAAGAAATTAAGCGTGGTAACTGTGCTGTGGCGTGGCTTTCAGCGGGATCATTTATCGGTATCGGTGAAATTTTGCGCGCTGTTATTATGTCACCAGCCGTGACTACGGCTGATACGTCCCTGTTACATGGCATTGTAGCCAGTGTTGTATACGCTGTGCTAGGTATTATACTATTTGTAACGGGCTATATGTTTATCAATATTTGGCATCGTAAATATAAATTATCCGAAGAAATTATGCGTGGTAATACAGCGGCTGGTATTCTTGTATTTGGTATTTTCGTTGGTCTTGCTCTTGTTATTAGCGGTGCTGTGCACTAAGGGAGCGTTTTATGTATAAGCCAAGTAAGAAAACCATATACCTTACAGGTGCTTTCGCCGCAGTTGCTGGTCTTGTAGGTGTGTATTCATACTGGAACGATATTTCCTATGCTGTGTGCGACAAGGTTTATCCAGAGGCAAATGAGGGGGAGGTTCGATTAAAGGATAGTCAAGGTAATCGGTATTCTCTTTTAAACCATGGCGATGGAAAAGAAACCGCCTTGTATGACGATAATCGTTCAGTTACCTTTCACCGTGATAATGGTGGAAACTTAGTGTGGGATGCTGGTTTGGCAAGTTTGTTACCAACTATTGCAACTGGGTATTATATGTTTCATGGTTTTAATCCACCTACTGCACGCATGGATGGACGAACCATGACATATCGCATAGCAGCACCATTACAAACGTATGAGGAGCCCTATGTATATACCGCATCAGGGTCGAATGTACATAGCGCTATGGGGCGGAGCTTTTATAGAACTTATGAACGCAATAGAAGTAAAAAGGCGTCTTCCATAGGACAGAAATCTGGATTTGGTAGTGCTGGCGCACGGTCTAGTGCTTCGTAATGGATATGATGGCAATGTATGTTAATGAAGGTTAGTTTAGAATTTAGGAGATATAGTATTGGCTAATTTATATATCGGACTTGTTCATTATCCGATTATGAACAAGCATAAAGAGGTCATTACGACGGCCATTACAAATTATGATATACATGATATTGCACGAGCGTCTATTACCTATGATGTGTCTAAATATTTTGTGATTCACAATATACCTGCGCAGCGTGAGTTGGTGCGTACTATCATGGAACATTGGAAATCTGGATTTGGCTCTACTTACAATCCAGATCGTAAGGATGCTTTCACCGGCGTGGAATTGGTAAATTCAATTGCGGTAGCGGTGCGAACAATTGAAGACATAGAAGGTATAAAACCTATTGTAGCTACAACAGATGCTCGTACTTACGATAATACAATTTCCTATCCACGGATGCGTGAACACCTTGAAAATGAGGGGCGCCCTGTGTTAGTATTATTTGGTACCGGTTATGGTATGACAAAAGAAACGATGGAAAGCTTTGACTATATTTTAGAACCTATATATGGCCATGGTGAATACAATCATTTATCTGTGCGTAGTGCCGTATCAATCATCTTAGATCGGCTGCGGGGCGAAGCATGGTGGAATAAATAGGAGGCGTCTATGTCAGGACATTCTAAATGGGCAAATATTAAACATAAAAAAGGTAAAACCGATGCATTAAAAGCTAAATTGGCTACAAAAATCGGTCGTGAAATTACCGTTGCAGCACGCATGGGTGGTGCAGATCCAACTGGTAATATGCGTTTGAAATTGGCTTTGCAAAAAGCTCGTGAAAATAATATACCTAAGGATAATATTCAACGTGCTATCGACAAAGGCATCGGTGCTACGGACATGAATGCATACGAGGAAATCGTATACGAAGGTTATGGTCCTGCAGGCGTTGCCGTTACCGTTGAGGTGATGACCGACAATCGTAACCGTGCTGCTGCAGACGTGCGCCATGCATTCTCTAAACAAGGTGGTAATCTTGGTGAAAGCGGCTGTGTAGGTTGGATGTTCAAATCTAAAGGCGTATTCGTTATCGATAAAGAGGGTCATGATGAAGACGAAGTAACAATGCTCGCTCTCGAAGCTGGTGCAGAAGATCTTAAGTCTGAAGATGATGTGTTTGAAATTTATACAACACCAGAGGATTTTGATGCTGTAGAAACAGCGCTTGCTGATGCGGGTATCGAAACTGTAGTAGCTAAAATTACAATGGTTCCAGATACAACGATTGAGTTAGCTGGTGATGATGCTGTAAAAATGCAGAAAATGCTCGACGTATTGGATGATCTTGATGATGTACAAAACGTATATCATAATGGTATTTTGCCAGACGACGAAGAATAAATAAACAGGGGCACTCTATGGGTGCTCCTTTTCTATTGGTGAATTAAATTGGAAAGTTTTGTAAAAGTTAAGAAAAGTAATAGATTTCTTATATTAATTATACGGGAATTCATGAATTTCGATGTGATATTGTGCTATAATAATATAGATTATGTAATGGAGGTAGGCGGTAGCTTATCTCATTTTTAAACTAAGGGGGTTGGGGTGCGCATTATAGGAATTGACCCAGGTACGGCTATATGCGGATACGGCATTATTGACGTGAAGGGTAGCAAACTAACACCAGTAGCCTATGGGGCTATTACAACTCCTAAGGAATTAACTGATTCACAGCGACTGGAAATTCTATTTAATGATCTTAGTGATTTATTGGAGGAATATAGGCCTGATAAGTTCGGTGTGGAGGAATTATTTTTTAACCGCAATGTAACAACAGCCATTAAGGTAGGGCAAGCACGTGGTGTTATTTTATTGGCTGCTGAACAACAACGGATTCCTATTTATGAATATACACCATTACAAATTAAACAAGCTGTCACAGGTTATGGTAAAGCTGATAAGAATCAGGTCATTTATATGACGATGAATATTTTGGGGATTCGTGAGAAAATTAAGCCTGATGATACGGCAGATGCATTAGCTGTTGCTATCTGTACGGCTCATAGTTCTCACAATGATAGATTAAAGAGGTTGGTATAATGATAGGGTATGTGCGAGGTATCGTAACACATCTTTTTAAAGAATCGTGCTATGTTGATGTACATGGCGTAGGGTATCGCGTATATGTGCCGACCACTACGCGTCAACAGCTGACAGAGGGCCATGAGGCGACACTATTCACGTATCTTAATGTACGAGAAGATGCGATGCAACTTTATGGCTTTTGGACGGAAGAAGAATATGAGTTGTTTATACTCCTCATTTCTGTTTCTGGTATCGGGCCCAAGGTGGGGCTTGGCATCTTGTCAGGCATGACACCTGAGACTTTCAAATTAGCGATTATCAATGGACAGGTACAGCAATTAACTAAGTTACCTGGCATTGGTAAGAAGTCTGCGGAGCGACTTGTTTTAGAGTTAAAGGATAAAATCGCTAAGATGACACATATTTCTACGGAATCGTCTGCGACTATTCAGCCTGTTGGCGTTGCTGCAAACGGTGCTGTAGGAGAAGCCATTGAAGCCCTCGTATCCTTAGGATACTTGGAACGGGATGTAGCAGATACTGTAGAGTCTTTAGATGATGGTAAGCGTGATGTATCTGAGTTGATAAAAGTCAGCTTAATTGAGCTTGGGAAAGGACGATAAGGATGAATGAGGAAGTACGCCTTGTCGGCAATGGCGAGCACGAAGAGGATATATGGCAATATAGCCTTCGACCTAAGCTTTTTAATGAGTATGTAGGTCAAGAAGAGGCTAAAGGTAATCTAAATGTGTATATTCAAGCGGCAAAACAGCGTGGGGAAGCATTGGATCACGTGCTACTCTATGGGCCTCCAGGCCTTGGCAAGACAACATTAGCAGGGATTATTGCAAATGAATTGGGTGTTAATTTTCGTATAACTTCTGGTCCGGCTATTGAAAAGTCTGGTGACTTAGCTGCAATATTAACAAATTTGGACGACCATGATGTATTATTTATCGATGAAATTCATCGCTTGTCTCGTAGTGTAGAGGAAGTGTTGTACTCTGCTATGGAAGACTATGCTATTGATATTATCATCGGTAAGGGTCCAAGTGCTCGAACTGTGCGCATTGACTTGCCAAAATTTACTTTGGTAGGCGCCACGACTCGAGCGGGTGCTTTGGCAGCTCCATTACGGGACCGATTTGGTATTATTAATCGGTTGGAATATTATAAACAACCAGAGTTAGAGTTTATTGTGTCTCGCGCCGCAGAGATACTTAATATTGGTATTGTGCCAACTGGGGCAAGCGAAATTGCGCGTCGTTCACGAGGAACACCGCGTATCGCAAATCGTCTGCTTAAACGGGTACGCGACTTTGCACAAGTCATTGGTGATGGGGTTATCACTCAAGAAATTGCAGATGAAGCATTACAACGTTTATATGTAGATAAAATGGGACTTGATCGAATTGATCGACGTGTGTTGGAATGTATTATTGAAAAATATGATGGTGGTCCTGTAGGGATTGATACCATTGCGGCGGCCATCAGCGAAGAGAGAGATACCATCGAAGATGTGTATGAACCATATTTGATGCAATTAGGATTTTTAGGACGCACACCGCGTGGGAGGGTAGCTACTAAATTAGCCTATGAGCATTTAGGTATTTCACAGACAGGGAAATAACAATGAAAACAAAACGATTACAATTGATGATAATGGCCACTTTGTTTTTAGGTGTAAACATTGGCGGTGTTTCTATAGCACATGGAGCGACGCTGCAAAATAAAGGTACAGTGGTAACGAAAAAGCCAACGCCAAAATCAACAGTATCTAATACAACTGTATCGAAAGTAAATACGACGAAGAAATCTAGTTTTCGTCCACTTGCTACTAAACCAGCTGCAAAGCCGGTTACAATAACTAAAACGGTTTCTAAGTCAACTGTTGCATCTACGATGGCTAAACCTAGTGCAAAACCGGTTAGTGTAGCAAAGCCTGCTACATCTACAAAGCCGGTAACGCCGGCTAAACCAGTTAGTGCAACAAAATCAACTAGTACTGCGAAATCTAGTACTAATGTAACAGCTGCGAAATCAGCTACTACAGGTAAAGCTACAATGGCTACAAAACCTGCGGCTTCTAGTACTTCGAAGCCAACTGCTAAACCTGCAGTTACTGATGAAAAGCCTGTAGTACAAAAGAGAGCTACTGAAAAAACTGCTACTAAAAAGGTAGTAAAAACAACGGATGCGAATAGCATTCAAGCCAATACAGCAGTTATTACTCGCAACAAAGTGGGCTCCGTAGTGACGCCTGCTACAGAACGCAAAGAAAACATGCCAAATGTACGTGTTCTACTAGGTAGTCGTAGCTCTGATGCTACTGTTACATCTACAGCTAATATGGTTGTGTTGAACAGCGGTAATGGTCAAGTTAGCACAATCAGTGCTAATCGTGGTACATCTATTGGCGTTCGCGGCGGCAAGATTGCTGTAAATGGAAAGGCTATTGATAGTGTAGTTACATTGAAGCCTGCGAATAGTGATGCACCATTTTTGTTCGAAGGTAAAGGTTATCGTGGTGGGCTCACATTACGTGCCAATAATGGAACCATGATGATCATTAACTCTGTGCCTCTTGAGGATTACCTGTATGGTGTTGTTCCACAAGAGGTAGTACCGTCTTGGCCGGCTGCTGCATTAGAAGCGCAAGCCGTAGCAGCTCGCACCTATGCTCTTCATACGATGGAACAAAATAAAGGTAAATTTTATGATGTGAGCAATTCCACGGATCATCAAGTATATAGTGGTGTGAGTGGTGAATCTCAAGCTACCACAAATGCTGTAAATAAAACTAAAGGCATAGTTATGCTTTATGATCAACGTCCTATTAATGCCTTGTTCCATTCCGATGGTGGTGGCTATACAGAGGATAGTGTAAATGTTTGGGGCAGTGATGTGCCATACTTGAAAGGGGTAAAAGACTTTAGTACTGGTACATCTACATCGAATTGGACTGTTACTACCTCTCGTCAAGCTCTTGAAAGTAAACTTAATGCGGCAAGTAAAGGGGTAGGTAAATTGAAGAGCATTCAGTTGACCCCTCTTGGTAAGCCTGGACAACAAACATATGACCGCGGTGTATCAGGTCGTATAAAGAGTGCTACTTTCATAGGTACCTCTGGAAAAACTACTGTAGATGGTGATGCGCTGCGTAGCATTTTAGGTTTAAAATCTACACTGTTTGATTTCTATGTAAATCACAATCCTGCTAAAGGCACGGGTAAGGCTTATCATAGCTTTACTGGCAAGAATGATACTGTTTATATTAAAGGCCACGGTTGGGGTCATGGCCTTGGTATGTCTCAATGGGGCGCTGCGGAAATGGCAAAGCGCGCTAATCCTGGAGATACAAATTATTACCAAACTATTTTGCGTCACTACTATAGTGGCATTACATTGAAGAAAATGTACTAATAAGGATTACGATGAAAGTTACAGATTTTGATTATGAATTGCCAGAGGAACTGATTGCTCAGCATCCTGTAGAACCTCGTGATACAGCACGGCTTTTAACCTTAGATAAGGTAAGTGGTGAAGTTAAACATAAAGGACATTTTTATGATTTACTAGAAGAGCTTCATGAAGGAGATGTGCTTGTATTTAATAATACAAAGGTTATCCCTGCGAGATTATATGGACATCGTCAAGGTTCTGGTGGCAAGGTGGAGGTACTTCTACTCACACCATGTGGTGAAAATCGATGGGAATGCCTTGTTAAACCGGGAAAAAAATGTCCTATCGGGCAAGTTATAGAGTTTGATGACCGCCTAAGTGGAGTTATTATAGATAAAACAGATTTTGGAGGCCGTATCATTCAGTTCACATGCAACGGTGTGTTTGATGATGTGATTCAAGAAATTGGTGAAATGCCATTACCTCCATACATTCATGAAAAGTTAGAAGATAAAGACCGTTATCAAACGGTATATGCTAAGGAGAAAGGCTCTGCTGCAGCACCAACTGCAGGACTTCACTTTACACCTGACCTCTTAGAAAAGATTAAAGCTAAAGGTGTAGAGCTTGAGTTTGTAACCTTACATGTTGGACTTGGCACTTTTAGACCTGTATCGGCAGAGACTATTGAAGACCACGAAATGCATAGTGAGTTCTTTGTTGTACCTCAAGATACGGCGGATCGAATCAATGCAGCCAAACAAAAAGGGTCTCGTATCATTGCCGTAGGTACTACATCGGTGCGTACTCTTGAGTCTGCTACGAATGATGATGGTGTATTACAAGGTATGAGTGGTTGGACTCAAATTTTTATCTATCCTGGCTATAAATTTAAGATGATTGATGCGTTGGTAACGAATTTTCACTTGCCTCAATCTACATTGTTAATGTTGATTAGTGCACTAGCTGGTCGTGAACACTGTTTGGCGGCCTACGAAGAAGCTGTACGTGAACGTTATCGTTTCTTTAGCTTCGGCGATGCTATGTTTATACATTAGGAGGGACTATGCCGAGTATTATTTATGAATTACAAAAGACATGTCCTCATACGGGGGCACGGGCAGGTTTATTGCATACGCCACATGGTACCTTCCAAACACCGATGTTTATGCCTGTAGGCACGCAAGCGACAGTTAAAACTATGACACCAGAAGAACTAAAGGCTATGGGTTCTCAAGTTATTTTGAGTAATACCTATCATTTATTTCTTCGCCCAGGGCCGGAGCTTGTAGAAGAGGCTGGGGGCTTACATAAATTTATGAATTGGGATCAAGCGATTCTTACTGATAGTGGTGGATTCCAAGTATTTAGTTTAGGCGATATGCGCAAAATTACTGAGGATGGTGTTACATTTAGATCCCACATTGATGGATCAAAACAGTTTCTATCTCCTGAAGTGGCTACAAAGGTACAAGAACAATTAGGTTCTGATATTGCGATGGCTTTTGATGAATGTATTCCGTATCCCGCGGATCATGATTATGCGAAACGCTCTACGGCGCGTACAACACGTTGGGCGCATCGTTGCCAAGAGGCTCGTAAAGCTCATGACCGTCAAGGCATGTTTGGTATCGTTCAAGGTGGCATGTACAAAGACTTGCGCAAGCAAAGTGCGGAAGAACTTGTAGCTATGGATTTTGAAGGTTATAGCATCGGCGGTTTATCCGTTGGGGAACCTCATGATTTAATGAATGAAATCTTAGAATATACTACGCCATTATTGCCAACTAACAAGGCTCGTTATTTGATGGGCGTTGGCACCGCAGATTGTCTGGTAGAAGGTGTAACACGTGGAGTTGATATGTTTGATTGTGTATATCCAACTCGTGTTGCTCGAAATGGGATGGCCATGACTTGGAATGGTCGTCTTAATATTCGAAATGCTCAATTTGCTCATGATTGGGGTCCTTTAGAAGAAGGTTGCCAATGTTATACATGTAAAAATTATTCCCGTGCATATATTCGTCACTTATATAAGGCAGAAGAGATTTTGGCATTACGCCTTGTAACATATCATAATCTCTATTTCTTATTAGAGTTTATGCGTCAAATGAGACAAGCTATCTTAGAAGATCGGTTCCCGCAATTTAGAATGCAATTTTGGGATAGCTTTAAAAAATAGTAATTAAGTCTAGTCAAATTTATATTAGGTGGCTATACTAGAAAAGAAATACATATTTATTAACCTAGGAGGATAACATGGGAGATATTCAACAAATCTTGCAAACTAGCTGGCCTATTTTGTTAATGGTAGTAATTTTTTACTTTTTATTGTGGCGTCCACAAAAGAAACAACAAAAAGAGCGTGCTAGCTTGTTAGGTAGTTTAAAAAAAGGCCAAAAAATCGTTACTATTGGTGGTATTTATGGCGAAATTGTTGAACTTGATGATGAAAAAGTCAAGGTACAGGTATCTGAAAAAGTTGAATTAACATTTGCTCGTACAGCAGTTGCTAATGTACTGTCTAAGAAAAACAAGGAAGAAAAATAATGAATACAAAGGAAGCAGTGCGCCAGGCGTGTAAGTCTCAGCGCGCTGCTTTATCCGTTGCTGATTGTAGGTCGTGGACGCCGATGTTGACGAATCAAATCGTTAATAGTCCTGAGTATATATCGGCAAAAAACATTATGGCCTATTTGGCGATGCCTAAAGAGGCCAATTTAGACGATGTGATTCGCCATGCTTTAGAACATGGTAAATCTGTATACGTTCCAGTATGTACTGATAAGACGACTATGATTGCAGTTCGCCTTAAGTCTCTAGAATCTATCACTCGGGGTGTGTTAAATATACGTATTCCCGCTGAGCCATACGATATTATTGATCCGTGTGACTTGGATTTGATTTTAGTGCCTGGTGCTGGCTTTGACCGTCAAGGTGGTCGCATGGGAATGGGGAATGGGTATTATGATCGATTTCTCAAGGAACTTTCACCAAGTACATTTATGGGCGTATGTTGGACTATACAATTATGGGAGACACCAATCCCAATGGAAGCATTAGACCAACGA
The DNA here is from genome assembly GCF_032577575.1 of Veillonella parvula. Lineage (GTDB taxonomy): Bacteria > Bacillota > Negativicutes > Veillonellales > Veillonellaceae > Veillonella. The sequence continues at coordinate 4,040 of NZ_JAWFVO010000004.1, read as the reverse complement.
ATGAGTAAAATTGTGACAGAGCAAGGCATTATACATTGTGTATAGCAGAAGGGAGCAACTATTTTGAACGGTAAAGCTATTATCAAGTTTTTAGTAGTCATTGCTGCCATCATTGGATTATTTGCGTATTTTATTCAACCATTAGCAGGCTCTTTGAAACAAGGCCTAGACTTGCAAGGTGGTACGCATATCGTATTGGAAGCAGAGGACTCTGCGACTGGTACAGCTGACAATGATGCAGTGGAACGGGCGAAGCAAATCTTAGAACGTCGTATTAATGAAATGGGTTTATCTGAACCATTGGTACAACGTGAAGGTGCTCGTCGTATTATCATTGAATTGCCAGGTGTAAAAGATCCTGACGAAGCGATTAAACGTATCGGTAAAACAGCGGTCTTGGAATTTAAAAACGACCAAGGTCAAACCGTTATGACTGGTGATGACTTAAAAGATGCTAAAGAAGAGTTAGGTCAAAATAAACAACCACTCGTTGCTATTGAATTAAGTGATGAAGGGGCTAAGAAGTTTGCTGATTTAACATCTAAAAATATTGGTCGTCGTATTGCCATTACATTGGATGGTAAAGAATTGACTAATCCTGTAGTACAACAAGCAATTACAGGTGGTAAAGCCACTATTTCTGGTAGTCAAAGTTTAGAAGAAGCTAAAGACTTAGCTATTTTATTACGTTCCGGTGCATTGCCTGTTAAAATTAATGTATTGGAAGTGCGTACAGTAGGTCCTTCTTTGGGGCAAGACTCCAAGGATAAATCTGTTGTAGCTTTCAGTGCTGGTATTGCAATGATCATGATTTTCTTGGTTATCTTGTATCGTTTTTCTGGCATCGTAGCTAATATAGCATTACTTGTATATGTTATGCTCTTATTACTCGTGTTGGGCAAGGGCTTTAATGCGACTATGACATTGCCAGGTATTGCTGGTATTATCTTATCCATGGGTGTTGCGGTAGATGCAAATATTCTTATCTTTGAACGTTTTAAGGAAGAGGTATTTTCTGGCAAATCTATGCGTGTTGCTATGGAAGCAGGCTTTAGCCGTGCGTTAGCCACAATTACTGATGCAAACGTATCCGTTATCATTACAGCTGGTATCTTAACTATTTTAGGCTCTGGCCCTGTAAAAGGCTTCGCTATCAGCTTAGGCGTAGGTGTTGTGGTGAGTATGTTCACTGCGATTACTGTGAGTCATTTCCTATTGCGCTTATTAATCGATTGTAACTTTACAAACCATCCATTCTGGTTTGGTGCGAATATTTCTCCGAGCACAAGTGCTGACGCATTTGCACCTAAATCTTTGAAAGGAGGTAAACGCAAATGACATTAGACGTAATTAAACATCATCGTTGGTGGTTTGCTATTTCCTCCACACTTGTTATAATCAGCTTAATTTCCATATTTACTAAAGGGTTTAACTTTGGTATTGATTATACTGGTGGTACGATTGTTGAAGTTGTATTTGATCAACCTGTAGAGGTTAGTCAAGTTCGTGACGTTCTAAAAGAATATAATCTTGAAAATGCACAAATTCAGCTTTCCGGTGATACTACTGGTGATACAGCGGGCGAAGACGTAATGATTCGTACACGTAATCTCGAGTCTAGTGAAAGTGCCGCTGTTGTTGATTCTTTGACTAAATCTATTGGTAACAATACAGTTAAACGTATTGAAACTGTAGGAGCTGTAATTGGTTCTGAAGTTACAGAACATGCGTTATTGAATCTTGTTATAGCATTTGCAGCATTAGCGCTATATATTTCTTATCGTTTTGAATATAAGGTTGCCATTTCTGCGTTAGTTGCCATTTTCCATGACTTGATTATGGTTCTTGGTGTTTTCTCTTATTTCCAACTAGAAATTGATGCATCCTTCTTAGCTGCCATTCTTACGGTTGTAGGTTACTCCATGAATGAATCTGTAGTTATCTTTGACCGTGTTCGTGAAAATACGCATACACATAAACGTTCTGATACATTTGCAGATTTGGCGAATGCGTCTATTACACAAAGTATTCACCGTAGTTTCTATACATTGGCTACCGTTATGTTCGCTTGTGTATCCCTTTATCTATTCGGTGGGGACACTACAAAGAACTTTGCCCTTTGCATGATCATCGGTTTTGCTAGTGGTGCGTACTCCTCTATCTGTGTAGCTACATCCTTGTGGGTTATGTGGAAGAGCCGTAATAAAAATGACGTACGTAATCAATAATAAGTTATAAATTATTATTATTGTGTTAATGATTAAAGTATAAGAACCTCTCTGGATTTATTTTTAGAGAGGTTCTTTTGTTTTGCTATCTTTTATTATGTAAAATGGTATAGGTATTTTACAGATAACAGTCATTTTTAACTATATAAAATTTTAAAAGGCTTGTTCTTGAATTCTATAAGATAGAGGCGTAAAATGGCTAGGTGACACGATACAAAAGGAGATACAAATATGGATTCAAATAGATTATGGAGCCCTGCTTTTACTAATTATGGTATTAGTAGTGGTATTTTATATATGACTCAACATGTTCTCGTAGCGGCATTGCCAATCGTAATCACGTCTGAGCTGGCTGGCAGTGATCTTGATGCGGGTTTAGCGATGACATATTTCCAAATTGGTACAATTTTATGTAGGATTTTTGCAGGACGATTAATAGATGGTTTTAATAAGCGTATTGTTCTATTAATATCAACAGCCTTGTTTTTCATTATTATGGGATTATTTAATTTTACTACATCCTTAGAGGCTGTTTTCGTACTACGTGGGTTACATGGTGTTGTGTTTGCCCTTGGAACAACTGTAATGGCTACTCTAGCAGTATTAGTATTACCTCCTAGTCGAAAAGGTGAGGGAGTTAATATGTTTGCTATCTTTTCAAATATAGCAATGGTATTAGGACCTGCTATCGGCCTATATGCTTTATCGTCATACGGTAGTATGGCATTGTACATATTTTTAACGGTTATGACTGGATTGGCTATGGTCTTAAGTAATATTATTCCTCTATCAAAGGAGTTAGCATTACCTAAACAATCAAAATATAAAGGTTGGCATATTTCCCAGTTTATAGAAAATAAAAGTTTACCTTGGGCTTTAATGGGCTTATTTATTGGTTTTACTTATTCTGGTGTTTTAGTTTTTATACCTATAGAACTTAATAGCATGGGGGCAGGAATATGGGGAAGTGCTTTCTTTGCTATTTTTGCGTTGATGATTATTATTAGTCGACCTATAGTAGGAAAAATATATGCTCGATATGGTTCAAAAATTATTATCTATACAGGATTAGGATTATTTATACTAGGCTTATTTGTATTGGGATTAGCTATAACCCCATTAGCTATTCTATTCACCGCTCCATTGTTGGGGTTAGGCTATGGTGCAGCACAACCTGCATTTCAAGCGCTGGCTATACAATCAGCTCCTATTGAGCGTGCGGGTGTATCAACAGCAACATATTTTTTAGCATTAGATATAAGTGTTGGCGCTGGATCAGTTATACTTGCAGTATTAGCTAGTGCGTGGGGCTATCAATATTTATATATGTTCACTGCATTGGTTATGGTGATAGCGCTTGCTTTGTATCATATATGGGTAAAAAGATATACTCCTTTAGAACTATAGTTGTTTAAGGTAAAAATTGGGTAAATAAATATTAGACAAGTTAAAATGGCTTCTAATGAGATATTATGTATAGGATGCAATAAAAATAATGAAAGCAAGATGAAATTTTTGAGATAACAATTTTATATATTGACGTTTATTATATTTATGCTATACTTATACAAGTCATTAGGACACAGCTCAAATGATAAGTATGAAAAACTTCTTAGAAGTTAAAAAAAGCACTTGACGAAATGAGCTGGACTTGATAGAATAATCAAGTCGCCAGTTGATGAAACACTTCGAAGAAAGAGTGTGTAGACTGGTACAGATCTTTGAAAACTGAACAATGATAGGTAATCAATCATATGATTGAACATATGCCAGAGTGCGGGTTTTGACATAGTCAAAACCAACCATAATTCA
>NZ_JAWFVO010000003.1:0-548789 GCF_032577575.1 Veillonella parvula | reverse complement strand
GTGATTGCAGCAGTCAAAGTAGTTTTACCATGGTCAACGTGACCGATTGTACCGATGTTAACATGCGGTTTCGTACGTTCAAATTTTTCTTTTGCCATTAGGATTATATCCTCCTTCACAAAAACAAATTACATTCTAGTATTAATATAATATATTAACCCTAATTTATCAATGGAATATAAGATTTCCTTACCTATTATTATACCATATATACAAAGTCTTAGAATAGCATGTCATATGTAAAGAAATAAAAAAATCCCCACCAAGGTGAGGTTTAATGGTGGCGGCACACGGATTTGAACCGCGGACACACCGGGTATGAACCGATTGCTCTAGCCAACTGAGCTATGCCGCCATGTATGGAGCTAGTGACCGGGATTGAACCGGTGACCTTATCCTTACCAAGGATACGCTCTGCCGACTGAGCTACACCAGCACAATGAACGATCATTTCACTGTGGTTTTTATGGTTGCGGGGACAGGACTTGAACCTGCGACCTTCGGGTTATGAGCCCGACGAGCTACCAACTGCTCCACCCCGCTATGAATGGTGGAGGGAGAAGGATTCGAACCTTCGAAGTCGAAGACGGCAGATTTACAGTCTGCTCCCTTTGGCCGCTCGGGAATCCCTCCATAAATAAAATGGAGCTGGCGATAGGAATTGAACCCACAACCTGCTGATTACAAGTCAGCTGCTCTACCTATTGAGCTACGCCAGCATCATTACGACAAGATGAATTGTATCACCTAGCACACTAAGTGTCAAGAACATTTAAAAACTTTTTTGAAGTTTTTCGTTCACTGTGGTCACTCTTAGTGCTTAATCATAATAACATGAAACGATACCCTATGCAAGTATTTTGTCAAAAAAAATTTATATTTTATCAATCCTCTATAAAATGCCTCGTTTTCAGTATATATCCAGTAATCAACTTTTATTTACTAGTATATTCTTTATATACCTTTACATAGTTTCATTCCTTACCAGTCCATGTCTGCTAACATCCATATTTCAGGTTTACTAAAATCAAATAATAGGAAATTACAAAACTATATTTTTTACCTAATAACTGTAATTATATAACTAAAAAAGGAGATAGCCCGCTATCTCCTTCTATACATCTATAGTTTTCCCTATATTCAACCAATATGTTCAAACATACATTTAGTCGATTGCAATAACATGATCTGGATGTGCAATACTAACTACAGCATGTTTAGGATTATTGTTATGTTCTAAGTACAACTGATCCCCTTCAATATGTCCACGCCAGCCAACGACAATAGGATACTTCTTACTAATAGTTTTTAACAACTCAAATGGTTTTAGATTTAAGATAGGTGCAAAGAATACATTAATGCCATCTAGCAAGACTACTTCCGTATCGCTACGGCTAAGAGCACGGCAAATAACTTCTTCCGCTAATTGAGGCCGTTCATCACGAGGCACGAGCAAAAACTCTTCCTCGATGAGTTGCTTAGCTTCCAAGTATTTCCAGCCCTTCTGCTCAGACAATTCACGAATTAGCAAACTTTTACCAGAACCTGGACCACCAACGATAAACAATATACGTTCATCATCACCTTGAATCTTTTCCCAACGTTCTTTTACATCTTGTACAGTAACCATACCCTTTGCCTCCTCGCTGTGACCTATCCTATTTTACAGGACGGTCAGATAACATAACGGATTTGATATATTGGTTTTTATCATCTAGGGCAAACTGTAAATAAGAGTTGCTTGCCGCTGGATTTTTATATTCATATACGGTAGACGTCCCCGCCTTTGTTGTAGATTCAACAATACGAGTTGGCATACCATACACAAAGAGCAATAAATATTTGGTATCACCCATCGCGATTCCACGACGTGTAGGCGTATAAACATTTAATAATACGCGATTGATAAGATCTTTTTTATCTACACTCACACCGTATTCATTATAGCCAATAAATGTGGAGCCAAACAATATGCCTTGATGTTTCCAATCATTATTAGGATCATTAACAAAATGGTCATTCAACTTGAAACCACGCAATACAAAATCATCAGCCGTAAGTGTACCAGCTTCAAAATCATACACTTCAGCTTTCGGCAATCCAAACCTAGGCCATACTTGTCCACTAATAATGTCTACAGCCTCTATATTGCTTTGTTTAATGGTGAAAGCAATATATTCTTTTTGCTGACCAAGCATAGATTGTTGTTGGCTATTACTATTTGTATTCTCTACAGGACTCTTAAACTCCTTTTTTTGAGGCAATGAATTTTCGGAATGCCCCTCATAAAGGAAAATATACGTCTCATTTTTCTTATCACGCCACATCGCATTAGGACTGCCATAGGCAAATATCAATTCCATCCGTGTGCTACCAGGGCCAATGTCACGTACTGTATTAGCGCCTTTTTTCGTACTATGAATATTTGTAATAGTATTTGGTTCAAAGAAGTAAGTCGCCCCTTGACCGCGCAATTGATTGTTAACCAACAATTCTTGAGCAGGTCCAGTATATACAGTTACTGCTACATCTTTCATGTAATACGTAGTAAAGTTATCACGTACCTCAGTTTTTTCTACATCTTTTGGGACTTCAAACTGATTCCCCAATCGGTATGTGCCAATAGCATAGTCATCTTGAGAACCTAAAGGCGGTAAACTGTTTGCCGTATAAGACTTACCAATATCAGCTAAATTATTCTGAGTGATACTCGGCAAAGGACCTTCGTTCTCACTAGCCGCTTGCCAGAATTGTATAGAATCACCAAATTCAGTTACAGCCATTTGCTCTGCGAGCCATCCAGTTTTAGAACCTTCCTGTTTCGTTTTTGGGTCTAGCTTAACAACTCTAACTGGTGCATTATCAAGGTAAGACAAGCTATCAACCTCACCAGTTCCATCTACACTACCATCATTGCTCGCATTAGCGGAATCTTGAGCTACAACGTTAGTGTCATCAGTAGTTTCTACTGCAACTGGGTTAACAGTGGAAATGGCAGGCTCTGCTGCATAACTGATTGTAGTAGCACACAAGCCCACAAGGAGGGCTGCTACAATACGGCTCTTCATAGAATAGTTCATCGATTATTCTCCAACTGTGCACGCAACCAATTCAACCATGTTTCAAGACCGTTGTGGGCCGTGCAACTTACTTCAAAAATTTCTCCATTTGGATTTAAATTACGGATATCTTGTATTGCCTGCTCCTTTTTGAAAGGCACATAAGGCAATAAATCAATCTTGTTAATAAGGATGGCCTTAGACTCTTTAAAGATTAACGGATACTTAAGGGGCTTATCTTCACCTTCGGTAACAGATAAAATCGTTACTTTCATGCTTTCACCAATCTCAAATTCCGCAGGGCAGACTAAATTGCCTACATTTTCAATAATAATCATATCGAGATCATCAAGATTAAGATCACCTAAGGCATCTTGAATCATCTGTGCATCGAGATGGCACCCACCAACTGTATTAATCTGGATAACAGGCACACCCAACTCATGAATGCGCTTGGCATCCTTTGCCGTAAATAAATCGCCTTCAATAACGGCTAAGCGATAATCCTTTTTTAAATCTTGTAAGGTTGCCTCCAAAAGGGAGGTCTTACCTGCCCCAGGTGAACCTAACAGGTTAAATACAAATATATTCTTTTCCTTAAACAACTGTTGTAAGGACTCTGCAATAGCATCGTTTTTTGCCAGTACATTAGTTTTAACTTGAACTTGCATGCCCTAACCTTTCTATCAATCGATATCTATAGAGGTCACTTGTAGCTCGCGACCGCCTATAGTTTGTACGAAATGGCTGTCACAATAAGGACAAATAAACGTATAATTTTTTACAAAAAATATTTTATCACAATCTAAACACTTTCCTTCAATAGGAACTGTATTGATTTCTATGCGTGAGCCTTCCGCAGGTGTTCCCTTCGTAATGGCTTCCCAACAAAATAGCAATGAATCCGGTTCTACCCCACTCATTAAACCTAAGTCTAGTTGAATAGAATGAATGACTGTCGCATCATGTTGACGTAAGGTATCGAGCGCTACATCAAGAATACCTTCTGCTATAGACATCTCATGCATGATATGCCTCGTATACCGCTTCTAGCATCATTGTCGTTGTTACGGATCCAACACCTCCTGGTACAGGAGTAATGGCAGATGCAATATCTTTTACCGCATCATAATCAACATCACCTACAGTTTTGCCGTCCAGTTCATTAATACCTACATCAATAACAACAGCACCAGGCTTAATCATATTAGCAGTAATCATATGAGCACGACCAGCCGCAGCAATAATAATATCACCACGCTTTACTTGCTCTACTAGATCAGAAGTTCTAGAATGGCACATTGTAACAGTACCATGTGCAGCGAGTGCCATAAGCGCTACAGGTTTACCGATAACTTGGCTACGACCGACTACAACCACATGTTTTCCTTCTAAAGGAATATTATAGTGATTTAAAATAGCCATACAAGCCTTAGCCGTACAAGGAGCAAAGCCACCCTTACCAGCTGTTACTAAACCGATGTTATATGTTGTAAGACCATCAATATCTTTTTTAGGATCTAACATATCGATAAGAGCTTCTGTATCAATGTGTTTAGGCATTGGCATTAGCGGTAAAATTCCATGAATAGATGGATCAGTATTTAATTCATGCAACGCCGCTACTACTTCATCTTGCGTTGTCGTTTCAGGCAATTGCTTTAGCACAAAACCATAGCCAAAATTTTTAGCTGTCTTTTCCATAAATGTAGCGTACATATGAGCACCGTGGTCTTCACCAACGAGTAATACTGCCATAGTAATTACAGAGTCGCCAACTGCTGCAACTTTTTCTTGTAAAATCGCCTTGTGAGCGTCTGCTACTGCTTTACCGCGTAATTCGATCATAAGTATCTCCATTCATTCAAACTATCTATAAAATAAGGTGCCTCCGGAGAGGCACCTAAGTCTCTTATTCTATTATATAACGAACTGTCTATAATTTCTAATTATGACCGAATTCGTTTTATCTACGGAAATGAACAGTAATTGCTGTACCAGCCTGAACAGTTGTACCGCTACTTTCATCTTGAGATGTAGCCGTACCAGTTCCATCCGGTTTAAAGGCAAGTCCCGCCTTATGTAACCAATCACGCACTTCACCATAGGTAAAACCAGTAAAGTTAGGCAATGTAACAGAACCATCACTTCCCGGTTTTGGTTCAGGTAATGTATTAGCAGCTTTAACAGCTACTGGTGTACTTTCTTTAACATACGGACTCATTTGGTAATACCGTACAAGTTGAGATACGATGTCCTTAAATACAGGGGCTACAATTTGACTACCATAATAAGAACCCTTTTGTGGGTCATCAATAACGACAAGAACTACAAATTTTGGATCCTCTACAGGGCCAAAGCCAATAAAGGACGCAATGTATTGTCCGTCGAGATAACCGCCATGTTTGGTATCTAGTTTTTGTGCCGTACCAGTTTTACCGCCGAAGTGATAACCTTCTACCATCGCTTTTGTACCGCCACCTTCGGATACTTCTTTTTCTAGAATATCTACAATGGTTTTAGCGGTTTCCGCCGGAACTGGTTGTCCCACAACAGATGTTTCAGTCGTACTTGTAACATCGCCTTGAGAGTTACTATAAGACTTGATGATATGTGGTTTCATCATAGCCCCACCATTAGAAAGTGCACCAAAGGCGCGAACCATTTGTAATGGTGTAACCGCAATACCTTGACCGATGGACATAGTCGCAACGTCTAGCTTACTCATATCCTCTGGATTATACAAAATACCTGCTCCTTCACCAGGCAATTCAATACCTGTTTCAGAGCCAAAGCCATAATCACGTATATATTTCGAGAGAATATCTGCCCCTGTTAATGTACCAATTTCAGCCATACCAGTATTAATAGAGTACTTCAAAATATCTAGCAAACGAACAGGACCATATCCCTCACCATTCCAGTTTCTAATGATATGTCCATTGGCAGCGAAGGCCCCTTTATCGTTATACACAGTGTCTAACTTCCATTTGCCTGCTGCAAGAGCTGCAGATGCAATGATAGGTTTGAATGTAGAGCCTGGTTCATATAAATTGGTAACCGCAATATTTTTGAAAGCCTCTTCACCACTTTGGTTGTAGTTATTAGGATCATAACTTGGACGATTGGCCATCGCTAATATTTCACCGTTCTTTGGATCCATAACGATAACGCTGGCATGCTTAGCTCCTGTATCAACCATCGCCTTATCAAGAGCGCGTTCTGCAATAAATTGAATTGTTGCATCGATGGTTAAGGTTACGCTTTTACCCTTATCTGGTAAAAATTTAGATAATACGGAACCAAAGATGGCATTCCCTTTATTATCAGTAGCTACAATTTCTTGTTGTACGCCCCCCTTTAATTCGTCATCAAGAACCATTTCTAGACCATCAAGACCTTTATCATCAGTGCCGACAAAGCCTAATACTTGTGCCGCTAAGACACCATTTGGATAATAGCGCTTAGATTCTTCAACGAAATTGAGGCCTGCAATATTATTATCCTTAATAACTTGTTGTACCGCTTTTGATTTGTCTGCATCCATCATACGATTCAACCAGACAAAGGCGGTATCCTCTTGCAAAGCTTTTACAATATTCTCTTTTGACATCGTTACATACGGTGAGATGAGCTCCGCAATCTCTTGAGGAGACTGTTTAATCATCTTCGGATCCGCATATAAAGATTTTGTAACTACACTCATCGCCAATGGCTTGCCATTACGGTCATAGATTGTACCCCGCGGCGATTGTAATTTTCTATCTACTTGAACTTGTAATAAGTTTTTCTTCTCTAGGTCAAAGGTGTCAAAGACCTGTAACTGTGCTAAACGCCCAATAAGGACGAAGGCAACGGTCATGAGTATGGCAAGGCACCACGTAGTGCGACTCCAATCACTCATGCGTAATAACGCTTTATTTAATAACTTCATCATTTCTCCACTGGACGGCGTAACTTATGGTCTAATGCATCATATAATGCATCTGGTTCATTGGGAATCACCCCATTTTGAACCTGACCTAATAAATACTGCAATCCTTCCCCCACTTTTTTCCCTGCAAGCTTAATAACTCGTTCGTCATAATTTAAATCCTTTGTATGGATAGGCATCTCTAGGCTAAGATCTGCCATACATTCACCAAAGGCTAAGGTGCCATCAGTCGATGCATAAGGCTTCCCACAGCCTAATACATCGGCAGCACAAACCTTAGATAATTGTTCCCATGCAATTCGCATAATTTGACTATCTCGAAACTCACCGCTGCGAGCCTCTTTACGGATCCACTTCTTCTCATTAGCTTCCCCATTTTGTACAAAATAGTGAAAGCGCATATGATTTTTTACAATCCAAGCTACACGGCGCACAAAACTCTTAGGGTAACCTAAACGAGTAAGCAAGGTTTCTGTCATTTCAGCCCCTAATGTATCATGACCACGATCTGTGAGGCGACCATTCACCACAGCACGCACCGTAGGCATCCCCTTTGCTACATCGTGTAACAGTGCACCCCAACGTAATGTTAAATCTGGTTCTGTATGAGATACAACGGCTAATGTATGATACCAACCATCAAATTCGTGAAAGTCTTTTTCTTGTGGTAAATTCACAAGATGGTATAGCTCTGGTAAAATAGGCACTTCATGAGCGACGCCATTTTCTACAACGCGACAAGAGCACTCGGCCAAGCGAGATTGTACTAATACATCAAGGCCTTTAGCCACAGCAGGCTCTAACATGAGTCGGTCCAGTTCACTACGAACTCTCTCGAGAGATAATCCAGGCACACGATGAAATGCCTTTGGCATAGCTTCTAATAAGTCTTCGGTAGGTAAGAAATCTAGCTTTGCCACAAAGCGGCACGCTCTAAATAATCGCAATGCATCTTCTTCAAAACGTTCCTGCGCATTACCAATAGTGCGTAATGTCTTATGTTTAATATCTCGGCGTCCACCTACGAGGTCGATAACCTCACCAAAGCGGTTCATCGCCATGCCGTTGACAGTAAAGTCACGACGTAACACATCTTCTTCTAAGGTATCGGCATAGATAATTTCTTCAGGGCGATGGCTATCTGCGCCATATCGCTCCGTTCTATATGTAGCAATTTCGTATTGCCTTCCCTCTAATGTAGCTACCACTACACCAAAAGATTTGCCTACGAGGTCTGTCGTTTGAATATCATGACTGCGAAGAACCTCAATTACCGTATCGGGACGTGCAGACGTCACAATATCGAAGTCATGTGGCTTTTGATGCATCAAAATATCGCGCACAGCGCCGCCTATGATATAGGCTTCATGACCGGCTTCTTCCAATACGGTCAATATTCGATTTGCTTGTTCCATCATACACGCTCCTTTCTAAACTAGTCTAATCTTTATTTTACTACAAATGAAAGCATGAAAAAAGTGCAATCCTTATAAGGATTGCACTCTTTCCGCAATAGCTGTACCTGTCGGTGTTACCGCAAGACCGCCATCACTTGTTTCACGCAATGCTGCCGGCATAGCACGGCCTATATTATTCATCGCTTCGATGACTTCATCTGGTGGAATTTGACTTTCAATATTCATCAACGCCATTTCAGATGCAGTAATAGCATGAACTGCATAGAAGCCATTACGTTTAACACATGGTACCTCTACGAGTCCCGCCACTGGATCACAAGCAAGCCCCAATAGATTTTTCATGCACAATGCGATAGCATGGCCTACTTGACGTGGTGAACCACTCATCATTTCGACAATCGCACCTGCTGCCATACACGCAGCCGTACCAATTTCCGCTTGGCAACCGCCAACAGCACCAGCAACACAAGCGCGATTTGCTACTACATTACCAATACCGGACGCAGCTAAGAAGCCTTTTACCACTGTAGCTCTATCTAATTGGTAGTGGTCCGCAACGGCTTTCACCGCACCAGGCATAACACCACAAGAGCCCGCCGTAGGACAAGCAACAATGCGGAACATCTTTGCATTTGCCTCATTTACAGCAATAGCATACGTCATTGCCTTATACGCAATATCACTCATAAAACGAGGTGTTTGCCCATTAAGCTGTGCCGCTTGACCACCGGACATACCAGAAGCCGTTTTCTCCGCATAAGCTATGCCATCTTGAATGGAGCTTTCAAAAATATCTAAGCGATTTTCTATTTCACGAACAACCGCATCTTCACTACGGTCGTAATTCTCTAATTCATAACGCAATACTACATCGCCAAAAGAAATATTGTTTTCCTCACCTAGGCGAATAATATCTGCAATTGTATCATATGCATAACTCATCATTCGCCCTCCTATAATGCTTCAAAGGTCATCACATCCTGGATTCCTGGAAACTCGCGCATAAACTGAACTGTAATAGGATTTACCACCGTATCTGTAGTAATAACCATAACTGCATCCTTATGCTTGCCCTTACGGAATACGCGCATCGTAGCGATGTTAATATCAGACTCGCTCAATGCTTGGCTCACAAGAGAAATCGCACCAGGTCTATCCTCATGGAACACAACGAGCGTAAACTCATCTCCTGTAATGGACATATCATTTCCATCTACTTCGGTAATCATAATCTGACCACCGCCGAGAGAGCGACCAATAACAGTCATATGACGATTATGTTCATCATACATATCAAAACGCACCACATTCGGATGCCCTACATCAAGAGGAGACTCAATAAAAGAAAACTCCATCCCCTCTTTTTTCGCTAATTCATGGGCAACTCGGATGTTCGCATCATCCTCTTTATAACCTAATAAGCCGCCAATCAAAGCACGATCTGTGCCATGCCCTTTATAGGTTTTTGCAAAAGATCCATATAATGTTAAATCTACCTTTTTGGGAGTAGAACGAAAAATACAACGCGCCATCTTCCCTAGCCGCGCAGCCCCCGCTGTATGCGAACTAGACGGACCAATCATAATAGGTCCTATAATATCAAAAATACTATTCATATATGCCTCTACATACACACAAATAATGTGAGAAAGTTCTTACTTACCTATAGTATAACAATCAATATTGATAAATGTCTATATGCACATTAGAGGCATATTTGTGCGTCTATGAAGGACTACTATTTATATGAAAACTATCAAAGAGAAGTATGTTGATGGGACGCCTTTATATCTACAGTTATAAAAAGGAAAGACTATACTTATGCAGCGACATCAGGTCACGAGGAGCAAAGAAGTATAGTCTTTCCTTTCTAACTAAGTTGTGGATACAAAACTGGGCCCCATCAATATGCAAATACTCGATAGATAGCTTTCACAATAATAGTAAAAAAACGCACCTAAGGATAACCCTAGGTGCGTTATTTATAACAACAGTCCTAAATCATAAAAGAGAGGGGACGTAGGACTGTGGTTAACAGATTAATAGATCCTATTAGCCCAAGATAGCTTTCATGTCAGCTTCTGGAGTTGTAATTGGATGTAATTGGAATTTATCTACCAAAATGTTCAATACATTGCTGGAGAAGAATTTAGGCAAGGAAGGTCCGATGTAAATGTTACGGATACCCAATGCCAACAATGTTAACAAGATACATACCGCTTTTTGTTCGTACCAGGACAATACCAATGTCAATGGCAAATCGTTTACATCACATTCAAATGCACCAGCTAAAGCTACTGCTACTTGAATAGCGGAGTAAGCATCGTTACATTGACCCATATCAAGGATACGAGGGATACCACCGATTTCGCCGATGTTCATGTCGTTGAAACGGAATTTACCACAAGCCAATGTCAATACTACAGTATCATTTGGAGTTTGTTTAACGAATTCAGTGTAGTAGTTACGGCCTACTTTAGCACCGTCACAACCACCTACCAAGAAGAAGTGTTTAATAGCGCCAGCTTTTACAGCGTCAATTACTTTATCAGCAATACCCAATACTGTGCCATGACCGAAACCAGTAGTTACTTCATGACCACCGTTGATACCAGTGAATTCTTGAGCTTCTTTGTAGCCGCCCAATTCGATAGCACGGTTGATAACTGCGGAAAAGTCTTTAGTACCATCTTCTTTTTCTTCGATATGTGCACAACCATCGAAACCTACCATATCTGTAGTGAAGATATTAGCTTTGTAGTTTTCTTTTGGTGGCATAATGCAGTTTGTAGTGAACAAGAATGCACCAGGAACATCAACAAATTCTTTTTGTTGGTTTTGCCATGCTGTACCGAAGTTACCTTTCAATTGAGGATGTTTCTTCAATTCAGGATAAGCGTGGCAAGGCAACATTTCACCATGAGTATAGATATTTACACCTTTACCATCAGTTTGTTCCAATAATTGTTTCAAGTCATGAAGGTCATGACCAGTTACAACGATGAAAGGACCTGGTTCTACAGTCAAAGGAACTGTAGTTGGTACAGGTGTACCATATGTTTCAGTATTAGCTTTATCAAGAACAGCCATACATTTCAAGTTAATTTGACCAAATTCCATCAAAAGATCAAGCCATTCTTCAGCACTGTGATCTTTAGCGAATTCTACCATGCCTTTAACGAACCAAGCGTCAACATCAGCATCGTGGAAGCCAAGGCGAGCAGCATGCCATGCATATGCAGCCATACCACGCATACCTAACAATAATGTGGAACGAAGGGATACGATGTCTTCTTCACCTTTCCACAATTGTTCCCAATCGAAATTTTGTTGAGCGCTATCCACTTTTGCATGGTAAGCATTTACTTCGTCAATGAATTCTTGAACGCGGTCTTCAGAGAAGTTTACGTTTGTTACACACATGAACAAACCGCGCATAATATAATCGATACCTTCTTTAGTATGACCCTTTACGTCTAAAGCGCGAGCCAAGCCAACTAAGGCAGCAGTTAATTCGTCTTGTAAGTTAGCAACTGGTGCAGTTTTACCACATACACCTTGTACAGTACAGCCACCTGGTGCTGCAGATTGTTCGCATTGATAACAGAACATACTCATTTAAAAATCCTCCTTTGCGAGACTTCCTCGCAGTCAAGCTAGATAATATAAAACCTATACATTACACTGATGTTTTATCAGTTGTCTGATTGATTACATTTGAAAGTATAACGTAAAGATGATACAATTTCTGTAGCTTGAGCAACAAATAAAAACTTTTTCAAAAATTTTCCTGACTTCCCTTATGGAACAGGTAGACCATTTAGTCTTATACTTTTATTATACAATAATCATTTTTAATTGCTATAGACTTTATCACACCGGAGGTGCTTATGAAACAAATACTTTCAAACGATATCATTAATCAATATATGCCCACCCTCGTGAAATGTCCTTTATTCAATACATTAGGAGAGCCAGAGCTGCGTAGCTATTTAAATAATGCCAAAGTTATCATCCACAGTTACCAAAAAAATGATTTTATAGCCCTCGCTGGAGATCCTATGGAGGGTATTGGTGTCATTCTTGAAGGCAGCGCTTTACTGACTCGTGAAAATGTAATGGGGCAACGGGTTATTATGGCAAACTTAGAGCAATCAGATATTTTTGGAGAAGCACTACTATTTAGCAAACAGCCTTTATGGCCTGCTACCATTAAAGCAACAAAAGCAACTAAAATTATGTTTATTCCCCTTGAAACCTTTATTAAAACATTACCGGATTGTCATCAATGCCAAACTAAAATCCTATCTAATCTATTAGAGGATTTATCTGAAAAAGCAATTCTATTAACCAGAAAAGTCCACTACCTCACATTAAAAGGGATGCGCGAAAAGATTTTTGCGTACTTAACAGATATTTATAAACGTCAGCATTCTAACACAATTCAATTACCCCACAACCGCGAGCAAATGGCTGAGGTTCTCAATGTATCTCGCACAGCCCTTAGCCGTGAATTAGGACGCCTTCGCGATGAAGGTCTCATTGATATTACAGGGCGCACCGTAACAATTAAAAATATTGAAGACATTGAAGAATTCGGCTTTAACACCTTTTAATACTTAATGTCTATTAAATTTAACAAACTAAAAAGTCTCTCAAGATTATCTTGAGAGACTTTTTTATTACACGACTCATAAAATATATAACGGTTTTAAGTATATAATAACTATATAATATAATTTTTCAAACTATATAGTGCTTAAAATTGTAAATTAGAACCAATGAGACAAATCAAATTCTTCACCAATGGTTGCTTTCACATGAGCACGACCTAAGTAAAGGCCTAACAATGTTAAGCTAATTTTAGACATTGGCGTGCTATCAAAGACATCAGCTAAGTCCAATAGAACCGGTGAAATATCATCCATGATATCACGCGCCTCTTGTCCCCTGAAAGCAGTAGGTTTGCTCTTCATCAGAGCTAAAAGATCACGTTGAACCATAGCATTAGAAATTCGTGTTTGTCTAAAGAATTGTGGTGCTAAAGACTCATCTACCAAGGCTAATTTATAAAGATTGGAGTTCAAGCTACGCACCACATAACGTGGATCTACACCATGACCATCTGTAGCACGGAAGAGTTCTTCCTTAGAGAAACCACGATAGTTGAATACAAACGGATATGAATTCGACAACACTTGGCATAAAGTGATAGGCTCTTGTTCTTCTTGTGTACAGCGTAAGTAGTCCAGCTGGCGATAGAAGGAATCATTTCGAGGTAAATCAGAGATGAATGGCTCAATATATTTTTCCACATAATGTTGGAAGTGAATCAATCCATAGTTATTAGAATTTCTAGAATATTGTAACAATAATGTTAAGGCCATAACTTGGAAGTGACCTAATGTTAAATGAGGTAATACACGTAATGCATCAAAAGCTACGAGGTATGGCGTACTAGATTTAGGAGATTGAACCACATCTAGAAAAGCACCTAATGCAGCGGACTTCATCCACTCTGTATTTGTAGCGGCATATGCCTTTTGCATACTCATCAACGCTTCTTGAATAACAATATTCTCTAGTAATGCATTCACTTCAACAATTTTTGTAATATTGAGAGCCGCTAAAGCATCTCTTGTAATAGATTCTACATAATGTTGCGTATCACCATGTAACACCCCAAAGGAATGAACAAATGGTGCTATAGCCAACTCAACGCATTTATCCTCATGTGCCGTTTTTGCCCATTGACCATGCGGTTCCTCCTCTTCAGCTAAACTTGTTGCCGCCAATTGTGCTTCAATTTCAGAAGCATCAAACAAACGCGTTTCATCTAATACCGATGGACCTTCCGCGGTTTGTATTTCGTTTGCACCACCTATCATTTGTGTAGCATCTATGCTATCCGCTTCATCAGCTTCAAAGGCTTCCACAGATTCACCCATAGCAATTGTATCTTCAACAGAGTTAGCGCTATTGAGAAGTTCATCTGTAACAACATCGAGGACAATAGTTTTATCCACCAACGGAGTAACACCTTGATTGGCTTGATTAGCTTGCTTAAGATCTGATACAGCTGTCATCACAATGGTTTCATCCCCTATTGGTGTGCCATTATCCGAACCTATTGGTGTTCCATTATCCGAACCTAATGCTAACGCATATTCTCCCTCTGAAACATGACTTGAATTAGACTTTAGAGTACTTCTTTTATTATAAGAGGTATCTATAGGATCAACCAGAGGTTCAGCCGGTTCTCGCTCTTCACCGACCACCGTTTCAACTGTATCCGGAATTGATGCAGTATATACATTAGTTCCACTCGTATGTGTGATTGTTACATTGCCCTCTTGCGACTCCGTTGCAAATATAACATCATTATGCGCTTTAGGATTATTTTTATTACTTATGTTTTTATAGGATTTTTCTTTTGCCTTACTTTCACCATCACCACCGCTAAATACAGCATAGCAAACAGCAAAGAATCCCAATGCCACGACGGCTAATACAAAATACGGTATTAGGTTTGACATACTATCCCCCTACATCAATGCTTCATTATATACAGCACGCTCACCGCCAATGCTCTTCGGACGAACACGACAAGCGGTCACATGTGCTTTCCCAATTTCTTTCACACAAAGACGTACAGGCACTGCAACGTGTTTCATGTGCATACCAATGAAAGTATCTCCAATATCGATGCCTACATCAGCTTGAATAAATTCAACCATCACAGGATCATCAAAATATTCGTACGCCATCACAGCCAGGGCACCACCCGCATGACGTTGAGGAACAACATTAACTTCCTCCTCCCATGTCATCGCACTACGTTCCATAACAAGTGCACGATTAATATGTTCACAACATTGAATAGCCAAGTTAAGTCCTTTAGCCTTAACAGCATTGTATATTTCATCAAATACGACCTGAGCCACATCAAGGTGAGAGTCAGTGCCGATTTTTTTACCTACAATTTCGCTAGTGGAACAGCCAACAACGAATAATTGACCTTCGCGAACCTTTGCTAAATCAAGTAATTCAGCCATCGCGTTGCGAGTTGACTGACGAATAGTTTCTACAGAAGTCATGTTATCGCCTCACTCAAATTGAATGTATAAAATCTATATGTATATTATCATAAAACCGACAGAATCGGTAGACTAAACTCTACACGTAACGGATGAACATCTTATGATTATGGCTTAACAACAAAAAGAGGCTTGCTTTAGCAAGCCTCTTTCAATCACTCAATGGTGATATTAGATTTTTCTGTAAGGTTTTTGGCCTAATTCGTAGAAGTTATTACCTTCAGTATCGCCAACCACGATGCAAGGGAAATCTTCAACAGTCAATTCAGCCAAAGCTTCTGGTCCAAGTTCACCATAAGCAAGTACTTCATATTTTTTGATGGATTTTGCAATCAATGCTGCTGCGCCACCAACTGCTGCGAAGTATGTGCAACCATTTTTCTTCATGGATTCAACTACTTCTGGTTTACGGGAACCTTTACCAATCATGCCTTTGATACCTTGGTCAAGCATTGTTGGTGTGTAAGCATCCATACGACCGGAAGTTGTAGGACCAGCGGAACCAATTGGATCACCAGGTTTTGCAGGTGTTGGTCCAAGATAATAAACGAATTTATTTGTCCAGTCGATTGGTAATTTTTCACCACGCGCTAAAGCTTCAGTCATAACTTTATGAGCAGCGTCACGAGCGGAGTAAATTTTACCAGTGATAAGAACGCTATCACCAACTTTTAATTTGCGGGAAAACTCTTCATTATATTCTTCAGTATTAATGCGAATTGATTCAGCCATTGTTTTTACCTCCTATCGATTAAAGTACTACGTGAGCATGACGAGCAGCATGGCACATGATAGTAACTGCAACAGGAAGACCTGCGATGTGAGTTGCACCCCATTCGATGTTTACACCGATACAAGTTGTAGTGCCACCCAATTGTGGTCCAATACCAGTTTTGTTAACCATTTCCATGATTTCTTCTTCTAATTTTGCATAGTCTGCATCTTTATGAGGTACGCTAATGTCACGAAGCAACGCTTTTTTGGACATAACTGCTGCTTGGTCCATAGTACCGCCAATACCAATGCCGAGTACAATTGGAGGGCATGGGTTAGGACCTGCATGTTTTACGATTTCAAGGACTGCATTTTTAACGCCTTCCACACCATCAGCAGGTACGAGCATAGCTACATCGGATTTATTTTCAGAACCGAAACCTTTTAATTCTACTTGAATATCTACTTTATCGCCAGGAACGATTTCAGTATAGATGATTGCAGGTGTGTTATTTTGTGTATTTTTACGGTTGAACAATGGTTCAGCTACAACGGATTTACGAAGATAACCTTCAACATAACCAGCTGCAACACCAGCATTGATAGCTTCTGTAAGATCACCACCAACGAAATGAACATCTTGACCAACTTTTAAGAATACCATAGTCATACCAGTATCTTGGCAGTATGGACGATCTTCAGCATCGGCAATTTCTGCATTTTTAATAATTTGATCAAGAACGATACGACCTACTGAAGACTCTTCTGTTTCACGGCCTTTTTTCAAACCTTCATAGATGTCTTTTGGCAAGTGGTAAGCTGCGTCCATACACATTTGACGGACTGTTTTTGTGATTTCAGATACTTGAATCTCGCGCAAGATAATCCCTCCTCAGGAAAATAGTTGAATATTAATTCTAATACCGATGAGATAAAATAAAATTCTCAAACATATGAAAGAATATCTATCTCAAACCGATGAGATTAACTCTATACATAAATCGTAGCACACAATATAGGGGGATTCAACGCCTTACCTATACAGTTTTCTCAATGCTTTTTCGGTTTTTGAGAATTGTTTTCATGAATATTTTTGTATATATTTCGGTTTTTCAATAGCCTATATAGACCTTATTCTCTAGTCACTAAAATAGCCCTGCATTGTGATAAAAGTCATAGTCTATCATATATCAATAAGATTTTTATATCTTATATTTTTACCTACTTTATTATATATAGATTTGGTTTAAAATGAACCACAAACATAGGCTATATCTAATAAGATAAATACACTTCTTTCTTAACTGATACTACTTTTCAACTAAATCTTTTAAACTTTTCTATAATGCATATGTATACCGATTATCTTCAATATACTTATATTGCTAACTCCCATGCATTTGGAGTCATACAATCACCTTAGAACACAGTAAATATCTATAATTATTAAGCTCTATAGATTTTATTAATTTTAATGACTCTCTCATCAAAATTACTGATAACCAATTTTATTTATAAAGTTATGTCTTTTAGTCATAATTGATAGTATCTATTTTATAGTGTTCTAAAAAAAATGCTTGCTTTTATAATTAATCTAACATATAATAACAATCGTACCATTCCTCGATAGCTCAGTCGGTAGAGCAATCGGCTGTTAACCGATCGTTCCCGGACGGGTCACCACATATGGACGATTAGCTCAGCTGGGAGAGCGCCTGCCTTACAAGCAGGATGTCGGCAGTTCGATCCTGTCATCGTCCACCAAACTAAAGGAGCAAGCTGTTAAGCTTGCTCCTTTTTTTTATATATATGATATAATAATATAAATTGTATAATTTGTAATTTTAAAAGAGTTTTATTAAGAGGAGGAATTATGTTACATAACTTCGGACTCTATAAACGTCCACTACTTACAGTACTTGCTGTACTACTCACAACTGCATTTACAACAGCCAGTGCCGCTATGATCGATTTGAGTCAGCTAACACCAAATACAACGCAACCTGTGGTTCTTAGCACTATACAAAGTAACACAAGTAATGAGGCTTCTACATTGACCCCTAAAACAAATATGGAGCCTGTCATAAAAGTAGCTGCCACACCAACATCTACACCAATTTCTGGAGTTTCAGAAAAAGCAACTATTAATGCTACTAGTACAAGTCATGATGGTCACTTGGAAAACTTTCCAAGCCGCAAAGTAACTATTGTTGTACCAGCAAATTTGCGCAATGAAAACACAGCTCAATTTGGTCACTACATGACAGATCGCTTATCAAATACACTTAAATATCCTTACTATGATACAACCATTGTAAGTACTAACACACCAACTGCAGAAATTAAAGCCGCTGATCTTGCTCAAATTGCAGAGGCCCAAAATTCTGAAATCGTTATTATGCCTGTACCATTACAAGACGTATATGTACAAGTTAATACTATTAACAGCCCAGATCCATACAATAAGGATAATCATGAAATTTATATCGCTGCAAAGGTTAATGCCCTTTTATACTATTATGATGTAAACGATAAGGTAATCCATACTGTTCGTACGGGCTTCAACCAAACTGATGACTCTTTAACTATGCCAACACATAAATCAGTTTGGAACAAAGTTATGACTATATTACTTGATAAATTACCATACAAACGAATTCCAACAGATCGTGACCGCTACCAAGCACCTGGTATCAATTCTGAGGCACCTGTTGTATTAGATTTTCAAGTAGAACAACCTAAGAATACTGCATACTCCTTAAAAGGTGTGAGCGTTTTATAATCAAAATTAGAAAGATAAAAAGGCTAGCCAGATGGCTAGCCTTTTTCTTATAACATTTTTGTAACATGCAAGCGCAGTAAAGCACGTTGCAATGCTGCTTCCGCTCTTTCTACATCAATATCAGGTGTAGGATTTGATAACCGACCTTCTGCACGCTCTTTAGCTCGACGAGCACGTTCCACATCAATGGATGTTGGATCTTGACAGTCAGGGGTTACAATACTCACCTTATTATGTTCAATTTCACAGAAGCCACCAAATACAGCATATTCACGAGATGTTCCATCTGGTTGTTCAATGCGTAAAGGTGCCAAGTCTAATGCAATAATCATAGGCGCATGATTTGGCAAAATACCAAAACCACCATCGATAGCTTTACCTACAAAGAATGTAGATTGGCCCTCGAATACGATTGCATCAGGTGTAATTATCTGTAGGGTCATAGGTTCCGCCATGGATTATTCCCCCTTCTCTTGCATTTCCTTTGCTTTTTGAATGGCTTCATCAATGGTACCAACCATGTAGAATGCACCTTCTGGCAATTCATCATGTTTACCATCCAAGATCTCTCTGAAGCCTCTCAATGTTTCGGACAATGGCACATATTTACCAGGAGAACCGGTAAATACTTCTGCTACGAAGAATGGTTGACTCAAGAAACGTTGAATCTTACGAGCGCGAGATACAGTGAGTTTATCTTCGTCAGACAATTCTTCCATACCGAGGATTGCGATAATATCTTGAAGATCGCGATATTTTTGCAATACTTCTTGTACTCCACGAGCTACTGCGTAGTGCTCTTCACCAAGTACATGTGGGTCCAAAATACGGCTTGTAGAGTCCAGAGGATCCACCGCTGGATAGATACCAAGTTCCGCAATGGAACGAGACAATACTGTTGTCGCATCCAAGTGAGCGAATGTCGCTGCTGGAGCCGGGTCAGTCAAGTCATCGGCAGGTACATATACAGCTTGTACGGAGGTAATAGAGCCTTCTTTTGTAGATGTAATACGCTCTTGCAATGCCCCTACGTCATTAGCCAATGTAGGTTGGTAACCTACGGCAGATGGCATACGACCTAAGAGGGCGGATACTTCGGACCCCGCTTGAATAAAGCGGAAGATGTTATCGATGAACAAGAGCACGTCTTGTTTTTTCACATCACGGAAGTATTCAGCCATTGTAAGACCAGTAAGACCTACGCGCATACGAGCCCCTGGTGGCTCATTCATTTGTCCATATACGAGGGCTGTTTTATTGATAACGCCAGACTCTTTCATTTCGTTCCACAAGTCATTACCTTCACGAGTACGTTCCCCTACACCGGAGAATACGGAATAGCCGCCGTGCTCTGTAGCAACATTGTGAATCAATTCCATAATCAATACGGTTTTACCTACACCGGCACCACCGAAAAGACCGATTTTACCACCTTTTACGTATGGAGCGATAAGGTCAACGACCTTAATACCTGTTTCCAAGATTTGTGTATCTGGAGAAAGGTCATCAAATTTAGGTGCTGGACGGTGAATAGGCCATTTTTCATCAGCCACAACTGGAGCTGGATCATGGTCTACAGTTTCACCAAGTACGTTAAAGATACGACCCAATACGCCTTCCCCTACAGGAACGGAAATTGGAGCACCAGTATCTTCTGCTTCCATATTACGTGTCATACCGTCAGTAGAACTCATGGCAACGCAACGAACTGTATCGTCGCCTAAGTGTTGCATAACCTCTACTACGATTTTTTGTCTATCGTGTGCCTTGTGGTCATGGTAGATGTGGATGGCGTTGTAGATAGCTGGTAAATGACCAGCATCAAAGCGCACGTCTACAACTGGGCCGATGACCTGCACAACTTTACCAATATTATTACTCATCGACAGATGTCTCCTTATCTATTGCAAGGCATTAGCGCCACCAACGATTTCAGAAATTTCGTTTGTAATGCTAGATTGACGCAACTTGTTGTATTCAAGGCCTAAGGACTCAATGAGTTCCCCTGCATTATCTGTAGCCGATGTCATGGCCGTCATACGAGCACCCAATTCACTAGCTGCAGATTGTAACAATCCATTATAAACTGTAATTTCTAAGTATTTTGGCAGCAACGCCTCCAAGACGGATACAGCGGACGGCATAAAATCATACTCTTCGCCTTTTACCTCATCTTGTGGTTGCTCTATTGGCAACAAGCGCTCAGCCTGTGCAATTTGCGTCATAGAATTTACAAAACGTGTATAGATCATGATGACTTCGTCTACTTCATGACGTTCATATAGTGAAAGTGCTTCATGCATGATGGCACGCGCATGTTCATAGGAAGGTTTATCGGAAAAGCCCGCATAGGACTTATCGATATGAATACCTCTAGATTTCATGCTGTCTCTAGGCTTTCTACCTGCCGTGATAACACGGTATGTATCAGGAGATTTACCATGTAATTGTTCCATAGCAAATTTCAACACATTAGACGAGAATGCCCCTGCAAGACCTTTATCTGCACCTACTACAATATAGCAAGTACGCTCTACAGGTCGCACATCTAAGAGAGGACTTTCAAAGCCTTCTAAATCACTATTCGACATATGACGCAAGATTTGCCCTATCTTTTCTGCGTAAGGACGAGTAGCTTCCGCTTTTGTTTGTGCCCTACGAAGACGAGCAGAAGCTACCATCTTCATCGCTTTTGTAATTTGTTGCGTATTGGTAACACTTTTTATGCGTTTTCGCAAATCTTGTGCACTAGCCATACATTACGCCTCCTTACGAGACACTAATGTATGTGTAGAGCCAAATGCTTCAACACATTCTGGGATTGCTTGCTTCAATAGATTTTCAGTTTCTTCGTCAATTTTCTTAGACGTTTCAATGTTAGTGATGATTTCAGGGTAATTTGCTTTTACATAGCGTAAAAGTTCAGATTCAAAGGACAATACATCTGCCACTTGAATATCTGCTAAGTACCCTTTAGTACCAGCGTACAGGTTGATAACCATTTCCGCTACGCTCATAGGCTCATATTGACCTTGTTTCAACATTTCAGTTAAGCGTTCACCGCGATCAAGTTGAGCGCGTGTAGCCGCATCAAGGTCAGAACCAAACTGAGCGAAAGCAGCCAACTCACGATATTGAGCAAGGTCCAAACGCAATTGGCCCGCCACTTGCTTCATCGCTTTAGTTTGTGCGCTACCACCTACACGGGATACGGACAAACCTACGTCAACAGCTGGACGAATACCAGAATAGAACATATCTGTTCCCAAGAAAATTTGACCATCAGTAATAGAAATTACGTTTGTTGGAATGTATGCAGATACGTCACCTGCTTGTGTTTCAATGATTGGCAACGCTGTAATAGAACCTCCACCAAGTTCAGATGAAAGTTTCGCAGCCCGCTCTAATAGACGACTGTGTAAGTAGAATACGTCACCTGGATATGCTTCACGCCCTGGTGGACGGCGCAATAATAGGGACATAGCACGGTATGCAGCCGCTTGTTTTGTTAAGTCATCATATACGCATAATACGTGTTTACCTTGGTACATAAAGTATTCACCCATGGCAACACCAGCATATGGTGCAATATATTGAAGAGGTGCACCGGTGGAGGCACTCGCAGAAACTACGATTGTATATTCCATAGCGCCTGCTTCTTCAAGTTTTTGTACTACACGAGCAACCGTAGATTCTTTTTGACCAATAGCTACATAAATACAAATAACATCTTTGCCTTTTTGGTTCAAAATAGTATCTAAGGCAATCGCAGTTTTACCTGTACCACGGTCACCGATGATAAGCTCACGTTGACCACGGCCGATTGGTACCATCGCATCAATCGCTTTAAGACCTGTTTGCAATGGTTCGTTTACGGATTGACGATCCGCAATACCAGGTGCTGGATGTTCGATAGGACGACGTTCTGTAGCTTGGATAGCACCCTTGCCATCAAGAGGTTGACCAAGAGGGTTTACTACGCGACCAATCAAGGCATCTCCAGCAGGAACGTCCATAATTTTGCCAGTACGGCGCACTTGGTCCCCTTCTTTAATCAAGAAGTCATCACCTAATAGTACGGCACCCACATTATCTAATTCTAAGTTCAAAACCAAGCCATATACGCCGTGTGGTAATTCTAGCAACTCACCGGCCATGGCTCTTTCAAGACCATAAATATGGGCGATGCCATCCCCTACGTCGAGAACAGTACCCACGTCATCGACATTGAGGTCAACATCATAGTCCTGAATCTGCTGTTTGATTATAGCAGTGATTTCTTCAGGCTTCATTTTCATATATACCCATTCACCCCTATCTAATAGAGTTCGTTCTTAATAAAGATTTTTCTAATTCCTCTAAACGACGAGATACAGAGCCATCAATGCGTTTATCCCCTACTTGGATAATAATACCACCCATAATAGATGGATCTTGACGCACAGATAAAATAACATCTTTCCCTGTTACTTCTCGTAATTTAGCTTGTACAGATGCTTCTACATCAGCTGTGATTGGTTCTACTACAGTTACAGTAGCTTCCAAAATACCACGAGCCTCTCGTGATTTTTGAATAAACGCTGCAATGGCCTGAGCAATATAACGATGGCGCCCGCGTTTAATCATCACATAAA
This sequence comes from Veillonella parvula, assembly GCF_032577575.1. Classification (GTDB taxonomy): domain Bacteria; phylum Bacillota; class Negativicutes; order Veillonellales; family Veillonellaceae; genus Veillonella. The sequence goes on along the minus strand of NZ_JAWFVO010000003.1, from coordinate 525,151 downwards.
TAAAATGTAAAGCAACTTTGTCGATACTAGATTCAAAGATAGAACCAACTAACTTAATCTTTGCATCTTCTGTAACGATTGGATTTTCAAGGAATGAACGAAGTTCAGGCTGTTCCGCCATTACAGACGCTACATAACCTAATTGCTCCTCCATGAGTTCCAACTTATTTTGTTCTTGAGCTAATTCAAACATAGCCGAACCGTATTTATCTGCTACAATTTCTATGCTCATCGTATCACAACCCTATCGTTTTACTATCAAGTTGACGAATAGCGTCTTCGATCAATTTTGTATTAGTTTCGCTGTTCATATCTTTTGCAACAACTTTACCAGCCATAGCTACAGACAAAGAAACAACTTCATTACGCAAGCTATTCATAGCACGATCACGTTCGATGGCAATATCTTGACGAGCACGATTTTTTTCTTGTTCAATTTGCTCGCGAGCTGTTGCCAATTGTTCTCGTGTAGTATTTTCTGCTTCTTGAATTGCTTTTTCAACAATTTGTTGTGCTTCTACACGAGCATTAGAAATTTGAGCTGCATAATCAGCTTTAAACGTTTCTGCCTCTGCACGGGCTTGTTCAGCAGCTTCTAAATCTTTAGCAATTCGTTCTTTACGTTCTGTCATCATAGCCAATAATGGTTTATATGCAAAACGCGCCAATAGCCAAACTAATATAAAAAAGTTCAACATTTGAGCAAGAATCGTTCCAAGGCTTAAGTCAACCAAGGTTATTCCTCCTCGTTATTATCTGAATAACAAAATAAACGCAACTACTACACCGATGATAGGCATCGCTTCGATCAAACCAATCGCAACGAACATAGTAGACATCAATTGACCACGCAATTCAGGTTGGCGTGTAATACCTTCGATTACTTTACTAGATACAAGACCGTCACCGATACCTGCACCAATGGCACCACAACCTACTGCGATTGCTGCTGCTAATGCGAATAAACCTTGAGCTTCCATAATATATCCTCCATATATAATAATTAATGTTCCTCACTAAGAGCCATCCCTAAATAGGATGCTGTAAGAACGGTAAAAATAAAGGCTTGAATAATGCCGATAAACAAACTAAAAGCAATCCACACCCATGGTACAGGTACAAACCAAGGCAACTTGTATAATACTTCTAACAAAATTTCACCAGCTACGATATTGCCGAATAGACGGAAAGCAAGCGTAACAGGTCTAGCAATCTCTTCAAAGATATTAAGTACTAGCAAAGCCTTATAAGGTCGTACAAAATGCTTAAAGTAAGATAAGCCTTTAACTTTAATACCCATAACCCATACTACTAATGTACTGCATAAAGCCAATGCAACTGTAGTATTGATATCAGATGTTGGTGATGTTAACGCCTTAAGTGTAGGCATTAAGCCTAATTCATTTCCTACAAAAATAAATAAGAAAAACGTAAATAACAAGGAACTCACCATCGGCCAATGACGACCCAAGTTCGGAGCTAATTGCCCCTCTAAGCCTTCTAATATAGATTCCACTATATTTTGCAAGCCTACAGGCACCAATTTACGTCCTCGGGTGGCTAGTATTGTTATTAATATTACAATAGCCATAGTAACCCATGTAGCAATCAAGGTATCTATATTAAATGTCAACCCCAACCACTGCACGACCTCATGGTGTCCCGCATGTAATACCACGTTCTCAACCCCTTTCATAGATATAATAAAACCTAATATATTTACAATTAATATAAATATAACATATATGTATCATCATACATCGTTATAGATATATAATCAACACTTGAAGGGTAAGCAATTCCAATTAATCATAAATATAATGTATACAATGCATAATTGGAATACCTTTGTTGTTCCTATTTTACGTCATTTTAGAACTAAAACTGACGACTGAGCCACCAGTACACAGCATATAATGCAGGCTGAATAAGCGCGATACCTATAAACATGCTAACAGCCTCTACACCCGGAATTTTCAGACCTAAGACCACTAGAGAACCTACTAACATAAGGCGCCAAATCATCTGTCTACGAGATTTACGTACGGCTTTATAAGGATCTCCTGACACAATAGATTGTCCATGCAAAGCTAGGCTAAGCAAGTAGAGCACCATTATAAAAATGCCCCACAGCCAGCCCCATACATAGTGTTGTAATCCGCATGTAACCTGTATTATTACTCCTAAAAAGGCAATAAAAAAACAAGTCAGTAGCACGCGCACTATGAATTTTATATATTGATTCATACATACCTCACTACTTAACTTGTTTATATAACATATACATACATTCGCTCGAAATCCAATAAATACTAGAATATAAAAGGACTATATCTTTAAAAGTTGAGCAATAGTTGAGCAACCGACCGAAAATATTATGCTTTTTATCCATCTAGTTCTTCCGTTCCTTCAATTCTATAAGGAAGATCAAGTACTCTAATTAATTCTGATACTGAGTTTTGATTATAATCACTTGGTGGAACAGCAAACACCCGAATACGGTCATTATAATACACATAATTAACTCCGTCCGGCCACACGAAATCAGGAAATTGACGACTAAGCCTGTAAACATCCCAGACGTTCTTGTGTATGATATGCAGCATATCATTTGTTTTTCGCATAGCACTACAAACTAAATCCCATGCGTCGCTGTAAGTTCTTACTTCCCCGACTAAATTATCAAAAGCAACTCTTATTTCATTGCTTCTTCTATCTATATAGGTTAAATGCACAAATACTCGTAACACAAAACCACCTCCTTATATACTATTATATATAAATTCCTTAGAAAATCAAAAAAGACCTTACCAGGACATATTCCCAGTAAGGTCTTTTGTGTATTTACCATTAATCCACACGTCCGCCCTCGTATGGTAGGGAGATGCTTGGATCACCTCTCAGTCATCGATGAATTACTACTCCAATTGTCGCACCCGCTCCCAGTATTTGGGATAGGTTGCGTTGCATTCGTAAGCGTTTGATTGTTCTCTTGTCGTTGTCGATTTGCCCTTTCAACTCTGTCAAAGAGTTCTGCATTTCGGACAAGACAATTTCTTGCTTCATTGATTGAAGTTTGGCTTGCATTAATTCGTTCTCCAATTTGTTGATTGTATTGTGAGCTTCGTTCAATTCTTCCCTTTGCTTCATGACTAAGGACTGTACCTCGGTCAATGGCGCGCTGGATGTCTCGATTAAGTTCAAGGCTTTCTCGTTGTTGCTTTTCAATTCGTTCCACTGTGTTAAGGGAATCGTTATTGTTGCTTCCGTTTGGTTCATGGAAGATGTACCAGCAGCAAAAGACGGAGAGGAGCACAATACCACCGATAATAGCATGGCGGTAACTAAGGCGATTAAGTAAAACTTTGATTTTGTCATACATTATTCCCCTCCTATGAAGTCTGTGATACCACGTGCAATGGCTCTCACAATAGTATCAAGGTCATTGTTAAGTAGTGCTAGGTCTTCATCATTATCAATGAATGCCATTTCAACTAACACGGCTGTTGCATCCGTTCCGTTTAATACCCATAAATCTTGCCGTTCTTTCACACCACGATCAACCGTATTAATACTACGGATGATTTGTGATTGAATGTCGTTCGCTAGGCGTTGTCCATTAAAGGATTTATAAAGCGTTTCTGTACCCCTAGCTTGAGTGTTAAAAGCATTGCAGTGCAGAGACACAAATATATCTGCACCCCATTCGTTGGACTCAGAACATACGAGGCCCAAATCATCATTTTGTAAAGTGCGAACTTCACAGCCTGCTGTTTGTAAATAACAAGCCAATAACTTACCCGCATCACGAGCAACATCGCATTCACGACGTCCTGTGTTAGGATTTACTGCTCCAGAGTCCAGGTCAATATCATGACCTGGATTTATAAATATTTTCGTCATTACTACTACCTCCTTCTAATTTATCAGGGACACCATTATTGTTTCTATCCAACCAAAGTCCTAGGAAGCCTACTACGGCTGTCAATACACTAGGAATGAATATGTGGTCAATAATATTGAGCCCAACATCAATCAGCTTATTAGTTTCACTTGATACATAGCCCCTAGCAAATGCCATAACATACTCTGTTATGACTAGCCAAATAGGAATTAGCATAACAAGTACTAGAACCCGTGTCGCTAGTACTCCAGTAGGTCTAATGTTAGCAACACGAACAGCACCATATGCTGATTTCAGTCGGCTCATGATTTGATATTTCATTATCAGTCACCTCCTATATCGTCCGTATTAAGTGTGATACTTCTTCCTATTGGCATATTGTTTAGAACTTGGATATGCATCAATTCAGTACTCAGACTCTGAACTGTGGTTTCAAGGTTATTGAGCCTATGAAACTTCGCAGCATCTCGTTCTTCCAGCTTGACCAACTGCTTTAGTATTTCCTGATTACTCTTTGTTAAATCAGCGATACTGTTGATAGCATCAGATAACTTATCGTCATAATCTTTACGTTGTTTATCCATTCGTCGAGCCAAATGGTCATCTAATTCTTGCTTAACCGCAACTAGCGAGGTATGCTCCAAGAACCACACCATCGCACGAAACGAGCCCCGAAGGGCGGCCCAGATAACCCCTAATAGGGTTACCCAGAAGCCAATGTCCGCGAAATACGGTGGAATTCCGAAGTCCATTAGCAATAATCTAATTTCGTCCATTTAGGCCTCCGCTTTCTCCCATTTTTCACTATAAAGGTTCCATTTTTTGCTATGATCTGGATTGTAGACCTCTAATGAAATTTTCTGCATCATGACTTCTCGTGGTGGGCGAGATTCCTCGCTAACAGTCATTTTATTAACTCTAATGAGGTCATAAGATTTTAAATCAAGGTTATCATCTGCCCATACAAATGCGGGGATATTGATTACGGCAAGAGAACTGTTAGCGAAAGCATCCCTGTCAATATCAGCGGCCTTTGGCAAATTGATAATATTGTGCTCGGTTCCGACGAATGCTAATGCGCCAACTTTAACAACGTTCGGACAGGTGAGTTCACCTTCCAAATCGCTACGCCCATAAAATTGCTTAGGCAAAATTTCTGTAGCTGTCTCGGGATTGAATTCAACAAGACCTTTGATTTTAACAGTATCAACGACGTGCTCAATTAAGTTAAGATATTCAACATAAATATCATCTGCGCCATAAGGCTGAATTTTAATAGTTGCACTCCCAGATTGGATTTCAACAGCTTCTTCCTCACCGCGCACTCGAACTTTAAAGCCATCTTGTCCAGATACTCGAACTTCCGTATCCCCTTTTCTTGGCTCGTTAAAAGTAAGTGGTGCATAAGGTTGCTCAGCCAATGCATGGACAATAGCAGATAATATCGCTTCAAGGGTACCACTATTAATAAGGATATTCTTACCTTGAAGTGCTGAAACAACGCCTGATAAGTTAGGCATCTTCACTTTTAAGGATTCCAACCACTCCGCCTCGGTTCCTACGAATCCATGTGCTAAAGCAATTTCATAAGCACTTTTCCCGTTATTGCCTACCATGGTTGCTTTTACTTCCGCCTCTACTTTAATCGGACCTTCAAATCTTACTGGTAACGCTTCGTTTTGCATAATACATTCCTCCTCTAATCATGCATGGCCACATCCTGAATTATGTTGACTACCCCCATGCCCAGCTTGTAATATCGGCTAGGCTCCGATTCCTTATATGCAAAAGCATCATACACATGCTCACCAAAGGACTTGATTTCTAGGGTATCCTTTCCGGAAATATTGAATGTCGCAATCTTCCCAGATGCTACCCCTTGCACTTTAATAACAAGCGGACCACTTGCTCGCTTTCGTATGGCGAATACCGACTTGAATCCAGTCAAATCCACATTGTCATCTTGGACTGCGTAAACTATCCCGAAATCCTCGCCAATATTGAGGTCTATATCCTTTACATTCATTACTTATCATCTCCCTTAATTGAATGGAATCATACCTTGTTTGTCGTACCCGGTCACATCGACTACCAAATACTGAGATGTAGTCTTACCCGAGCAACCTACAGGATACGTGGTAACTGTATTCCAATCAATGAACTGATACGATTTCAGCGATACGGTACTCTCATCGTGAAATCTGAACGTTTGCCACACTCGCCCCGTGTGTGACTTTTTATCTCCGTTATTGATATTGGGCCCCCAAACGGATACATCGATTACAGACATGGGTATAATCGCAACCTTGACGCCATAAGTCTTTGGATCACGGGCCATGTTTGTAAAAGTATCCGGAACGTAGTTTGATAACTGGTTATACCAATCATGCGCATAGTGATCGATTATGCGTAGGTACCTGATGCGGCTATCATATATCACATCATTCTGCAGATTGTAATCTGCTACCCAGGATGCTTTATAGTACTTGTGACGGCCAAGCACTTGCAATGCCGTATTAGGCTTACTACTTCCTACCTTGTCAACAAATCGAATACGAGGTGTATTTGCATTAGCCACAACATCCTCGAAATAGCCGAAGCAATAAAACTTGATGCCGGCTTTCACTTCATCAACCATTGCTTGCGTTACCTTTTCGCCTGGCTTAATTACATCCACTACCAGCACCATTAATCGTTCACGACGTTTATGAACCCACTGAGCTGCGAATTCATATCCTTGTGGAACTGATACTGCTATAAGAGGTGCATCACCATGATATGCGTAATTAGTGACATAAAAGACCTGGATTACATTAGCCTCCCCTGCGATATATCCGTATTGGAATTTACTTGTAGGTACCATCATAGGAGTGTAAGCTGCGGGCTTGAGTGGAATTTGAACTGTTGGCGTTATCCCCCTCATTGCCCCAGTGTAAAGAACTGCATCTTTTTGTTTAGGAAAGCTAAGATATACTAGATTATCATAGGTATCGTTTATAATCGTGACACCTTCTTTATTCTGGATGTTAATAAATTCCATACGCCAACCACCCTTCATATGTAAGATCTTTAAATTGACGATTGATATTATATTCATCCTGGGACACCGCAAAATAATATGTTATGACATTGCCCCTAACCTCTGCCACTAAGTACTGCCCCATGGCTGCGGCCCAGACATGTTGCCCAGGCTGTAAACCATTCACAGTAATTTGTTGACGTCGATTTGGGATGTCAGATACATATATCCGCCCCTCGATATGCGTGAGCCTTTCCTTGAGATTTAGTATGATATTGCCGTTAGCATCATAAGCTAATACATGCGGTTCCATAATACCTCCTACCAGCATCCAAGCTTAATCCGAGGGTTGTTATCATCATCAAAGCCTGTAATAAGATTATCCTGAATCTCAACACGAGCGCCCGTCTCTTTCGAACGAAGTAACCCGATTGTACCGGACACCGCCGATAAACTATCAACATGTAATTTGTCGGCAGTAACTGCGTTAGCCTGAATCATCTTATTAACAATGACGTTATCATCGAACTTAGTCGCTCCAGTGATGTGAATCAATTTCCCCGCAATGTATACACCGGACTGACTGAGGTTAATGCGAGATACCAACTCGCCACCATCAATCTCACCAATACTTTTTTTAACTTGTAAATCGATGCTACCAGCTAACTCAGTAATGCGAGATTCCGTATGTGATGCCAAATTCGTAATTCTTCTAGTGGTCTCTTCAGAATTCTTATTGAATTTCTTGTCAAGTTCCTTAATTCGTTCATCAACTTTATTCAGCCCAAGAGACTCAAGGTCTAGCAAGCTAGCATCAATTTGTGTCTTAATCACGACTTGCTTCTCGTTAACGAGTCCATCTCCGAACACATCCACAAACGAGCAACGTATCCGATATATTCCGGCTGAGTTCGAATACGTCAGCATGGTGCTAGTAGTTTCAAAATCATCAGTGCGTTCATCTCCGATCACGTGGCATCGAATAGCGTAGGCCTGCGCCGGCTTAGTTGAGAAGTAAAGATTGAATCCGCCTAACTGACTTTTTACTACAAGCTCAGGCGCGGCCAACTGTGGAACGTTATACTCATATGTTGCTGCAGTCGAGTATTTGCCCAACGTGCTGCGAGCATATAAATAAACCGTATCTGCTCGTTTGGTTAAAGTAAGTACAGCAGAGGTACCTTTAACTCTTGCCAATAAAGCATTCGTATCTTTGCCAGGATTATTATCGGTACGTAATTCGTAATAGTCGACATCAGCATTCAGCACCTCATCCCATGATGCGGTGGCATTTCTACCGAACGTAATACCAAAATTACTAGGCATATCAGGTATCGCATCCATTGGTTTGACTATCACATCAACCATTTGGGCTGTTTCTGCTCGGTTGCCAAATCGGTCAACCGAGATTGCTTTGATTCGATACTCCTCACCTGGACCTAATGATTTGATAATAACCTGACTATTACTACTGCCAGCATACTGCCATTCTTGCCCCGTTACAGGTTTTCCACTTTTCGATTTTAAGAGATACCAAATCTCCGCCACATCGAAATTGGCAGGATTACTAGGCGGGTCAAATAGCACTTGTAAGTCGTAGTAAACACTTTTATCGGCCGTTTGATTGTATCGACTTATAACGTGTAAATTCTGAACATCCTCTGGCGTTTGCAGCTTAGGTATGGCTATAGATTTTGTTACGCCAGTAGTTAACTGTCCTAACTCATTAATAGCCTGTACCCGCACCTCATAGGTCGCACCTAGCAGCACATCAGATATCGTGGTAGTATTTGTGGATGCCGGGTAGTTTCCGATATATGTCCACGTATCGCTTTTTACGTTTCGGTAATTTACGACTACGTTTGAGACTTTTCCATCACGAGGTAACTGCCACGTTACACCTATGCGTGAATACATGATGCCATTAGCACCATAGACATCGCTCACTAACCCTACTGATTGAATATCAGATGCACCGTGATTCGTATAATCAATACTTGGCACCGTGCCATCATCTGATACATAGAGTTCTGGATAGTATTCCATGCATTGGATCTTACGAGTCATTTCTGATAGTGTCTTTGTAATAGCCAACACACGAAATGGCTTAGCCGATTTAGAAATTTCTCCGAATGCATATACCGCATCAGGCTGCACCGGTATAGCCTCTTTAACAATCACATTGAGACCTGATACATTTACTACGTTAAACGTAGAGACGATATCCGTAGCGTTGCTACGAATCAGCAACTGATAATTCTTCCCTGGTTGTACCGACACTTCCTTGTCGAGTGTAATCGTCTGGCCACTTACCGCAACCACACGACCGCCCTCGCCCCATTCAGGTATGTCGTGCTGAATTAAAATAATATCTCCTACCGTGCACGCTATAGCATCCGTAAACGCCTCTATTGTCACAGTACGTATTTCATATTTATTGCATCGCAAGAAATGCTTACCGTGTTTATAGGCCTGCTCAAGACTAGTACACCCCATAAGTTCAACTTGTGCCGGATTTGTTAGCGTATCCGACTCGTCGTAAGTATCCCCATATACTGGAATGACGTCTCGCTCATAATCCTTATCCTTGTTAAGGAACGATATTTCAACAGAGTTAGCCCTAGCCTCCACACCTTGAAACTCTTCAGTAAAGCTGCCATGTTTTATATTGGCTACAGTAAACAACTGTACCGGTGTAGATTGATAATCACTAACACATGTGAACCTGGTTCCTACAGGAATTACTTTCCCTCGACCTACTGCTTCTGGATACTTTAACGCATCCCATAATCGTATAGCGGTGTCGTATATATAGTTGAACGTAAACCCATCCATTTTGCACTTATCTGCCCATGCCTTAAATGCGTTATAGTCAAGGCGCATATGGGGCTGTCCAAATACAATATACTCACCGCCAATCTTACGGCAGATGTGAATTAAATCATAAGCAGCCCAAGCCGGGTTATCAGCTGGTTGTGCTTCATACTTATTGATATACGGATTAAATACATACACCTCTGAACGTTCTTGAATCCACGTTACTTTTGGATCAGTACCGCTTAGCTGAGATGTAGCCAATGCCTTAATTCCAATGAGGGCTTTTCCCGGATGCACAAAATCATCATAAATAATTTGGGTTAGCTGCACCCAGTAGACCTTATTGACATGGCGCAGGCTTTTCCCATCTTTCGCACTGCAGCGCATACGGATTTCATAACGCGCCTTTTCAAGATTGTCAAAGCGAAATACACGATAAAACGCATTATTTGTCGCCTCTTCAATTCGCCCTGCATAATCGGATGTATTCGTCACGCTATTATCCGACTTGATAAAGTTCCACGCATCGCGGCGCTTAATATGACCTGCCATGCCCTTTTGATTTGCTAAAGGTAATGCCTGCCAGGACTCATCGCCTACCTTACGAATTTCTGCTTTCAATGTGACAGACGTACGGTCAGCGCCGCCGCTATCATTTGAATAATATAATCCGTTTGGGAATCCAACAGTTAACTCTATCGCATCACACGCATCGCCTTGTACCTGTTGCGTATTCCATGATTCAGTCAATTCATAGTTTAGGGATTGATCCGCAAAGTTATCATTGAAATTTGGGATAACTGTTTGGTCATTTGTGCCCTTTCTGATATCCACCTGCACATCCTTATAATTACTGATTGGGTTAGCGTTAATACGAATATCTTCTATCTTTGATAATTCGCCCTCACCCGCACAGTATAAAAGGTTAAGGTATTGCTTTTCGCCATCACTAATTACATGGCGGGATAATAATAACCCAGCGCTTTTCATCCGGCCATACGTCACGGCTAAAGGGTAGCCCTGCCCAGTAACAGTTTCGGTACCTCCCCAGCCATATGTATTTGACTGTTCGGAATTCGAACGGTCAACCTTAGGAGCAGTTAACTTTGAAATGATAACATTACCTATCATCCCTACCGCCATAGCAATTATTGACCGCCAAATTAAGCTTTTGATACCAAAGATAGCACCCGAAGCGATACCACCGGTAAATGCAGCCATCCCTATCGATAGAAGAACACCAAAGAACTTACCCTCAACTCGGGGCATTACTACAATGTAATCTTCATCGTTTACAACTGTATCTGGTGCCGCCTCATGTCCATTTACTGAGTACGCCCATTCACCAGGTACACTGAAGTAATAGCTGATAGACTTGCCCTGTTTAAATGGCAAATATTTTGTATCCCGTTGCTCTGGCTTGAACGGATTATTTACAATAATTACGTTAACCATCTGCTACTCCTTCCTTTCATAAATGTGCTTCAATCGAGGCACGTACTTTGATATGTGCTCTATACAGGTGCCGCTGTGTTCAGTAGCGTGTATAAATTTACCTTCGCCAAGATAAACCCCTACATGATCGAGATTTTTACCATATAGCGCAAATACCAAAACACTCCCTGGCATTGGCTCACGAACCTCGCGCCATTCGTCCATTTGGATTTGGGTATATTCGGGTAGTGGTATTCCACTACGCCGATATACCTCAACAACTACATCCCAGCATTTCATTTCCGAGAATGGGGTACCTATCATATCAGTCACGTCACTTATTGGATGCATACAGTCCTCCTTGCGGGATAGTAGGTTCTCCGCCAAATCGTGTACTGTTCCCCAATTCACGGCATCGCGCTAAGGTTTTATTGCATTGATTTTCACGGCCCTTATACCCACACTGAACGCCTTTAAACTTGAACGGACAGAAATCCTTCATCACACGGATTAACGGGAATCGTCGAGTAAAGCTAAAGTCAGTACCCAGTGTAAACTCCATCCATTCTGCGTTTGCATGAGTTCCAGTAATTACGAAATGCTCCTCTTGCTCGCACACATCAGGTATGTTTGTATTCACTACACGAATGATGACATTGGCTCCAGTGAATCCATTATTAGACTCTGCCATGCGCTGAATTGTACGAGTCACATTAGATACGGATAGCTTGATATTAGGTAAATCCGTCGCATTCTCTGTAACATCTTGAATGGTAAATGGAAATGCGATATAGGTATTGCCTTGAAATTGGATATTCTCCGTATTGTATACCAATCGAATCGTATCGTTTTTATAGGATATTTCTAACAGCATTAACCACACACCTGTGGCCGATATTTGGTTTTTCTCTAAAATCGATGCCGTTGAGAGTGGTAACATTTTATACCTCCTGTAATTTCACGGTTCCCATCCACACTCCGTAATCATTCGCCGCAAAGTCTAACTGATCAGCAAATCTCACTCGAAGTGTTTCACGAGTTTCAGGATGAACCCAATCAAACACATTTGAACAGTTAACATCGTCATAGAATGCCCGAAGTTTATAGTAATCGGCTGTTGGCAACTTATACCCTACGGAATATGTCCGCAGTGTCTTTGTCGTCTTTTTCCTGGTAATTAGCGTCATGTTTTCAACTTGGCCTTTATACGAAATATCTGGAGTAGTCTCCTGAATTGGGTATATCGGCCATCGAATATCTGGAAATACTGCCATATTTATACTGCGGATGCCTTGATGGCGTCACGCATACCTCCTTTGTTTGATTCCATAGCACGAACTACTACATCGATAACATAATTCTCACCATCAAAACGAGAGTTCTGTTGCTTGCTTTCGAGTTCTTGGCCAGACTGATTAACGATATTAACAACTACGTTGTTACTTGTAGTACCGCCCATCAATCTACGTGTTTCACTTGCAGTATAAATACGATGTGATCCCGATGATTGTAATAGTTCTGGCCCGTTTTCACCAACTAACATAAGTCCTGGATTCGTTTTTCCTCCGGCAGCGAATCGATTTCCTGTAAATGCAGAACTAAACGAACTACCACCGGCAAAGGACGATGTCCCTTTTGCAGCACCTAGTGAGCCAATACCACTTACTGCACCACCAAATAATCCTTGCAACTTAGGCATGATGTATTGTTGGAACGTTAACTGAATCATCATCTTAATAATGGCATTTGTCATATCCTTGAATATGTCCTTAATGCCTTTACTGAATGACTTCGTTCCTGTTGCCATAGCCTCGAGATTATTTGTCCATGCTGAATTGATAGAGCTCATCGTACTATCAAAAGTAGACTTTGCTAAATCAGCATAATTGGTAGTCTCTTGCTTATACTGGCGAGCGGCTTCTTGTAGGCTCGTTTTCAGACTGCGACCGGCAAGTTCCCATAGCTTCTGCTGGGACTCTAACAGGTTCTTTTCAATCTGCAGCCTTTGAGTAGCCGTTAACTGGGCCTCATTCACTTCACTCCGTGCATAGTCAATATAGGTCTTTAACTCTTCAGCAAGTAGTGCGTCCGCATCACTACGAGACAATCGACCAAGCGCAACCATATTGGTTAAGTGGTCAACGGTTTCACTCGTTTGCGTGTACGCCAACTCTCTGATTTTCTGCTCAGTATCAGACGCCACTTTTAGTCGCTCTGCTTGAGCTTTCTTTTCAGCGAGTTCCTTATCGCCTACGGCTTTTGTATACTCACGAACGTTATCGTCAATCTGCGCCTTTTGTGCTTCAGCTTCCGCTTTGAGTAATTGTAAGCGGTCGCCGGTACGTTCAAGATCGAGTTTCTTAATATCCTCGTTCATCTTACGGACACGAATAGTTTGATTACGTTGCGCCTCAGCTAATCGCTTTTGATACAGCTCTTCGTTCTTAGCTCTAACTTGGGCAGTTAGATTTGACTCAGCGAGCTTCTTAGCATTTGCTGCGCTACCTGCTGTGTCTGTAGAGGCGCTCGATGTAGCTCCGGCTAATACGCTAGTATCTACATAACCAGTAATAGCCCCAAAGTCACCTTCAACAGACGGCTTAGCAACCACTCCTGTACTAGAGTTAGCCCCAGTATAGCCACCTGCACCATCACTAATGACAATATGATTATCGCCAAGTACAACCACACCGTCGCCGGCTTTAGGAATGTAGCCATCTCCCGCATCATGCCAAGCACCTGCGGATCTAGCTGCTTCCATGATTGATGGGACATATCGAGGCACGTCCTTACCAAATGCCTGCAATACAGAGTCTGAGAACAGCTTGCCGCAGTCAGTTGCCCATGTACCATCAGCACCTAACTCGTATGCTTTACCGAGCTGTTCATTGGCTGCATCTAGTACACTCACAGCTTCTCCAGTAACGCCTCCGCTCAATCCGGAAACAGAACGGATGATATCACGAATATTCTTATTGTTAGCTTCATACTGGTTTTTAGCTGTTAGCTTATCAATTTCGTATTGACTGCCGTCAATTTGCAGACTCTGCAAAGTAAGAGACCGATATAATTCAGACATACGCTCTACAGCACTCGTCAACTTTTCGGCTGCTTGCTGTGCTTTCTTCGCAGCCTGTTCTTGGGCTTTGGCCGCTTTCGCTGCCTCTTCATTCGCCTTATTGATAGCCTCGGTATTGGTTAGGCCTCCACCGTTAGCAAGGTCCTCTTTTGCTTTTGCGAGTTCCTCATCGAGTTTCGCTTTTGCAGCATCCGCCTCTTCTTTTTGCTTCAAAGCCGCATCGATTCTAGCGCCTTCTTCTTTTGTAGCTAAGCGGTCATTTTTTACAAGCCCAAGCCACGCACTATCCTCAATCCAATATCGAGTATCGTGTGATTCCCTAAACTTGTCAGACAGGCCTGTTGTTGAGTTCGTATTCTTGTGAATACGCTTCCCATCAACATCTACACCCATATAAGAGCCAGATGTTTTTTCATTGTAACGAAAATCAAGTAATGCTTTCCCAGCAAGTCCGATTACCGTAGCTAATGTTACCCAAGGACCTGCAGCGGCGAGTGTGGCCAATCGCATAAATCCGAGTGCACTGGTTAGCGACCTCATGACTATGATTACTGCCCCAGCTTCTGCACCGAATTTAACAATTCCGCCGATAGCTTCCTTTTGCTCAGCAGTCATTGACTCAAATTCTTTAGCTACATCCAATACGCCTTTTGCGTAGTCATTAAACACAGGAACTAACTCATGGCCGATGGATACCGCAAGCCTCTTACCTGTATTCTCTAAATCCTTTAATTCCCGATTTAGCTTCGCAGATTTGGCTGCGGTATCATCGTCGATGATAAGCCCCATTGCCTTGGCACGTTCAGCCACCTTGTCCATCTGTTCAGCGGACATGTTAAGCATGGCGTGCATTTGGTAACCAGTACGGCCGAATAACTCCATTTCGACACGAGTCTTTTCAGCCCCGTCCTTCATGCCTCTTAGACGTTCCTGTATCATCTTGAACACTTCAACGGTATTCTTACCTTGAATCTGTTCAAGCGTATAGCCTAATTTACTAAATATATCAGTGCCGAGTTTCCCCTCTGCCCGAGCGACTTCCATTTTTTCCTTGGCCGCTCCGACGTTCTTGGAGAACTTAGCAAATGCACCAGCGCTATCTTCCATAGCTATGCCCATATAATTGGCCACTGCTAATAATTCGCTGGTTTCTTTTGCCGTAGCACCGGTAATTCCTGATAATTTCTTAACGGCTACATCCCATTGAATAGCCTCTTTGGCAAGTTTGGCACCGATGCCTACAACACCGACACCGGCACCTATCGCCATGAGGTCATTCTTCATTTTGCCAAGGGCGGATTTGGCGCCTTCGGCACTAGCTGTAATTTTCTTGAGTCCTGCTTCCGTATTCTTATCGGTCAGCTGAACGACAATATCAATTAAATTATTGGCCATTCTTGTGCGCCACCTCCAATTCTTTGGCTTCTAATAATACGAGTAAGTCGATAAGGTGCGGTAGTGGCTCAATGCCGTAAGCCCTCGCCACTTCTAACACCGCTGGCATATCGAATCCAGCAATACCGCCTGGATGCCAACGTCGCTGCATTCGGCTGGCATTGTATACTCGCATTGCCTGTCTCGTTCCATCTAATTGATGCGGGGAATTAAACTCACACTCCGAACAATCAAAATGTTGTTTAGTCTCACGTTGCATCTTGATACAATCAGAGCAGTATTTCTGCTTATCGGAACTGAGCCAACTCCACGCATCAATTAGTTTTTTTCGATTTCAGCCTTTTTTTCATGCGTAAAGCGCATGGTATCAAGCGCAACTTCCATAAGATCATTGTCTGGCGCTGCGTTGATTTCATCTTCAGTTAGGCCGTAGATGTGTTGCATAATCCATTGTGCAAGGTCACGAGAACGTAATAGACGTTCTGTGTCCGGTGCTTCCTCCGGAACTGGAGTATACAATGGGTCTAAACCAGATTTAATTAATTCACCACGTTCAGCAAATGTTAAGCCTCTTACTTTGATATCTTCAAATGCCATGTTGGCACCTCCTAGTATTGTTCTTGATTATTAACTAATGTAATGATAGATGCAGAACGACCAGCATCTGCACGATAGTACGCCTTAAATGGTAATTCAATATTGACACCACGAGGGCCGTCAATACCTGGAGATTGTCGTTCGTATACCAGTTCAGGCAACTTGAATGTAAGCGACCAGTCATCTTGTTCAAGTCGCAATTCCAAGCTGGATTCCGTACCGTTAACCGCTTTGTTTAAAAGGTCTTTGTTTTGGAAAAACGCTTTAATCGTTCCGGAGATTGAAACAATTCCTGGGTCGATGTATGTTCTAAAACCTTTACCGCCGATAGCGTAAGAGTCGCCGTCCAAGCCGAAGTCAAAGTTGATATCACAACTTAGAATATTGGCTACCGTAACGCCACCCTCTTTGATAGTCGCGTTAAGGTTTTGGAACGGTAAGAAATTTACCGCCTTAGCTGCAGCATCGAATGTAGTAGCAGCTAATGTTTCCTTGCAGCCCATTACATCCACAGATGCCGTAAGTTCGGAGTCACCGCCAAACTTAAAACCTAATTTACTAACTCGAACCCCAGCGAATTGCTGGAATACGTTAACATCAGGGTATCCCTGTTCAATAGTTAGCGATGGCATTGTGTTGCCGATTTTAAATGTGTGCTCAGACTTCTTATTTGGCGCTTGGCCAGTCGTATTAGAAGTCGGTTGCCCGAATGCAGCTTTTAGCCAGTATCCGATGTCAATAACACCAACCGGTACGGTTAAACTACCGGACGTGTCGATGTTGCCACGGAATGGCGCTGCAGGATTACGATCACCACGTATCACAGTGGAGTCATTTAAGTTTTGACTAGCTTTCACGGAGCTAGATATGATTGGCGTGATTACACCGCCAGTGGATGGCGTTGTACCAAAATCCGCCTCAAACGCAATCGCCACATGGGACTGAGAGCCCTGTGCACGTTTTGCTGTTGCCATATGCATTTCCTCCTTTAATATTCAATATTTCCGCCGATTACATGCGGAATTTCTATAGTAGCTGTTAACCGTCCAGTGAATACTGGACGCCAATTCATGCTATCAAGTTCATAATCAATGCCGATTATCGGAAACGCTGGATTCACCTTACAAATGCATTCGATGATTAACTGCCCTAGGTTATCCGATTCTAGCGCTCCATCGTAACGAATAATATTCTTAATGCGCGTTGCACCTTCATGGACGATCCCCCATACAATCATTAACGAGTATGTATAGGTATCAGCAAGCCCTTCGTTCTTATTACTCGGTAGCAATATGATGCAAGGGCAATCTTCTTCAAGCGGTGCTTCTACGTCATCATATCCGACATACAGTTGCGCCGGCTTTCCGTATTTGTCATTGCAAAATTTAGTCAACGTCTCGTCGTTCGCTAGAGCCTCAGCCCAGCGTTCAACGATGCGTGACAGTGGAATTGTCTGTTGCATCAAATCACCTTACCTTGTAATTACGTCGAGATGCTGATTGTGCAGCTGGGCCATAAATGGCATAGTCGCCTATCTTATCCTCGATATAAGGTTTAAGCTTAGGCTGTAACGCTGCTTTCATAGGACCATAAGTATGACGTGGCTGAATTTTAAACATCGATTTTCCCTTCGGTAGCGGTACGCCTGCGGCAAATAGCTTTTTGCGCATAGGCTCTGTAATCTGCTTGGTATATCCTTCCTCGATACGTTCGCCTAACCGTTTAGCCGAATTAGATAACCACCCGACACGAACGGATTGTTTGCCCTTGTCATATTGATAACCGACTGCATTCGATAGCTTACCAAGAGGACTATATCCGATTGTCCTGGCACTAATACCCATATCAAGTAAGGCATTTCGCGATTTCGAGCCCCAGGCCTCTCGTTCAGCTCGTCCGCCACTTTGGTATGCTTTGCGAAGTTTAGCACCAAATGCTGACTCAAATGCAGCACGTCGCGCCGGCGCCATGAAGTTAGGATATCTACGTCCACCTGGTGCACCCGACCGGATGCCCTGCTTGATTTCCTTTTGCATCATCCAACCTGTGGATTTTAACGCTTTACGCATCCAATCCGGCTTAGTCTCCGCAATGAAATTCAGATAAGGCGTGGCTGTGTCTGTAATTGTAATCGGCTCATTACTCATTACGGTCTCACCGCCCTCACGTTATGGACAATTTCCAAACAATACATCGTGCCGTCAAAGTTTGATACATGGTCAACGTACCATTTAGCGCCGTTGATATATACTTCGTCTTTTGATCGTGGTTCAGGAACATCCTTAGCACGCACCCAAATTTGAGCCTTATCGGCTAGTGCTTTATCGACGAATCCGGAACCCTTGCCATCATATTCGCCAATTTCCACACTTGCTTTGATATCTTGGCCTTTGTAGGTAATCTTTTCACCGAATACAGATAGTAACGCTTTATCATCATATTTCAGCATTAGTTTTACCTCATAAGCGCCCAAAAAGGGCGCTTTGTAATTATTTACGCAGTAGGTTGTAACAACATTACTGTCACTGTTTCCTGTGCAGCTGTCTTAGGTTCTACAGCCATGCCAAGAACTTTACCACCTGTTTTTACTGCTTTGTCTGTTAAAAATTGAACTAAATCGCCAACAGCGTAAGTATCTGCTTTATTAGCGGCTACTTTAAATACGCCTGTTACTTTTACAGCGCCAACTTCACCTTTAGCAATGTCAGTAATTGCAACTCCATGCAATTTACCGACTTCTACAATATCGCCTACTTTTACAGGAGCGGTAGCTGTGAAATTGATACGATCAGTATCCATTACGAATTGTGTCATCATATATGTTACCCCCTAATTATTTACCAGCGTTTCTATATACACCACGGAAATCAAGTGCACTTACGCCGCAATCAAATGCTACTTTATATTCAATGCCATCTACATCAAAACCTTGACGAGTTTCTAAACGTGGAGTTTCAACACCATTCAAGTAAGTTACTTCTATAGTGTCATGTTGACTTGCATCAGCTACTAAGTACCACGCATCTGGATCAGTTAATTCTGCATCTGCCACAATTACGAAGCGACCTTTGTAAGGGTTAACCACACCGGGATTTGTACCATCTACTGCTGCAGTAGAGTTAACAATTTGGTAAGCTGTTACTTCCAATTCTGGTGGTACTACTAAATATTTAGGAGTGATGTTTAAATTAGCTGTGCCTTGAATACCTTTTTGACGACGCATAGCAGTAATCGCTTTAGCGATTGCTTTAATGGATAATGCTTCGCCTGTCTTAGCAACATTGCCATGCTTATCGTCAAATAAGGCTATGTTATCTTGCATTTTAACGTCGCCAGTTAATTGAGCGTATACCATTTTATTTACCAAACGCTTTGCAGCAGAACCGTATTTAGTAGCGATTTTGGAGAATAGGCCTAAATCGTCATTGATGATTGCTTGACGGGTCAAGCTAAAAATTTTGCCGTATGTAGCCACTTTAGTACGAGCAGATGCTTCTTTGAAGACATCTTGTTGGAATTGACCGCCTTCCGGTACTAACTCAAGGTTGCCAGCTTCAGACAATGCTACGCGTGCAGCTTCCTTGAAATCACGGTTAGAGCCTTTGCCTGCCCAAATTTGGAATGTAGTTTCTGCTTCATTAAAACCAACCATTACGGATTTATTAGCCAAGTTAGACATGATTGCAGGGAATGTAGATGTGGAATTAATAGCCGCACGTGCCATTTCCATATTATCGCCAAATTTAGCTTTAGTATCACATTCACGTTGTAAGGACTCACGAGCCAACTCAATCATGGAATAGCCGCGCAATTCATTAGCACCGGGTGCCGGTTCTGCTACAGATAAACCTGCTGCCATTAATACCGCATCTTGTGCGGCAGCACGGAACTTATCAGTTTCAGCTTCGCCCATTGTTACGGATACACCTTTGTTACGCGCCCGTAATTGGTCCATTACCATTTCGCGCGCTTCGTCAACAGATACACCCGTTACAATTGCTTCGTCTGCACCTTCTACGTCGAAGTCTCGGAATAAGGCCGTAATTTCGGATGTACGCTTGCGTTCAGCTTCCATCGCTTTAGCAAGGTCTGCCTGTGTGATACCAGTTTCAACTGGCTCTGTAGATTTTACTTCTTCAGTTTTTAAAACATCTTTTGGATCCATACTTCTTTCTTCCTCCTGTGTGTTAATACTCGTATGAATTTCTTCAGCACTTCGTCCTACCCCTACAGTTAGGTCAGCAGGAACAGATACAATGCTGATTTCCAAAGGTTCCCAATCCGTAACTACATAAGTATCAGGGCCCTTGAATCTGCCATTACTGGATATAGAATCTTTATCATCAAGTACTTCACATCGCTTAATGGAATACCCAACGCTTACCCCTTGTAGCGTCCCGGATTGTACCTTTTTGAAAATCATGTCGGATTTTTCGTCTTCATCGAAACGCACTAACGCTTTTCCTCGATTATCTTCAATCCAAACTTTCTCAACGTGTCCCACGACTGCATCCCTGTCGTGATTAAACAACGCTGTTCCTAAACCATTATTAAAGCGCTCAAGGTTGATGCACTCTTCGTCGTGGCAAAGGATTTCATCGCCGAACCAACGGCCATATGGCGTTTCGGAAGAGAAAGATAATTCTACTGTCCGACTGTCGGTATCGACGTTGTCAATAGTAGATTCTCGGCAATAATTACCAAGAATGCTGCGCTTTTGATGTTCACTCATTACTAGCCATCAGCTCCTTCCTTTGTAGTGTCATCATCGCCCATCGTTAGCGGTTGCAACTCACTGGAATAATCTAGCAATACCCCCAACTCCTTGGCTTTATCTTGTTCGAGTTTTCTTTGTTCAAGAACTTCCTCCCAATCGCGGCCAGATGCTGCACATACATCTTCTAATGTTGTAAGTCCGGATTTGATTGCTTCTTTATTGGCGTTAACTTCCTTAACAGGATCAATCCAAGACCACCCTGGAGCAAGCCAAGCTACCTCTTGGTATTTGTCCTTGTTCGCTAAGTAGTCTGATGGTAATTCGCCGACTAAGTAAAGAGCATCAATAAAAGCTTTCCAAATCGGCATACAGAAGTGTCTGATTACAAATTTCTGTACTTGACGGAATGTCTTTTGGTCCTCTAACAAGTTTTGCCTTGCAGCTGAGAAATTCCCAGATATATTACGCGCTACGATGTCAGCGCTCATACCAAGACCGGACGCAATACGTCTGGTCTGAGTTGCCGAATATTCGCTCGCAGTCCCTGCATTACGTTTAGGATCTGCAAACTCAATCGATTCACCAGGGCTGAGATGTCTAACCATGCCTGGTGCCATTGTGATGTTAGGTCTACCTTTTTTATCTCGTGGTAATAGTGTGGCTTGTTTTCCCGAGTTTTGTGAGGTTACAAAAGCACTAAAACATGCTGCGACACGAGCCGCAATTAAGTCAGCATCCATGTATTCATCGATATCGTGAATTCTACGTAAGACTAACGCCAGTAAGCTTACACCCCGGATTTGGGAAGGTCGTTTAGGTTTAAATAACAAAAATGCTTGTTCGGTTGTTAGTCTAACCGTATCAAAAGTTCGTAAACCCATTGGATCAGTTTGACTCACATGGTAAGCTACTGGTCTGCCATGTTCAGTCACTTCAACACCATTGATGATGTTATTCTTACCGTTTGTAATACTCACCGCCCCTATGTTTTCAGCTTCTATTAGTTGAATAGATAGAGGTATGTACTCGCCTTGTGAGGTTTTATTTACCAAAATTTCACCATCATACACCATTCGTCTTAGGGCCATTTCTTGTAATTCATAGAAACTAGAAATACCCCTAATGTCTGCATTTTCAGGTTCAGACCATTTGGCCCAAGCCTTCTCGATTTTCTTATTTAGTTCACCGTTCAACTTTCCTGAACGATTTCTAACTTTCGCCTGCGGAACAATACCCGCTCCGATTACATTTCGCAATAAAGCAATAACAGCGGACTCAGCTAAGTCACTGTTCATTTCTGCAGCTCTTGCACGTCCGCGAATAATATCACGTGAACCAGTCGCAAGCTGTTCGGCAGTGCCATATGCGGGTTGCCAATCACTGCTCAACCTATCCATAGATGCCGCATCATATTGACGTAGTGCATCACGGTAGGACTGGCGCTCATACGCACGTCGTGGACTCACCCATCCAATTACTTTGTCAATAATATTCATCGTCCACCCCATGTTACAAATGCATCCATTTGATAGCCATTTGCCTCCTCATGTACACGTTGCATTAACGTTTGTTCGCGTGCATAAAGTACAGGCAAGTCAATTGCCTTGAATCGTTTGCCGCCAATCTGTAGCTCGGAGTATCCTTTTGTTTCGATATCCTCAATAACTTGGCGGACACGTTCCAATTGTTCATTTACATCGCCCATGGTTCACCTCCTATCTAAACCAATGTCCAGTATTGCCTATGCCACCACCATAATCATCGTAGGTTTCAACCTCTTCGGTTTCTTCATAAGCTTCTGGTTCAATTAAATATTTAACGCCCGCAATATCTGCTACAGCAGCATTGTAGGTGCATGTATCAAGTAAGTGATTAACAGGATGGCTAGTGAGCGGTTTCCATTGCACCGTTACCGCACCTGTTTTCACATTTCTGATTTCTTGCTTTTCTTCTGACCTTAAATGATCAGAATACTCTTGTGGACAGTCTTTGTATAAATGAATCGTACCGACTTCGTCTGCAGGTCTTATCATCCTTGCGAATATAAAGTCCTTCCAATAATCAGTGTTTAGCACATACAACTTCAATCCGCCTACGACACCCTTTTCTAGTGATGTCATAGTGTATGGTGCTGCCATCGTACTATGATTTGAAGAACCTTTAACTGGAATACAAACTTCAGGGAATCTAGAACAGAACTGATATACTTCATCCGTTCTAAAGCCTGAGTCAATGCCGGCTTTCATCACCTGTCGAGGTTCGCCGTACTCTGATGGATATTCGCGGTTAATGATTATTTCTTCTAAATCTTCCCATGTGCTTGCCTGTCCATAATCAATCAGATAAGACTTGACACCTGGTGCATATGCTCTTACTTCCCACCAGAAGTGATCGAGTTGTACGTCAACCGAAGCTATAAGTAATACTGCTTTATCTGGCACGACGCCACACGGATACGAAGATTGTGTAAACTCCAGATTCTGTGTGTTTTTAGTTTTAGAACTTCTCCACGGCTCCGCTAACCACGAGTTGATAAAGTTCATCAACGTAGCAGGCGTGTCTTTTGAATTCTTAAACTCATAGGCAACGTCCCCGAATGTGACCCAGGGTGAATATATAGACGATAAGTGATACGATACCGAGCGGACTTTACTTTGCGATTCGTTTACCGCTCTCCATTCGCCACGTCTTAACATTTCCATTTTGTGCTTGTCGTAAATACGTTCGCCGCAATGCTCACATTCGTAGTACGCTGTATCACGTATCATGTCCGCATTATCATTGTGTTCTTCAGGCCATTTTATCTGCTTAAACTTGAAGGTCTGCGACACACCACAATGCGGGCATGGCACGTAATATTGTCGACGCTCATTTGCACTCATGAACGCCTGCCAAATATTACCCGACTCAACCGTAGGAGTAGACACCATCACGATTTTTTTATCGACGAACGTTTTTGTACGTTCTGTCGCCAGTTTGATTGGGTCTGCCTCCTTACCTGCAAAGGCGGGATACTTGTCGATTTCATCGAAAAATAGATATTTGATTGAACGGCTTGAAAGGCTACTCGGAGAGTTCGCCCCCACAAGCACCATGTAATTGCCGTTGTTGAAATCTAACTCCAGCAATTTACTATTCTCATCAAACTTGTCACTAATTGATTTGACAGATTTAATCATAGGCTGCACACGCTTATCACTAGCGAACTTAGCGATGGTATCTGTTGGATACACCATCATGGTAGGGGAGGATGTTTGATCTAGTGCATACCCTATCATGTTAAGTTCTGTTTCTGTCTTACCTAGCTGTGCCCCAAAGCAAAGAACTATTTTTTCAATGAGTGGATCAGTGAATCTATCCATCGGTTCTTTGAGATACGGTGTTCGATTTGTCCGCCATCTACCTGGCTCCGCTGATACACTTGTTAGTACCCTGAAGTTATCCGCCCATTCCGAAACCGTATATCGTTCTGGAGGCTTGAACGCTTCAAGCTCTTCAGGAAACCAATCAACCCTTGGCCTTTGTTTTTCGACTGACTTTGATTTCCGGCGTGTACTCGCCCTTGCGAGCGTAGCTTTCGAGGTAGTCTTCGACAACGTCATTCACCACCTTTTCTACATTCGCCCGTTCCTCTGGGTCCGTGAATTCACTCGCAATTCGTTTCGCCAGTTTAATAAACGACGACTTTAATTCGAGTACTCGCCCAGACCATTCCTTTGCGACATCGGCACGAGATATGTATTCGCCCTCTAATATTTCGAGTAACTTTTTCTCACGCGCTGCTTTAGACTCCTTTAAGTCAGCTTCAGCAACTAACTTTCGAGTGGCTGCAGATTGGTCTTTTGCTTTATCACTTTTTGCATGTCCGAGATAAGCAAGCACCTCCCTAAGATTCCACCACCCAGTGGCAGCTTTCGGCATCCCTGATTTATGATGCCTAGAAATAATTTCAGGTGATACTCGAAGAAGGTCGCAAAGTTGTGCGGTCGATACGAGCAAATCGCCTGCGGTATTGAATTTGACTCTCGGTTTTGCGTCGGCCATTGACGACCTCCTTTCTGTCTCTTGACATTCAACTTTCAACAGTAAAATTTCTCCCACACAGAGACAATCTTCGCGCGGGGGCGACCAGCGGCCATTTTTCGCCCGCGGAGTACCTTTTCCAAATTTTCATTTTCTCAATTAGGAGTTATCATTGATACTCAATAAAAAAGGGTAGACCTCAACTAAATAAGGTCTACCCCGGGGCAGTGCAGCAGGCAGACATATTGTGCGGGCCAGACACTGCCTGCTATCTACTACACTTACATTATATTAAATTAAGAGTGTGCCATTCTATGCCATCTTTTCAAATTCAGCGATTGCTTTCTTGTGAAGTCTGTGAACTTGTCGCCACGAATACCCTAACTCGACAGCTATCTGCTCCCATGGCAATGCATTAATATATCTGAGATTCAATACATCCCTATATTGTCCGTCAGCTATTTGGTTGATGACTTGCTTGACCTTGTTTCGAGAATCAATCAACTCATCCCATTCTCTGTTCAGTTCCTCCCTACATTCTTGTAAGTGCTTACTAATTCGTGGCATAGCATCTCCCGATTCACATATCTGTATAGCTTCTGAATGTAAATCTCGGTTAATCGCACCTAGCTGAATCTCTAACGCACGCATTCGCTGCTCAGTATGGCGGACAGCTTGTAGTTCTTCCTTAGCCATCATACTCGATAATCTCCATATTTACTGATAATCATCTGTGCTCGTAGTAATCCGTCAATGTATCCGCTTTCACGAATTCTATCATCTAGCATAGGTGATCTCAGTTGCCTATTACGGGCTCGTATGATGGCAAGACTTAAATCTGACTGTATGGCACCTACAATCACATCTGCCCTACTCCTACGCTTTTGCATTCTTTACCTCCATACGTTCGACAATATCCTCAATGGCTTCTACCATGTCTGCTTTGCATTGCTCGACAGCAGTGAACATCTCCTCACACATGGCGTATGCATCATCACTCAGGTCATCATCTAATCTCTCGGCAACATTATCTTTGAGATTATCTACAACCTTAACTATATCCATGACAAGTTGATACGTGTCATCTAGATAGTGCCCTTTGTTAATTAGTAGACGCTCGACTTTTGTCATGCTCTTCCCTCTTTGCAATTTCCCGATTTAAATACCAACGGGCTTTTTTCAAATCCTTAATAGCATCATCCTTATGCCCAGCTCTGGATACATACTTCACAACATTACCTAATCGATATCCTAGTTTCTTGTCTTCGATGTAATCGATAACCTCGATATCGCCTTGTGTATAATGACTAGGATGGTTGATATCATCACATTGCTTATCTATGCGTCTAGGAGGTTCAGAAGGTCTGGAAGGTCTATGAGGTCTATCTAGTATACTTCTTCCCATATTTATACCAAATCGATTCGTTGCTTCTCCGAAACGTCTCAATTCTTCATTCGCTATGTAACGACTTAGCTCTTCACTAGCTGATAGCCTAGTAGGTGGCGGCGGGGGATTCTTTGGTTGCTCATACAATCTACCTGGGGTTAACCCGTACACAGTCTTGTATTTTCGTTTATCAACAATATCTATAACTTGAATAGTCGTGTAACACACTATTATTACAATAACTCCGAATAATCCCGCCATTATAAAATGATCCATATTAATCATCCTTTCTGTATTTATCAATTCTCGCTTTTAAACTTTGCAGCACATATTCCTGCGCCCGGTCCTTTTGCGCTAGTGCGTCCATCATATCCTCATCACGAGTTCCCTCACATATTAGATGATGGATAATTACCTTCTCCATTTGACCTTGGCGGTGTAGCCGCTTATTAGCTTGTTGATATAACTCAAGACTCCAATTTAACCCGAACCATATTACATGGTTCCCGCCGTCTTGTAAGTTAAGCCCGTATGCCGTACTAGCCGGATGTGCTAATAGAATATCAATCTCTCCAGCATTCCACGCTATCTCATCATCGGCACCCTTTAACTCACGGACACGTAGTTTAGTCTTAGCTAATGCTGCTTTTAGTCGTTCACAGTCATGTTTAAAATTGTAAAACACTAATGCAGGCTTGCCGTTCAACTGTTCTACAAGTTCCATAAAAGCCTCAATTTTACAGCCATGTATCTCGTGAACATTCCTATCGCCATCATATACGGCGCCATTCGCTAACTGTTGTAGCTTTGTAGATAATGCTGCTGCACTCAAAGCTGTGATATCTTCGCCAGCTTCAATCAACTCTAATACAGATGTGCGTTCCATATCTTCGTATGCCTTTTTAGCTTTTGAATCTAACTGCACATATTTAATATCGTTGATGACTGGAGGTAGCTCCAAATAGTCACTGGCTTTCATGGATATACATAACCCAGATATTGCCGCCATGATACTGTCATTTGAATCGGATTTAGGTTTATAGGAGTACACCATTTCGCGTGACCTCTGATCGGGCTCGAAATAGTAATCTCTAAATCCTGTGTACGTTTTACCTAACGACTCGCCGCGGTCTAATAAATACACTTGTGCCCATAAGTCGATTAACCCATTAGGGGCTGGCGTACCTGTTAACAACACCATACGCTTGATGTGGTTATGCATATAGGCTAATGATTTAAAACGCTTAGCTGTGTGGTTTTTAAAGGAACTAGATTCATCCACAACTACCATGTCAAATGGCCACGCATTCTTGTAGTAATCAACTAACCACGTTACATTCTCGCGATTGATGATGTATATGTCGGCAGGTGTGTTTAAAGCCTTAATACGCTTTTTCAGGCTACCTAATACAGTAGATATCCTTAATATACCTACACCGTCCCATTTTCGTGCTTCTCGTTGCCATGTAGCCTCCGCTACTTTCTTAGGCGCTATGATTAACACTTTACGAATGGCGAATCGGGAGTACTTTAATTCGTATATGGCAGATAACGTGATAATCGTTTTTCCTAAACCCATATCTAGGAATAACCCTATCTTATTTTGATTAACGGTCTTGTCGATACAATATCGCTGATACGCATGCGGGATAAACTGCATTACGCTTTCACCCCGAATTCTTCTGCGAATTGATCCAAATAACCAGCCACGGCATCAGCACCTTTTAACACAAATATTTTTTGGTTTAGTTTTTGAAGTTCACGGGCTTGGGCTCCCTGCAATCTCGAAAGTACACCTTTGGATGTCTTCAATTCTACGAAATGAATAACACCATTCGGCCATATAACGATACGATCAGGCACACCGACATTGCCAGGGGATACAAACTTATATGCTTTACCTCCCGAACGTTTGACGCCTGCAACTAATTTTCTCTCGATATCCTTTTCTAACATTTCTCACCTCTGAAATTTTTAGACGTTAACATGTTTACATACGCGTATATGAGGGTTCAAATTAAGGCTGTAAAGGGCGTATTTTTTCTTAAAACTCTTTGTTTTGATATTTACCAGTATATAATGTTAACAATGTTAACCAACCTATATGAATATAGATAATTACTGACTTTATGCGTTAACATAGTACGTTAACATTCTCCGAATTCGTTAACATTCTAATGTTAACAAAAATACTGAGAATGTTAACGCTTAATTGAGAATGTTAACGTTATAATTTCAGTTTTGACTCGTTGATTCTGAACCCTCTTTGATGTCCATATTCACCAAATCTCATCAACTGACTTCCGCCCATTGTGTACGGGGAGTCCGCCAATATCTGATTAATTTCCCTAGTCTCGATCTTCTTCATTCGACTTGGGTCGTTCCCAAAACATTCCCACCAAACCTCTGCCGCACAAATACGGTCACGGTATACTAACTCTTGACCCTCGGCAGGTTTAGCATTCATGCTAAGATACGTCCTCCTGGCGCTCCGACTCATCACATTCCAATTTAAAGGCACCTTGATTAATAAAAACTCATTAATCAGTCCTGCTTTGGTATTTGATTCCATATGTGCATCTCTTGCCGCATCAGCCAGTTTTAGTACAGCCGGGTCATCCTCGATAATGAGGCTTTCCCCGCTTTTATAACGATACAAGGCCTCCGCCCATAACTGGTCAACTTCCCCTGGAAGATTAACAAATATGTTCTTTCGTGGAGTCGTCATTTCAAGATCAATAGGCCAAAATCGGCGATTGCCTGTGATATCTTTTAGGAACTCATACTGATTCGTACTGCCAAAAAATACACACTGCCGTGGGTACTCTTGCGTACGTCGGCCATAAGCCTGACGAAATACATCTACTTGACGACTTAGGAATTGCTTAGATGCATTTTCTTCAGCCCTTGAATACCCGGCCATTTCACCAGCTTCTATAATCCATTTACCTTGAATACCTTCTGCAGCTTCCTTACCTTCAAAGGTGTTTAAGCCATCAGCATACCACTTCTTACCCATCGTGCGGATAAGAGTACTTTTACCGATACCCTGACCGCCGATAAGAATTGGCATCGTATCATACTTGCATCCAGGCTCAAACGCTCGCGCTACTGCCGCCGTAAATGACTTTCTAGCGGCTGCACGAGTATACACATTATCCTCAGCCCCTAAGTAGTCGATGAATATGGTATCTAATCGAGCAATGCCGTCCCAGGATAACCCGTTAAGGTAATCTAGTACTTCATTAAATCCATTTTGCTCAGCGCACATAATGAGGGCATCCATGATTTTATCTTTGCCGGTGATATCATATTTATTTTCTAGGTACCACCGTAAGCCCGCATCATCTGCGTCTGTCCATATGCGAAGTCCTGGTGTTGGGTTCCATGGTAGGGCTCCTTTTGCCACGTATCTCGAACCAAATCTATCATAGGCAAGTCTACCGACAAGCGCCGGATCATGGTGCATGATTTTAAGCATGTTATCTAATGTGTTCTTAGGTCGACCATTCTCGTCGTACTTTAATGTCGAGCTTTTCATCCAGTCAACGTTCGTCAACGCATTAGGGTCGAGATCGGATGTCTCAGAATGAGCCGATACGTCCGTGATAATATCAGCAAATACATTTGATGCCGATTCTCGGGCGCGAGCCATGTTGAGTTCATTAACGACTACCGTATCTTGCATAGCTAGTTTAGACATAGCCATGTAAGATGGCAGTTTGTGCCCAGGTGTTCCGTCCTTAGCAGTCTCGTCTAAGCTGTGGAACTTATGCAGCCGGATAAGGTCAAAGGCGTTAACCAGTTGACCACTGCACGGGTCAGTATTATGGTGACTGAACAGGAATGTATCGTCATCATATATAACCGCCCCTGCTACCGTTGAGCCAGTAACGAACGTTAAACGGTCCTCGCTGCCGTCAACATCGACATATGCATGAGGTATGAATTTATCAATCGCCTCACGGATGCCATATATTCGACAAAAAGCACCTACAATACCTGGCTTTTCTCTCGGATCAGCTTGTTTCGCAAGTAGCTGTTTCTCATGCTGCGATGCTTCCTTACCAGGTACCTGTGGCCAAGAACGTACATCGCGCCAATCAGTATATTGACCGAGCATACCGTCAGCAGATAAGAAAGCCTTATCGCCTACATAATATACATATTGAGCATCGTTAGGACATGACGGCCAGTACATAAGCCGAGAAGCTTCGAACGTAGTTCCGTCCATCATACCAATGCCGATGAGCTCCGCTAACTTACGGGCGATAGGCTCATACTCGTCAGGTGTCATCGTTCTATCAGTCGGGACGATAACGCGTAACCGCGGACGATGCACAGTGTGAGAACGGGTTGAGTAGATGGCATAAGCCATGCCGAGGCTGTCAATCGTGCGGGCGACGTTCTCAGTTTCCCCAGGCGATATGGCATCCATATCAAGAGTAATCAGATCACGCCCAGACACGTTAATAGCTTTACGTTGTAGACCGTTTAACGTACCACCAACAAAGCCGCCTATGTCCTTTAACTTACTTTTCTCAGATTTTGGCAATCTGTGGTACTCGTCCACGGTTTCTGTTGTACGAACGGGGATTTTGAGGCGTTCACAAAACTCGGACCATAACATCTCCGTACGGGTCCATTGCTTTGATGTGCGACTCGCACCGATACTGATGGTAATCAGTTTATCGTTTTGCAAGTGTATCCCCTCCTAATCTTTCATATAATAGTCGTTAGTAAATCCTGCGGATGATAATAGCAGCCCGTCTGCCCAAGGTATGGCGATTGAGAATATAGCATTAACATCATCCAGTATTGATTCTGCGTTATGCTTATTGATTTCAAGTACAGCTTCGTCATGGATGTGCATGATAATTTGATATCCTACATCCTCCAATCGGCGTAATGTTAATGCTAAACAATCGCGAGCGACTGCTTGCGTGATGTTTTCGACTAACTTACCCCCATAGGTACTTTCAGTAACCCATGCAGCATTTACCTTAGTCTTAAAATGCACAGCATCCTTACCAAATGCATTCTGTTTAATGCTTGGGCTAGGATAAAACAGCTTACGTCCGCTAGGTAGTTCAATCGTCATATATCGGTATCCATATATTGGATCAATTTCCAAACGAAACATAATGCCGTGGTCAAGGCCTATAGGATTCCCGGTAGTAACGGTGTACACGGCCGCGTTCTCAACGGCATACCATAAATCTCGTATTCTAGGTGATGCGTTACGCCACAAATTTACGATTTCTGGTAATTCCTCCTCATGGAGTCCCATATCAAGAGCTCCCATGGCTTTTAATGCATTCACTCCGCCTTGATAGCCGAGTGCCAATTCAGCGACTTTACCTTTTTGTCTAAGGTGCCCATTCTCGCCATGTTTAACAACGGGAACACCAAACATCGATGATGCGGAAGCACAGTATATATCTCCGCCCTCAGCGAATACTCGCTGCCGCCAATGTTCTCCCGATAACCAGGCGATAACACGAGCCTCAATGGCCGAGAAGTCGGCCACACATAATGTATTGTCCTTTTCAGCAATAATTGAGGTACGAATTAATTGAGATAGCGTATCCGATACATCACCGTACAGAAGTTCTAACCCTTGACGGTTTTTGGTCTTAACGAGATGCCGAGCCGTGTCGAGGTTTTCGATGTAATTTCTCGGCAGGTTCTGCACCTGGATAAGACGACCCGCCCAGCGTCCGGTACGGTTGGCACCATAGAATTGTAACGTTCCCCTAAGACGAAGATCTGCGCCCATAGCACCATCCATCATGGTGTATTTAGATACTGATGACTTCGCAAGTTTCTTCCGAATCATAAGCACTTTTGCTGCAACGTCATCAGCATCCGTCAGAGCATCGGCCACAGTGTCCTTAGTTAACTTTTCAAGACTAACATTAGTATTATTGTTTAGCCAATCAAGTAATTGATTCCGGCTGTTAGGGTTGCTAAGTCCCGTAATTTGATAAGCCTCATTCATCAACATTTCGCGATTTTCTTCATCAATGTATAAGGCACCCTCAACCAATTCATGGTCGATGCGCACCCCCCTACTATTGATTTGGATATCAAGATACCAATCTTTCCACGTATCATCAGGTACAGGGAAAGAAGCTAATCTATGATAACATTCCATCTCGGTCACAACGTCCTGGCGGTTGTACTCGATAAAAGCATTCCATTTATCCATATCGTGTCTAGGTAGATTACGGGTACGACCCCCATTACGTTTAGTAGGCTTACATGGCGTACAAAAGTACTTGATAAGTGCTTTCCCCGATGCATCCTTTTTCTTATCCTGAGGTAATCCCAGGGCCTTGCCGAGTAAGGCTAGGCCCATAGGATATCCTAGGTAGGCACCGTGAATCATCGTGCATTGCCACTGATCAACCGATGTGAGTAACCCTGCACGATTTAGACATGTAATTTCAAATTGTGCATTGTAAGCGTGCTTGATTACATCTGGGCTTAATAAATCACGAATTACACTGTCAGGAATTACCCCTCCTTGCGCTAAATCTACAACTTCAACAGAACCAAAGTCGTAGGAATACGCAAATAGTAATATGGCGAAATCAGGCGATTCAGTATATTTGTACACTCCGAATGAGATATCAGTCGATGAATATGTTTCTATATCAATACTTAGATGCCTCATATCAGGCACCTATTAGTAAGGTTGACCAGTTACAGGGTTAATCCCTACAGGAGCCTGCTGCACGGATTGCTGAGGTGTCGTAGCATATGCCGGTTGTACATAACCTTGTTGAGGTGCTTGTTGTTGCACAGGTTGACCTGCTACTGGAGCACCAGTATATACATTAGCTGCGCTACCTTGAGGTGCACCAAATACAGAGGATGCAGCTACAGGCATGCTACCCAATGCTTCACCATCGCGTACTTTTTGAACAGGACCTAAACCACATCCGATACCAGTGGATTGATTGGAGTAGAAGAAGAATCGAACAAGTACATTGACATACATGCCGGAGTATACTTGCGTAGGATTTGTGAGAGGATTACCTTGAAGATCTACTACTTCAACTTTATAACTAGCGTCTTGCGCTGCTGTAAATACCCAATGACCTTTACATTCAGGGCCAAATTCCTTACCAGATTGCGTGTAACCATCACCGTCATGAATTGGTACTTTAGGCTGTGCTGGAACACGTGCGCCGAATTTGGTACGCGCGGCTTGAATGGCAGCCTCGATAGCATTCATAAGTGCTTGGTGTTGAGCTACATCAGTTTTAGGCAAAAGAATAGTAGCTGAATATCTAGGTTTAGCACCAGGCTGTGTGGAATTAGCCCAAGGTTCTAATAGATGGCAATAGGATACACGAACATTTTGCAATAATACTTCAGTTGGTTGTGGAACGAATGACATAATTAATTACCTCCATTATTATCATTAGATACATTAAATATTTGCGCCGCAGTAGGTTGATTGGTAATCCGAGGGCGCTTATCGGATTCCTCAACTAGGGTAGGCTTGCCTGCTTTCTTAACGATCATGTCGCCTACCATATCATTAAATTGGGTTTTACCGATGGTCTTTTCCATCTGAGCCAATGTTAATGTCTTGCGTTCATATAGAATGCTTTCATCGATGCCTGCTTTGATTAAAGTGTCAATCGCAGCATCGGTGTCTTGAAATGCCCGACTACCACGACCCTCTACGGCTTTCCAGCCAGGGACTGTCACCCCATTAAGAGATTCAGTGAGTGCGTAGTCTTTCATATCCTCGAGCCAAGCAGCGACGTCTTTCCCTCGACGAAGATATTCACCGAGTTCTGTCATCGAGATAAGTCGAGGATCATGATTAGCAACTAGCGCACTGTGCAATGAGTCGTTTGCCTCATATCGAGCTTTGCACTGTTGTTTCGCCCTGCAGAATCTGCACCAGTCGCCAGGTTCAAATTTACCGTTGCCAGACATAGCCTCGTCTGCACGAGGTTTGACGAATGTATTACCCCACTCCAGTAGTTCTGCCGTAGGGATTTCCCATTCGCTGATATTATTAACACGGGGCTGCACGATAGTCATTTTGACCGTATTAAACATATAGAGTAATCTATATGCGTCAATCGCGCCGAGGGCATATAACATCATTTGTGGATTGTGTTCCGCATTAACAACTACCCCTTTTCCGTGCTTATAATCAACGATGTGCAAAGTGTCGCCGGATAGGATGATACAGTCAGCCGTTCCGAATCCATCGGGTACATAACGGCTAAAGTCAACGCGTTTTTCAATGGCTACTACTGGAGTTGCTGTGCAACCTAACATGACACCTTTGACATATTCAAGGTATGTTTCCGAGGTATCGTCCATTTCTGGTTGCCACAATTCATCCTTTTTGATTTTGTTGAACTTGCGAGTGTATGTGGATTTCGCCATGGCCGTGGTATACTTCTGTAGTTTTAACTCACACAGTTCGTGTGCCAGGGTTCCTTCCTTTGCATATACAGATGTGCTATCGGGAAAGTTCTCCTCTAGAAGAGGGGCGGCTGTACAATGCAGCCACCGGTGCGACCCCGATGCGTTTAATAATGCATGTGATCGAGGTGCCATTAGATTCTTGCCCCCAATCCTCTAATTGCATTTACTAATTCAGGGTATCTGTTCTCAGGTACTTCACCCAAGTATTGAACACCGAATTGTGCCATTAATTGTTGCAATTCTACAGCTTTCCCTGCGTCAAGTAATGGCGCAAGAGCCGCTTGAATTTCAGGCAATGTATACTTCTTAACTTCTTGGGATACCGGAGCAGTAACAGGTGTTTGCAAAGGTGCTGCAGTTTGTACTTGGGCATCAGTTGCCACGTTGACAGTTGGTGCCGTAACAGCTACTTGAGTAGGAGTAACTTGTACAGCCGCATTAGGAGCCGTCATGGATACGGAGTTTGGTTGCACTGCTACTGTTGTAGTAGGCACACCTTGATTCGTATCTTGTGGTGTGAGATTAGATACGCACACGGACGGTGTCGCTACTGTAGATACCACTGTATCTACTATGCCAGGGGCTTTATCATCCATTGCTCTGTCGTTATCTACAAAACTTCTGAATTGATTTAACACAGCTTTTAGCTGGTTATATACATCTAGTACATTAACTCCTTGAACTTCAACTTTAATCATTGTTTAAATCCTCCTGAATATTAATAATTGATTGGTTGTAATACGATTCTTTTAGCTCAAAACCTAAAGCCCTACGCCCCATACGAAGTGCCATAACTGGTACAGTACCAATACCGGCAAACGGATCAAGTACGATATCATTTGGATTACTCCACAATTCTATGCAACGAGCCACCGTATCTAGCTGTAACGGGCAAATATGACGTTCATCCTTATTATCACGAGCTGCTTTATAATTCAGCGTATGTGTTTGGCGGATATCCGCCCATACAGGATTAGCATATCGGCGCCATACTTGATGGCTATACATAGGCTCCGTATTATATTTCTGCTTTTTATCAAACAACTCTGGATCGGGCGCAGGTCGTTCAACTCCTTTGATACCCTCAGGTTCCTCTTGCCCGAAAAACTGGGTAAATCCATCCGGATGTGCGATGGGCTCCGGATTGTCACCAGGCTTACGCAATGTCACGATGTAATCAGGCGCCCCCATACGGCACATGGCAGAATCTTTTACAATTTGTTTATGTAAAAGACCCAGAGCCTTTGTCCGAGTAGCCTCAACAAGAGGGTCTTTCCAAATCGTGACTCGGGAATGCATCACGAATCCAGCATCCTGAAAGGCTCGAATAATGTCACCGGGAAAGTCTTTCATTCCGATAATACCATCCCTAGATTTCGTGAGAGGTAAATCCATACAATGAACTGATACTAATCGCCCAGGCATTATTACGCGGTATAGTTCTGCAATCAAATACTTGAAGTGCTGCCAAAACTCACTATCAGTAGATGAGTTTCCCATATCCCTATCGGAATTTGAGTACACATACAAGCTACTAAATGGAGGGCTAAATATGGAGTAATGAACGCTATCATCAGGCAGCCCTTTCAGCACTTCTACAGAGTCGCCATTATAAATTGCAAATCGGGACTCAATTAACTGATTTAGCACGTTCACGTTGTAGGTCCTCCTTTGCTTTCTTATTTAACGCTTGCAGCATTGCAAATCCAGATAGGGCGGCTATAGCTTTATCCATTCCTGCCTCAACAGCTAATCTAGTCAATTTGGCTGCTTTTAATTCATTGATGTGGATGACTCTTATGTTATGATCCTTAGCATAAGCTAGCTCCAAATTGCACCCGGTTGAGTTCTCCCATCCGTTGCACATTATGATTGCATCACAACCACTTAGAAGGTCAATACACCAGCCTATGCCAGTATCATAATCAACCTTGTTATATAAATGCCCAAACATATGTATAGGTGATAGGAATATGTTATGCGTATCACTGCCAAAAGGTTCCTTTATCGGAAATACGCCCATATCGTCCTGCAGCCACTTTAATACAGAGTCAGCATTCTTTTTATTTTTAGCCAATCCTCCGAATGGATGGCTTACGTAAATTTTAGTCATATAACAGCCCTCATTTCTGCCCAGTTAGGTAACACCATAGGCACACACGGATTGTATTCCGTTGATTCCCGTCTAGTTTTAGATAATTCAGTACGAACAGCGTCACGGGTTAGCGCAATCATAGCGTCCCTCATTTTTATAGCATCCGCTTCCTTACGTTCGATATTCGCTTTAACCGCGCCTTCCTTTTCGGAAATTACGATATAAGCGTTCACCTCATGCTTCTGACCAAATCGCCAGCATCGACGAAGCGCTTGATAATACTGTTCATAACTATCGGATAGTCCAACAAAAATCATATTGTGGCAGTTTTGCCAGTTCATTCCGAATCCAGCGATACTTGGTTTTGTTACCAAGCATTTTAGGAATCCAGAACCAAAACCTAACATCATGCCCTGTTTTCGAGTCGCCTTATCACTACCTTTGACGTCCTCTGCGAGATCAATCATTTCTTTCAAAGTAGTCGATTCATCATTAAGGTCGCACCACACTAGCCATTGCTCATTAGATGCATTGACTAAATCAGCTGCTGCTCTACATCTTGATTCAAGAGATGCTTTGCGGGCTCTGCGGCGTTCCAATAATGATAAAGTAGGGATATCTTCGCCAGTTTTATCAACTACGATTTCATGTACGTGTAACTCAGGCAATTCATAGCCATCATCTTCATACCCCAGGGATGCCGGATTATCTAGCACGACTGCCCATGACGCCATCCATTCCCAAAAGGTATTCTCTGCATGGCCTTTTAATCGCCATTTAGCGGTATCGCTACCATCGTGCGTGAAATACATAGATAACATCTCATTACGGCTCATGATGCCGAGGAACTCTGCATGATTGCCAAGCTCCATATAGTCATTCGGTGCAGGTGTTGCCGTACATGCCAACCGATATGGTGTATTACTGAATCGATTTATTAAATCTGTACGTACTTTACCAGTAAATGACTTTAGGATACTTGATTCATCAAGCACGACACCTATCAAATTATCGGTATTGAATCGTCCTAATTTCTCATAATTTGTAATATTAACGCCTGGCACAATATCATCATCAGATTCGCATATAGTCACAGGAATATCGAAACGGTCACCCTCGGACTGTGTTTGAGCAGCTACAGCTAGCGGTGCTAATATGAGTACTGATCCACCTGTATGTAGATAAATCTCATACGCCCAGGCCAGCTGCATTAAAGTTTTACCTAATCCGCAATCTGCGAATATGGCAGCTTTACCTTTTGCCAAGGCCCATTTAACGATATCTCGTTGGAAGTCAAATAGATGATTGTTTAACATACCTGTATTAATATCAAATCCATGAGATTCTGACATTTTAGACTTGGAGTTGATGAAAGCGTTATAATTCATTGACAGACGCCTTCACAGATTCATACTCAGTAAGTAATGCTGAGAATTCTGGGTTATCTTTTGCGAGTAATCGATACATAGTCAAGCGCTCAGCGTTTTTAGCCTTTTGTTCGAGTTTCTTTTCGATGTCCTCCAATTTAGCTCGATCACTTTCGCGTTTATCGCATTTAGAGGTATCAACAACGGCTATAACCTGCTTAACGATGTTCCCTTTAAAGCCTTGCATCCGAACAGTATCGATGTCTTTTGCCTTTTTCAAAACACGGGCAAGACCTAAGCCGTTTCTTGATTTAACAACAACCCAATCACCAACACCAATGTTATCGATTGGAACATTTGTATCGGATTCATAGTATCTAAACCAAAATTCATCTGGGTTATGTATAGGGGTGCTATTTTGCCAGTAATAATCACTGGTATCGTAAGTAACTAATAGGAATTCCATAAGATGTCCTTTCTGTGGTATACTTTAAGTGGATATTTTTCTAATTTGAGCTTGTTGATGTTGCCGCATCATCAGGCTCATTTTTCATGCCCAAATCCTCGCATTCATCAGGAATGCAGAAGTCTCGTCTTGGACAGTTGTTACAGTCTCGCAATTTAATCACCACCTTTCAAAGCGCTTAAATCAAGCACCATCTCAGGTTTTCTAGCTTCCCACGCGTAATAATCTAGACCCGCTTCTTTTAACGCATCGGCAGCTGCTCTACCTGTCTGGGCTTCATCAATAATTCTGTAAGCACTTTTTCTGGCATCACGTACTTTTGATAGTCGTTCATTGAACGGCTTCAGGAGTTCACAAACAGTCGCCCATTCTTTTGATGGTTCCCGGTAGAAACTCCTACTTCGACTAATCATGCGATCTATTAAAAATTCTGAAGTCGGCATACTAGCCAAAACATTATCACCAAATCCCGATTTCCTAATTTCCATAGCTGCTTTTCGTGCTTCGGATAGAGCATCTTCTAGACGCTTAAAGGCATCTAGTGATTTAATTTCTTTAATTAATAGCGCTTCGTATTCATTTTCAATTGCATTGGTTTTGTCAAAACTGACACGTGATACGAAGTCCCTCACTTTTTGTTTACTGACATAAGCTTTTGTCATTTTCTGTCTCCTTTTAGTTGTAATAAGGGTTTTTGCAATAATCGCCGCGAGTTCTCACTCTCGGCATGTATGTGACATCTTCGCGGTCTTCAGCATCCATTTCGGCTTTATCTTTGTAAAAACCGTATAGGGATATGACAAGTCCGATTAACGATTGCAATATAAACTGTTCCCAACCGATTTGGTCTACTTCCAAGGCCCCCATAGAGCCTGCGACAAGGAACGTCCCCAATAACATATAGCCCATAAATTGATCTCCTTTATAACATCATCATTGATAAAATAGATGCTACTGCAGCAGTAGCAAAGCTTAAATGCATTCCTGCGTCAATCCATGTCATGATTTACATCTCCTTTAAACCTTTAAAATAACCAGGATCGTGCCTAAATCCAGAATGATACACAGTCGATACCTGACAATTTGACATGTCGGTACTTTTGACGTATCTAATGGCTTTTTGGATGGCGCTATCGATTAAGCGCGTTTTTAAGTTTAAAAATCCCCAATTTGAGGCTCCTAACTGTTCAAGTTCCATCAGTGCCCACCGTTTTGTGTTACATTTTCTGTCGAGGCTATACTGAAATCCACCTACAATTCCTTTAATTACGGATATTGTGTAATGATAGGATGTGTTACTCCAGTTCATGATTAATTCCTCCTAATGAATTCCTGCAGATTTAAACTCCGCATCAACTACTTTCGTATCCCATCCAAGCGAATGGACAAGGAACGTCCTAAAGCCTTCTTTGTCGATGACAAAGGCTCTTGACTTTTTGCCTGGTGACTGCCAGGCATAGGCAAATGGGAATTTACCTACCGCGATACCCTCTCTGATAGCCGTTAGGCTAACACCAAGGACAGCCGACATTTGGGCGACTGAAATCACTTTTTTAAGCATTTACTGTCCTCCTTTTTACTTTAAATAGCATCAATTTTCGGATTGTAATAATCCGTCTCCCAAAAGTCCGTATCCTCGACGGACTCAACTCCGAGAGCGTGACAAATAGCAACGATTGTACCCATGTGGACTGAACGCCCTTCAATTGCACGATTCAATGTTGACCTTGAAATCTCTGCAGTCCTAGTTAAATCTGCTTTTGACATGCCTAATGCGTCTAATCGTTCAAGTATGGCATCGCCGTACATTCTTGTTGTAAATTGCTTTTGCCTCATACTTGCGCCTCCTTTTAAGTTGCCTAATTAGGAACCTCTAAGTAAAAATAAAAAGTTGCCTAAATAGGAACCTTTAATGTAAAAAAAATACGTTCGCATCAAGGTCATA
This sequence comes from Veillonella parvula, assembly GCF_032577575.1. GTDB lineage: Bacteria > Bacillota > Negativicutes > Veillonellales > Veillonellaceae > Veillonella. The sequence goes on along the minus strand of NZ_JAWFVO010000003.1, from coordinate 484,443 downwards.
GGTTATACACAACGTACGCATCTCTTGTAATGTGAAGTCTGTGTTAATGCGGTTAAGCTTCTTACTGAAAGTGTTTGGCTTAACCCCTATCACCTTTGCGGCTGCGGTATTAGAAATATCATTTTCTACCATAAAGCTTTTGAGCTTTCGATATGGAGAAATTGCTTTACGTGGTATCATATACCCCGCCCCCTTTCAATATCAAATTGTTATATTAGCCACCCTTAAATGTTGCCGAGTTGCCTTATGAGTACATGATAGCACCGCAAAAAGTTCCTGTCAACAACATTTTTGTGATTTCTCGTAAATTTTAATTGCCTATTGAGGAACTTTAGGAGTATAATATAGGTAGGATGAGGGTTTAAGTGAGGAAAGGTGAATTTTAAAAATGACTACAAATCTAAATATAAACTCAAGGCTTAAAGAAGATCAATTAAAATTTAAGATAGGCCAACGATTAAAAGAACTACGCACCGCGCAAGGCCTAACTATTGATGCACTTCGAGAAAAACTTTCATTAGAGGTTCAAAAAGCCGGAATAGACATAAAAGGTGAAGGCGTATCCAAGAGTATGATATCACGCTGGGAGAATGGCAAGAGCCAACCATCCGCTCCTTATATTCGAGCCTACGCAACGCTATTTAATGTCGATATGAACTATATACTAGGGAAGGATTTACACCACGAAGCAGTCCGGGCAACTTCCTCAAAAGCACAGGCCCAAACGGACTTCATTCATGATTTGTATCGATATATCAAAACTGCATTTCCATTGACCGACGATATCGAAATTAGAAGACTACGAAATAATGCGGCTCATGGGCTGATTGAAGAACACAAGGAGTATCTACCGGCCATATTGTCTGAGGACGATTCATTTTACCTAGAAGCAAATAAAAATTCGTTTGAAGAGCTTATGGTAACTACCTTAAGAGAATCCCTTCCGCTAGCTACAAAGCCAATGATTGATAAATATAGAGAAATTGGGGCCATTATATCTCATTTAATGGAAGATACCGATACTTTTATCCGGTTTTTCTTAACACTTGGCCAACTAGAGAGCCGAGGTAAGCTTGATTCATTTTTAACATTTACTATTGATCAATTCTATGAACCAACAAAAGATATTAAAGAACTTGAACTCTCAAGGGATTTTATTAAATACCTAAAAGCGTACAGTGATAAATTGAAACAAAGGGAGGAAAATTATGAAGATTAAGTCAATTATCGCTATTCCTATTATTCTTATAGTCGTCATAGGCATAGCCCTATTCGCCCTATGGCCTAAACCGTCTATTGAGTTTAAGGACGAGTCTGTGCTTGGCCACACCGTAACCAGCGTAGTCCTTGAGGACTGGACACTTACATCCGCGCAGGGTGGAGAGAACTCCACTCTTACCTTCCCTAATGGGAAGTCTGTACAAGCGCATTGGCAGCTCGTGCAGACCGTACCGCCTGCACGCCGATTCGATATATTCCCTGAATCATTCTTCTACCACACCATATACGTGGCACCGGTTCAGCCAGGACTCGTTGAGTACATTAACGCTAATAAGCCTACAGTTACCTACTACCTCAACGGAGAGGCTAAACAGATTCAATTTAAATAAGATGTAAGCCCCTATCCAATACTACTCAGATAGGGGTATTTTAGGAGGTATGAAATTATGGCCATGAAACGCGCCAATGGTACAGGCACCGTATATAAGATGAAACATAAGGCCCTACGCAAGCCATATCGAGCCGTAGTGACCCTTGGATACAATTCTGAGGGTAAACCCTTGCGGAAATCCATAGGTACCTTTGCAACACAAAAGGAAGCGTATAATGCATTATCGGCTTATGATGCTAATGCTCCGCAATATGAAGTCAAGGATACGACCTTTGGTCAATGTTGGGAATGGATGATTGAAGATAAGATACGTAAAGGGGTTATTTTAGAAAAAGGCGGATATCTGTATAATAAAAAGAAGGTTGAGCATCTACTAAAAATCCCTATTAAGGACATAAGACTTGCACATATGCAAGATGTCATTGATAGATATGCGGATATGAGCCACACAACCCTTGTTCAAATTAAAACTGCTATGAAAGCAACTTTTGACGCTGCTATAAAAAATGATATCGTCGATAAGAACTATGCTGCTCTTGTGACGCTTCCTCAAAAGGTAAAGTCTGAAATCCATAAACCCTTTACGCCTATTGAGATATCTCGTTTATGGGAGCTGGCAAAAACAGACAGAGACGCCCGCATATTATTGGTTTACATATATTCAGGAATGCGACCTGGTGAAATCCAAAGTATTAAACTAAAAGATGTTCACATTAAAGATAGATATATGATCGGTGGCAGTAAAACCGAGGCAGGAAAAAACCGCATCATTCCAATCGCAGAATCTATCCTACCATTCATTAAGGAGTGGTATAAGCTAAGTAACTTCCAACGACACGAATATTTACTTCCAAAAGATACTCCTAAGCATTTATTAGTAGCCATTCGCACCTACTTAAACAAACATTTCCCTGGGCACCTTCCGCACGATGGAAGGCATACATGCGCTACTCTATTAATTCATATTGGTATATCGGAAGCTACAACAAAAACTATATTAGGTCATCGGCATTCGGATGTAACCAATCAAGTATATATCCACAAAGATGTGTCTGAGTTAGTGGCAGCAGTAAATAAATTACCTGATAAGGATAGCCTTTTAGGCGCGGATTACGTATCTTTAACTTTCGCCAAAAGTTGAGCAACGGTTGAGCAACCGAGTTGATTTTAAAAAATTTAAAACAATCTGCAAATAAATAAAGCCGGTAAATACGCATATTTACCGGCTTTATGGTATTATTGTATCTGTTTATATAACATATAAAACCCTGTTATAGCTCCTATTAGGCCAAATATGACCATGCAGAGTGGTTCCGTTTGAAGCCAAGTATCCAATTTATAACCTAGCCAAATAAAACCTCCTATACAGGAGACCAGTGTGACCCCCGCTGATGTTGCCATGGCGAGGGCTTTCACAAGATCCTTATCCATATTATTTACCAAATCGTTCAGGACGATTAGGATTGCCTAAGAACTCATGGCGCAACGCTTGGATGATGCGTTCAGATGCTTTACCATCACCATATGGGTTAACAGAGTTAGACATCAACTTATACGCTTCAGCATTGCTCAATAATTCATAAGCGGCTTTATGTACCGCATCTTTATCAGTACCTACAAGGCGAACGGTACCTGCTTCTACTGCTTCAGGACGTTCTGTCGTATCACGCAATACGAGAACTGGCTTACCAAGAGCTGGGGCTTCCTCTTGAATCCCACCTGAATCAGTCAAAATCAAGTAAGATTTAGCCATCAAGTTTGCAAATGGTTCATAGTCAAGAGGATCGATTAATGTAACACGATCCACAGAGCCAAGCTCCTCTTGTACAACTTGGCGAACTTTAGGATTTTTATGTACAGGGAAAACAACTTGAATATCTTCAAATTCATTAATTAAATCGCGAATGGCTTGATATACATGGCGCATAGGTTCACCTAAGTTTTCTCGGCGATGTGTGGTAACAAGAACCGTACGTTTTTTAGGATCAAGAGCATTAATAGCTGCATCATCGAATACATAGTTGTCTTGTACCGTCGTATCAAGAGCATCGATAACAGTATTCCCTGTTACATAAAGATGTTCTGTATTAATATTTTCCTTTTTTAAATTGCTTTCAGAACTAGAAGTAGGCGCAAAGTGATACGTCGCAATAGCCCCCGTCAATTTGCGATTCATCTCTTCAGGGAACGGAGAGTAAATATCACCTGTCCGTAGTCCTGCTTCCACGTGACCTACAGGAATTTCTTGGTAGAAAGAAGCCAAGGCACCAGCAAAGGTAGTTGTAGTATCACCATGAACGAGTACCACATCAGGTTTTGCTTCTTCTAATACATCTTTAAGGCCCATCAAAGCACGATTAGTTACATCATATAGTGTTTGACCTTGGCTCATAATATTTAAATCATAGTCTGGGGTAATATTAAACAAGTTTAGTACTTGATCGAGCATATCTCGATGCTGTGCCGTAACGGTGACGATAGGTTCCATATCTGGTGCTGCTTGTAATGCTTTTACAAGAGGAGCCATCTTGATAGCCTCAGGTCTTGTACCAAAGATTGTCATAACTTTTAACATAGTTGCCTCCAACGTAGTAGGATAGAAAAAATGGGGCGCCAAGCGCCCCACAGATGGTTATTCCTTATGAGAATCATCAGTATTCTCCAAGGCTTTAGCCAATTCATCGCGATCAAAGGATATGGTATCATCCGAGTCGCTACGTTCAATTGTAGGACGTGGTAACGGATGCCCTGCCGCATCACTATGCATGATAACGCCAAGACGTCGTGCAATATAAATACTACACAAGAAAATTACTAATACCAAGGTCGCGCCGACCCAAGCATTAACCTCTGCAACGATAACAGATACACCGCCGAAAAGAGCTGTTACTGCATACATCAACAATACAGCTTGCTTTTGTGTTAACCCTTGTGCCAACAAGCGATGGTGAACATGACCTTTATCGGGTTTAAAGATTGGACGTCCACTGATTTTACGGCGCACAATGGCAAATAAGGTATCCAAAATAGGCAATCCTAACACAATAGCAGGTACCACTAGAGCAATCGTAGCAGCCGTCTTTACGGCCCCCATAACGGAAATAGCCGCTAATGTATAGCCTAACAACATGGATCCCGTATCACCCATGAATATTTTTGCAGGGTTAAAGTTATACCGCAAGAAACCTACAGTCGCACCTGCTAAGGCAAGAGAGATACAAGCAAGATCAGTTTGACCTAGTTGCAATGTCATTGCACAAACAGCGATACATGCGATAAAAGAAATACCTGCAGCCAAGCCATCAAGGCCATCGATAAGGTTTACAATATTTGTAAAACCAACTATCCAGAAAATAGTCAATGGGATAGCCCAATACTTGAGATATACTACACCACCCCAAGGAAGGTTGATGAAATCTACTCGAATATCATAAGCCACTAGGATAGCGGCGGCTATAATTTGGCCCATTAACTTAGTTTTTGGCTCAATTTGTTTAATGTCGTCCCAAATACCAACTAGCACCAAAATGACTGTACCAAGGACAAACCCAAACAATTTATGATCATGCGGAATGGAATCGTTAAAAAGAACCGATCCCACATAACCGAGAAAGATTGCTAATCCACCAAGTCGTGGAATCGCACCATGATGCACCTTTCGAGCATCAGGTTTATCTATTGCCCCAACAGCAACGGCAAAGCGTTTTACCAATGGGGTAAGTGCAAAGGTTATGATGAGCGCTAGTGCAAAGGCCCACACATAATCGAGCACATATTCACTCATAAGACACCTCCAACAAGTAGGTTGTAAAAACGGATTAGTTCGTTAAGCTACGAATAGGAGCAGGAATTCTGCCACCACGGGCGATGAACTCGGCTGCACTATATGGACTCACTTCGATAATAGGAGCATAACCTAATAATCCACCAAATTCAACAACCTCTCCAACAGTCTTACCAGGTACAGGAATTACACGAACCGCAGTTGTCTTATTATTAATCATACCAATTGCTGATTCATCTGCAATGATAGCAGAAATGGTGTCAGCAGTAGTGTCTCCAGGAATAGCAATCATATCAAGCCCTACAGAACAAACACATGTCATGGCCTCTAATTTATCAAGCGTCAAACTGCCACAGGATACAGCATCAATCATGCCTGCATCTTCCGAGACAGGAATGAATGCACCACTAAGACCACCTACGTGAGAGGAAGCCATAAGACCACCTTTTTTCACCGCATCATTAAGTAATGCTAGTGCCGCTGTGGTACCATGACAACCACAAGAGGACAAGCCCATTTCTTCAAGAACATGAGCTACAGAGTCACCTACAGCTGGCGTTGGTGCCAAAGATAAATCAATAATACCAAATGGTTTACCGAGACGACGGGATGCCTCTTGGGCTACCAATTGACCTACGCGCGTGATTTTGAAAGCAGTACGTTTAATCGTTTCTGCTACAACGTCAAAGGATTGACCTCGAACGGATTCAAGCGCATGTTTTACAACGCCCGGGCCAGATACACCTACAGAAATAGCACTATCCCCTTCTGTTACCCCGAAGAAAGCACCCGCCATAAACGGGTTATCCTCTACAGGATTACAGAAAATTACGAGCTTAGCGCAACCAAGAGCATCATTATCCTTTGTAAGCTCTGCAGTTTTCTTAACGATGATTCCCATGTCTCGCACTGCGTCCATGTTGATACCAGTTTTAGTAGAGCCCACAGCAACAGAGCTACAAACGATATCCGTAGTTGCCAGCGCTTCAGGAATAGAGTCAATCAAAATGCGGTCAGCTCGAGTGGCGCCCTTTGTTACAAGCGCAGAAAAGCCACCAATAAAATTAACACCTACAGTTTTTGCAGCACGATCCATAGCTTCCGCCACAGGAACATAAGCTGTTAAATCACTCCCCCCTGCAACTAGAGAAATGGGTGTTACAGAAATACGCTTATTGATAATAGGAATGCCGAATTCTCGCTCAATATCTTCCCCTGTAGATACAAGATGTTCTGCCTCTTTTGTAATACGGTCATAAATACGGTCACACAGCTCTTTACCAGAACTAGATGCACATTCTAGCAAGCTAATCCCCATCGTAATAGTGCGCACATCAAGCTTATTATCGTGAATCATCTGATTCGTTTCTAAAATATTGTCGATAGATAACATAGTGCCTCCTATCCTACACGGTGCATGCTCAAGAAAATATCAGCATGTTGTGCACGGATTTCAACACCTAGTTCTTTACCTTGAGTCGTCAAAGCCTCTTGGATAGCTGTAAGATTTTTCATATCTTCAGACTTGGTTTCACACATCATAATCATATTGAAAACACCATCAAGGATGGTCTGATTTATCGACATAATATTTACACCGTAGTTAGCGAGTACGGTACTAACCCCAGCAATGATACCAACGCGGTCTACGCCGACAACGGTAACAACTAATTTCATAACATCACCTTCTCTAAGCACTACAAACTATATAGCCAGTATAGGGCATTCAATAAACTATATTAATATATTATAACACATTTATTATTTTTCATGAGTGAAATCTTTATGAGTTTTCTAGTGAAAACAATATGTTATACTTCGTCAGACAAAGCACTTGTTACAATCTCTTCACCAGCAGTTAACAATGCAATAAGACCTTTGTCACCTTTATAGCTTTCACCATAAATTTTATATAAATCTTCAGTACCAGATGGACGTGCTACAAACCAGCCTGTTTCCGTTTCCACACGAACGCCATCAATAGGCATATCTTTATACAGAGAAGTAGTGCGAACATTAGTAATCGCATCACCATCTACTTCGGTAGCCGTAATGGAGCTTGCATTTAATTGTTTCAACTTAGCCTTGGCCACCTTTGTACAAGGCGCATCAATACGACCAAATCGTGGATCCCCACAGCCTTCCACAATATTGTTATATAGTCTCTCAACAGTTGCGCCCATTACAGCATACATCTCCATTGCTAAGAGAGCCATAATCATACCATCTTTATCTGTGGTCCATACGGTACCATCTTTTTTAAGGAACGATGCACCAGCAGATTCTTCGCCTCCAATGCCAATTTCCCCATCGAATAATAGAGAACTAAAGTATTTAAAGCCTACCGGAACTTCATACACAGGAATTTCTTTAACGGATGCCCACTTATCAATCATGGTTGTACAAACAACCGTTTTGCCTACCCCTTTATCCTTCCAACCACGGGTTGTGAATAGATAATCGGCAGCGGCTACGAGGAATGCATTTGGTGAAGCAAGCCCTTCTGCACTAACAATACCATAACGATCATAATCGGGATCGTTACCAACAGCCAAATCGTAATTACCAATTTGCTTGATAACATCGGCCATAGCGTATTCGGAGGAACAATCCATGCGGACCTTACCATCATGGTCATAGGTCATAAAGCTAAAAGTTGGATCATATTCATCATTGATAATATCCATGTTGAGATTATAGCGCTCTTTAATAGCTCGCCAATAACCTAGTCCACTACCGCCGAGGGCATTAACGAGGACCTTAGGTTTTGCACTTTGTATTGCCTCCATATTAATAATAGAAGACAGTTCTTCTACGTACAGGCCTTTATAGTCATACGGAACTTGTTGGTCAGGTTCAATATTGTCGATGCTAATACGTTTGAACCCTTCTAGTTCACAATATGCACGAACATACTCATTAGCTCGAGTTTCAATCCATTTTGTAACGAGAGTATCCGCCGGACCGCCATTAGTAGCGTTATACTTGATGCCACCGTTATCTGGAGGATTATGAGATGGCGTAATCACGATACCATCTGCCTTATCATCGTGGCTTTCATTATAACGAATAATGGCCCGAGATATAGATGGCGTCGGAACGAAATCCATATCGGAATCAACCATTGCCGTTACACCATTGCCAGCAAGAACCTCTAGAACCGTTACAAGGGCTGGCTGAGATAAAGCATGTGTGTCTTGACCGACAAAAAGCGGACCTGTGGCACCGAATTGACCACGGCCATCACAAATAGCTTGTGTAATAGCCGCCACATGTAAATCTGTAAAAGTACCATTTAAAGATGTACCGCGATGGCCAGATGTACCAAAGGATACGAGTTGTGTCGGATCTGTAATATCCGGAGCATTATCAAAATATGCATCCACAAGGGTTTGCACATCGATAATATCTTGTTCTTGTACAGGAGTACCTGCTAATTTATGAGTCATAGAAACCTCTAATCTTATCTTGAGGGCAAGCCCTCTCATTTTACAACCTTGATATTCGATCAATTACATTAAATTATTTTCAAAATGTATGTATCATTCATAAAATATTATATTTACGCATAATTAATATAAGATGACAACAGCCAGAGATTTTATCATAATTCTTTATTTTTATCTGTTACAACTATTTTCATCTATTACAACATTATTGTTCGCTTCGGTAGTTATATCTTGTGATTTCAGCTGTTTAGATATTTCCGCAGGAACAATAGGTTGAGTAAAACCTTGACCGATAACCTCTTGGGCATCAGTAATCAAGATAAACACATTTGGGTCCGCTTCTTGAATAACCTCTTTCAATTTATTTACCTGCAGCAAGTTAACGGCAACCATCACAATTTGCTTAGGCGTCCGTGTATAGGCACCAATACCATTAATAATAGTGGCACCACGACCAACCTTATTGATAATACACTCACATACTTCATCGGTGCGATAGGTAATGATAAAAGCAACTTTACGTTGATTAAAGCCGATTACCACCTTATTTGTAATAATAGTATACACATACACACTGATAAGAGTTACAGCTACCGCTTCAAGTCCAACAACGCCGACAGCAACTAAGAGGATGGCACAGTTGATAGCGCTATTAATGGACCCCATTTGAAGACCATAATATTTGCGAACGATAAGTGCAATTGGATCAAGGCCTCCTGTATTACCACCTACACGGTAGACGATACCAAGTCCTAGTCCAGTTGTGATACCTGCCATCATAGAACTGAGTAGTGGATCCTTAATAATCATGTCATATTGCAAGAAACTAAACAGATCAATCATCCACGATAACATGAGCGTACCATACAAAGTATTAAGCACTACACGTTTACCAAGCCACTTCCAAGCAGCCCAAAATATAGGGACGTTCAAAATAACGTTCCAAGAACCAACGGATAATCCCGTTAGATAATACAAAATCAACCCTACCCCACTAATACCAGTACTAACCAGTTTGTGAGGTAGTACAAAGGCATCTAAACCAGCGCCAAAAATTGCACAACCAACAGCAACTATGACACATTGATAGACAACATCTTTATACTTGGCGAACATAGCTCCCTCCAAATTGCCATTTCACTATAAATATTCTATAATGAACTAATTAAAACATACACTGTTTACAATGCTTTTAATAATCAAACAACAGGTATATACAAAATCATCATAAACCACTTAATGGTTATTTTCAATCACTTTATAACAGTATAAAATAAACATATAAACTGCATATATTTTGTACATTACAAACGAGGCTATTATGAGTAAAAGTTTTGAGCAACTCGGTTGCAGCAAAATTAATATTGGGCTTGCTATTACAGGCAAGCGTGACGATGGATACCACGACATCGATTCTATATTTCAATCGATTCGCCTTAGTGATTCTATTTATTTCGCTAAGCATCATTCCGTAGTCTTTTCTGGTGGCGCTCCTGAGTTACCCGATTACATGCAAAAGCTCGTAAGCTATGGAGAAGATAATCTCGCGCTCAAAGCGTTGCGTGCCATACAAGCCTATACGGGTTGTAAAGCCGGTGCCGCCATCCACCTATTAAAACGCGTTCCTATTCAAGCGGGTCTTGGTGGCGGTAGTGCAGACGCAGCGGCCATGTTATTAGGTCTCAACCGCTTTTGGGACTTACGGCTCACACAAGAGGAACTTTTAAACATTGGTGCCTCACTCGGATCTGATGTGCCGTTCCTACTACAAGGTGGTACCGCTCGCGGAACAGGTCGTGGCGAAGTGTTAACCTATAGCCAATCGCCAGAGGCACATTGGCTATTACTAGTAAAGCCAAAGGTATCTATTTCTACAGCGATTGCTTATGGTCGCTTCAGTGGTAAATCTAATGCCACCGCAAAAACAATCGATACCGTTCTGAATCATCTTCAGAATAATGATTTACAATCTGCTTTCACTAGTAGCGCTAATACTTTCGAAGAATTATTATTCCCAGATCACGAAGAACTAGGAATATGTAAGGAGTTTTTCACTAGCCGTGGTTACCCAACCATCATGACAGGAAGCGGTCCTACGATGGTAGTATTACTTAACAAACCTATGGAAGCCTTACAATTACAAGAAGAGATTAAAGCAGCTGGTCATGATTGGCTGTCACTCATTACTAAAACATGTACACAGGAGGACTTAGTATGACAAAACGGTTACAACCTATACGACTCGATGCGTATAAACCACTAAGAGAAGTGGTAAGTGAAACATTGCGTCAAGCCATCCAAGATGGGGTGTTAAAACCTGGGGAGCGCCTCATGGAAATTCCCCTTGCCGAAGAGTTAGGTGTAAGTCGTACCCCCATTCGTGAAGCCATACGTAAACTTGAACTAGAAGGCTTTGTCGTTATGGTGCCTCGCCGCGGCACCTACGTTGCCAACATCTCTTTGAAGGATATCACGCAAGTATTTGAAATCCGTTCTGCCCTGGAAGAACTTGCGGCAGGCCTTGCAGCAGAACGCATTACAGAAGAGGAAATCGAAACGCTGGAGAGAATGCTTGTAGAAATCGGCGATCATATGGAAAACAAAAATATGGAATCCGTTGTGGCTGCGGACGTAGAATTCCACGAAGTCCTCTACCGCGCATCTCGTAATGAAAGATTGGCGGATATTGTTCACAATTTGCGAGAACAAACCTACCGCTTCCGTAGTTTTTCTATGAACCAACCAGGTCGTCTTAGAAAAACTTGGGAGGAACATCGTCAATTAGTGGAAGCCATTGCCTCTCACAATGCCGCACAAGCTCGTAAACTAGCTCGAATTCACATGGAACATTCTGAACAAACCTTGTTGCAAGGAATGGAAGAGTCACAAGAATTTACTAAGGCATAAAAAACATCCTACAAAATACTATATAAAGCAAAATCCTTCCTATTTGTGAAGGATTTTTGTTTTACATAGTCTATAGAAATTGATACAATATCATTGATTAGTATGAAATATGGATTTTTTATAAGAAAGGGAGTTTTTATGGAAGCAATGCTTAATGATGCTATATCCACCATAAACGGTTATTTATGGAGTTATTTCATCATTTTTATTCTTATCGGCGCAGGTCTCTTCTTTACGATGACAACGAATTTTGTACAAATTCGCATGATTAAAGAAATGATTCGCCTCGTAATTAACGGCGCAGGTAGCTCTACAGAAAAGAACCATGTATCCTCATTTCAAGCATTCTGTGTTAGTACCGCATCTCGTGTAGGTGTTGGTAACATCGCAGGTATAGCTATTGCCGTTGTACTTGGTGGCCCTGGTGCTATTTTCTGGATGTGGGTTATCGCACTCATCGGTGCTGCCACGGGCTTCATCGAATCTACATTAGCACAAATCTACAAAGAACCTGTTGCTAAGGGCGGTTTCTATGGCGGACCAGCTTACTATATTCGGTATGGTCTAAACAACAAGGCATTATCTGTTCTATTTGCTATTTTAATCAGTATTACCTATGGTTGGATTTACAATTCTGTACAAGCCAATACTTTGGCTGCATCTCTCCAGGTATTTAACCTTGATGTGTCCTATACAGGCGCTGTAGTAGCAGTCCTTCTTGGTATTATCATATTCGGTGGTATCAACCGCGTTGCAAAAGCATCTGAAATCATTGTTCCTATCATGGCGATTCTATACATTGCTACTGCATTATTTGTGGTAATTATGAATATCACCCAATTCCCACATGTAATCTATACTATTTTCGCCTCCGCATTTGAGCCTGTTGCAGCAGGTGGTGGCTTATTAGGTGCTACTGTTATGAATGGTATCAAACGGGGGCTCTTCTCTAACGAAGCCGGGGAAGGTTCTGTTCCAAACGCAGCCGCTACGGCAGCTGTTAACCACCCTGTAGAACAAGGTCTTGTACAAGCATTCGGCGTATTCCTTGATACATTCATCATTTGTACAGCTTCTGCTTTCATCGTACTCATCGTGGGTGATTACAGCACTACAGGTCTAACAGGCATTGCTCTTGTACAACATAATCTAGCTCAACAACTTGGTTCTTGGGCGCCTACAGCCGTAGCCATTTTCATCGTTATGTTCTCCTTTAGTTCCTTAATTGGTAACTATTACTACGGTGAAATCAATATCAGCCACTTAACAAATAAACGATTCTACCTACATTTGTTCCGTATTGGCGTAATTCTTATGACATTTGTTGGCTCTATTGCTTCTCTAGATCTCGTATGGAATCTAGCCGATTTATTCATGGCTTTCTTAGTATTAACTAACGTAAGTTCCATCGTACGCATGGGGCGCACAGCAGGTCTTGCCCTTGACGACTATATCAAACAACGCAAAGCAGGTATTGAAACGCCTGTATTTAACCGTTCCATCCTAAATCACACATATGGCATCGTATGGTGGGGCGATGGTCAAACTACAGACTCCTCCGTACCTCCTACTCCGATTGAAGATACAGTGGAAAAATAAAATATATTGACCTATGAGGCTGGTGAAAGTATCTTTCACCAGTCTTTTTCGTATAATCTTTAAATTCGTATAATCTTTAAAATACTTTATTAATGCATACAGATGGGTCTATATTCTTCGGAATATAGATTTTTATTTTTTGTAAAAGTATCCATTTTCATAGATAAGACTATCCTCCACCAAGAGATTTTAAAGTGACAGATATCACAGTAACCATCTATATTTTTCCTACTTTTAAAGGTTAAAAACTATAGAATATATTTATAAAAATATAAAGGGTATTCTATTTATAATGTCGAATACTTAAGTATGTGAAAAATTAGCACTAATTAATTTACTCTGTTATCCGGGAGGTAATTATGAGCGGTTATAACCCATATGAAAACATGTTAAACACATTAGACGTAGCAGCTGAAAAGCTCGGCTATACTCGTAGTGAATACGAAGTATTGCGTCACCCAGAACGGGAACTAAAAGTAGCAGTTCCTCTTCAACTAGACAATGGCGAAGTTCGCGTATACGAAGGCTATCGATGCCAACATTCCACATTGCGTGGTAGTGCTAAGGGCGGTCTTCGCTTCCATCCAGATTCCGACGAAAATGAAGTGCGTGCACTTGCGGCATGGATGACTATTAAAAACGCTATCGCTAACATTCCTTATGGCGGTGGTAAAGGGGGCATCAAAGTCGATCCTAAAACTTTAAACCCTCGTGAGTTAGAACGCTTAACTCGTAACTTCGTACGCCGTATTGCACCTATCATTGGTGTTAATACTGACGTTCCTGCACCAGACGTAAATACGAATGCCCAAATCATGAGCTGGATTGCTGACGAATACAGCACATTAAAAGGCGAATGGAGCCCAGGTATCGTTACAGGTAAACCAATCGAAGTAGGCGGTTCCTTAGGCCGTAATGAAGCGACTGGTCGCGGTTGTCTCATCGCATTGCAAAGCTATCTTGCTAAGAAAAACTTAGATATTAAAAACCTTACTGTTGCAGTTCAAGGCTTTGGTAACGTAGGTTCCGTAGGTGCTCGTCTCATTGCACAAGCAGGTGCAAAAGTTGTGGCTATCGGCGACGTAAGTGTTAACATCTACAATCCTAACGGTCTCGATGTTGAAAAAGCATACGAATATGCTAACTCCCACGGTCGTTCCCTAGAAGGTTACAGCGAACCAGGCATGACTACAATTGGGCCTCAAGAGTTATTGGCTCAACCAGTGGATGTATTGTACATGGCGGCCCTTGAAAACCAATTAAACAAAGACAACATGGAAAATATCCAAGCTAAGATCATCTTGGAAGGCGCTAACGGCCCTACTACTAATGATGCGGATAAATACTTCTATGAAAAGGGCATCGATATCATTCCTGATGTGCTTGCCAACGGTGGTGGCGTAGTTGTATCCTACTACGAATGGGTACAAAACAAAGCAAGCTTCTACTGGACTGAAGAAGAGGTTAATGAAAGATTAACTAAAAATATGCAAAATAGCTTCGAAGCTGTTTGGGAAATGCAACATAAATATAATGTACCTCCTCGTCAAGCAGCATACATGGTTGCTCTTGAACGACTCGTAGTTGAAACTAAGTGGCGTGGCTACAACTGTTAAACTCCTATACCTCCATACATGTTAGCCATGGAAAAGGCGTAAGCGCACATTGAGCTTACGCCTTTTTATTTACCTATATACATAATCGAAACATCTCTTGAGATTCAATTATTTACTTAGTTTTGTCAATAAAACCACTTATTATTTAAAAGCACCTAATAAAGCAGCCACACTAGGACGGCTCATCAAAGCTTTCACCAATACAGAACCAAGAATCGCTGGAACAGTTTGACCCACGATGAGGTTCAACACTAATGGCCAGTACGGTAGGCCAAGTAATGGGCTGAGCCACAATGGCACACATAGTGCAGGCACAAAAACAATGGGAAGCATTGCCCACCAAGCACTAAGGCCAAGCTTGCGCATGCCTACGATGATGCCTGTCGTTACTACACCGACACCAAAGCCCCCTATCATATCGAAGATACCAAGACCACCGAATAGGAAGTTAGAAATGAGGTTGCCAATCCCCATGGGAATCACCAAGAACGGAAAGGCATAAGCAAGTGCATATAATGATGTTGCTATACGAATTTGATACGCCCCGAAGGAAACGCTTTGCGTTACATACAATACAACGATGTACAATGCCACAACCATGGCAGAAATAGTCAATTTGCGTGTAGAAATCATAACACTCACCTCCTCAAAATAAAAAAGCATGGCAAAACTACCATGCTTACAATGCTTATGAATTTCCGTAGTTTTGTTTAGAGACAGGATGGTTTCAAACTGTCTTATTTAGTTGTCGCCTTTAGGCAGTACTAATATATCATATATCTAATATTTTCGCAATTAATTGGGATTAAGGCGGACTTGTAGGATCATCTACGATTAGTATCAAGATTGTAAGGTGGGGGTGGTGGCAGATACCTTTCCTCATCGCTCCACTGGCGAACCGGCCATCGGCCTAGGGCCTTGACCTGCCAAAGTCGCTCTTTGAAAAGGTATCTGCCACCACTTCAAATTTAGCAACTCTGCTTATCCCCTAATACTAGTGACGTACAAGTCCGCCTTGAATCACATATACATGCTACTCTATTAGAATATATGTAAAGTAGTCGCCTAAAAGGCGACTGCTTGTCTAAGCCAGTTTATGGGTATTATAGTGCTGGGTCTTCGACTCCGTTTGCGTGGAAGGCTTTAGCTCTGTCGATGCAGGTACCGCAGTGTCCGCATGGTTTGTCTCCGCCTTCGTAGCAAGACCAGGTTAAGTGGTATGGTACGTTGAGGCGTAGGCCTTCTTTTACGATGTCAGCTTTGTTGGCGTTAATAAAGGGTGCTTCTAAGGAGCATTCTTTACCAGAGCCTTCAAAGATGGCGTCGCCCATAGATTTGTAGAAGTGTTCTGTACAGTCAGGATAGGCATTACCCGCCGCATCATCACTGTGAGCACCGTAATAGATATAACCGCAGTCTAGAGATAGTGCCAAGGATGCTGCCGCAGATAGGAATAGACCATTTCTAAACGGTACATAAGTGCTCACCGTACCCTTCCCTTCTGCATCTTGTTGTTCTTTGTAGGAACCTTGCGGAATGTCTTCACTAGATTGTACTAACAGGGAGCAGTTACTGAAGGCAAATAGCTTGGTAACATCCATCGTTTTACCTTTCATATTATAGTACTCTAAAATAGCTATGGCAGCTTCTAATTCTTTACTATGTTTTTGACCATATTGAATCGATAAGGGCACCACATTGTCTTTACCAAATCGTTCAATGGCGAGGGCCAAACAAGTAGTACTGTCTACGCCACCGCTAAATAGAACAACAGCTTTTTGTTTTTGAGCCATAGTATCTCCTTTTCTATCACAACAGCCTCATCCGTAGATGAGGCTGTGCTTTTACATTCACTAAAATTTTATAGATCAATAACCAATTCTACTGGACAGTGATCGGAGCCAAAGATTTGTTGATGAATCTTCGCTTCTTGGATTTTATCATCAAGGCGTTTGGATGTGATGAAATAGTCAATTCTCCATCCTGTATTCCGTTCACGAGCTTTCCCCATATAGGACCACCAGCTGTATTGCTCAATAGCATCTGGATAGAGGTGACGGAATGTATCTGTAAAGCCTGCCCCTAAGAGTTCTGTCATCTTTGCACGTTCTTCATCGGAGAAGCCCGCATTTTTACGGTTTGTCTTAGGATTTTTTAGGTCGATTTCTTGATGGGCTACATTGAGATCACCACATAGAATGACAGGCTTTTTCTTATCTAATTCAAGTAGATAATTACGGAATGCGTCTTCCCAAGTCATACGATAATCAAGGCGAGCTAATTCACGTTGGCTATTCGGTGTATAACAGCATACCAAATAGAAATTATCGTATTCAGCAGTGATAACACGGCCCTCTTGATCGTGTTCTTCAATACCGATGCCATTAGTTACGGACAATGGCTTAATACGCGTGAATACAGCCGTGCCACTATAGCCTTTCTTAACTGCACTATTCCAATATTGCTCATACCCTGGCAACTCCAAAGAAATTTGATCGGGTTGCAATTTTGTTTCTTGCAGGCAGAAAATATCTGCATCTAATTCATTAAAGGATTCCATGAAACCCTTTGTTACAGCGGCGCGGAGGCCGTTTACATTCCAAGAAATTAATTTCAATTCTTACTCCTTTATAATACTTCTTTATAATACTTCGCATCAATCTAATACTATTCACCGTATTTAACTTGGTGAAAGTCTCTTTCACATAGAATATACGTCAAGTTTTTGCTTAATGTAAGCTAATCTAAAGATTATATGTTAGCAATACTACTGCTTTTTATGTTTCTTAGCATGTCTTGCTTCTGCACGAGCCTTACGGGCGTTTTCGTTGGCTTTAAGATCACTTTCACGTTTCTCACGGAAATAGTTAGCCACCGCCGACAAGACAAGAATCACTAATACAGTTACATTAAACATACCAGGTCCAAAGGTATAGATGTGATAACACAAATAACCAAAGGCAACGACTGTTAGTAATTGTTTTAATAGATTCATTCGCCCTCCTAAGTTAGTTTAATGTTTCTACACCTGTACTAAGCGGGAAGCCTTCATACGTTACCCAGTCACTAGAACTACCAACATATAAAGCAGATTCAAGTCCTACTTCACTCATGGTTAACAACGCATTGCAGGCAGTCACACCAGACCCACAGTACGTTACAACTGGCCTATTTTGGTAGATTTCGTTGTAATACTCAGCCTCTAAATCTTTCAAGGATTTAGGACCATCTACGGTATAGCCACTTTCATAAAAATGATTAACAGCCCCAGGAATATGCCCTGTCATACCATCCATCGTATCCACTTGAGATCCATCATAACGGAATGGCGCACGAGCATCAATAATAACATGATCTCCGCTTTCACTAGCCTTGAGCACCTCATCGCGACTCATAACCATATCCGTTTGCAACTCGTAGTTAAAAATAGATGGTTCAGCAGGTAACGGGGTCGGCTCTTTAGTTAAGAGATGGCCCTCTCGAACCCATCGTTCAATACCACCGGATAAAACGCGTACATCTGTTAAGCCCATGTAACGTAACGTCCACCAAAGACGGCCCGCTAAGAATAGCCACGAATCATATACTACAACCTTTGAGTTACGAGTGATGCCATAAGACTCAAAGGTATGAGCTAACTGTTCCATATCTGGCAATGGATGACGACCACCATGCTCGCCTAAAGGACCAGTCAAATCCTTGTCTAAATCTACCGCATAAGCCCCCTTAATATGGCCTTTTTTATAATCTTGATACCCTCTAGCATCTAAAATGATGACCTCATCGAAACAAGCTAATAATTCTTTAGGAGTGATAAAATTTGACATGTTGTACTCCTTTCTTTGATTATATCGAAAAATACAAATCTTTTAATATTATTATATACGACTATAGCGGGATATACAATTGAAAGCTACTGATATTAAAAACTCATCACAATTGCGTAACCCATCTTCAATGGCAGATAATACATTACGCCCTTCCCCATTAGCAATAAGTTCCGAAGATGTAGCAAAATTGATTAATTGATTCGATTCTGACATAACGAACTCCCTATATAATGAATACTATACTTGCTATTATACCAGCCGCAGCTACAACGTCTAGAGAGTATATAGTTTTACTTTTAAAAGTATATTTTTATAACAGCTTACAGCCTCATTCATCGTTTAATCGCTAATTATAAATATAAATACATGTCCAAATCTAACATTTTCATCTATTCCTTATAATTATCGTATCTATACGTCTTTTTTGCCACGTAAAGTTGTGATATAATGTAAATAATTACTCTTAGGACATTAGTCTGTCCAAATGGATCCAAAAGAGTTAGTGTGTTTTCAAGGAGCGTGCGCAGTTGAAAAAGGGGTACATCAAGTTAATAGCAGCCATTGTGCTCGGTGCTGCTATTATCGGTGGTGGGATCTATGGGGTGTATACACTCTTATCATCCAATACAACGACAATTTTATATCGATCAACCGTTGACGATAAAATCAACGCCATACGACCTTATATTGTTGCATTAGATGCATATAACTCATACAGTGTAGCCTATGCTAACCAATTACAGCCAACTCTTGAAGAGTTGCGCAATGGGTCTCATAATACGACGATTACCTTACCTAAATATAAGGAACTTAAAGCTGCATTAGAGGTAGCAAAACAAGATAGTTCTACACCCTACGAAGACGTAAACCAAGCGACAAATGACGTCCTCGTAGTACTTGATCAAATTATTCCTATTGCTGATCAGTTGCAATCTTACTATGTGGAACGTCGTTATGAAAAGGATAATTATAAAGGTAGCGATGAGCTAGCAGCTCAATATGTACCTTTAGCAGAACAGTTCTACGCTACATATAATGCATTAGACTTAGCTTTAGATAATCGTAATAATGAGCTTTATAACGAACGCATGACTGAGTATCAGGGAGAAAAGCGGGAAAATGCGGTTAACTTTATAGAGATAAATCTCATAACAGCACAAACTATTGACCTTATTGATCCAGATGGGAATACAGACACCCAAAAGGTAGAATCAAACTTACAACAAATTACACAACGCCTCAATAAATTACAACCTGGTACTACACCAGAAGTACAAAATGCGGTAAGAGAGTATCAAGACTCAGTAAAAGAATTTGTTGCAGAGGCACGCAACTACATTATTATCAACTCATCTTATGGCGAAGCTTATACGCAATTATTTACCAAGTATAATAAAATGATTGGCAAGGCCAATGCAGTTAACATGGCAGACTTAGATGTAACAGAAAAAAAATAATATTTAGATAACACAAAGGACTAGCCCATGCGAGCTAGTCCTTTTATTTTTATGTAAGCAGCAAACTTTATTTCTTTTTCAAATCTTTTGTAATGATGTAATATTCAGACGGTGTTATCTTGATACCATCAATATGTTTATTACCTACAATATTAATTTTAGGATACCCAAGGAATAATGCTACAGCGTTATCTAACATCAGTTGTTGGGCATTGATAACCGCATTACGACGCACCACTGGATCGCTACTACTTTCACCAAGAGCCAACAATTCATCGAAACGAGGATTAAAGAAGCCAGACCCATTAGTTTCAACGCCTATACCCCAATATTGTTTCAAGAACCATACTGGTTGACCCGTATTAGCGGTTACAACACTGGAGATAATCATATCATAATCACCAGATTGAGATAATGTGTCGATAACCGCATAATCTACGATTTTAATTCGTAAATCTACACCGATTTTTTTGTAGTCCGCTTGCAATGCTTCCGCATATAATGGCAATTCAGGACGAGTTGTGTAGGCATAAAAATCAAGTACGAGGTTTTCACCGTCTTTATCTACAATACCGTCGCCATTTGTATCTTCATAACCTTCACGTTTCAGTAATTCTTTAGCACGTTCTACATTATATTTATTAGGATCACGCAATTGGTTAAAGCCATAGTCTATGGATGGTGGCAATGGAGCCTTACCGGCTACGAAGGTATCCTTCATGAGGTTCTTCGCATAAGACTCACGGTCTGCTGCTGCAATGAGGGCTGCACGAAGATTAGGATTCTGTAGTTTCCCTTTTTGCCCTATACGAACAAATACGTCACGCAAGGAAGCCACTTCATAGATAGTGAATTTCTTATCATTTTGGAAGATACTATATTCACCAGGTCCAATGTTAACGGCCATATCTACATCGCCCGCTTGTAACGCCATAGCACGAGTATTCGCATCATTAATAGATGGGATTTCAACCTTAGCAAAGCCTGCCTTGCCATCCCAGTAATTATCATTGCGCTTTAGTTCAGCACGCTCTTTTGTGAAAGAGGATACTACATATGGACCAGTACCAATAGGACCTTCCTTTGCAATATCACGACCATTCGCCTCTGCTGTCACATCCATAATCAAAAACAATGGATCTCCTAACAAGTTGGGCAAATTATAATATTCCTTGTCAGTCTTGATGGTCAACTCCTGACCGTTAGCAGTAATTTCTGTATAGTTAAAGAACGTTTTTGCTCGTTTACTTTTAGCAAAAGTTCGTTCTAAAGATGCTTTTACCGCCTCAGCTGTCAAACTATTACCATTTGAGAATTTAACTTTATCATTGATGGTGAAAGTCCATGTTAACTTGTCATCACCTTGCTTCCAAGAGGTGGCAAGCCAAGGCGTTGCTTTCATTTGATCATCAAACTTGATAAGCGTTTCACCTATACCAAATCGTACAACGGCCCAACTAAAATAATTTTCCGTTGGTTCTAATGTGCCAGCAAAACTAATAGCCCCTACCTTTAATACATCATTAGATGAAGCAGAATCTTGATTCATACAACCAATAGTCCCGAGCATAGTCACACCAAGGGTCATACCAATTAGTAAAGCCTTGCGTAATCCTTTCATTTATACACCTAACCTTTCTACACACATTAACTATCTATTTATACTCAGATACTCACTATTTTTTGCATTAACATAATCTAGTAAATATAACCTGCTT
Source organism: Veillonella parvula (assembly GCF_032577575.1). Taxonomy (GTDB): domain Bacteria; phylum Bacillota; class Negativicutes; order Veillonellales; family Veillonellaceae; genus Veillonella. The sequence goes on along the minus strand of NZ_JAWFVO010000003.1, from coordinate 462,471 downwards.
TTACAATAGTTAATATAAAGAGAATCTATGTACATCACTTCATATGAGCATATCTTATTATACCCATAGGGGTATATTTTATACAGTCAACTATACTATATATTAGGTGTTAACACAATGTATAATTTGAGAAACATTTCAATATATCTATTAAAAAATTTCATATCTTAACTATGCATAAAAATAGCAGTTAGTCTTGAAACTAACTGCTATTTTAAGTTTACCTATCCGATGTAACTCTCTACATTTCAAATTTATACTTTTGAAATTTTGAAAGTAAATTTTCCTATTAAGCTTCTAATGCAGCCTCATCCAAGGTAAGCGGCTTATGATCTTGACCAATTTCAAAGATAGAGCTCAATAAAACCTTTGTATATGGATGTTTTGCATCCGCCAAGTGGAAAGCATCTAGTTCTTCAACGATAGCACCTTTGTACATTACGACCACCTTGTGGCACATCGTACGAATAAAGGCAATATCATGAGCAATAAATAGGTATGTTAAATTTTTCTTTTTTTGTAAACGCGCCAAAAGGTACGCAATGGAGTCTTGTACAGATACATCTAGGGCACTAGTAGCCTCGTCTAACACGAGGATTTCGGGCTCTAAAACGATAGCACGAGCAATGGCAACACGTTGGCGTTGACCACCAGACATTTCATGAGGATAGCGATGCATAAACTCGCGAGGTAAATCTACCATTTCCAGGTAGTCACCTGCGATTTGCTCTTCTTTTCCCTTTTCAAGAAGACCAAAATTATAAAGTGGCTCAAGAATGATATCTTTAACCTTCATACGTGGGTTAAAAGCTGCAGATGGATCTTGGAATACCATTTGAATCTTTTTACGATATTCTTTCGTTTGTTCAGAATTCATATGTTGAATCTCTACACCATCTACATAAATCTCGCCTTCCGTAATAGGAAGCATTTTCATGATCATACGAACCAATGTTGTTTTCCCAGAGCCAGATTCCCCTACAATCCCAAGGGACTGACCTTTTTCGAGAGTTATATTAATATCCTTACATGCTTCGAGTTCACCACCAGTGGGAAGTGGGAATCGTTTACATACATTTTTTAATTCTACTGCGTAGTTAGTCAATGTAACGACCTCCTCCCAATGTTGGTACAGCCTCTTTTAATTGTTTCGTATATTCATTAGATGGATTTTCCAAAATGTCTTTAGGAGTACCTGCATCTACGACACGGCCCTTTTTCATAACGATAATGTAGTCTGACATATACGCCGCTACACCAAGATTATGGGTTACCATTACGATTGCGGAGTTATGCTCTTTAGCTAGTTCAAGCATTTGCATAACCACTTGAGATTGTGTTGTTACATCGAGTGCAGATGTCGGTTCGTCACCGATGAGTAATGCTGGGTCCAATGCTAACGCCATAGCAATACCAACACGTTGACGTTGACCACCAGATAATTCGTGTGGATAACGGCGCAATATATCCGCTCCATTAGGAAGAGATACAGATTCTAATAACTCAATTGCTCGTCGATCACATTCATCATTAGTGATTTCAATATGAGATGTAAACAATTCTCTAAATTGTTTACCAATGCGAACAATTGGATCTAATGCACTACCACTATCTTGGAAAATCATAGCCATATCTTTACCACGTATGGCTCTCCATTCTGACTTAGATAGGGTACGAAGGTTGTGACCGTTAAAGATCATTGTACCGTCTGTAACCTCACCACCTACAGATAATAAACCCATGAGGGCCCGGATTACAGTAGTTTTACCGGATCCGGACTCACCTACAATGGTTAATACCTTACCGCGTTCCAAGGTAAAGTTCACATCCATAACAGCAGGCACACCTTGGTACGCAATGTTAAGGTTTTCTACAGTTAGTATGTTTTCTGCCATTATAGCTCCTCACTATTTTGTAATTTTGTTAGTAATCCAGTAGTAATCACTTGGGTACATTACAGCACCTTTCAAGTAAGAACCTGTAACGATATTAGTTTTAGGATAGCCTAAGAATAATGCAGCACCATCATTCATCAACAATTGTTGAATTTGCATTGCGTAATCACGACGTTTTGCTGGGTCGAATTCAGTTTCAGCTGCATCTAACAATTGGTCAACTTGTGGATTGGAGTAACCAGAACCATTTTGAGGGTTGGAGCCATTGTTGTTAGTGTGCCAATAGTTAGCCAAGAACCAGATTGGATCACCTGTATTAGCTGTTACAATGTTGGAGATAAGCATATCATAGTCGCCGTCTTGACCCATTTTATCGATCAAGTTATAGTCAACTGTTTTGATTTTCATATCGATGCCAACCTTTTTAAGGTCTGCTTGAACAGCTTCTGCATAAAGTGGTAATTCTGCACGAGAGTTATATACTATGAAGTTGAATGTTAATGGTTTGCCATCTTTATCAAGGATCCCATCGCCATCAGTATCTTTCCAACCATCTTCAGCCAACAATTGTTTAGAACGTTCAGGATTATACGCATTAGGATCTTTCAAATCGTTGAAGCCATAGTCCATGGATGGTGGAATTGGAGCAGAACCAGGAATAAATGTACCTTTTAACAATACATCAGCATAGTTTTTACGGTCTGTTGCAGAGATAACTGCAGCACGAACTTTGTCATCCCCAAGAATACCTTTTTGATTAATACGGGCCAATACGACACGAAGAGATGCGATTTCATCTACTTTGAATTTATCATTGCCTTGGAATAAACCAATTTCACCAGGACCGATGTTAACAGCCATATCTACGTCGCCAGATTGTAAGCTCAAAGCACGCGTATTAGGGTCATCGATGGAAGGAATTTCTACAGTTTTAAATGGTACTGTACCATCCCAGTAGTTTTCGTTCGCAGCCATTTCAGCACGTTCTTTAGTGAAGGATTTAACTACATATGGGCCTGTACCGATAGGACCTTCCTTCGCAAAGTTACGGCCATCTTTTTCAGCTTGAACGTCAACGATTAGGAACAACGGATCCGCTAAAAGGCCAGGCATATTAGGATATTCTTTTGTTGTATGAATAACTAATTGTTGACCATTAGCTTCCATAGAGTCATATTCGAAGAATGTTTTCGCACGATTAGACTTTGCAAAAGCACGTTCAATAGACGCCTTTACAGCTGCTGCATCAACTTTTTTACCATTGGAGAATTTCACCTTATCATTGATTGTGAAAGTCCACGTTTTATGATCTGGGGATACTTCCCATTTAGATGCAATCCATGGTTGAGGTTTCATTTGTTCGTCAAACTTAGCCAATGTTTCACCTACACCATAGCGCATTACAACCCATGCGAAGAAGTTTTCTGTAGGTTCTAATGTGGATGCGAAGTTAGTAACGCCTACTTTTAATACATCTTTGTTAGCAGCACCATTATTATCAGACCCACAACCAGCTATGAAGGAACCCATCATTACAATACTAAGACCTGCTAAAAGGGCCTTTTTCCAAGATTTTTTCATGTAAAATCTCCTTGTACAATTACATACAAAACATAAAAACATTTAAACATCAAGACTATGATAATCCAAAATAGTCAGTGATGGAAAAACCATTATTTATACCTATTCACATAGAAGCTTTTACAAGAGAAATTACCACCAAAAGCTTTCAAAACATGAATAGATATACTATATTATCCTTGGTTTTTAGGATCCACTACATCACGTAAGGAATCGGACCAAAGATTAAAAATAGCAACCACGATAAGGATGGACATACCAGGGAATGCCATGAGCCATGGACTCGTTTGCAAGTACTGGCGACCCTCGTTAAGCATAAGACCCCATTCTGGAGTCGGTGGCTGAGCACCAAAGCCAAGGAAGGATAAACCTGCTACCTCAATCATGATAGCCCCGATATCTAATGCACCTGTTGTAATAACGAGAGGCATAATATTAGGAATGATATGACGTCTGATGATGGCCGTCGTAGATGCGCCCATCATAACAGCAGCCGTTACATATTCCTCACCGCGCACCTTGAGCGTCATAGAACGTACAATACGAGCATATTTTGCCCAACCTACAACAGATAAGGCTAAAATCGTATTTACAATGCTACCACCTAGAATACCAGCAATAGCAATAGCCAATACGATACCAGGGAATGATAACATAATATCAGCTAGGCGCATGAGGACCATTTCGACTTTGCCGCCAAAATATCCTGCTATAGCACCGATGATAGTACCAATGCTCACCATGATAACGACGATGGATACGCCCATGAACAAGGATAATTGAGTACCATAAATGATACGAGATAATACATCACGTCCTAATTTATCTGTACCAAACCAATGTTGGCTGCTTGGTGCTTGCAATGCCTGATTTATATTTGAGGTGAAAGCATCGCCCGGTGCAAGCCAGGGTGCAAAGATAGCGATGAGAACAATGATAATCATCAACCCACTATAGAAAGAGAACAATTTATGTTTTTGAATAAATTCTGCCATTATGCTCTCTCCCTTTTCAATCTAGGGTCTAATAAGATATATGATGCATCAACCAATGCGTTAATACACATATATGCTAAAGCAACCCACAACACAAAACCTTCAATCAATGGATAATCGCGCATAGTAATAGCATAAATTGCCATATTCCCAAGTCCCGGCCAAGAGAATACCATTTCTACGACTGCCACACCACCTAGTAACCAACCAATAACAACACCAAGAATAGTGATGAGTGGTAACACCGCATTAGGTAAAATATGACCGAATAAAATTTTTATCTCACTAACACCGCGAGCACGAGCGCCAATAACATAATCCTTTTGCATTTCCTCAAGGATAACGAGCCGCACTTGACGCATGTATTTAGACCCAACAACAACTGCCAAAGTAATAGCGGGCAAAATAACACCAGACGCAGTCACTCGAGAGGATGCAATCGGTACAAGGCCCAATTTAAGACCGAAGATGTAAATCAGTACAAGACCTAACCAGAACGTAGGCATAGATACGCCTACGAAGGATAGAAATCTCAACACATAATCAACCCATTTGTTACGATTTAAGGCGCTTATAATACCTGCAGGCAATGCATAGAGCAGCGTAAATACTAAAGCCGTACCCGCTAACATTAATGTACCTGGTAAAGCCTCCAACATACGATCTACTACTGGTTTTTTAGCAGAATAACTCATCCCTAAATCACCTTGTGCGGCATTGACGACCCAGTTTGCATACTGTACTACAAATGGTTTATCTAACCCAAGCTGAGCTCGAGTTTCATCGATAAGCTCCTGAGATACGATAGTATCTGCCGTTTCAAGTAACATCGTTACTGGGTCACCTGGTGCTAAATAGGTGAGACAAAATGTCAAAAATGTGATGCCAAACAAGGTAACAATAAATTGCCCCAATTGTTTGACAAAGCGTTTGCCCATAGGCGCCTCCTAAACTCTCTAAACACTAACAACAATTCAAATGACAAACTAATGGTACTAGCTTTTTTATATAGCGATGAAGCTTAAAGGCTAGGGAACGAAAAAAGGTTAGTCGCCCGACTAACCCAAATTAAGCACAGCATATGTATACCATGCCTTTAGAGCAGGCTTTCTGACTCTGATTCATCGCAACATTTCGGCCTTCCCAGTTTCCCAGTGACCCTATAATGAAACCTTGCTCCTCATTACAGCTATTTGCATAGTATGGGTTTTTCACCCATTTTCCTCTTTTACGCTCGGTAAATACCGACACTCACTAGTTCATTCATTTTTATCGATTATAAATATACTATATTAACACTCTATTTACAATACATATACCCCTTATGGGTATATATATTTCACGTATTTTCAATATAATTTTTATACTGATAAAAAATATTGATTAGTGATTAAATTCACAATCCTGCATAAAACCATATAAATTAACTTATATAAATAATTTTTTATTATATTTACTGTATAAGACGGTATATATATTAATTTTAATAATAACAAAGCAACGTAAAAACTTTATTATAAAATCTTTTTATGCACAGCAAAAATTTGATTAATAATAAAAATGCTCTTTAAGTTTTTTCAAATTAGACACTCATGAATTATAAGTCTAATTTATAATTATCATAAAAAAGAGGCTATTACCGAAGTAATAGCCTCTAATAAGACGAGATGTATTCAGTTAATCAATACTTTGTTGTAAGCGGTGTGCTCTGCGTGTATCCCACGCTTTACGCAAAACATAAATCACCAAACCTATGCTTACTGCCACTGCGCTACCTACCATAGCATCAAAACCACATGCGTAGATTGCATATAGACAATAAAGAACGCCTATACCGAACAAGTAATTAGAGCGTTTAATACGACTTTCAGCTACGCCAGCCATACGCATCATTGTAGGTACTGCCAAAATGCACAATACATACGGTACTACGTTAGTTACAACCGCTAAGTTTACTAAGATTTCAAATTGCTCACGCAAGGATTCGCTTGCAGTGAATAAAGTAAGTAATGTTTCAACAGCGAGTAAAATCAATACACCACGAACAGGAGCATCTTTGCTATTTACACGAGCGAATATTTTAGGGAAGTAACCATGTTCTGCTGCACTTTTGAAGACGCGAGACAATGTGAATTGCCAGCAAAGCAAAGCGCCAAAGCAAGAAATAACCATAGCAGCCATAACGATGTTTGCAATTGTATCATTGAACATGTATACGAATGTCAAACCGAATGGTGCATTAGAATTTAATAAATCAACGTTAGGCACAATACCTGCCATAACGTTTGTGGACAAGATATAAACCACGGCCACTGCTAATGTACCCGCCACAGTTGCGATAGGTACGTTTTTCTTTGGATTCTCAACAGCATCAGCATTAGCCGCTGCGGACTCAAATCCTAGGAAGCCCCATAAAGTTAGGGAAATAGATTGTTTTACCGCATCATAAAGCGGAAGATCATTTGGGTTCCATGCCGCCCAATAAATAGATGGATCAAACCAATACCAGCCGATTGTACCGATTAATAAAACCGGAACAATAGAGCCCCAAATAGTCATATTGCTGAGTCGACCTGTGAAACGATTCCCTCTGAAGTTTAGAATCGCTGCAAACCACAAGAGCACAATTGTTACCTGACTTGTTTGTGTCGCATTGAGGTCAACGCCAAAGAAAGCTGCGCCATAACCTACGGCAGATACCGCGATGGCGATATTAGCAATGATGAGAGATATGCTGTAAGCATAGCTCGCCATAAAATGTCCAGTTTTACCGAAGCGATGTTCTGCATAACCGCCCATGCCCCCTTGTTTTTGGGAGAACATACCCGCTTGAGCAAAAATATACGCTAGTAAAAGCGCACCCACAGCTGTCACGAGCCAAGATAAAACTGAAATAGTACCAACTTGAGCCAAATTAGTTGGTAACATAATGATCCCAGCTCCTAGCATATTGGCTGCTACCATTGTGGTTAGCTGGAATACAGACATTTTTTTAGCGGTGGTTTTCATGTATCAATCCCCTTTCACTAAGGTGAATTTTTTCTCGTCCATAATTCACTTAAAATATATATACCGCTAAGTAAATCCAGTTCGTGCTGTGATGGGCTTGAATGTGAATTTACCGTTTTTATTCTTATTACGAGTTAAATAATAACACCTATGAAACCAAAATAAAAGTACTTTATTGGCGGACAAGCTATATTACACGAATTGAATAAATCATAGGTAATTTATCATCAAAATTGAACAGAACTCATTTTAATTGTGGCAAAGTATATTTTTACCCTATTTTATTCTGTGTATAGATGTAATTTTTCCTATCTATCACGGTTATAGTGTCCTAGTACAAGACTATTATTTCCTCACAGTCCACTATATGTGTACACACAAATGCATCATTTTAATAGTGAATTATCAATTAGAATTTTGGGATTTATAGGTATCGTCTAGCTTTTAAATAAAAAATCGATATACATATAAGTATAATGGGCAATATTAGACCCTTAATGAAATCCTTATATGTATATCGATCTCAGACTTTCAAATTTATATTGATAATTATTCTTTACTTTTATTGTTGATGTATTCTTACACTACTTTTATGCCTGTACGGATTCAATAATATGTTTCCATTCAGTAATTTGTTTTTCTTCTGTAGCGATAATAGCTTTGCCATTATTACGTTGTCGTTCCACACACTCCGGAGCCGTACCAGAATAGTTATTACGACCTGCAACACAAGCTTCAATGGAAATGGCATCAAGAATATCCGCATCAAAGTGATGAGAGATTGCTTTGAAGTCCTCTACCGATAAATCAAGAAGTACACAACCTTTTTCGATGCAATGATGCACCGCATTACCTACGATTTCATGGGCTTCACGGAATGGGACACCTTTCTTCGCAAGATAATCTGCCATATCCGTAGCATTAGAGAAGTCGTCATCAAGGACTGCTTTCATATGAGCCCCATTGACCTTCATACCACGAATCATAGCCGCATTAATGGACAATGCGAAGTGTACTGTATCAATAGCATCGAAGATACCTTCTTTATCCTCTTGCATATCCTTGTTGTATGTAAGAGGCAAGCCTTTCAAAGTTGTTAAAAGGCCTAACAAATGACCATAGGTACGGCCTGTTTTGCCACGAACCAGCTCGCAAACGTCAGGATTTTTCTTTTGAGGCATGATGCTAGAGCCCGTGCAGTGAGCATCATCAAGTTCAATAAAATTGAACTCATTGGTAGACCACAAGATCAACTCTTCGCTAAGACGACTCAAGTGCATCATCACTAGAGATGCAAAGGACAAGAATTCAACTACGTAGTCACGGTCAGATACGGCGTCCATACTATTTTCGTAAATACGAGAAAAGCCCAAAAGCTTTTGCGTATATGTTTGATCAATGCCGTATGTAGAACCAGCTAATGCGCCGGCCCCAAGTGGCATGATGTCAGCATGTTTGAATACCATCAACAAACGATCAAAATCGCGTTCCAACATAGAGAAATAGGCCATCATATGATGCCCAAACAATACAGGTTGAGCCCGTTGTAAGTGCGTATAGCCAGGCATGATAACATCACTATACTTTTCAGCTGTTTCGATGAGAGCCTTCTGCATATCTACGATGAGTTCACCCATTTCCACAACAGCTTTACGCACGTACATGTGCAAGTCTACTGCGCATTGGTCATTACGGCTACGGCCGGTATGCAAACGACCACCCGCTTCACCGATGTCATCAGTTAAACGCTTTTCAATATTCATATGAATATCTTCAAGAGCTACAGAAAATGGGAATTCCCCTTTATCGATTTGCCCTTTAATCTTTGCTAAACCTGCTAAAATTGCATCTCGATCTGCGTCGGAGATAATATTTTGTTTTGCTAGCATAGTCGCATGTGCCTTGCTGCCTGCAATATCTTCGGCGTACATCCGCGCATCAAAAGCGATAGAGGATGTAAAATCCTCTACCGCTTTATCAGTGCCTTTTGTGAAACGCCCGCCCCACAATTTAGCCATTATTTACCTGCTTTCTCTTTCATCAGTGCATTAATTTTGAGAGGTAAACCGAACAAGTTAATGAAGCCTTCTGCATCAGATTGATCGTATACATCATCTTCTTCAAATGTTACGAAATCTTCGCTGTACAAGGAATATGGGGAAGTGCTGCCCGCAGAAATGATATTTCCTTTGTACAATTTAAGTTTTACTTCACCAGTTACAGTTTTTTGAGTTTCATCAACAAACGCTTGTAATGCGTTCATCAATGGTGCAAACCACATGCCATCATATACGAGTTCAGCGTATTTGTTAGCAATGAGTTCTTTGTAGTGGTATGTAGCTCTGTCGAGGCAAAGGTATTCAAGTTCTCTGTGAGCATACATGATGATAGAGCCACCTGGGTTTTCATAAACACCACGAGATTTCATACCTACCAATCTATTTTCGACGATATCTACAACGCCTACACCATAGTGTGCACCGATTTCGTTGAGTTTTTCTAATATTTGTAATGGAGTACCTTCTTGACCATCTACAGCTACAGGTACACCTTCTTTGAAGGATACAGTTACATAACCAGCTTCATCTGGAGCTTGTTCAGGAGTATGTGTTACCAAGTACACATCATCTTTAGGCGCATTTGCTGGATTTTCAAGATCGCCGCCTTCATGGGACAAATGCCATACGTTTTGGTCCATAGAATATGGGTGAGATTTTGTAGCTACAACTGGAATATCGTGTTTAGCAGCATATTCCATGCAATCTGTTCTAGATTTCAAATCCCATTCTCTCCAAGGAGCAATGATTTTCATGTTAGGAGCTAATGCTTTGATAGTCAACTCAAAACGAACTTGGTCATTACCTTTACCAGTCGCACCGTGAGCGATTGCATCAGCCCCTTCTTTTTTAGCAATATCTACAAGGATTTTACCAATTAAAGGTCTAGCAAAGGATGTACCTAATAAATATTTGCCTTCATAAACTGCACCAGCTTTTATTGTAGGCCAAATATAATCTTTTACAAACTCTTCCTTAGCGTCAACGATGTACGCTTTAGATGCGCCAGATTTGATTGCTTTTTTCTCAACTGCATCATAATCCTCAGGTTGGCCCAAGTCTACACACACAGCAATAACTTCAGCGCCATAATTTTCTTTTAACCAAGGAATGATAACAGAAGTATCTAAGCCACCAGAATATGCGAGTACTACTTTATTTGCTTTACCCATGATAACACCTCATAAACCACTATCTATTTAAACTCATATAATCAATACAATATCAGATAATTGTGAAAGCACCGTGGTATTTTCTATCCCGACAGGCATTTTCTCCTTCTGACAAAAAATAGTATACACCTGTATAATTATAAATGCAAGTATTATTTTTATTCACTTTAATAATATATTTCTTTTCCGAACTAATAAAAAACTATATCTAGTAATCGAACACCAGATATAGCTTATTAAATATATTAAGTTATTCTTCCACAAGCTCTAAGTCCTGTTCATACGCATAGTCTGCTTCTGCTTGTGTAATCATGCCTTGGTCTACCATTTGTTCGAGCACCAGCTTTTGTCGAGCTTTAGCCCCTTCATAGTTCGTGTAAGGATCTAAATAGGACGGTGCATTAGGTAATGCTGCGAGTAAAGCGCTTTGCCCCAATGTTAATCGACTGGGACTCGTCCCAAAGTATCCGTGAGCTGCTTCGTAGATACCATAATAATTATGGCCATAATATACGGTATTCAAATACATAGTTAGAATTTCTTCCTTAGAGTAGTAATGTTCCATTTCACTAGCGAGGATGGCCTCTTCCACCTTACGACTCATAATGCGCTTCGAGGAAAGGAAAAGATTTTTTACGAGTTGTTGTGTAATAGTACTACCGCCTTCTAGCGTTTCACCTGCTATGGTATTTGTGTACAAGGCGCGAATAATACCGAGTACATCAATAGCTCCATGTTTATAATACCGCTTATCCTCAATAGCAATTAATGCATTTTTTGTATACTCAGGAATAACATCCCCTTTCACCCAATGTTCTTTTGAAACACGTTGATTAAGAGCTATCTGTACTTTATCTCTAAATGTAAACAGGCGTATAATTCGATCTGTACGACTGAGCGTGTCTTCACTTTGTTCTATTTGTTTTTCAACAAGTGTATGAGCTTTACTCTCACGATTTGTCCCTTGAAAGCTATGGTATCCGTCATATATAAACATAGCCAAAATCATGACCACCACGAATACAACTAGGTTTCGAAGGTAGCGAAATACTTTCATTTCTTTCACCTATTTCTTAAAGGTCTGTAATATAAACACATGTAAACATAAGTTTATAATCTAGCCATCTATACAATACCTTATATACATATACAAATATAAAGTATATTAAATGTATTGTATCACATCAATCAAGAAGAAGATATGTAAAACACTAGTTTTTACGTCCACTCATACTACAAATATATTTAATATATCTTATAACGGCACGACACTATATATCTATAAATACCGATTAATGCATATTAGTTATACTTATTAAGTTGTATTAAAAACTTTAAATAGAGTATAATATATGAGATGATAAAAACATGCCTATGGAGGAGTAATATGAAACAGTGTATGGATTCAGAAAATCTGCATCGTCGATTGCGTAAAATCTTAGGTCAAGTGCAAGCTATTGATCGAATGATTGAAGAAGACATTCCCTGCGAAGATGTGTTGAGCCAAATTAATGCAGCTAAATCTGCACTACATAAAGTAGGACAAGTAATTCTTGAAGGACATATCAACCACTGCGTACGAGATGGTATCGAACATGGTGACGTAGAAAAAACCATTAGCGACTTTACAAAAGCTGTAGAACGCTTTGCAAATATGGGTAAATAAAAAAGGACTCTACAAATGAATTGCACCCAAAAATTAGACATAATTTTGGGAGGTGCAGTTCAAAATGTAGGGTCCTTTTTATTACCCCAATATTAATCGTGGTTAGTTGTTAAGAATTCGCTCAATGCAGCGAGTACATCATCTTCGTCAGCACCGTCAGCAGTCAATGTAACGGATGTACCTTTTGTAGCACCCAAAGTCAATACAGTTAAGATAGACTTAGCATCCGCTGTTTTGCCATTGGCAGCAATAGTCACTTTAGAAGCAAACTTAGCAGCCAATTGTGTGAAGGCTGTAGCAGGACGAGCATGTAAACCAGATTCGTTAGTAATTTCTACTGTTAATTCTTTCATGATAACCTCTTTCTATCTCGATAGGCAGAGCCTATCTCATACGTTCTAATAGATATATTGTATCAATATCAAGTATTTCAATTCAAGTATATTACATCTTATTTGCTATATAATGATTCTATTTAAGGCAAAACTGGATTATAGTAAACCTTTTTCAGCTAATACAGATTTAGCGTATTCTGTAATTTCTTCTGCTGTGTCCATAGTAAGTGCTTTATTTGCCACCTCTTCACATTCTGCTTTGGAAACAGAACGCAAGATATTTTTAATAAGAGGAATCGAAGAAGCAGTCATGGAGAATTCGTCGAGGCCAAGACCTAATAGAATCATGGTCGCCACAGGATCACTAGCAAGCTCACCACACATGCCTGTAAATTTACCTTGTTCATGACTAGCATCAATGACGTGCTTAATAAGACGTAACACACCTGGATGCAATGGTTGATACAAGCTACCAATTGCTTCGTTCATACGGTCTACTGCCAATGTGTATTGGCAAAGATCATTCGTACCGATACTAAAGAAGTCTACATATTTAGCAAGAATTGGAGATATAACAGCTGCCGCTGGTACTTCGATCATGATGCCAACCTTGATATCCTTGTTGAAATCCTTACCCTCAGCCTCCAGTTCCTCCTTACATTCACTAAGCATAGCATTCGCTTGCTTCACTTCCTCAACGGAAGCAATCATAGGATACATGATGTGAATATCACCAAACGCACTAGCTCGTAATAAGGCACGCAATTGTACCTTAAAGATGTCTGGACGATTTAAGGATATACGAATAGCGCGATATCCTAGGAATGGATTCATTTCACTTGGTAAATCAAGGCATTTCAATTCCTTGTCTCCACCGATGTCCATGGTACGGATAATAACAGGCTGCCCCTTCATATCTTGGGCTACCTTTTTATACTCTTCGAATTGTATTTCTTCTGCAGGCAATTCGTCATTTTCCATGTAAAGGAATTCTGTACGATACAAACCAATACCTTGTGCGCCCATAGTGAGCGCATGTTTAGCATCCTTCGCCTTACCAATGTTGCCGAATAGTTCTACATGATGACCATCAATGGTAGTAGCTTCAAGATTAGCGGATTCGCGCAACCGTTTTAACTCTTCTTGGAACGCCAACGCTTGATTTGTATACTCCGTCCAATCCGCATCAGATGGATTGATTTCCACGATACCATCCGTACCAAGAACGACTGCCTTATCGCCATCTGCAAAGCTTTCAATATCACCAACGCCCATAACTGCAGGAATCTCTAAGGTGCGAGCCATAATAGCCGCATGAGATGTAGGGCCACCTGCTGCCGTAACGATACCTTTTACTACCGCTTTATCAAGGGATGCCGTATCAGATGGTGCCAAATCATGAGCCACCAAGATAACCTCGCCAGAAATATGTGATAAACCGCGAGGGTTCATGCCTAACATATTACGCATCAAACGATCACCGATATCCTTAATATCTGCGCCTCGTTCACGCATATAGGCGTCTTCCATGCCGAGAAAGATATTGGCAAAGGTTTCAATTGTTTGAGCCGTAGCCGCTACCACATTCATATGGCTAGACTCAACAAGGGATTTAATTCCGTCAGATAAGGATGGGTCTTGAGCAATTTGCATATGCGCTTCAAAAATAGCCGCCTCTTCTGGCCCCATTTCATCCAACGCTTTTTTACGAATAGTATCCAATTGTTTTAAGGTAGATGCCATAGCAGTTGCAAACTTGCCAATTTCTTCTTCTACCTTGTCTTCCGTTACATTGTAATCAGGAATGACAATTTCCTCTTGAATATATCTATATACATTGCCTACTGCAACGCCACGAGATCCAGAAATCCCTTGAATTCGCATATGTGTTCCTCTTTCTATTACGATTAACTACATTACTCTTTATTTTATCATTTCTCTGTTAAACAATAAAGTAATCCAAATACCTATACTCCCTTAAATAACCGTCCCATATGGGGCATTTTTTGTTTTACTATAACTCTCAATAAACGTTGTAAGCTTTCCTTATTTTCCCTTTATTTTGCTATAAATTTATACGATTCCATGCCATGCTTAGGACCTATTTATGATATAATATTATAATATAGAATATATAATAATAAACATATGAGACTTTCATGGGCTTCATGGTGAAAGTCTTACTTATTGATAGGAGACTTTATGAAATTAACGAAAATGCATGGTCTCGGCAATGACTTCATCCTCTTTGCCGACCCACAAGGGACGTCTAAAGACTACACAGACCTCGCCATCCGCCTTTGCGATCGTCGCACGGGTATTGGTGCTGATGGTCTTGCTATCCTAGTTCCTTCCGAAACCTGTGATGTGCGCATGCGCATCATCAACTCCGATGGTAGTGAAGCAGAAATGTGCGGTAATGCCATCCGTTGCTTTGCCAAATACGCTTATGAACACGGTGAAACAACGAAGGAGACTTTCACCATTGAAACCTTAGCTGGCGTAATGAAGCCTACATTGACTATCGAAAACGGTATAGTCACACAAGTTACTGTAGACATGGGCAAACCATTTTTTAAGGCCCAAGACATTCCTATGAATGTAAACATGGATAAGGTTATCGACGTAGACCTCAATGTAAACGGTGAAACCGTAACAGTGAGTTCTGTATTGCTCGGTGTGCCTCATACGGAGGTATTCATCGACGACATTACAAAAGCCCCTGTTACAACACAAGGCCCTATCCTTGAAAAGCACGATGCCTTCCCTGCCAACACCAATGTAAACTACATTGAAGTGGTAAACGACAAACACATCAAGGTGCGCACATGGGAACGCGGCGCTGGCGCTACTTTAGCTTGTGGAACAGGATCTTGTGCCTCTGCCGCTATGTCCTTTGAAAAGGGCTTAACAGGCCGCGAAGTAGATGTGGAACTCTATTTAGGAACATTGCATATTTCATACTTGGAGGATGGCACGGTGCTCATGACAGGCCCGGCTGAGGAAGTCTTCGAAACAGAACTTCCTATCGATTAAAATGAAGTGGTTACAACTTATATTAAATGCGTTCCTAAGGTACCAACAGGGTCGCACACTCATACCACGGAATATAGAGCCCCTTTTGGGACTACTTGCATCCATTCTCGTCATCCTCATAGCCGTAGCCAATAGCATCGCTATTGGTTATGCCTTGATTGTCGTATGGAGCATCATGGACTACGTGTTCTACCGCAAAGGATATGCCCTAAAAGAATTATTAAACCTATCTTGGACAGGTGCGAAAACATCCATCATAGTGATGCAAATCTTCCTTCTCATCGGTTGGCTCATCGCCATGTGGCAAGCAGCAGGCGTTATTCCTATGATTATCGCCACAGGTATCGATTTAATTGATCCATCCATCTTTATCGTCTGTGCCTTTTTAATAACAGCCATAGTGAGTATGCTGTTAGGTACTGCACTGGGCACTGTAGGAACGATAGGCATCGTACTCATCACGATGGCAAGAGCTGGAAGTATTCCAGAAAATATCGTAGTTGGTGCCATTATTGCAGGTGCTTACTTTGGTGATCGAAACGGTCCACTATCCTCTAGTGCATCTCTTGTAGCGGCCTTGACCCATACAAAGGTATCGACGAATATTCCCATTATGTTTAAAGATGGTATTCCAGCACTCATCATCTCTACAGTGTTGTATCTATTACTATCTCAGTGGTACCCACTCAATTACGAAAATAGTTTACTATCCGATACAATTCACTTTATTTTCAATATCGATTGGACATTATGGATTCCAGTCATCATCGTCATTGGTCTATTGCCTTTGAAAGTATCTATCCGTTGGCCTATCGGACTCAGTGCATTAGCGGCGGCCATTCTAGCCTATACCAATCAGGATGCGAGCCTCTCAGAGTTGGGATGGTATACCTTAACAGGCTTTGAACTACCGCACTATAATCCACTAGCTAATATCATTCATGGCGGCGGTCTGCAAACGATGTTTATCCCTACCCTTTCAATTTTTATGGCTACTGCCATTTCAGGCATGCTCGAAGGGGTTGGCTTCTGGAACGATATACGACAACTGTTAGAGCGAGCTAAAACACGGAGCGATGTATTTGCTGCCAATGTAGGTCTTGCTTTCTTAACAGGTGCGGTTGGATGCAGCCAAGCTATTGCGGTAGTTATGACGCACTCTATTATGCGTATTACCTACGCACAGCAAGGTATTCAAGACGAAGATGTAATGCTAGACTTTGAAAATAGTGGCATTCTCATCGCTCCATTACAACCATGGAATATCGCTGCCTACGTGCCCATTGTCATGATGGGTACAAGTTCAACAGGTTATGTACCATTTGCCTTCTTCCTATATCTAGTACCACTCATCTATTGGTTACGATTACGGAAGCAAGATCAACCAATCATACGCTAATTAGTATTATCTCAAAAGGGGAAATTGTATGATTTATACCATTACCTTTAATCCAGCTCTCGATTATATCGTGCGCCTTGATCACCTCAAGACGGGTACTATTAATCGCACCATCCAAGAATACGTTCTCGGTGGCGGCAAAGGTATCAACGTATCTATCGTGCTCAATAATCTTGGCATGGATACGACAGCACTCGGCTTCATCGCAGGGTTTACAGGCGAAGAAATCGTAACACAACTCAAGAACTTCGGCGTAAAAGAAGATTTCATCCGACTTCGCGAAGGATTAACCCGCATCAATGTTAAGGTAAAGGCCTCTGATGAGGAAACAGAGATTAACGGCCGCGGCCCAATCATCGGTGCCGACGAATTAGAAGCGCTATACAAACAGCTTGATGCATTGACCGAAAAGGATACCTTAATCCTTGCTGGCAGCATTCCTTCTAGTCTACCAAGCGATATGTACGAAATCATTATGGAGCGCTTACAACATAAAAATATTCGCATCGTAGTCGATGCGACAAAAGATCTGCTCACAAAAGTCTTACCTTATAAACCATTTTTAATTAAGCCAAATAATCACGAGCTTAGCGAAATCTTTGGTCGCACTCTCGCTACAAAGGATGATCTTGTAGAAGCTGCCAAAGCATTGCAAGAGAAAGGTGCACAACACGTACTCATCTCTATGGCTGGTGATGGAGCTATCTTGGTGTCTGCTGACGGCACTGTATATACAAGTCCTGCCCCTAAAGGAACTCTCGTGAATTCCGTGGGTGCTGGCGACTCCATGGTAGCTGGCTTTATTACGGGCTATGAAAAAACGGGTGACTTACAAGAGGCGCTCTACTGGGGCATCTCCAGTGGATCTGCCTCTGCCTACTCTGAAAACCTCGCAACCCTTGAAGAAGTAGAAACACTACTTTCACAAGTACGAGTTAAATAATTTTATATTTTATTTGCATCAAGGAGTACACATATGCAAATCACTGATTTATTAAAACCGCAATCTATCCTGTTGAATGCAGATCCTGTCACAAAGGCTGACGCCATTTACACCTTAGGTGAATTGATGGACAAAGGCGGCCACTTGACAGACAAGGCAGAATATTTAAAAGCAGTGTTCGCTCGTGAAGAGTCTGGTTCTACAGGCCTTGGCGACGGTATTGCCACACCGCATGCTAAATCTGCAGGCGTAAAAGAAGCAGGCCTAGCCGCTATGGTCGTGCCTAACGGTGTAGATTTTGAAGCGCTTGATGGTCAACCTTCCCGCCTATTCTTCATGATTGCAGCTCCAGAAGGTGCGGCTGACACTCACGTAGAGGTATTGAGCCATTTAGCAACGATGGTGATTGACCCTGATTTCAAAGAAGCTCTTATCGCAGCTCCAACTGTAGAACGTTTCTTGGAACTCGTAACAGCTAAAGAGCAAGGCAACTTTGATCCATCTGTAGAAGGGTTTATCAAAACAGCAGAGGATCAAAAAGCAACCGGTATTACTGGCGCTATCGAAGCGAAGGCTACAGAAGCAATTGAAAAGGTGGCACCTAAGATTTCTGTAGATAACCCGTATTATGATGTACTAGCTGTTACAGGCTGTCCTACTGGCATCGCACATACCTACATGGCTGCAGAATCTTTAGAACGCAAAGCTAAAGAAATGGGCATCTCCTTAAAAGCAGAAAAGAACGGTGCTTCTGGCGTTAAAGATGCTCTTACAGCAGAAGAAATTGCACATGCTAAATGCATTATCGTAGCTTCCGATCGCCAAGTAGAAATGGCACGTTTTGACGGTAAACCTATGATTCAAACTAAGGTAGCTAATGGCATTAATAAAGCGGAAGAATTATTGCGTGAAGCTATGGCTGGTACAGCACCTGTATACCACGCTTCTCCATCTGACAAAAATGCCGCAGTAGCAGCATTCGATGCGGCAGATAACTTCGGTCGCCAAATCTACAAACATTTGATGAACGGCGTATCTCACATGTTGCCATTCGTTATCGGTGGCGGTATCTTAATTGCCCTCGCCTTCTTATTCGATGTATTCAATCCTGCGAATCCTAAAAACTTTGGTTCCGGTACACCTCTTGCGGCTTTCTTAATGCAAATCGGTGGCGCTTCCTTCGGCTTCATGTTACCCGTATTAGCCGGTTACATCGCTATGAGTATTGCGGACCGTCCAGGTCTTGTAGCTGGTTTCGTTGGTGGCTTATTAGCTAACCAAGGTGGCTCTGGTTTCCTAGGCGCATTGATTGCCGGTTTCGCAGCAGGTTATTTAGTATTATTAGTTAAGAAATTAGTATCTGGTTTGCCTCAAGCCTTAGAAGGTACAAAACCGGTTCTCTTCTATCCTGTACTTGGCGTATTATTCATCGGTATCGCTATTACCTTTATCATCAATCCTCCTGTATCCGCACTTAACCACTGGTTAATGGACTCTTTGCAATCCATGGGCACTACTAGTCGCGTATTGTTAGGTCTTATCTTTGGTGCTATGATGTCCGTTGATATGGGCGGCCCTGTAAACAAGGCGGCTTATGTTATCGGTACTGGTGCTCTTGCAACTGGCGAATACGGTATCATGGCTGCTGTAATGGCAGGCGGTATGGTTCCTCCATTGGCAATCGCTCTTTGTACTACATTCTTCCCTAGCCGCTTCACAGAGGCTGAACGCAAATCTGGCATCACTAACTACATCATGGGCCTTTCCTTCATCACAGAAGGTGCCATCCCATTTGCAGCAGCCGATCCAGTTCGCGTATTGCCAGCCTGCATCATCGGTGCTGGTACAGCCGGTGCGTTATCTATGTTCTTCGAATGCACACTACGCGCTCCACACGGCGGCATTTTTGTAGTACCAACAATTGGTAATCCACTACTATACCTTGCGTCCATCGCAATCGGTTCCGTCGTGGCTTGCTTCATCTTAGCACTTGTAAAACCAAGCTTAAAAAATAGTATCACTAAATAGACCATTAAAATTAATCTTCAATTATAACTTATATATGATTGATTGATGGCTGATGATTGTTGATTGTTTATGATGAGTTTCGACGATTAGCGGTTAGTAACTAATAGTTAACATTTAGCGACTAATTGATTAATGACTCTTATCGATGGTGAAAGCTGGTGTCACACCAGTAGATATAGTAAAAGGACTAGAATATACGTATTCTGAACTGCCCTAAAATTGGACACAGTTTTGGAACAACAGTTCAGAAGTATACGTGATCTAGTCCTTTTCTTATATTCAAAAATAATTAATATTATTTTATAATTCATGATCAAAACTACTTTCAAAAGTGGAAGCAAATCCTCAAAATTGTACAATTACATTGATTTATGTTAAACTATATAAATATTAATTAACTTTAAACTTTAAAATTATAAATTATTATTAGAAATCTAGTTCGGAGAGCTAATTCATGAAATCATCCAAAAATTGTAAGGTTACTGCTGCATTTCTTGCCGCAGCTGCGCTGGGTGGTGTTGCCCATGCAGAGCCTATACTTAACATGAATGATTTAGTAGGTACGAGTACCAGTGCTGAATCAACGACACAGAGTCCTACAAGTGTAGTAACTCCAGTCGTGAAACCAATGGCAACTCAGCCAGTCTTACCAACTACACCACAACCGGCTACCATTGTACAACAACAAACACCACCGATGGCACAACCTCAACCATCCTACGTGATGCAACCAGCAACGGTTAGCCCTGTACAAACTCAACAAGTTACACCATTGCAAGCAGTACCGCAACAAGTAGTACCAATGCAATCTCAACAACAGGTTCAAACTCAACCTCAGTATGTTGTCAATAAAGATACAAAGACTGTCATGGAGCCTACATTAGCAATGCACAGTTTGATAAATGTACAACGAAAAACTGAACCTGTTACTATAGAGAAACCAGTGGATGGTAAGCAACAAGTACAAACTACACAAGTACAGCGTACACCTGTTATTATTCAACAAGAATCCATAGCTCCATTAACTGTATCAAATACTACAGTAACAAAAGCCGTGGTGGCAAAACAGAGACTTACAATTCGAGATATTCAACGAGCTGAGCGTGAGCGTCTAGCTCAACTAGCCGCTGAAGAAGCATCCCAACAAGAAAATTTATCACAAGCTGATCAACAACAACTTGCTCAAAAACAAGCTGAAGCACAACGCCAAGCGTCACTACAAGCACAACAACAAGCAGAAGCCCAACAGCAAGCAGCTTTGCGGTCAGAACAAGAACGTGTGGTGGCTCAACAAGCAGAGGCTCAACGCCAAGCTACTTTACGTGCTGAACAGGAACGCATTGCGGCTCAACAAGCTGAGCAAGCCCGTATTGCAGAAGAACGCCGTCAAGCGGCAGAGCAAGAACGCATTCGTATCCAAGAGGAACAACGCCGTATTGCTGCGCAACAGGCGGAACAAGAACGTATTGCAGCTCAACAAGCCGAGGCTCAACGTCAAGCGGCTTTACGTGCTGAGCAAGAACGTATTGCGGCCCAACAAGCCGAAGCGCAACGTCAAGCCGCTATTAAAGCAGAACAAGAACGTATCGCCGCTCAGCAAGCTGAAGCGCAACGCCAAGCGGCTATTAAAGCTGAACAAGAGCGTATTGCCGCTCAACAAGCTGAGGCTCAACGCCAAGCGGCTATTAGAGCGGAGCAAGAACGTATTGCCGCTCAACAGGCTGAAACTCAACGCCAAGCAGCTATTAAAGCGGAACAAGAGCGAATAGCCGCTCAACAAGCTGAAGCTCAACGTCAAGCGGCTATTAGAGCGGAACAAGAACGTGTGGTAGCTCAACAAGCCGAGGCTCAACGCCAAGCTGCTATTAAAGCAGAACAAGAACGTATCGCTGCTCAACAAGCCGAAGCTCAACGCCAAGCGGCTCTAAAAGCTGAACGTGAGCGTATCCTCGCTCAACAGGCTGAAGCCGCCGCTAAAGCTGAAGCTGAACGTCAAGCGGCTATTAAAGCAGAACAAGAACGTATAGCGGCTCAACAAGCTGAAGCTCAACGCCAAGCGGCTTTAAAAGCTGAACGTGAGCGTATCCTCGCTCAACAGGCTGAAGAAGAACGCTTAGCGGCTGAAGAAGCAGCTCGCCAACGTGCTGAAGCTGCCGCTAAAGCTGAAGCAGAACGGCAAGCAGCTATTAAAGCAGAACAAGAACGTATTGCGGCTCAACAAGCTGAGGCTCAACGGCAAGCCGCTTTAAAAGCTGAACAAGAGCGTATCGCGGCCGAGAAAGCTAAAGCTGAACGCGAAGCTGCTATAAAAGCGGAACAAGAACGTATTGCTGCTAAACAAGCGGAACTTGCAAGACAAGCTGCGATCCAAGAAGAACAAGAACGTTTAGCTACTGAACAACTAGCAAAAGAAGAAGCGGCAGCTGCAGCAAAAGCTCAGGCTGAAGCCGAGGCAAAAGCTAAAGCAGAAGCGGACGCTGTTGCTAAAGCGCAAGCTGAAGCTGAGGCAAAAGCTAAAGCAGAAGCAGATGCTGCTGCTAAAGCTCAGGCTGAAGCCGAGGCTAAGGCTAAGGCTAAAGCTCAATCTGAAGCCGAAGCAAAAGCTAAATCTGAGGCAGAGACTAAACAGGTTCAAGAAAGTAAATTACCACAATCTTATGTAAATGCTCGTAATGAAGCTTCCACAAAAGGCTCTCCTGTTACAGAAGAGAAAAATATTCTCTCCCAACCAATTGAACCCCCATTGCAAGCTGATGCGTCTGCAAAGATTAGTCTTGCTTTCGACGCGAAAAATTATGAATCCATGTCTACCACAGTAGATAATAAGGAAATTAAATATCGCGCCTTCGAGTATATCCCTTACGTGGCTAATCCAATCGACATAGATCAGCAATACATGAACATTTATGTACCAGAGGAATATTTCAACAACGGCACAATCAATGGTTACAATACCCAAACAGCCCCTATCTTCATGCCAAATGCAGTAGGTGGTTACATGCCGAGCCAGGCTATGACGCCTAAGATGGAAAATGGAAAACCTAACAGTGTTCTTTATGCATTATCCCGTGGTTATGTAGTAGCTTCCCCATCTACTCGTGGTCGTACCAATAAAGCTTCCGATGGCAACTTTATCGGTAAGGCCCCTGCAGTAATCGTTGACTTACAAGCGGCTACAGCTTACTTACACGCTAACGATTCCGCTATGCCAGGTAATGCAAACCGCATTATCACAAATGGTACAAGTGCAGGCGGTGGTGTATCCTTATTACAAGGTGCAACTGGTAACAGCTCCGACTTCCAACCATATTTACAAGCATTAGGTGCAGCTACAGCGGCAACTAATGTATACGCAGCATCCGCATATGCCCCTATCACTAACCTTGATGCGGCAGATATGGCTTACGAATGGAGCTATAACGGTATCACATCTTTTAACAAAGTAACTATGGGCCAAGGCGAATTACCACAAGCTAATGTAGGTGGTAACTCTGCTCCACCACAACGTACGATGCAACGTGTAAACTTGAATACAGACGATTTATCATACTCTAAAATGCTCAGCGAACACTTCCCTGATTACGTAAATAACTTACAATTACGTGACTCTCTAGGTCGTATACTAAAACTCGACAAGAATGGTAACGGGACTTTCAAAAACTATGTAAAAGAGTTTATCGTTGCTGCCGCTAATAAAGCAGCAGCTCAAGGTACTGATTTATCCAAGCATACATACCTTGTACGAGATAATAAAACAGGGGCCATCAAAGACATTAACTGGGAAGCATATAACCACTTTGTAAGTCGCTCAAAAGCGCCTGGTGCCTTTGACTCTCGTGCTAATGATACAGGTGAAAACAATCTATTTGGTACAAGTACTACAGATAATAATCACTTTACCATTACTGCTGCATTACACGATTCAACAGCTAACCAAGATGTATACGTAGAAAATGCTAAGATCGTTACTATGATGAACCCAATGAACTATCTTGGTTCTCCTGCTGCGACAAATGCACGATTCTATCGTATTCGTTATGGCACAGCCGACAGTAATACATCTGTTGCAATTCCTTTAATCGTAGGTACACGTGCTCAAAACCTTGGGTACAGAGTAGATATGGCAACACCATTTAATGTAGATCACTCTGGTGACTACGATTTAGAAGAATTATTCAACTGGATGGATAATATCGTTAAAAACGGTAGATAATCACAATTAAATACATACTAAAATACTAAAGGAGCTACCTAGTAGTTCCTTTTTCATATACAATTATAAATTTTCTTGTGTATTCAATTATAAATGTTATTGTGAAAGTCCCTCTCCGACTATGAATAATCTGCACCATTATTTAATCAGTACATCACCCTATTATAATAATAAAAGAATTCAATCAAAAAAGGATGCCCCCTGTAAAATACAGGGGGCATCTATGTGTTTGAGCCAGGTAAAAGCAATTATTATGCTTTCACCATGATAGGCGATTAAACTTCAGGGAACAATGCTGTAGATAAGTAGCGTTCGCCTGTATCAGGGAGAATTACTACAATATTTTTGCCTTTATTTTCAGGGCGTTTTGCCAATTCTTGAGCCGCCCAAAGCGCAGCACCAGAGGAAATACCTACCAATACGCCTTCTGTGTGACCAAAAGCTTGAGATGTAGCAAAAGCATCCTCGTTAGAAACTTGGATTACTTCATCGTAAATGTTAGTATCCAATGTATCTGGAATGAAGCCAGCACCTAAACCTTGGATTTTATGAGGGCCTGGTTTACCATTAGACAATACAGGAGAATCTGCTGGTTCTACGGCAACCACATGTACATCAGGGTTTTGTTCTTTCAAGTAGCGACCTGCACCTGTCAACGTACCGCCTGTACCAACACCAGATACGTAGATATCTACGGTACCATCAGTATCTTGCCAGATTTCAGGACCAGTTGTTCTGTAGTGAATTGCAGGATTAGCTTGATTTACGAACTGACCTGCTTCAATAGCACCGGATGTAGCCGTTACGATTTCCTTAGCTTTAGCAATAGCGCCTTTCATACCAAGAGAACCGTCAGTCAATACGAGCTGAGCACCATAACCAAGCATTAATTTACGGCGTTCAATGGACATTGTTTCAGGCATTACGATTACAACTTTATAGCCAAGCGCAGCACCTACAGCAGACAAGCCAATACCAGTATTACCAGATGTAGCTTCTACGATTGTGCCGCCTGGTTGTAATTCACCAGATTCAACTGCAGCTTGAATGATTGCTGCTGCGATACGGTCTTTTACGGAACCGCCTGGGTTGAAGTATTCCAATTTTGCGAAAATATTAGCGTTTGCACCATATTTTTTACCAAAACGTGTAGCAGCTAATAATGGTGTTTTACCGATTAATTCAACAAAAGATTTTGCAATTTTAGACATAGTGGTCACTCCTTATTAAATAGAACCATCCCAATTATCATATTTTGTATCAAGTTTTGCGTAAGTCCCATCAATTACATCTTGTAGGGTTACGTTTTCTAAATAATCATGAATATAGTTTTGTAAGCCTGCCCAGAAACCAACGGTGCGTTCGTTGATTACTGTATCAGTACTCACCCCTTCATCAAGGGTAGATATGATAGCCATCGATTCCTCAGTAGCAAGCAATATTTCAATAATTGTGTACTCCTTAGGGCTTTTAGACAATCGATATCCGCCGTATTTACCGCGGATACTATCCACTAGGTTAGCAGCGCCTAAACGAGCTACGATACCTTCTAGGTATTTTTCAGATATGCCTTGTCGTTCTGCCACAGATCGCAAGGAAACTGGTTTATCTTGCCCTTGCTCTACCAAATCGATGAGAACCATCAATGCATAACGACCTTTTGTGGAAATCCTCATATATCTTGCCTTTCTTTGTAAACGTTAGTGTTAAACACACCCATATTAAAAAGTGCTTATATTATATTTATAAAGCTATTTATAAAACCTTTCACATTAATAGGAATTAATTTCATTATAGACCACTCACTATAAAAATGCAAGAACTTATTTCCTACTTTTATAAAGGGATATCTACTCATCCTATATTTATTGAGTTTATCCTATATTTTAACTTAATAACTTGCCTCGTAGAAAGCTCAAGTTATTATACTTTTGTTAACTCGCAACACAACGAAGTAAGAATAATCTTATAACACAAAAGGACCAGCCCGAAGGCCAGTCCTTTTGCGTATAGTTTGTAGTTTGTTATATGAGGTTTACCATGATGAATTGGAGAGGGTTCATCTGGTATTGGGACTTACCGTATCGTCAGGAAAACGATGCGCGCCCGTGTTTATGTCATTTGAGGAGTTGTCTAGATTACTCTAGCATTTAAGTATAAGTTTCTTAATTAGATTTTACCTACAAGATCAAGACCTGGTTTCAAAGTATCTTTACCTGGTTTCCAACGTGCAGGGCACACTTGATCGCCATGTTTAGCTACAAATTGAGCAGCTTGTACTTTGCGAACTAATTCTTCAGCGGAACGGCCGATACCCATATCATGAATTTCTGCTGTACGCACGAAGCCTTCTGGATCTACTACGAATGTACCACGGTAAGCCATAGCAGATTCTTCTTGGAATACATCGAAGAAATCAGCTAATTCATGTTTTTTGTCAGCCAACATGTAGTACTCGATTTTATTAATGCTTGGAGAAGCATCAGACCATGCTTTGTGAACGAATTCGGAGTCACAAGATACGGAGTAAACTTCGCAACCCAATTCTTTCAACTCTGCATAAGAGTTTTGTACGTCTTCCAACTCAGTAGGGCATACGAATGTGAAGTCTGCTGGATAGAATACGAATACAGACCATTTACCCAACACGTCTGCAGTGCTAACTTTTACCAATTCAGGTTTTTTGAAAGCATCAAGTGTAAATTCAGGAAGTTGTTTACCAATAATAGACATGTTATGTCCTCCTTATTTGAGTTCCATATGTAACGAATATATTTATATTGGTGTACTTAACACCGCATCTATATCTATCTTTGTCTATATAATAACAAATATCATTCAATATTGCAAGCATTATTTTTAAATTTATCGATATATTTTTCCAACTTTTTTCGATGTAAGCAAAAAAAAGAAGAAAGATGCTCATTTCTGAGCATCTTTCTTCTTTTTACATACTACAACAGACTTACTGTTCACAGTAGCGTGATCAAAAGCTATTAAACCCGCTATATTAGCAAGCCCTCTCCGTGCTATGTGACCAGTTATAGATTGTTCTTTTCCCGATTTACCATATACAAACTGCTCTAGTTTGAGTGCAGCTAATATAAATAAACCTATAATAGATAAAATAGATTCCATCGCTTTAATCTATTTTTTTAGTTCTAAGATTGCATCTACGAAACCACGGAATAATGGGTGTGCATTATTTGGGCGAGATTTAAGTTCTGGATGTGCTTGTGTACCAATAAAGAATGGATGATTTTTTACTTCAATACTTTCAACAAGACGGCCATCTGGAGATGTACCGGAAATTACAAGGCCTGCATCAGTCAATTGTTGACGGTATTCATTGTTGAACTCATAGCGATGACGATGACGTTCATAAATCAAATCTTCCCCATAAGCTTCGTGAGTTTTCGTACCGGCTTCCACTTTGCATGGATAGATACCTAGGCGCATTGTACCGCCTTTTTTATCTACATCAACTTGATCACTCATCAAGTCAATTACTTTGTACTTAGCATTTTCATCGAATTCGCTAGAGGTTGCTCCTTCCATGCCACATACGTTACGAGCAAATTCCATTACTGCAGATTGCATGCCAAGGCATAGGCCAAGATATGGAATATTGTTTTCACGAGCGTATTGGATTGTGCGAATTTTACCTTCTACACCACGGGAACCAAAGCCACCAGGCACGATGATACCTTCAACACCTTCAAATACCTCTTTAGGATCTACAGAAGTATCATCAAGTTCTTCAGAGTCAATCCAACGAATATTCACTTTAGTACCTGTAGCAATACCAGCATGATCTAGAGCTTCAACTACGGATAAATACGCATCATGCAACGCTACATATTTACCAACGATAGCAACTGTAATATCTTTATTAGGATTCAAGATCTTATGAACCATTTCTTTCCATGCAGTCATATCACATGGACGATCTTCAAGACCTAACTTTTTGATAACAATATCATCAAGACCTTGATCTTGCATCATCAATGGCACTTCATAGATAGAGCTACAAGTTTGATTTTCAATAACTGCTTCAGGTTCTACGTCGCAGAACAAAGCAAGTTTTTCTTTCATATCATCAGAGATATGTTTCTCACTACGACATACCAAAATATCTGGTTGAATACCAATGCTACGCAATTCTTTTACACTATGTTGTGTAGGTTTTGTTTTCAACTCGCCTGCGGCATTGATGTAAGGCACTAACGTAACGTGAATGTAAAGTACATCGTTACGGCCTACTTCTTTTTTCACCTGGCGAATAGCTTCCATAAATGGCAAGCTTTCAATATCACCTACAGTACCGCCGATTTCAGTGATAACTACATCAGCATTATCCTCTTTACCTACACGGTAAACATTTTGTTTAATTTCATTTGTAATATGTGGAATTACTTGTACAGTGCTACCTAGGTAATCACCTTTGCGTTCTTTATTGATTACAGACCAATATACTTTACCAGCTGTAATATTAGAACGTTTGCTAAGGTTAATATCGATAAAGCGTTCATAATGCCCCAAATCAAGGTCCGTTTCGGCGCCGTCATCTGTTACGAATACTTCACCATGTTGGTAAGGGCTCATCGTACCAGGATCGATATTAATGTATGGATCAAATTTTTGAATCGTTACATTGAAACCGCGGTTTTTTAGTAAGCGACCCAAAGATGCTGCTGTAATCCCCTTTCCAAGAGAAGAAACAACGCCGCCAGTTACGAAAATATACTTAGTTGCCATGATGCCTCCCACCTATTACATTTTTTCCGGAGCGGAAATACCTAAAATACCCAAGCCTTGACGAAGAACGAGGGCAATCGCTGTGATTAATCCAAGACGAGCTTGTTGCAACGCTGGATCTACGCCAATGATACGACCTTGACGGTAGAATGAATGGAACATGCTTGCCAAATCGTATAAGTACCGAGCAATACGATGAGGTGCACGATGTTCAGCAGCTTGAACGACCTCTTCCGGATATTCAGCTAATTTCTTAATTAATTCTAATTCCATTTCACTTGTAAGTGTTGTGAAATCAGTTTCACTATAATCGCCAAATGCGATGCCAGCTTCACGCACTTGGTTGTAAATGCTGTGAATACGAGCATGAGCATATTGGATATAATACACCGGGTTGTCATTACTGCGAGATTTTGCCAAGTTAATATCGAAATCAAGTTGGCTGTCTAAGGAACGCATCAAGAAGAAATAGCGAGACGCATCTACGCCAACCTCTTCAATCAATTCATCTAATGTAACGCTATCACCACTACGTTTAGACAATTTAACAAGTTGTCCGTCACGGAACAATGCTACCATTTGTAATAACAATACTGTTAATTTATCAGGGTCATAACCAAATGCCGCCATAGCCGCTTTTACACGACATACATAGCCATGATGGTCAGCGCCCCAAATATCAATCATTTCTTTAAAGCCACGATCAAATTTATTGCGATGATACGCAATATCTGCCGCCAAATATGTAGGAACCCCATTATCACGAATAACTACGCGGTCTTTATCATCACCATAATCAGTAGATTTTAACCATAAAGCACCGTTTTTTTCATAAACTTTGCCAAGGGCCTTTAATGCCTCTACGGAATGATGAATCTCATCCGTTTCATGAACTGTACGTTCAGAGAACCAATTATCAAAAGTAACGCGGAAGTTTCTTAATGTTTCCTCTAAGCGAGCTAATTTTTCTTTTAAGCCCTCTTCCTTAAACAAGGCTACACGATCTGCTTCGTTCATAGCATTTAATTTATCAAAGCCTTCGCGTTCTGCAATCGCTTTCGCTGTTTCAATAATATCTGGGCCACGATAGCCATTTTCAGGGAACACTAAAGCCCCTTCTGGAATATCGAACTCAGGCATAGAACCGTCTTCATTGCGTTTAGGTGGGAATACTAATGTAGCACCTTGTAACTCTTGGAAACGGTACTCAATGGAAATAGCCATGTTGTCGATTTGATTACCTGCATCATTGATATAGTACTCGGATTGTACATTATAACCCGCTGCACGTAACAAGTTTACAAGAGCACTACCGTACGCAGCACCGCGACCATGACCAACATGCAATGGACCTGTTGGGTTTGCACTTACGTACTCTACTTGAATTGTATCGCGCGCACGCAATGGTTGAACACCATACTCAGTACCAGCATTCAAAATGGCTTTTAACGTATCGTACACCATATCAGATTTCAAAAAGAAATTAATAAAACCTGCGCCGGCAACCTCAGCACGTTCAAGCCAATCAAAATTCATATGACTAATCAAAGCTTCAGCAATGGCTCGAGGATTTTGACGAGCTACACGAGCGGATTGCATAGCGATGTTTGTAGAAAAATCACCGAATTCCTTTTGAGGTGGCACTTCGAGAACGATTTCTGGATATTCCCCAGCCGGCAAATCACCGCTGTTAATCGTATCTTGTAATGCCTGTTCAATCCCCGATTTCAGGATTTCCTTCATGTCCATGCTCTATATCCTCCCGCACGTCTATATCTAACTGATTATAAAATTGCCATTCACCTTCAACGGAAATATCATATCCTAAATGAACATGACCTACGCCATCATGAAAGTCTACTGTTAATTCATGAGTATTTACAGCCATATGTAAATCACCATATGGTGTTTCATATACGGCTTCACGTTCTTCACCACGGACGTATTGATGACGCATATTGACAGCCCCTGTTCGGAGCAACACGATAGAATCATCATGAATTTTAATGGTCGTCTTAACCCCATCCAATCCAGTCACACTAGATTCTTCATAACGCACATATTGAGCATTACCTTTTTCATGTGACGTACCTGGGGAAATCAGTTCCACTACGGTATCCTTGCCATCCATATCTCGTTGTACACTCTTTACGGACACTAGAACCCGCTTCATTTTCAACCTCCGTGGTAGTAATTAATCATCATATTATACCATAATCAAGGACTATTTTGCACCCTTAATGAGTCTCAATTTCTTAGTCTTCGTCATCCGTTTAATAGCATATTCCCTGCGTTGTGCTTCTTGTTTTTGGTGAAAGCTTTCAGCATATACCAAGGTCACAGGACGACGTCCTCGCGTATATTTTGCACCGCCTGGGATATGTCCATTGTGAGCATCTATTCGACGTTTGAGATCTGTAGTCCATCCACAATACAAAGAATCATCAGAGCAACGCACTAAGTAAATATAGTGCATTTCTTTTGATTCATCGCCTTGAACACTAGCGTCGTTCAAGATTGTATCACAATCTACAATTATACCTTGTACCTCTTGTGTAGATGCGCATTCACCAGAAAGAGACTCTTGAGAAGTACTTTTCTTATTTGCCATTTTTCGCATCATCAGTAATCGGCTCCAATGTAATGGTATTGATGATTACTGGTTCTACTGGCTTATCATTGCGACCGGTTTTAACCTTGCCGATTTTTTCAACTACATCCATGCCTTGTACTACAGTACCAAAGATGGTGTGTTTATTATCTAACCAATCCGTAGGTCCCAAGGTAATAAAAAATTGAGATCCTCCTGTATTAGGACCACGGTTAGCCATGGCTAGAACGCCCATTTTATTGAAATGTAAATCATTGGAGAATTCATCAGGAATTGTATAGCCCGGTCCACCGGCACCTGTGCCATCAGGATCTCCACCTTGAATCATAAAGCCTTCGATAACGCGGTGAAATGTTACACCATTGTAGAAGCCTTTTTTCACGAGATAATCAAAATTTTTGACCGTAATCGGCGCTTTAGACCCTAACAAACGAACCTTAAATTGACCATAGTTTGTATCAAAAATAGCATATTCATCTGCAATTGGCGCATTCGTAAAATTAGGCATCGCCACAGTTTCTGCTTTCACAGTATTACCTTGTGGTTGCTCCCCAGTTTTGGTACTACATGCTGTTGTACTAAGTACTGTAATCCCCAACATTGCGCATAAAGCCAAGCGTTTCCAGTTCATATGTCCCCCAAAATACTAATATTATATTTAACTAAATGTAGATTTAAAATTTACATAGAAAAACCGCTCAACCCATGAGCGGCTCTTTTTTAGTATATCATATTATGGCACTATTGAGATTAAAAATATAAAAAAATAATATAACAACAAAAAACAGAGCTTCAAAGGAGCTCTGTTTTTGTAGGCCTCAACTAATCACTTAGTTAATTCGATTATTTAGAGTCAAATTGGTCTGGAGTTGTATTATTATAAGACTCAATATAATTATTGAAATTCTCAATCATGTCGTTAAGATTGTTTTCATTTGCATCAGTAAGTACTTGACGTACAGAACCAACTACAGAGTTATAAGAGTTAACAAGCACTTCTCCACGATCATTATTTATGCTCTTA
Organism: Veillonella parvula; assembly: GCF_032577575.1. Lineage (GTDB taxonomy): Bacteria > Bacillota > Negativicutes > Veillonellales > Veillonellaceae > Veillonella. The sequence goes on along the minus strand of NZ_JAWFVO010000003.1, from coordinate 429,749 downwards.
AGCAATGTTTGAATTTCATTAAGTTCTTTTTCTACAGCTTGTTTGTCTGCATTTTTAGGAGCTTTTTCTACATTTTCTACAAGAGTAGTCAAGCGAAGCGTAGATTCCATTGCTGCTGCATAGCCTTTTTTACCGTCTTTTTTCAATTTTTCGATTTGTTTCTTAGTTTGTTCAGTGTTAGCTTTGTTAAGAGCATCATTGAACTTCGCATAAGCTGCATCAAATTTTTCTACTTGTGCTACGTATTTAGCTGCTAGTTCTTTACCTTTAGCACCACCATCGTTCATGTAGGCTTTAGAGTCATCATAAGCTTTCAAATCTTTGAATGTTGGTACTAATTCATTAAGAATATTTAATACATTATCGCGTTCTGTGTCAACTTCTTTAAATGTAGAACCTTCTTTTTTAGATTTTTCCAAAGCATCTTTTAAAGTATCATAGTGAGGTTGACGACCAATAGCACCTTCTTGGAAACCACCCTTTAGTTTAGCCAAACTATCTGCATAGTTTTGACCCCAAGTTGCATTATCACCATTGAAGCGATTTGTTGCATCAATAAGTGTATTAAGCTTAGCAGCTGCTTTCTCATCGCTACCGCCATCAACTACGGAGGATACTACGGAGCCAATGCCACCCGCTTTATCACTGCCACAACCAGAAACAAATAAACCTGCTGTCAATGCCGCTACACAAAGTAAAGTTGAAAATAATCTGCGTTTATTGTTCATATCTTCTCTTCTCCTTTTAACACATGAATATTGAACTAAGCGCATTATACTAACTATACTACACCAATTCTGTAGCCACAGCTACAAAAATAAATCTTCATATAAACTTCACCTGGCTTAGGGGCATTAGCGATAATTAATCAATCCATTTAAAATGCTTACACGCATTATAAATGCCATCTTTATCACAGTCTGTAGTAATATAATCAGCCTTTGCCTTTAATTCAGGGCGCGCATTACCCATAGCAATATTTAGCCACTCAGGCCTAAACATAGACAAATCATTATACCCATCACCAAATACAACAGCTTGATTTGGCTTCATTCCAAAGTGTTCAAGCATATTACGAATACCCAACGCCTTTTCCATAGGCTCATATAGAACACAGCCATCACCATAACGAATGAGCTTATGTGTCATATGCTCGATATCCTTCTCCTCTTCCTCTCCTTCCTTGAAAAACACATAAATCTTATAAAATTCTTCAACACTATGAAAGTCAAAATTAGGGTCTACAGTTGTTTTAAATACATCCCAATTTGGATGCCACTCTAAAATTTCCTTATACGGCGTAATACGACCGAGTTTATTACGGTCAGTTACGGCCCAAGGAATATTATGTGATTCTAAATACTCTAAATATTTAATACATGCATCACGATCCATACCTATCATGGATACCAATTCATTATTAACAGTGATACTGTGACCACCATCTGCTACGAAATCAGTAAGGCCTGCTTGCTCTGCGAAACGCTTAGCATCCACTTGAATACGACCAGTTGCTAAGGCTACACGGTGACCACGACGCTTTAACTCATCTAAACTGTATTGAGCACTTTCAGGGATTTTACCTTCAGGCCATACAGCTAAGGTATTATCGATATCGAAAAAGAAAAACTTCTGCTCCACAGGCCCTCCTAATCACGTCCACTCATCAGCTTAAACCGCTCTTTTTGTTTTACATCTGGATATTTTTCATGGTCCACATCACTCAAAAACATATCTAGTGGTCGTACATATAAGTCACGTTGATCATATAATTTTTGATATACCACGAACTGTTCACTCGTTTCCGAATGAGTTGCAACATCTAACACGTAATAGTACATGCCTTTAAAATGACGATATAAGCCACCCTTTACAATTTCTTGCATTTATAACCTCATCACATAACATACACAAATAGTTACAAACCATATTAATCAAGAGATTCCATATATTGAATAGCCTTAGTCAACATATCTGCTGTAATTTTATATGGAGATACATCAATATCATGAACAGATGTAGCCTTTTCAACAATTTGAGGAATATGCGATGCAGTAAGATCTAATTGTGAAAGTTTAGTAGGCCAACCTAATTCGCGATATACTGGCAACCACCGTTGTAATTCATCCATTTGTTGGTCAACGGTTAACAAAATAAGTAAGCCATAAGCTACTATTTCACCATGCAAATGATTTTCTTCTGTTTCTTTATTAGTAACACAGCCATAACATACAGCATGAGCCATGTTGCTATTATATGCCATAGGAACACAACCTGATACAACACCGGTAGTAAAGATAACAGTCATAGCAATGGTATCAAAGGCATCACTACGTTTATTAGCTTGACTATCTTTATAGGCTTGTATACCATGTGCTAAAATTGGTTCACTACACATAGAAGCTAGAGTAAGGCCTAACTGAGTATTATAGTCTTGCTCGCGATTGCGAGCAGAAAGATGAGTTTCATAGTGTTTTGCAATAGTATCTCCCATTCCTGCCCACAAGTAACGGCTTGGTGCTTCTACGAGAATATCAGCATCAATAAAGCAGTGCACAGGAGGATGATTTACAAAAGCTACGTCATCAAAAGTATGATCTGCCGTGTATACAGCTGCCACTTCTGACGTTGCCGCACAAGTAGACGCAATGGTTGGAATTGTAAAGAATGGTTTATCATCTAACTCTATAGCTACTACTTTTACTGTATCCATGGCCTTACCACCACCTACAGCAAAAAGAAAGTCTGCAGCTTTCACAGATTCCATACGGGCAAGTTCCTTACCTCGAGCAAAGGTACATTCACCGCCAAAGTGAATCACGTCCAACACCTTAATATCCGCCTTATCAAGTACGGGTTGGAGATGTGGTAACGCCTTAGATAATGCTGTTTCACCACCAATAATGGCCACAGAACTGCCGTATAATTTTGTAAATTGTGGAATGGCGTCAAATACATCGTGACCGCCAAAACTATAACTTGGTAAACAATGAGTACTACGCATAAAATTTCCTTCCTTCTTTTATCATTTATATCCTTATTTATCCTTATTATAGAAACTTCTACACACAAAATCAATTTTATATGACAACAATCAAAACATAAAAAGGCTCTATACTCTCACAAAATGAAAGCATAGAGCCTTTATCTTTATTACTTATTATCGGAAGCAAGACCTTTATGGATAAGGCCTACAACGAAGCCTAATACCGCAAAGCTCACCCAGCCCATACCAGCACTTTGGAATGGAATATATTGAGCAAAAAGCTGTTCCAAAACTGTAGGTGCAATACCTGCAGTTTCCAGACCAGTCATGAGGGCGGAGATCATTGTGAAAGCCATAGTCCATGCATATACGCAACGACGGCCACCAAACACATTATGAAGAAGCGCCAACAAAATAATTACGATAGTCAACGGATACAAGAGCATCAACACAGGGATTGCTGCACTGATGATTGTTTTCAAGCCAAACATACTAAGGCCAAAGGCCGCTAGAGAGAAAATTACTACATATAATTTGTAGCTAATCTTTGGTGTCAGCTTGTGGAAATACGTACCGCAAGAAGTGATAAGGCCGATACTTGTAGACAAGCAAGCTAACAAAACGATGATAGCCAAGATGACTTGACCAAATTCACCAAACAAATAGTTAGCACTTACTGACAATACAGGAGCACCTGTTTCGAATAAGCCAAAGCGTTCAACACTTGTAGCACCGATGTTAGCAATAAATACGTAAACAATACCAAGAAGGCCTACCGCAATAGCACCTACTTCCATTACTGTTTTTGTAATCACAGCACGAGAGGTAGCACCACTAAGGCGTACAAAATCGATCACAAGAATAGCAAAAACTACGGAAGCCAAGGCATCCATCGTATTGTAGCCATCTAAGAAACCTTGCAACACAGCTGTTGGTGCATCACTATATGCTGGTTGTGGTACCGCATAATTACCAAGCGGAGTAATAAAGGATTTAACAATTAACAACAGAATTACAAGTAGTAAAGCTGGTGTCAAAATATTACCGATACGGTTAACAAGCTTTTGCGGACTAATGGATAGCCACAAAGAAATACCAAAGAATAAAGCCAAGAAAATTGGTTCCATATTCATGCTTAAACCTTCAGCAAAAGGTTTAATAGCGATTTCATAAGCTACAGTACCAGTACGCGGCGTCGCAAACATTGGACCAATACTCAAGTATAAAGAAATTGTGTACAACAAGCCATAAATCGGATGAACACGACTTGCAAGTTCTTCAACATCTTTACAGGAAGAGTAACCCATCGCTGCAACACCTAAGAGTGGAAGGCCTACACCAGTTAATACGAAGCCGAGCAAAGCCCAACCTACATTATCACCAGCTTGTTGACCTAAGGCCGCTGGGAAAATCAAATTTCCTGCCCCAAAGAATAGAGCAAATAACATCATACCTATAGCCAAATAGGCACGGGTCGACAGATTGTCGTTACCATTCATAAATGTAACCCCCTTTAGGTCAATAAAATAATATTACCATTATAATCTAAAGGAGCTAAGGTATACAAGAAAAATATCCTCACTATTCTATATCCGTATAATGTTATTCCCATAAGTAAAAGGATTTAATTTTTAAATATAGCTGTAAAAGCATGTGACATCACACATCTTATACATATTCGTTCATGATATGGTAATAAACTATTATCTACAAAAGATTTCTTATATGGACTTGTACATCATAAAAGGTACTTCCCCATCCCTGATCTGTAGGACGATCTGCGGTAAGCGCATTGATTGCCACGTGAGGATCACTTGATTGAGATTGCCACCATACACCGAGGGTTACCAATGTACCTCTCTGCACTTCATCGTCATAGTATGCTTTAATTTTTACACTACCACGATCGTTATAAATTTCTACCTCAGTACCATCATTTATGTTATACATTTTTGCATCTTCTGGATGAATGCGAAGTTTCATCAACTCAGGATCATTAAATTCTAGTTCGCAGAAACTGGAGTCCAATATACGAATATCATTGCCAATTATGAGCCAAAACGGTGCATTGTCACCATACGGAGGTACATACCGAATCAATGGTTCTGCATCATGTGGATTATATAGCTCGATTTTCCCAGATGGAGTTTTGAAATCCATTTTATAATCTTCTGATACCGTCATTTCCACAGGCTCACCTGTTAGAATCAAATCTTGGTCACTCTTGGATATACGACTCGAAGTGTGCACAATTTGTTCAATAAGCTCTCTTTCACTAAGGTTAAAGAATGCATCCTCCAACCCCATACGTTTTGCTAACTCGGCGATAACTTGCCAATTGGAACGAGACTCCCCAACTGGATCAATCAATTTGTAACCCGTACCAATTGTGTAATGACCATAAGAATTATAAATATCATCATGCTCTACAGATGTTGTGGCCGGCAAAATAATATCCGCATATTTACAGGTATCCGTAAAAAAACGCTCATGCACAATTGTGAATAAGTCATTACGCATCAAACCTTTACGAACCACATTTTGATTAGGTGCTGTAATAGCAGGATTTGAGGAAAACACATATAAGCTATGAACGCCAACTTCTTCGGGATTTGTAAGCATCTCCCCAAGTTTAATCATAGGCATCAATCGTTTAGCAGGCGCATGAACATGAGCCTGTTGCATCACATCTTTGCCAATAAATTTACTACCACTTGCACTCGATAGTAATCCACCTCCAAGATATTGCCATGCTCCAACCACAGCAGGCAAGGCATTAATAGCACGGCATGTCATAGCACCATTACCATATCGAGACAAACCACTGCCGAGACGGATAAACGGCGCTTTTGATGTAGCGTATGCATGAGCGAACTCAGTCATACGATCCACGGAAACACCACAAATATCAGATGCTTTCTCCGGCGTAAAATTAAGCAACACCCCTTTTACCAGCTCATCGTAGCCTTGAACATGTTCCTTAATAAAATCTGTATCCGCCAAACCGTCACGATGAATGATATGAAGCATACCTAATGCTAGCGCTCCATCACTACCTGGTTTAACGTAAATATGCTCATGAGCTTGGCTGAAAGTATAGGTTTTATGAGTATCGATAATCCAAACACGAGCACCCTTCTTTTTTGCTATATTCACATCATGTAAGATATGAACATCTGTGGCTGTCGCATTCATGCCCCACAAGACGATAAAATCACTATGTTGCGCCTCTTGTGGTTTAATCGCTAAGGTATCACCGTAAACAGAGCGGAATCCCGCCTGTTTGGCAGGAGAGCAAATACCTCGGTCTTGGTCTGTAGCACCAATGCGACGGAAGAAATAATCTGCCGCAGGACTCTGAATAACCCCCATTGTCCCCGCGTAAGAGTAGCGCAAAATACTTTCACTGCCATAAGTATCAATAGTTTCTTTGAAATTATTGACAATTGCATCAAGGGCTTCATCCCAACTAATACGAGTGTACTGATCTTCACCAATGCCCTTTTTACCAACACGCTTCATAGGATACTGCAAGCGCAACGGAGAATGTATTACTTTTTCATAATGTGCCACCTTAGGGCATAGTGTACCTCTTGTGAAAGCATGTGCTCTATCCCCTCGAACAGATATTACTTTATTATTATCGACTGATACAATGAGTCCGCATGCATCAGGACAATCGTAAGGGCATACAGATTTATATTCTTTCATGATAAGCACCTCGCTTATAAATTGTATAAACTATAGGATGTATATTTATATTATATTATAGTATGACTCGTATAAGTATAACCTTTTGCACATATTCTGAATTAAAAAGGTTTTAGAAATGATTATTTTATGTATATCAATGCATTCAATTATCACATTACATTTATGACCTCATCATTTATTTTGATATATGTAGTTAAACATTTCAAGTTTTATCGATATCTATCCATTATCATTCTTGTCCAATGCCTAAACAGATATACTAATAAGTTCTATAAAAATACCAAAATTCTTCAAAAAAATCATGTAATCATTACTAAAAGTCATAACCATATAGTTTTAGGTATAATCAGACATTTTAATAGTGTCGTATAGATTATGTGACAAAAATCACCGGTACGTATGCGTATTTAGTAATGTCGTTCAGACTGTAAGACTATTCAATCTCACTTGTTTCTGTGCTATACTGACAGTGTCATTTGAGAGGATATAGAACTCACAAGAAATCATTTTGAATTCATGGTTATCTAATGTGAAGTAGCTATATCAGGTACATATTTTCTGAAAAGAGGTTTTAACGATGGCAGACGCAAAAAACACTGTGTTATTCCCTTATGAAACACTAAAAAAATTGAGCATGGACGCTTTCCAAAAATTTGGTTTCTCCGAAAAAGAAGCTGACATCATCCAAGACGTACTTTTGACTTCTGACTTGTTCGGTATTCAAAGCCATGGTATGCAACGTATGGTTCGTTACCATAAAGGTATCACTAATGGCTTGATTAAAATCGATGCTAAACCTGAAATCGTAAAAGAAACTCCAATTTCTGCAGTTATCGACGGTCATGACGGCATGGGTCAATTATTGGGTCATAAAGCTATGGAAATGGCTATCGAAAAAGCTAAAAAATCCGGTGTTGGTATCGTATCTGTACGTAACTCCAACCACTACGGTATCGCTGGTTACTATGCTAAAATGGCATCCGACCAAGGCTTAATCGGTTTCTCTTGTACAAACTCCGAAGCAATCATGGTTCCTACATATGCTCGTAAAGCTATGCTTGGTTCTAACCCTATCGCTTGGACTGTACCAGCTGATCCAGTTGACTTCTTCTTCGATTGCTCCACTACAGTAGTAACTCGTGGTAAACTTGAAATGTACAACAAAATGGGCAAAGCTACTCCAGATGGCTGGGCTGTTAATAAAGACGGCGTTCCTTCCACTGATGCAGCTGAAGTATTGGGCAACATCTCCCGTCATGAAGGTGGCGGTATCCTTCCTTTAGGTGGTGCTACAGAAGTTCTTGGCGGTCACAAAGGTTATGGTAACGGCATGATTGCTGAGTTGTTCTCCTCTATCTTGTCCCAAGGTGGTACTTCCAACAAATGTATGGTTGGTGGTAAATCCAACATCTGTCATGGCTTCATGGCTATCAACCCTGAATTCTTCGGTGACCCTGCGGAAATCAAAAAACACTTCTCCCAATTCTTACAAGAATTACGTGAAGCACCTAAAGCTCAAGGTCAAGATCGTATCTATACTCATGGCGAAAAAGAACATGAATCCGTTGAAAAAGTTAAAGCTGAAGGCATCCCTGTACTTAACGGTACAATGCTTGAAGTTCAAGACCTTTGCAATGAATTAGGTCTAGACTTCAAATCCTACTTCGGCGATTATGTACCAGAAGCTCCTGCTACAATGTTCAAAGGTAACTACTAATACCTAAACTTAGTAATGGCCCTAACAAGGACTTGTAGTTAGTACAGAAGGGGACATAAACACTGTTTATGTCCCCTCTCTTATGTTTTTAACCTCATAGGCTATGAGGTTAAAAAATTTTATGTACTATATCAATTTTTATGATAAGTATATCTGTTATTTTATTGTAAGCTTTTATTTTAACTGAACTTTTACAAATTAACATCATAGCGATTTATTCATCAATTAAATTGATTAAACTACGTCGTCCTGTTGAGCATATATTTTTGTTTTACTTGAAAGGATGATCTTAGAAATGAGTGCTATCACCGTTCTATTAGCGCTATCTCCAATCATTTGGTTGATTGTAGCGTTATCCATCTTGAAATTACCTGCATGGCAAGCAACAAGTGTTGCTGCGATTGGTTCTTTCATTATCGCTATTACAGCATTCCAAGCTGACCCATTTATTATGGTCACTGGTGCCCTTGAAGGTGCCGCATTGGCAATCTGGCCAATCCTATTAGTTATTACAGCTGCTATCTTCGTTTATAACTTGGTAGTACATACGAAAGCAATGGAAACTATTAAAACCATGCTTTCTTCTGTAACATCTGATACTCGTGTACTTGCATTACTACTTGCATGGGGCTTTGGTGCCTTCATGGAAGGTATGGCTGGCTTCGGTACTGCCGTTGCAATTCCTGCAGCTATGATGGTTGCCGTAGGTTTTGACCCACTTGAATCTATCATCGCATGTCTCGTTGCAAACTCCGTACCAACAACATTTGGTTCTATCGGGATTCCAACAACTACATTGGCATCCTTAACAAACCTTGATCCAAGCCATTTAGGTACATTCATTTCCGTACAATTGTTCTTGCTTAACCTTATCGCTCCATTCTTTGTTGTTATGATTATTGGTGGCGGTATTAAAGCGTTAAAAGGCGTATTCCTTGTAACATTGCTTTCTGGTTTAGCATTAGCAGTTCCTGAAACTGTAATCAACGCTGTAATGGGTCCAGAATTATCCGTAATTTCTGCATCCATCGTTATCATGGCAGTTATCATTGGTTGTGCAAAAATCATGCCTCCTAATGATCCTAAATACGCAGTTAAACAAACTGGCGAAGTCCCTAAAGTTTCTGGTGGCGAAGGCCTTGTAGCTGCAATGCCATTCATCTTAATCTTCGTATTATTGTTATTAACTTCTAAATTGTTCCCTGCAATTAATGGTCCTCTTGCGTCCATTAAAACATCTGTACCTATTTATCAAGGTGCTGGTGCAAAACCTTACACATTCGTATGGATTGCAACTCCTGGTATTATGATTTTTATCGCTGGTATTGTTGGTGGTTTCATCCAAAAAGCAAAAGCTGGCGAAATCTTCGGTACATTGGGTAGCACAGTTAAAAACTTGAAATTCACATACCTTACAATCATCACAGTTGTTATGACAGCTAAATTGATGACTTACTCTGGTATGACTGCAGACATTGCAAAAGCAATGGTTGCTGGTACAGGTACATTGTATCCTCTATTCGCTCCTATCGTGGGTGCGTTGGGTGCATTCTTAACTGGTTCTGGTACAAACTCCAACGTATTGTTTGGTCCACTTCAAATCGCTGCAGCTCAAGGTTTAGATCCTACAAACTTCGAAGACCTTGGCTTCTGGTTGGCAGCAGTTAACTCCGGTGCAGCTGGTATCGGCAAAATGTTGTCCCCACAATCCATCGCGATTTCTATTGGTGCCGTAGGACCTGCTTTAAAAGCATACCTAGAAAACCACAAAGAAATCAGTGCTGAAGAAGCTCATAAACTAGAACATGAAATCGAAGCAAGCGTTATCATGAACAGCGCATTCAAATACTTCTTGATCTTCATCGTTATGCATGGTTGTATCTCCTTCTTCGGTCAACATTTCATCCATGAAATTCACCACTTCTTTTTCTAAGAATTAATGAAGCAAAAAGAACAGCTCGTAATGAGCTGTTCTTTTTATTTATATCAAGATACTATATTTTTATTCTACTAAATAAAATTAGAAATACTTGCGTTCAACTTCCCATTTTGTGAAGTTACCACTAGCTGCATCGATTTTAAAGTCATATTCGTAACCATTGTATCGAATTTCACCTTCGTATTCCAATCTACCATGATCATAGTCATGCCCAAATTCAGTGACATTAGCTTGTGTTGCTCCTGGCACACATCCCAATGCACGATTTAAGGCCTCTTGATCACCAATACCTTAAGCAGACGCAAATGTTGTCAATCCAACAGCAGCAACAGCAGCCAATACCAAGGCTTTCATAAATTTTCTCATAATAACCTCCTATATACGATAAATTATACTGATTTTTTTAGATTTACTCTATACATTTATTCTAATCTATAAATCGAAGTACATCAAACACGAACTTTTGATATACAACCACCTCACAAACACTATACGCTATGTTATTATTTATATACTCATAAAAATATTTTATATATAAATACAAAAATTTAACCTAAGTAAAATAGTATATAAAGGCTAGAAGTATATATGGGCTAGAATAGAAAAAACTTTTACATATAAATCTATAGAATAATTTATCAAATTATGTTACAATACTTCTCATTATAAGGCAAAATTAAATGCAGTCTGCGAAGTGCGATTCGCAGACTTTTATTTTTCTCACTTTAGTATAGGAGGGTTTTATGACTCAAGAAAGTTCTGCTAAGGTCTCTTTCATCTTAGTAGTATTCCTTGGTCTGTTGACAGCCATCACACCACTTGCAACAGATTTATATTTACCAGCATTACCAATTATGCCTAGTGAACTAAATACATCTGCATCAAATATTCAAATGACCATTGGTGTGATGACTTTTGGTGTTGCATTAGGTCAATTATTTGGAGGTCCTATTAGTGATACTATGGGCCGCAAGTTGCCTCTTATAACAGGCAACTTACTTTGCGTTATCTCTAGCATAATCTGTGCTTATGCACCAAGCATTGAAATACTTTTACTCGGAAGATTTCTACAAGGTTTAACAGGATCTGTGGGCGTTGTAATTGCTAAGGCCATCGCTCGAGATTTTGCATTTGGTCAAGAATTGACTAAACTCTTTGCATTGCTCATGATGGTTAACGGTTTGGCGCCAGTAATCGCTCCGCTCATCGGCGGTCAATTATTACTATTCACTACATGGCGCGTTATCTTCGTTATTTTAGCAATATTTTCTGCTATTCTATTAGTGGGATCTCTTCTCTTCCGTGAAAGCTTACCTAAAGAAAAACGCGTTACAGGTGGCGTTGCAACTGCTACAAAGAACTACATTACGCTTATTAAAGATAAGCGATTCCTTGGGCAAACACTAATCCAATTCTTTGCTTTTGGTGGATTCTTTGCGTATATCTCAGGTTCATCCTTTGTATACCAAAACATCTTCCAGCTATCTGCACAAGAATTTAGCTATCTCTTTGGTATCAATAGCTGTGGTATTATCTTAGCTAGTGCCATAAGCGCTAGATTAAGTAATGTAATCACAGTTCGACAATTACTAACATTTGCCCTCTGGCAACTAACAATCGGCTCCTTGCTATTCTTAATAGCTATGCTTTTCGAATGGCCACTTATTCCTGTAACGGCCATTCTATTCTTTACCGTATGTACAGTATCCCTATTTGGCTCTGCCTCTTTCTCTATGGCAATGGCTAAATACGGTAAAATGGCTGGAAGTGCCTCTGCAGTACTTGGCTTTGCTAGCATGTTCTCTGCAGGAATCGTATCTCCATTAGTTGGTATTGGTGGGGAATATACGGGGATTCCCATGGGGATTACAATGCTAGTATGTGCAGTGCTTTCCTTATTGTGCCTATATGGTTTGGTAGAAAAAGATTAATCTCTTTTACACATTTGTATAAGCCCCACAATGGGGCCCGACTACAACAGAATAATATTAGTATATAAATAAGAAACCCCTTTCCTTGCTCAGTACTTCGTAAAATCGCTTCGTAAAGGGGTATCTTATTTATATTAACACTACCTGTGAAGGCGTCCCATTGCGGGACTTTACAAGCATATTTCAAAATAGATTAATTCTTTAACTCTACAAACACCTAGGCATAATAACGAAAACCACCTACACAACTGATTGTAGGAGAAAGGAGATGTGCCATAGGCACATCTCCACATTTCTCCCCCTCCTCTATCCAGTTATATTTTCAATGGGACATCTTCATAGCGAGCGTTTATAGAAAAGAACACAGCCCTCTCTCCTCTTTTTCCGTTAGATGTATTGCGAATTTTTTGTGAATAATGAGATAAAAAAACGATGGAGCTATTAGATATACAGTAGATTGAATCATTTACATTTTATAATGGGACATCTTCATAATTAGCGTATATAGAAAAGAATACAGCCCTCTCTGCAGCGATTTTACGAAGCGTAGCGCCGTACTGAGCCAAGAGAGGACTGTGTTTTTTCTATACTAATAATATGCAGTTATCATCTGACCCCATTATAAAATGTAAGAGACCTTATCGCTTATTCACTAAATTCCATCCCAACTCCTCCCCACTGCACTAGTTATATTTTCAATGGGACAGCTTCATAACAGGTGTATATAGAAAAGAACACAGCCCTCTCTGCAGCGATTTTACGAAGCGTAGCGCCGTACTGAGCCAAAAGAGGGCTGTGTTTTTTCTATACTAGTGTTATGTAGTTGTCACGGGGCCCCATTGAAAATATAACAGAGCACCCTTATTCAAACATTGTCGATAGTAGTAGTTTCAATCGGTTTGCTTGGTTTACTGCACTGGATCCTGGATCGTAGTCGATAGCTGCGATTCGCACGTCTGGGTAGGCAGCGGATAGTGTTTTCACCATGCCTTTACCTGTTACGTGGTTTGGTAAACAGCCAAATGGTTGTAAGCATACAATTTGCTTAGCTCCTTTTTCGATAAGGTCAATCATATCTCCTGTGAGGAACCAGCCTTCACCACATTGGTTACCAAGTCCGATGAATTGGGCTGCTTCTTTTGCTACTTCTGTCATACGTTGTAGCGGGTCAAAGTGTTTTGACGCTGCTACGGCTTTTGCATATGGCAAGCGGTAGAGCTCAAGAGCTTCACGAGCCAATGTACCAAAGAAGCCAGATAGCCATGTACCATCAAGGTGCTTAGCACGGTATGTGCTATCCATTGCACAATACAAGAAGAAATCTAGCAAGCCAGATGTAACGACTTCGCCGCCTTCCTTTTCGATAAGCTCATTAATATGATTGTTAGCACTTGGATGGAATTTAACGTAAATTTCCCCTACGACGCCAACACGAGGTTTCTGTACATCCTTGTTGACTGGCAAGTTATCAAAGTCATGAATGATTTCTTTAATATACTTGTTGTATTGACGAAGGCTTGCAGATGTAATATTATCACGTAATTTTTTAATCCAATAATCACATAATGCATCGGTAGAACCAGGGTTCTTTTCGTATGGGCGTGTAGCCAATACGCATTGCATGATAGCGTCCCCGTATACTACGGCTTGAATCATGCGATGTAAGAAGCCTTTTGTCAATTTGAAGCCTGGTTGGCGTTCCATATCACTCGCATTAAGAGATAGAATAGGTACTTGTTTCATACCAGCATCAATCAATGCTTTACGTAAGTAACCGATGTAGTTTGTAGCACGACAACCACCACCAGTTTGAGAGATGATAACAGCCGTCTTATCTACATCATATTTACCGGATAATAGTGCGGACATGAGCTGCCCTACAACGATAATCGCTGGGTAACATGCATCGTTATTAATGTATTTTAAACCCACTTCGATATCGTCACGCGTAGGCGCTGGCAACATTTCAAAGTCATATCCTTCATTTTTGAGTACTGGCTCTAAAAGGCTAAAATGCAATGGTGACATTTGTGGCACCAAAATTTTATAAGTCTTACGCATTTCTTCTGTGAAGACAACGCGATTGTAATCGTAAGTTGGTAATTTCTCTACCACTACCTCTTCCGGCGCCTCAGGATTATGATGACGACGCAAGCTACGTTCCATTACAGATTGCAATGAACGCAAACGGATTGTCACGGCGCCAAGGTTTGTACCTTCATCGATTTTGAGCAAGGTATGGATTTTGTGATTTGCTGAAAGTATATCTTTTACCTGATCTGCTACGATGGAATCAAGGCCACAACCAAAGGAGTTAAGCTCTACAATTTGGAATCCTTCAGTTCTACTTACAAATTCAGCGGCACGATATAGGCGACTATGGTAGGACCATTGGTCTACAACACGTAAATGCTTGATTTCATTGCCTAATGGTGCAACGCCATCTTCTGTAAGAACAGCCATACCAAGAGATGTGATAAGTTCAGGAATACCGTGGTTAATACCGGAGTCCAAATGATATGGACGGCCAGCCAATACGATTGTCGGAATTTGTTCTGCCACGAGGCGAGACACAGTTTTCTTTGTCGTTTCACGGTAAGACGCTTTACAGTTTTCCTGCTCTTCCCAAGCGAGGTCTACAGCCTTAGCAATATCCTTCTTCTTTAAGTTTAAAAAATCCAATGCTTTCACAAGGGCCGGAACAAGGGATTTTTTATCAGCTAACGGCAAGAATGGTGCGTGGAATGGAGTATCGCCCAATACCTCTTGCATATTATTTTTGATAAGTTCTGGATAGGAAATAACCATTGGACAATGGTAATTATTGTCGCGACTAAATTCCTTAGGGCCATGTTGAATACAAGGGTACCAAATAAAGTCTACCTGTGCATTCGCTAAATCTCGAATATGACCATGTACAGCTTTTGCAGGATAGCAAGCTGTATCGGATGGAATTGTATCGATAGCCTTATTGTATTGATCCTTAGTCGTATAATCTGAAAGGATTACTTCATAACCCAAGCTATTGAAGAATGTGAACCAGAATGGAAAATCCTCATACATGTTGAGAACGCGAGGAATACCTACGCGCATTTTACCTTCAAACTCGGGAATATTTTTCTTCAAGTAGTAATCAAAGTAACGACGTAATTTTACATCTACCAAGTTAGGAACTGGCTTACGTTTCTCTTGAATCATATCGCCAGCGCCACGGTCACAACGGTTGCCCGTTACGTATGTACGACCATCGGAGAAAGCGTTGATAGTAAGCATGCAGTTATTTGGGCAAAGGCCACAATTGCGCATTGTCGTAGATACTTGTAAAGAATTAAGACCTTCACTATCTAGCAATGTACTTTCACCCTTTTGTAACTCTTCCGCCGTTTCCGCTGCAAGAAGAGCCATACCGTATGCACCCATCAACCCAGATACGTCAGGGCGAATCACCTCTACGCCCATCAATTTCTCAAAGGCACGCAAAACGGATTCGTTATAGAACGTACCACCTTGTACAACGATATGATCGCCTAATTCTTTAGGATCTTTCACCTTAAGAACCTTATAAAGGGCATTTTTAATTACAGAATAAGCAAGACCTGCTGCGATATCTTGTACCGTAGCACCTTCTTTTTGAGCCTGCTTAACCTTAGAGTTCATAAATACGGTACAACGAGAGCCTAAATCGATTGGCATAGGTGCCAATAATCCTTCTTTTGCGAATTGATCGATAGGAATTCGTAGACCGGATGCAAATGTATCAATAAAAGAACCGCAACCAGAGGAGCAAGCTTCGTTCAATACGATATCTTCGATGTACCCATCACGAACCTTACAGCATTTCATATCTTGACCGCCAATATCCAAGATAAAGGATACATCAGGGCAGAAGAATCGAGCCGCACGATAGTGAGCCATCGTTTCTACTTCGCCTATATCAATGCCGAGGGCGCGTTTAAGAAAGGCCTCACCATAGCCGGTTACGCCAGAGTGTGCAATATAGGCGCCTTTTGGCAATAATTCATATATTTTCTCGATGATTTCACGAGATTTTTCTAACGGTTTACCATGGTTAGGACCATAGTGAGAGAAGATAATTTCCTTGTTGCTATTGATAAGAACTACCTTAAGAGTAGTAGAGCCAGCATCAATACCAAGGTAACAAGGACCTTGAGCATCCTCGATATTCGCCTTTGGCGTTACCGCCTTAGCGTGACGAGCTCGGAACTCTTCTAATTCTTGTTCATTTTTAAATAGCGGATCCACACGGTCTGTAGCTTCCATAGGAATACCAATAAGTGCACCGATTTCCTTTGTCAATTGACCAACCGTAATCTCACGGCACTCATCTTTCATCAATGCCGCCCCTAAAGCGATGAACAATTCACCATTTTCAGGGATAATGCGATGCGCTTCATCTAGCTCTAAGGTATCGCAGAAGCATTGGCGTAATTCAGACAAGAATGTCAACGGGCCGCCAAGGAACGCTACATTACCTTCGATTTTATGACCGCATGCAAGGCCAGCAATCGTTTGATTTACAATTGCTTGGAATACAGATTTTGCAATATTTTCATGAGATGCGCCTTGGTTTAACAAAGCTTGTACGTCTGTTTTAGCAAATACGCCACAGCGTGCCGCAATTGGATAAATCGTATCAGCATTCATGGCTAATTGGTTAAGGCCAGATGCATCTGTCTGCAATAAAGTCGCCATTTGGTCAATAAAAGCGCCCGTACCACCAGCACAGGAGCCATTCATACGATGTTCTGCAGTTTGACCTAAATACGTAACCTTCGCATCTTCACCACCAAGTTCGATGATAACGTCTGTCTCTGGATAGAGGGCTTTCACAGCTCGCGTTTCAGCAATAACCTCTTGTACGAATGGGATGCGCACCTTTTCGGCCATAGCCATCCCACCAGAACCAGTAATACATACATGAACAAGAGCGTCTTCATGACCAACTTGAGCCTCTTGTAACAAGGTATATACTGTGTCCAATATGTTTGCATAATGGCGTATGTACTTTTTATACAAATAATTATCGTGTTCGTCCAATAATACAACTTTAACCGTTGTAGACCCCACGTCAATCCCCATGCGTAGCATGTGCTGCATAAATACCTCTCTTTTTAACGACTGTATGACCACCTAAGTGACCATACTTATTTTTGTGAAAGTCTCAACATGTAATATGTACAACATATATAATGTACTAAGCATCTAAAATAAATAATTAAATTAGATAAGGATATAATACTTTCACCAAATATCTAAATTTTTAAATATCCTATCTTTATTATACAACAACAGCAGTTAAAATCTAAGTTATTTCTATATCTAAAATGTTATAGAAAATATATTAAGATTTGAATTACAAAGTCATATATATAATAGGATGTAAAAAATATTATACCATTTTACAATGAAAAATAACGTATCTTTTGTAACATAACAGGTCAAATCAAATGTATTAATTGCATCAGACAATCTGTAATATATAAGAAACTAACCCCAAAATTGATTCCAATTTCGGGGTTAGTTCATAAGACAGTAGGTCTTATTCGTATCTATAAAGTTATGTCATAAGAGAGTATTAAATTTAATACATATATGTTATTACAATCATTGATTAGAACGCTGGGATGATAGCCCCTTTATAATGTTCTTCAATGAACTTCTTAACTTCTGGAGATTGTAATGCTTTAGCTAATTTTTGGATAGCTGGTTTGTTTTCATCACCAGGATTTACGGAAAGAAGATTTGCATATGGAGAATCCGCTTTTTCTACGAATAAACCATCTTTTGTAGGATTAAGACCTGCTGGCAATGCATAGTTAGCATTGATTACAGCTGCGTCTAAGTCTTGAATAGAACGAGGAATTTGGGCTGCCTCTAACTCTGTAATTTGGATGTTTTTAGGGTTGCTAGTCACATCAAATGGTGTATTAGTCAAACCAGTTGGGTCTTTCAAAGTTACAAGACCTGCACTTTGTAACAAGAGAAGTGCACGAGCACTGTTTGTTGGATCAGATGGAATCGCTACTTTTGCTCCATTAGGCAAATCTTTTAAATCTTTGATTTTTTGAGAGTAAATAGCCAATGGTTCGATGTGAACTGGGGCAAAGCTTACGAAGTTTGTACCATGATCTTTATTGAAGTTATTTTGGTAAGGCACGTTAGCAAAGAAGTTTGCATCTACTTCATGGCTAGATAATGCCATGTTTGGTTGAATGTAGTCTGTAAATTCAATGATTTGAAGATCTACACCTTCCTTAGCCAATAAAGGCTTGATTTGATTTAAGATTTCAGCATGAGGTACAGGGTTCGCTGCCACTTTTAACACCTCTGCTTTAGAGCTACCAGCATTGCTGGAACTTTCATTGGTTGTGGAAGAACCACAACCACTAATCAATAAGGACGCCCCTAGTACGGCCGTCGCTGCTAATGCTAACCATTTTTTCATGTAATCCTCCTATCTACGATGAACACCTGCATCTATTGACGAGGACTCACGCGTATACAACACACGTAGATATTGTAATAAATTTATATTTTCTTATTCATGTATCTACATTTAATTATTTAATAATTTCGATGTTGTAAGTATAGCAATTTAAATCCTACTTGCATAATAGATTTTATATATTAATCTTTATAACTAAAATCTATAGCAAGGATAAAATAATAACGTTTAACTATACCAAGCAAATAAAAACAGTACTAAGATGATTTCCCGTACTACTAGGTAATATACCTAATAGCTAAAATCAAACTTAGTACCGTTATAAATGTCGCTCTATATAATAAACAATCTAATCAAAATCAAAAAATCAACTTATAGAGTTGACGTTGTTTGCTCGATAGAAATAGTTACAGGTGCTGATAATTTAGCTTCTAGCCAAGCTTTTATTCGTTCCAAATCTGCATCAGATACAGTGGACGTGGTATAGATAATCACCATATAGCGACTCGCTTTAGGCTGTTCTAAATTATCTATCAAAGGCATGCCTTCCACTTTACTTACAAATGGGAACAACGCCTTTGCTTCAGCTTCTGTCGTTTTCATAGTGTTTATAGTTTCACTTACTAGTTGATAAGTCGGCTGGTACAGATTACTCAAGTTTTTATATGTTTCAAGATTCTCTGAAGATTTATTCAAGTTCGTCTTATCCATAGTAGATTTTTTCTCATCTACGCTATTAACAAATCGTAATGTATAAGGCTGCAAGTACTCATCCTTCTGTAACTTGTCATCCAACTGGGCTTGCTCCTCTAAATTCACAGGAGCTCCTATAACTACTAAGTCTACTAGCTTATTCGTTCGATCCAATGAATAATCAATCACTTGTCGACGTCCATCTTGATTAATATCGTTCTTAATAAACTGCTCTATATGATTTGACTCAGAATATTTGATGGTCATATCATAGCCTGCATAAATACTTGGTATAGCCATAATAAGACCAATCACAAGAAATATTAGCTGATTACGACGAATAAGCTCTTCTGCTTGTTTATGGAATGGCAAACTATATACACCCTTTAAAACAATAAAAGATGCAAAGAAGATGAAGAATGCATTTATAAAGAATAGATAACCAGCCCCAAAGAAATAGTTCCAATTTCCATTAGCAAGGCCATACCCTGCCGTACATAGTGGTGGCATAAGTGCAGTTGCAATCGCAACCCCTGGTATAACATTATCTAAGGTCTTACGCGTTTGTCCAATAATCCCAGCTAACCCACCAAATATAGCAATAAATACATCAAAAATACTCGGTTCTGTACGCGCTAATAGTTCAGATGTAGCCGTCTGAACGGGGGAAATATAAAAATATAAAGTAGATGCCAAAACAGCAATCGTAATCTGTAAGGATAATCTTAAAATAGCGCTTTTCACAACTGTAAAATTAAGCGTAGCGAAGCCAAAACCAGTTGCTAGAATAGGTCCCATCAACGGCGATATAAGCATAGCACCAATAATAACTGCCGTACTATTCATATTCAACCCAATAGAGGCAATAAACATGGAGAGGATCAGGATAACCAAAGCAGGTCCCTTAATCTTAGCCCCACCTATCAACCTTTTAGCAATGGTTGCATCATCGGCTCGCTCAAAATGTATATCAAAGTATTTATTTATTTCCATTCTTCTTCCTTATAATTTCATCAGCTCTGCAAAGGTGCCCACATTTACAAACATATGCTGCGTTGTTTTTAGCATTTGCACCATCAAAATGGCTCCTGTGCCTTCTCCCATCGACATTTGTGCTTGAATAGGAACCATGTCTTGAGTGATCCCCACCTCAGCTAAAGCGATTTCCGTACCTTTTTCTTTAGAATAATGCGATGGCAATGCATAGTCCTTAACACGAGCGTTTATGTGCGTTGCACAAGCAGCTGCCACAGATGTTATAAAGCCGTCAATAACAAAAGGCTTTTCAAAATCTACACAAGCTAGCATCGCCCCAAGAATAGCGGCAATATCAAAGCCCCCAACATGCGCTACGATTTTGCGAACTCGGTCAGGCTCATGTTCAGAAACCATATTGTTCTTATGATGCTCTAAAACAGACCGAACAAAATCAATTTTCCGCTTCATCAGCTCTGGCTTGTCAGGCCAGGAACCAGGTCCTACGGTTTCCGTCGGCTTAGCTCCAGTTAATGCAGACAACACACAAGCAGAGGTTGTTGTATTCCCCAAGCCCATTTCACCAAAGGAGAACAGATTCATTCCTTGTTCTACATAATGTTGAATCCGTTCATATCCAGCTTGAAAGGCGCTATTAAATTCATCCTCAGCCATGGCAGGATGGTTTAAAATATTCTTTGTGCCCTTCGCTACTTTGCGATCCACACCAATACCATCATCTGAGGCAATTCCTACGTCTACAACCTCATAAGGAATATTGTTAAAGTTACAAAATTGTGTCGCCGATGAACGCCCTAGTAACATATTACGAGACTGCTTTTGTGTCACCTCGTAGTTATAACCTACATAGCCTTCCATGTTACAACCATTATCAGCAGAAAATATGATATGCTGTGGTCGAATTTCACCATTAATCTCGCCCCAAGCCGTGCAAATTTTGCGAAAATACATTTCCCATAAACCAAGACCTCCTGGGATGAGACATTTCGGTTGGAGAAATTTATTTAATTGTTTCTCTATAGGTAATACTGACTTATCTTTCATTCTAATCTCTAGTCCGCAACTAATATGCCAACTAGCCTTCTGTTAATTCGATATTATTCTATATGAAAGTATAACATAAATTACATATCTAGTAATGTGACTATTGTTCGTTTTTAAAAATATAATTTAGTTTTGAATTTTAGTCTTTTAGCATCTATATTTTTAGTTGAAATTATCATTATATAATTACAATCAATCTAGCAGATAAAAAAGGTTATCCCTCACAGGATAACCTTTTATTTGAGTTATATAATTAAGTATTTTCTTAAGCTTATCTAACCTACGAAATTAAGCACCTTGGAATTGTGGCATATCATCGCCACTGGAGTCGTCCAATTTACCTTGAAGGTCATGGTCAACCATGGCACACACAGATGCATCAGACCAAACGTTTTCAGCGGTTTCAATCATGTCGATAATCGTATAGATTGGCAAGATGATACCCAGCAAGCCGATTGGTGCTCCGATGGAGCTCATCAAGGACAAGGTCAAGAAATAGCAGCCCATTGGAACGCCCGCATTACCAATAGCAGCGAGAACTGCAATAAATAACCAGGCTGCCATTGTGCCAATCGTTAATTCCATGCCAGCATTTTGCATTACGAATAAGGATGTAACAAGAATGAAAGCAGCACAGCCATTCATGTTAATTGTTGTACAAATTGGCAATACGAAACGAGCTACTGCAGGATGAGCTTTCAAATTATCCTCAGCAGATGCCAATGTAACAGGCAATGTTGCAGCAGAAGATTTAGTAAACAACGCAACGGCTACAGCTGGAGACATTTTGCGGAATACATCCACAGGGTTCAAACCGCGGAATAACAAGAACAATGGAATTACGATAAAGAATTGAATCAAGTTACCACCGATAACAACAGCCGTATATTTACCTAAGGCGCCAACAATTACGCCCGCTTCGATTTGCGCAGATAATTGACCTGCAAAGGCGAGGATACCGATTGGCAATACATAAAGTAATGCTTTAATCAATGTAAACAGCAGTTCTTGTAAACCGAATAAGACTTTCAACACCGCTTCACGATTTTCTGTGCGTGGCATAAAC
The DNA here is from genome assembly GCF_032577575.1 of Veillonella parvula. GTDB lineage: Bacteria > Bacillota > Negativicutes > Veillonellales > Veillonellaceae > Veillonella. The sequence goes on along the minus strand of NZ_JAWFVO010000003.1, from coordinate 407,197 downwards.
GCAAAGGCTAAACCAACGGAAGCAGAAATAAACATTACAGACAATACATTGGCTTGTAAGTATGGTTGCAAGATATTGTTTGGAATAACAGATAAGAAATGATCGTAATACGTAACATTGCCAAGTTTTTCAGGCACTTGAGCCGCACCGGCACCGATTACATCAATTGGCAAATTACCTGGTGCAATCCACAGGAATAAGCCAAGTCCTACAGCTGCTGCACAAACTGTAGTAAGCAATGTGTATACTACGGCGTGTCCAAAAATACGGCCTGTATCCTTTTTAGCACCTAACATGGATAATGTAGTAATTACTGCTAAAGATACGGTTGGAATTGCGATAAATTGGAACAAACGGGTAAAGACCGCTGCAATAAAATTAAAGAGCTCATTTAAAGCCGGAATATGTTGCCATCCTAAGATAGCACCAATAATGAGTGCCCCCATCCACAAAATGAACTGGCGCAATTTACCTTGACCACGACTTTTTAAGGTAATCTCTTGCGCTAAGACATCCACATTCTTGTCGTTTTGATCTGCCATAATAACACCTCTCTACAAACTAAACTACTAGAGACTAAAAAAGAAATCCCAGCCCTAGGGCTGGGACAGTGAATATCCGAGTCTCTCTTTAATTCACATTATAGAGATATGATTTAAAATTGTCAATTCCAATATTTGAACACATTATAATATATTCAAGTATTATTTCAATTTTTTATAGACATTCTAACAAAAACTAATGATACACCTATAGCAATTATTAAAATCAGATAGTATAACCCAGAATATGATATCTCATCCGAAAACAAAAATGTTAGTACCCAAAGAATTATAAAGAACCATATACTTTTTTCTATATGGAGGCTCAGTAAACAAATTCTTTAAATACATTAAACACTGTCGCATATACACTCTCCACAACAATACCTACTCAAGTTACTTAGATTGATAAAACACCGCCCGTGTCCCATCATTACTAATCAAAACTTCCACAAAATGAGGTCTTTTCCTATTGCCATCGTCTACAAAGACATATAGTCTATGATTTTCAGTAGAATTATATGTGTCCTTCACCACTTTTTTCGTTTCTTTTCTAGGTGCAAATCGTAACCACTCTATAAAACTCCGTTGTGGTAAGTTTAGAGGTTCTTCATCAATGCTATCTATAATACGATAGCTGGTAGGATGAGATATAAACCGCTTCAATTCCCCACTTTCTAAATCGAATAATCTATTATATTTATCAATTTGAGCTGTATAGGCTGCATGTTGTTTTGCAATCGCCTCATATTGAGCAATTACTTTAGGGTCTCCCTCTAAAACTACATAACGATAAGGGTACGCAGTAGCCCAAGCAACATCTGTTCGCACCATAGATACCTTATCAATACTTTCTGGAAGCTGCTCAGGAGATTTAAGACCTTCTGGTAATTCGCTATTATTAGGCCATCCTCGTTTCCAATCAGTTGTGCTGTACTCAAAATCCTCAAACTGTTCGACGCTTGTATTAATATCATACTTAAGCCAATCAGCTACGAGCCAAGATATACTAAGGGTTATGACAATAAATAAACCGCAAGCTAGTCGGCTATGGGCTTTTTCAGATATAGTTCGTTTCTTAAAGCGACCATATTGCAGTAACACACTCAATACTATGGCTATACCAAAAACCATGTATGTAATAGGCGCTATATTAAATAGGGTTGCCACAACTGCAAACAACACACATAGCATAACCGTTAATAGGCCATAAAATCCTTGAAACAAAACTCTCTCCTATCATGACAATACTTAGAACATTTTCTTATACAACATTTCTATATCTTCCCGACTCACATTGGCCATTGTATTAGCAATATTCCCTGTAGCTACGACGTATACGTTATCGACGAGCCAAGGGATGTCTTTTTTCGTAAAGCCTAGTTTTGTAAGGTTTGTGGTAAGGTCTAATTCATGGACGATTAAACGCAGTGCTTCACCCAGTTCGGAGCCATCTCCATGGTTGAAGATACGTGCCAAGGTAGCAAATTTGTCTGGGTTAGCACTCCATGTATATTCCACAGCAACAGGTTCAATAACGGCAAGGCCTACACCGTGGGTAATATCCTTAAGCCCACTAGCAGGATGTTCCATGCCATGAGCAAGTGTTACACCGGCAGTATTAATAACCATGCCTCCAATTGTGCTAGCCAATGTAACGGACTCCCAAGCTTTTGTAAGTTGAGTTTCGTTGAGAACAGCTGATTTGCCTTCAGCCATTGCTTTCACATGTTTATATAGAGGCACAAGATATTGTGCTAACAAAGTTACAGCATAATGAGCTAATGCATCGGTAAAAGGTTGTGCTGTTTTAGATGTATAGGCCTCAATATTATGACATAGTGCATCAAAGCCTACAGATGCCAATACATGAGGTGGCATTGTGCCCATCACTGCGGGATCTACGATGGATACTTTTGGTACGATGGCATTACATCGCAAGGATTTCTTGTCTCCTGTTTCGGGATTAGTAAGTACACCAAAGCCATTACCTTCGGAGCCGGTACCACAGGTTGTAGGAATTACAATAAGAGGCAACGCCTTATCACTGGTTTTACGATTAAAGATATAATCGTTAATGTCACCTTCGTTAACGGACATAAATGCAATGCCTTTTGCACAGTCCATGATAGAGCCGCCACCGATGGCAATAACCATATCACAGCTTTCAGATTTAGCTAAAGCAGCGCCGTCCAATGCAGTCGTCGTTAAGGGATTGGCATCCACTTGATCAAATAACACATGTTCAATATGTGCCGCATCAAGTTTTGCTGTCACACGGTCATATAGTCCAGATTTTTTGGCACTTGTCCGCCCTGTTACGATTAGCGCTTTATCGCCATAAGGCTTAGCAAAATCAGCAACACTATCGACTTTATCCCAACCAAATTGGATATGTACTGGTAAAAAATAAGAGAACTCCATGTGAACGACCTCTTTTCTATAAATACTAGCTCTTAATGTTATTGTAATGTAAATTCAGACACCTGTAAAACCTCATAGGACTTTCACTAGAAAACATGTATACTACAGATAAGAGGGGGTCGTTTATTTTTATAGAGGGAGAGAATCTATGAAATCTGCAATTACACATTTATGGTCTTCGCTGCGGGACCTAGCAACGCAGTCGCCTATATTACTGGCATTAATTGCCGTATTTTCATGTACACCGTTTTATCTAGAGCAAGATTGGTTTGCCGATATAGACCTTTGGTTCTATGGGTTGTATTTCTTCATCGTCATACTACAATCATATATAACACGAGATCGAAAGTACTCCATAGTATATACATTATTAAGCATAGGCATCAGCGTTGGTCTATATACGATTCATGAAACGTACCATCACATACGAGGCATCGAGTTGGCCACAGAAAACATATCATATCTATGGCTGTACTCTATGATTGCTCTATATTTTACATCGCTTGGAGAATACTACATTGGCGAAATCATCAATCGCCTGAAACGGATTGGTATTACCATTGTTACATCAACACTGTATAATGTCGTCATAATCATGACTCTATGGTTTTTCTTCATCATTCTGAACAAACCATTTACCTTTGATGATCTAATCTTTAAAGTATTAGCCGCTATTAATATATTTATCTGTATGTCCATGCTGTGCACTTACAAAGAGGAGCCTGATGGACCACCAGAACCAAATACATTCTATAATGTTGTTTTTGGAATCATACTACCAAAGGCTTCCATCATTACAGGTATTCTAGCTAATATCTACTTGGTATTGATTCTCTTAGGCCTCCGCGAAGATGCGCGGTTCCTTTATACATATTATCCGTATGTAGCCATTTTCTATCTATTTTACTTGGCTAGTTTCAGATCTAGTGAAAGCAGCAAGACACAAAGGATCCTATGTTTCTTATTTATTACGATTACAATATTGTGCCTAATCCTGATTGGCAAACGTGTAATAAATGAGCCTGTACTCTGGCTCAATACGATTTACGTAGCCGCATTCAATCTAATCTTCTTAGCACATAACGTATATTCCTTTGTAAAGCGTTTGACTCCATCGATCCATACAACGATTATGGCACTCGCCCTAGGTGCAGTCCTTTTAATGCCTTTTATCGGTTACACATCCCATCGAGAGTTTACAAACTATACGAAAATTGACGGTCAATGGCACGTATACTTGCCTATTGTAGAAACATTTGATCCTGATTTTACAGACTATGGCAGGACGATTATACAGGGGGATTCTCCAAAACTAGGAGCAACGGAAATATATAAGGAACGAAATATTCAGTTTATCAGCTTTACGGCCGTTGAAGAACCACATGTTATTTCGCTTGTAGGATATAATAAATTCATTTCTAACATTGAATTAGAGGTACGTGAGCCTGCTGATAGTACAGCTGACATACCAACAGCGTCATATGAATCGATCAACTTTAGATTCATCAATGAAGGGCTTGATTTAGAAGTATCTCTACCAAATGGCGTGACCGAAGTTCATCATATATATGAAAAATTCCTCACTGTACCAAAAACGGCTTCAGATTCAGTCATTATAGAAGGCACGGGATACAAACTCTTAATCCACTCCTACTATGCATATCAAGATAGCGCACGAAGAATTATTTTTAGCGTATTATATCAGTAAAACTTATAAAAGGAGTGTTCAAATAGAACACTCCTTTTATAGATTAAACTAATAGTATTTGCTATTATGTAAATCAATCTTCGTTATTAGAAATAGACGCTAGTAGATTTTTACCATCATGTAGGATAGATTTCTCATCTAAACTAACAATTTTATATACCCCTAAAATACACTCCTGATTTTTATTAGCTATTTCCTTTGCAAGTTCAATAAAATTTTCTTCTGATACACTTTTAGAAACTAATACAGCAAGTTCTTGTCCTGCTTTAGTAAAAGGATACGTCTTAATGTGTATTTCAATATTTTTATCATCTGATGATTCAATCGTCATAACTAAATCATTATTCCAGAATAAAACGTTAGGATTTTGACCAATACTCATACTAAATCCAATTGTGCCGTCGTTAAATATAAGTCCTTGTTCATTAAGTTTCATGATATCAGTATAATAAATGTTATGCTTTTCAAGATAGGTGTCATAATGGGGCAAAAAATTTTGTCCCCTAGTCATAACAGAATGAGAACATATCAAACTAAACAGCTCAGCATCCTGTTTACTGAGATTTCTTAGTACATCAATTGTTTTAAGTGAAAATGACGATGGTTCTGCAACCTCACCCGCTAAAAGTTTAGCCCATAAGTCTTGCATTACTTCATCACTAATATTACCTACAGCTTCATAAAATCTTACAAACCAATCAAAATCATAATTTGCATTGTTATTATCATGATGTATTTCCGAATAGTATTTATCAGCTTTCTTTGCAACCTCTAAAAAATTGCTCGCTTGGTAATACTCTACATAGGTCATTTTACCTGCTTTTAATAAACTATCAGCAACTTCCTTAAACTGTCCATTTTTAATCTTTTCAAATTCGGCAACTGATGTGTTACGCCTTAAAAAAATAGTTGTAAACAATCCACCTACTACTGAACTAACAACACTTATTGCAGTTGGACTATTACTTAATAAAGCAATTATTTCCATTCCAGTCATAAATCGATCCCCCTCTTATATTTACCCCCATAAGTATTAATGTAACACTAATAGCACCTCTGACTTTTTCTTTTTATAAAATCTACATTATATCTTCTATGATTTAATATAACTTTATATAAAATTATTATATCTCTAAAATTCAGCTTTTTCTAATTCCGACTATTAAAAAGTAATTTGTATTTATTCTTTCAATCCTCCTTATTTTAATCTTATAATGAGATACAATATTATCATAAATAATGAAAGTATCACTCCATAAAAATAAAATATTCTCAGTAAAATATACTTTAATAATTCTAAAAAGAGATACATTATTCAAAAATATCATATATTACCCATCAATACAATAATTATACGTTTTTTCACTACTTCCCAAAAATGAGGCAACTATACTTATATTTTTCGTAAAAAGTCAATATTGATTATATAGAAATTTTTCGCTATAATCGTAACATAATGTATAAGCCAAATAAGAAAACTACCATATATAGTAGTTTTCTTATTTTTCTGATTAGACTCAACTTAAAGATATTTTATATAATTCATTCTAATCTTATATATGCTTATACGACTATATTAACAGTTTTATGACTTTTTGCTCTCAAGGGGAACAGTAATGGAGATTATGATCAAGAAACGGGATGGCCATTTCGAGCCGTTGTCCGTTGAAAAAACGAAACGAATGATAGCCTTCGCATGTTTGGGGTTAGATTCTTGTGATCCACTAGAATTGGAAATGGATGCGAAGTTGCAATTCGTTGATGGCATGACCACTAAAGAAATTCAAAAAACTTTAGTCCAAACAGCCATCGAAAAAGTTATATCTAAAAAAGACGACGGCTTCGGCAACCAAGTTAATAAAATGAACCAAGATTGGCAGTTCGTAGCAGCTCGCCTATTCTTGTTCGATCTCTATAAAGAAGCCGCTATTACTCGTCGTTACAAAGCATTTGGCTACGGCAACTTCCCAAATCTTGTAAACATGCTTGTAGAAGAGAAAAAATACGCAGACTTCTTCGTTACAGAATACACTGCTGACGAATTGCAAGAGTTAGGCGATTACATCAAACCTAAGCGCGATTATCTCTTCAACTATGAAGGTCTCAAATTATTGGCTGACCGTTACTTGGTAAAAGGTTTTAACAAAGAAATCTTTGAATTACCGCAAGAACGTTTCATGGCTATCGCAATGCATTTGGCTCTTGTAGAAGGGGAAAATAAAGTAAAATACGCTAAGAAATTCTACGATTTGATGAGCCAATTAAAAATGACGACAGCTACACCTACTTTGGCAAATGCTGGTACACCATTCCACCAATTGTCCTCTTGCTTTATCTCTGGTGTAGACGACAACTTATGGTCCATCTACGACGTAAACAGCAAATTCTCTCGCGTATCTAAACACGGTGGTGCGCTTGGTATCTACCTTGGCAAAGTTCGTGCATTGAACTCCGATATCCGCGGTTTCAAAAACTCCTCTGGCGGCGTTATTCCTTGGATTCGCTTGTACAACGATACAGCCGTTGCGGTAGACCAATTGGGTAAACGTAAGGGCGGCGCTACAGTAACACTTGATATTTGGCACAAAGACTTCTACGAATTCGTAGAACTTCGTACAAATAACGGTGATGACCGCCGTAAAGCGCACGATATCTTCCCTGCTATCTCCGTTCCAAATATCTTCATGGAACGTATGTTAGCTCGTGAAAACTTCACCCTCTTCGACCCTCATGAAATCTTGGCTGTAAAAGGCTATTCCTTAGAGGACTACTACGATACTGATGACAATAAAGAGTTCACAAAACGTTACCTCGAATGTGAACAAGATCCTAATTTACACGGCATCGAGGTTCCAGCATTAGACATGATGAAAAAAATCATGCGCTCCGCTGTTGAAACTGGTACGCCATTTATCTTCTTCCGCGATACTGTAAATGCTGCAAATCCTAACAAACATGCAGGTATGATTTACGCGTCCAACTTGTGTCACGAAATCGCACAAAACGTTGGCTTCACTAATCTTGCTGAAGAAATCATCAACGAAGACGGTACAATTACTACTAAAACAAATACAGGCGACATGGTTACATGTAACTTGAACTCTATCAGTCTTGGCCGTATTACAGACGAAGAGTTGGAAGAAAACATTGCCCTTCAAATTCGTATGTTAGACAATGTTATTTCCATCAACCAAGCACCAGTACCAGAGTCTCGCATGACTTCTGATAAATACCGCGCTATCGGTCTTGGTACGTCTGGTTATCACCACTACCTTGTAAACCATGATATCCAATGGGAATCTGATGAACACATCGAAGTAGCGGACAAATTATTTGAAAACATTGCATTCTATGCGATTAAAGCTTCTATGGAGCTTGCAAAAGAAAAAGGCGCGTACCCAGCATTCAAAGGTTCCGAATGGGAAACTGGTGAATACTTCACACGTCGTGGTTACACATCTGATCGTTGGAAACAATTGGCTGCGGACGTTGCAAAATACGGTATCCGCAACGGTTACTTGATGGCCGTAGCTCCTACAGGTTCTACATCCAACATCGCTAATACAACAGCTGGTATCGACCCTATCTTCAAAAAATTCTTCATCGAAGAGAAGAAAGGTTCTTTCACACCAAAAACGGCACCAGATTTGAACGACAAAACATTCTGGCTATACAAAGAGGCACATACAATCGACCAACAATGGTCCATCAAAGCTTGTGGCGTGCGTCAACGTCATATTGACCAAGCACAATCTTTCAACTTGTACATCACTCCTCAAATGAAAGCGAAAGAAATTCTTGACCTTTACGTAGAAGCCTACAAACAAGGGATCAAAACGATCTACTACATCCGTAACCAATCCCTTGAAATGGATGAATGCACAAGCTGTTCCTCCTAATATAGGATAGATACACGCTACATTCTATAATACAATTTAAGCTATGATAAAAGTTGAAGATATCATTGCCATAGTTTACAAAAAATATACTCTATAACTAGAGAGCACTAAACCTGTAAAAGATACTTTCACCAACATTATAAATCTGATGACGACCTATAGCAGTATAGGTCGCATCATAGCATAAAGGAGTCCTACTATGGATAAAAAACTGATTTTCAATGAAAAAGGTGACCGTGGCACTCAATCTATGATTGGCGGTAATACCACAAACCTTCGCGAATGGAACCGTATCAAGTACGACTGGGCAAATCAAATGTACCGTACAATGCTCAACAACTTCTGGATTCCAGAAGAAATTTCCTTGAACGAAGACGTTAAACAATTCCCATACTTAACAGATTACGAGCGTCGTGCCTTCGATAAAATCATTGCGTTCTTGAACTTCCTTGATTCCATTCAATCTGAAAACTTGCCTAATTTGAGCCGCTATATTACAGCATCTGAAGTGGCATCCTTATTGAATATCCAAGCATTCCAAGAAGAAATTCACGCTCAAAGTTATTCCTACATTTTGGACACTGTAACAAATCCTATTACACGTGACAAAATTTATGACGAATGGCGTACAGATAAAACATTACTTGAACGTAATCGCTTCATCGCCGATGCATACCAACGATTCAGCGACGATCCTAGCGAAGCAAACCTTATTCATACAATCATCGCTAACTATATCTTAGAAGGCATCTACTTCTACTCTGGATTTAGTTTCTTCTACACCTTGGCACGCCAAGGCAAGATGACAGCTACATCCACTATCTTCAAATATATCAACCGCGATGAAGTAACTCACCTTGTATTGTTCCAAAACATCATTCGTGAGTTACGCCGTGAACGCCCTGATTTGTTCACACCTGAACTAGAAGCAAAAATCACGGACATGATTCGCCAAGGTACAGAAAACGAAATCGCTTGGGGTCAATACATCACTGATGATAAAATCCTCGGCCTTAACAACGTTCTTATCGAGCGCTACATCAAATACCTTGCGAATATTCGCTTAGAAGCAATCGGCTTGCCTCATCTATATCCTGAAATCAAGGATAATCCAATGGAATGGATCGAAAGCTTCTCCAACTTGAATAGCACAAAAACTGACTTCTTCGAAGCTAAAGTTACAAACTATACAAAAGCAGCGGCATTTGATTTTGACGATTTAGAATAATAGACGTTATAAAATACAATATCTAGGGACGTACGAGCCAATAGAAAAGAGCTAATAGCTATAACGCTATCAGCTCTTTTTTCATGATTATTTAAACCTTAGTTATGAGGAATTGCTGCAAATTTAAACAGCTCTCTCCTATTTATCTCTAAAAAACAAAAAACTATCATATCAGTGTATATGTTGCTAGAAATATAGTCCCCAAACGCCACCCTCGTTTTACAGTTGACACATGGTTATACATTGTAAATTGTATCAATACATTTGTGCGCAAATAGGCCTACACCGTAGATTTTCATTCGCCCCATGAATGTATTCATAATAAGCTTGGTAAAAGCAAAAGGTTTTGTGTCCACCCTGTTTCAAACTACCAACTATTATCAGCTTTCAATCAATTCAGTTGTCCAGTTAGCAGACTGCAATAGATTGTCTAATAAACGTACTTGTTTTGCGATATGATCAGCTTCTTTTTGGATGTCTGCCACATTCACAGTCGGCATTAGCTTAATCTCAGACCCTCTCGCACGGAAATTGATACTTCCTGCGCTAGATGCTAAAGTTCGATAAGCAGTTAGGCGCAAAGCAGCGCAATCTTTTTCGGCAATGATTTCAGTAATAGTTCGACCTTCTATAATAGTTTTGCAATTAGTTAAATTAATATCTGCAATTAATTTTTGAAGTCTATTTACACATTGTTCTAATGTTTTCAAAAGTTCTTCAGGGTTCTCATTCGGTACTTCCCCTTCTTGCACTAAACTATTTTGAGTTAAGCGAAGCTCTAAATCGCTTATTTTATAATTTAAATCAGATCGTTCTTGTAATGCTTCTGCTAGTTTCATAAACTCTCCTCTCAAAAAGATATATCAAGTTACTTATAAAATACTATGTACAACAATATATATATCCACCAATTCTTATTATACAGCACTATTGAACGGCTTATAATACTTTCCGCATCATCACGTGAGGACATCCTTCATCTAGGTATTCTTCCCCTTCAGCACGATATCCAAGGGATTCATAGAATGGTTTGGCCTGTACTTGCGCCGACAAGGAGCAGGTCTTAAAGCCGTCACGACGAATCGCATTTTCAGCGGCCATCATAATCTTAGTACCTAAATGTTGTCCACGATACAACTTGCGTACCGCCATGCGACCAATATGTGCATCTCCAGCTACATCACTGGGAAAATATCGACACGTACCAGCCGCTTTACCATCAATGGATAAGAGCACAAACTTTGCAGTCTCATCGATTTCATCAAACTCGTCTTCAAAACCCTGTTCTTTCATAAATACATCGATACGAATTTGTTTTATTTCCTCTGTTATATGATCTAAGATTTGAATAATCATGGGTGCCCTTTCTGATTATAAGTACATTTATAAGAATCGATTCATGTGTATTACGAAATACCCTATAAACAATGAAAGCTTCTTTTTTTATTATATCAAAAATACGCTTAATCCCACAAAACTTCTCTGTTCCTATTAATTCCCGCATCAAAAATATTTTAAAACTTCCATGAAATTCATTTTTAGGTATTGCATATTTTTATCATTTGGGTTTATACTATACCCAATATTTTAGAAAGGAGCAACCAAAGATGACTAACCAAATTAGCCTCACAACAAAACAATACTTTTATTGGTTCTTTATCCAACGTACGGGTAAGGAACTATTTGTGATGCGCTAATTAAGGATTATTCAACATTAGTTGCTTAGAATAGTAAAAGGGCTACCCGTATTAGATTACGGGTAGCCCTTTTTGTTTGCTATCCGTATGGTCAGCCCTACTATTCACTGTAGTTACAAGGAGGAATTATCATGATTATTACATTGAAGCAAAACGCAGCAGCGGAAGAAGTATCCCGTTTACGCAGTGAATTAGAGGCTCAAGGATTCGTTATCCATCCAGTAGAAGGTACTCGATACAATATTCTAGGACTTATCGGTGATACTGCATCTCTTGATGCCCGTCAAATCGAGTCTCTAGATTTCGTAGATAAAGTAACTCGCATTCAAGAGCCATACAAAAAAGCAAACCGCAAATTCCATCCAGATGATTCTGTAATCAATGTAGGTGGTGTCCTCATCGGTGGTGGTCACTTCGCAGTAATGGCAGGTCCTTGCTCTGTGGAAACACCTGAACAAGTATTAGCCACTGCTAAAGCATGTAAAGAAGCTGGTGCTACCATCCTTCGTGGCGGCGCTTTCAAGCCTCGTACATCCCCATACTCCTTCCAAGGCATGGGCCCAGAAGGTTTGGAATTGTTGGAGCTTGCAAAAAAAGAAACAGGTCTTCCTATCGTTTCTGAGGTTATGGATATCTCCCAATTACAATACTTTGATAATGTAGATATGCTTCAAATCGGTGCTCGTAACATGCAAAACTTCACGCTTTTAAAAGAGGTGGGCAAATTAAATAAACCAGTTCTTTTAAAACGTGGTTTATCTGCAACATACGAAGAATGGTTGATGGCTGCTGAGTACATCATGTCCGAAGGCAATGAACAAATTGTATTATGCGAGCGCGGTATCCGCACATTCGAAACCAAGACTCGCAATACCTTAGATGTAACAGCAATTCCTATGATGCATGAATTATCTCACTTGCCAATTATCATGGACCCTAGCCACGCAGCAGGTATGAGCCGCATGGTTCGTCCGCTTTCACTTGCATCCGTAGGCGGCGGTGCAGACGGCCTTATGATTGAAGTTCACAACGATCCAGCCAAAGCATTGTGCGACGGCCCGCAAGCATTGCGTCCAGACCAATTCACTAGCCTTATGAAAGAAATTAACGCGTTACGCCAAGCATTGGTAGAATGCACTAAATAATCTTACATATCACACAAATAAGCTAGTATCCGTTATAATAGATACTAGCTTATTCTTTTAAGAAAGGAACCGTTATGACTCGCATCCATATTAACGCGTCTACACCGTATGATGTTGTCATCGAGGAAGGCGCTTTACAACGCATCACCGATTATATTAAACCCTTAAAACCAAATTGCCGTGTTATCATCGTTAGCGATAGTAACGTGGCACCTCACTATTTGGACTCTGTGAAAGCTAATATGGAACATGCGGGTTATGCTGTTTGTGATTATGTTTTCCCTGCTGGTGAAAGCTCCAAAAATGCTCATCAACTCATCGATTTAGTAGAATACATGGCGGCCCGATCATTGACTCGCAAAGACTTGCTCATCGCCCTTGGCGGCGGTGTTGTAGGCGATATGGCGGGCTTTGCGGCAGCGACCTATTTACGTGGTATCGACTATGTTCAGGTTCCTACATCCCTATTAGCCGCAGTAGACTCATCTGTAGGTGGTAAAACAGCAGTCAATCTCGAAGCAGGCAAAAACCTATGGGGCGCTTTCAAACAACCTATCCTTGTCCTTTGTGATCCAGCTACACTCAATACATTACCTGAAATGGAATGGATTAATGGATGCGGTGAAATTATCAAATATGGCTTTCTAGACGTACCGGGCTTACTCACACAACTTGAGAATAGACCACTAATTAAACATCGCGGTAGTGTAAGTGGCGTTATTGCCCGCTGCGTACAAGCAAAAGCGGATATCGTGGAACAAGACGAGCGCGAATCTGGAGTTCGTGCCCTCCTAAACCTCGGTCATACCTTTGGTCACGGCATCGAAAAAGCGAGTCATTTCGAGGTGCATCACGGTTATGCCGTTGCTATTGGCATGGTCCTCATGGCACAAGGTGCTGTCAAACATGGAGAATTAGATGCAGAGGCTTTAAAGAAATTAAAAGCCCTCATCAAAGCACACAATTTGCCAACCACAACAACGATAAGCAAAGAAGAGATTCTAGCTGCCGCTAAGCATGACAAAAAAAGCGAAGGAGCAACCATTAAAATCGTAGTACCTACTAGCTATGGTCACAGCGAACTCAAGGTAGTAACGCACGAGGAACTTGCTACCTATTTAGATTAAGGAGATTTATATGCATTCTGTAACGAACGCCATCCCTACTGGGACTATCGCGTCCATACCCGCAAAGGCCCACGCACATCGCGCGTTAATTTGCGCCGCTCTTGCTAGCTCGCCTTCAACGATATTGCTGAGCCGCACCTCTAAAGACATCGATGCTACTATGGACTCCTTACGAAGCTTAGGCGCACAAGTTGTGTATGAAAATAAAGTTGTCACTGTTACACCCGGTCGTGCGCCCCAAAAAGGCAATGTTGTTCCCCATGAATCGGGTACCACATTGCGCCTCTTATTACCAGTGGCAGCCTCCATTTGTAATGAGGTAGATGTGGATGCAAAAGGGCGTTTACCAGATCGCCCTTTAGAGCCCATGCTCGGTGAAATGAAAGCTCACGGCGTAACATTCTCCCAAGATAAACCACCATTCACCATGACAGGGCGTCTCCAAGGTGGTCAATTTAGCATGGTTGGCGATGTAAGTAGCCAGTTTTTCTCTGGATTATTGTTAGCAGCTCCACAATGTGAAGGCGCTACAATTATATCTACGACACCACTTCAATCTAGCGACTATGTCACATTGACAACTACAACGATGGCAGACTTCGGCGTAACAGTCGACCATATACCTGCCGCTGACACAGTCCAAGAATCCTTTACGGTAGCGGCTAATGCTACTTTTAAAGGTCAAAGTAATTACCAAATCGAAGGCGATTGGTCCAATACAGCGATTTGGATGGTTGCTGCCGCTATGACAGGCCAAGCTATTACCATTACGGGTATGAACAAGAATTCTGTACAAGCTGACCGCCGCATCATGCAGGTCATCGAATCCGCAGGGTGCACTATTACATGGGATGGCATGAATATCACTGTATCAGGTCGCGCTAGTAAGCCAATCCATGCCGACCTCGAGCAAATGCCCGATATGTTGCCAGTTATGGCAGCCCTCGCTTGCTCTATCCAAGGTGAAAGCTCCTTTGTTAATGGTGCTCGCTTACGGTTAAAAGAATCAGATCGCCTCGAAGCCGTTGCTAATCTCGTGAGAGATTTAGGAGGCACGGTTCGCGAAGATAGTGATGACCTATATATCATCGGTAGTGGTATACTAAAAGGAGGAGAAGGTGATTGTGTTAATGACCATCGCCTCGTTATGGCAGGCACATTGATGGCCCTCATAAGTGAAAATCCTGTGATATTAAAAGATAGCGAAGCTATCACAAAATCCTATCCTGACTTCTTTGAGGACTGGAACATGCTAGGTGGCAATGCACAACCAGTATAGCTGCCTAATCATAGTTAATGCGTTTCAATAGATAACAATACTAGTCATACATACTATAAGTAGGAGTAAATATAATGGCATCTAATTTCGGTAAAACCATACAAGTATCTACCTTTGGCGCGTCTCATGGGTACGCCATCGGTGGTATCGTGGAAGGCCTCCCTTGTGGACATACCATCGACATCGACGAGCTACAAGCCTTCTTAAAGCGCCGTGCGCCAGGTCAAAACCAATTACAAACGCAACGTAAAGAAGCCGATATACCTGAATTCTTATCAGGTATGGTAGATGGCATGCTCAGTGGATCTCCATTAGCATTTATGATTCGCAATACATCGCAGCACTCCGGTGATTACAATAACTTGCGCGACATTCCTCGCCCATCTCATGCGGACTTTACGGCTCGCATGCGCTATGGTGACAAGGTAGATATGCGCGGTGGCGGCCACTTCTCGGCACGTCTTACAGCACCTCTTTGCGTAGCTGGTGGCATTGCACTACAGTTATTGCGTGAAAAAGGCATCGAAATTCACGGCCATTTAAAACAAGTTGGTACAATCCAAGATACTCCTATCGATATGGTTCATCCAGATATGAAAGCACTTGCCAAAATAGCTACCGAAACTATCGCTATGATCGATGCAGACAAGCGCTTTGAAGTAGAAAACTTGATCATGAAACTAAAAAAAGACGGCGACTCTACAGGTGGTATCGTTGAGGTTGTGGCTACAGGTCTACCAATCGGACTTGGCAATCCAAACTTTGACGGCATTGAAAACCGATTAGCTCGCGTGATCTTTGGCGTACCTGCCATCAAAGGCATTTCCTTTGGCGGTGGCTTCGACATGTGTTCTCGCCTTGGATCAGAAATGAACGATGCTTTCACCATGGACGGCGATATAATCACAACAACTACCAATAATAGCGGTGGCATTCAAGGCGGTATCACCAACGGCTTGCCCCTCATTATGCAAGTGGGCATCAAGCCTACTCCATCCATTTATAAGGAACAACATTCTGTGTCTCTTTCACAAAAAGAGGACACATTACTCACCATTAAAGGTCGTCACGACCCATGTGTAGCGCTTCGTGCTGTCCCTGTTATCGAAGCCGTTACGGCCCTTGTCATTCTTGATTTCTTAGGAGATATTGACCATGAACTTAGATGAAGTACGCGTTAAGATTAACGATATAAACGACCAAATGCTCGCCCTCTTCAAAGAGCGCATGGAACTCTCCAAGGACGTAGCGGCTGCAAAAAAAGAAATGAATAAGGCTATTTACGATGCCAAACGAGAGCGCGACATCCTCGACAAGGTAACAAAAGATGCAGGTCCGGACCTCGATTTATATGCACGTCGCTTTTTTGAAGCATTATTTAGCTTGAGTCGTACATACCAATCTGAGCAACTATTCCAAGACAATGAATTCACGTTGAAAATGAAAAAAGCCATCGAGCAATCGCCTACTTTGCCACCTCAACGGGGCAGTGTAGCTTGCGCCGGCGTATTCGGCAGCAATGCTCAAATGGCGTGTGATAAATTATTACCTCTCAGCCAAATCCATTATGTAACGGGTTTCCGTGCCGTATTCGATGCCGTAGAGTCAGGGGAATGTCAATTCGGTGTATTGCCTATTGAAAACAGCTCCAATGGTTCTGTAAAAGAAGTATATGACCTCTTAGAAGAGCGCAAATGCTATATCGTTCGCGGTACGCGTCTTTGGATATCTCACGACTTGCTCGTGAAAAAAGGAACAAAACTAGAAGATATTCATACCATAATTTCCCACCCTCAAGCATTGGGCCAATGCAGTCACTTCCTAGATAAGTTGGAAGGCGTAGAATTACGCTCCTATGACAACACGGCTCGAGCTGCACAGCTCGTAGCGGCTAGTGATGACCCAGGTGTGGCAGCTATCGCAGCACCTCAATGTGCAGACCTATATAATTTGTCTCCATTGTTGAGAAATATCCAAAATAGCGACAACAACTATACGCGCTTTATCTGTATTAGTAAGGACTTCCACGTATACCCAGGAGCTAATAAAATCTCAGTAGTAACGACAGCAAGCCATGCTCCAGGGGGCCTTGGTACATTGCTCACCAAATTTGCTAACATCGGAGTGAACCTTACAAAACTTGAGTCCCGCCCTATCGTAGGACATAACTTTGAATTCTTGTTCTACCTCGATTTGGAAGCATCCTTAGCAGATCCAAAAGTACTCTCCGTGTTGGCAGAGCTCCACGCATCGCAAGATAAATTCCGTTTGCTCGGTAATTATCCTGAAAATTAATATTTTCCTCTATGGTAGTGATTATTAATGACATATATAGTACAATGGATATAGTTTTAAAACTCCAATGGCTAATAGGTGACAGCCTATTAGCCATTTTGTGTATATTGACCTAGGAGGTCCTATGAAATTTGGTTTACTTGGCCGTACGTTGGGCCATAGCTTTTCCCCACGCATCCACAATGCTTTGGGAAATACTAATTATGAATTATTTGAACGAGAACCGAGTCAACTGCAAGAGTTCTTCGCAAATCCAGAATTACAAGGTATTAATATTACCTTCCCTTACAAGGTTAATGCCCTTGAGGCTTGCGATGTAGTTGACCCTCGCGCGGAACGCATTGGCTGTGTAAACACGATGGTCCGTAAAGACGGCAAATGGCATGGTTACAATACAGACTACGATGGATTTGTATTCACCCTAAAACACGCTGGTATCGATGTATCTGATAAGGAGTGCATCATCCTTGGCGATGGCGCATCTTCTGCTACCGTTCACGTGGCTCTTGAAGATCTAGGTGCTAAGAGCATCACGCATCTATCCCGTAAAACAGCTCCGCTCTATACCGATGCACCTAATTACTACGAAACAGCACAGATTATCATTAACTGCACTCCTATCGGGATGTATCCGCATAATCCGGCTAGCCTGATAGATATTATGCAATTTTCCAAATTAGAAGGCGTTGTAGATCTCATCTACAATCCGCGCCGTACAGTTTTGCTTTTACAAGCAGAAATGATGGATATTCCACACTGTGATGGTCTACCTTTCCTCGTAGCACAAGGCGTTGAGGCAGCTAATCATTTTCAAGGTGAAAGCTTTGGCACCAACGAAATCGAGCAAATCTTGCGAGATATGCGCCGTGAAAAGGAAAATATCATCCTCATCGGTATGCCTGGTGTTGGGAAAACAACAGTTGGCAAGGCAATCGGCAAAGAGATGGGCCGTACTTATATTGATGTCGATCAAGAGTTAGCAAAAGAAATCGGTGATATATCCACATATATTACGGAACAAGGGGAAGCAGCATTCCGTGAAAAAGAAGCAGAAATGATTGCAAAATTAGGCACAGAAACTGGCCTTGTCATCTCCACTGGTGGCGGCTGTGTAACAGTACCTAAAAACTATGTACATCTACGTCAAAATGGTCGTATTTACCAATTAACGCAGCCTGTAGAAAAGCTATCTACCTCGGGTCGTGTCCTATCTAGTGGCGGCATAGAACGTTTACGTGAACTCGAAGAAACTCGCACTCCAATGTATGAAAGCTTTGCACAATGCATCGTGGAACATAATCGCAATGCACCAGAAACAGTGGCGGCTATACTAAAAGACTTTGAAGCAAGCTTATTGTAAGAGTTTATATAACGGTATTCATAAGATTGTTTCCTCTATATAAGTAAGGGCTTCTACATCTATAAAAGTAAGAGCATTTACATCTGTATTTCTAGATAAAACTAAAACTCATATCATGACATCAATGATATAAACTGAAAAGCAGTAGCTATCCTCAGGGTAACTACTGCTTTTTTTATGTCTCCTATGTATTATATATATTGGTAGAAAATCGCTTTAGCAATTACAATGTAATTACACAAAGAATTTAAAATAGCTTTCACCATGGAACTATCAAAATACAATGAACAAATTTCTATAAGCAATAGTCTTAACGTGACGACCATAAATAGGAGACATTATGAAAACCGTAAACCTACAAGTCCGCATCAACGAAGATCTAAAACAAGAAGTATCCAGTATATTGAAAGCACAAGGTCTATCCTATACCTCCATGTTAGACGCACTATTTCGTCAAATCATTAAAGAACGTCGCATTCCGTTTGCCATTGCATTACCAACGGCACCTATAGATGAAACACCTACACCAAGCACACTCAACAACGGCACCTATGAACAACCACAAACTACATTAAAAGCCTCAGATCATATAGGTGCATATGGTACACCAAGAGAAGAAAATCAAGAAATATCCTTCGATACAATCGATAAGACAGGAGTTCTTAACATCCGTATCAATCCTAAAGTTAAGACACTAACAACAGCTATTCTAAAAGAAATGGGATTAACCATGTCACAAACAGTTACACTTGTATCTAAACAAATACAATTTAATAAGGATATTCCACCTACTATCCTCCGTCCAGAATGGATTGATGCTATTAATAATGATTTCTGGACTGAAGAAGATTTAACTACAAGAATACAATTAGGGCTAAATCAAGCAGAAAAAGAAATTGGTGAACCTGCGGAAAAAATTTTTAATGAACTCCTTGAAGATTTATAAATTTGGAGAGCTGAAATGAAGTATACAGTAATTATGACGCCTACAGCTAAGTCTGATATAGTAAATCTCAAAAGTTCACTAGAACAACAGATTATAGATTCTTCCTTTATTAGAAAAGAATTAAAGTTGATTTATCAAAAAATTTCTTCATTAGCTATCTTTCCTGAACGTTATCCTATTGTAAATAGTAATACCAATTACAGAAAATTATCATACAAAAAATATCTTATTCTATATAAAGTCATTAATAATAACATATATATTTTTTATATCCGCCCTTCAAAAATGAATATACTACAAGAAATACAAAACATATAAAAAAGTCGGCTTTCGCCGACTTTTTTAATGCACTTTTACGCGTTTATGTTGTTGTTCGTCAAATACACCATCTACATCTATGGTATCTAGAATTCGTTTTAAAGCATGTACATCGATTTGCCCTGGTGCCGATGCTTTACCAGCAGAGGCAAAGGTCATGGCATTTCCAAATAGAGCACCTGCAGTGCGTGTAACAGCACCTAGTTCTCCCATTGCCATCGTAATAATTGGATCCGAAGGATACAAAGCTTTCACTTCAGCCGTTGCTTCAAGTAGCGTCAATACATCACCAGTTGTGTGAGGCATAACGGCAATTTTTGGCACATCGGCCAAGAACTCTTTCATTTGAATAAGTCGATTTACAATGACTTCACGACTCGGCGTACAATGGAAATCATGGTTGCTCATGATAATAGTGATTCCATGAATCTTAGCAAACTCTATCGTTTTAAGCATTCTATCTTGATCAAAAAACAGCTCAATATCGATAGCATCCACCAATCCTGTAGGAATCAAACGTTCTAGCATTGTAAAGTAATCTTGTGTAGAAATCGTTCTTTCCCCACCTTCACCTTTTGTGCGCCATGTAAAGAGCAATCCACGACCTTTCAGTTGTGGCTTGATGAGCATTAATAGTTCAATAATAGCATCAATGGAGTGGGCCCGCTCGAAATAGTCAATGCGTAGCTCTACTATGTGACACGGTGTATTACATGCTACTGCGGTGGCATCCAGAATCTCTTTCATTGTTGTGCCCACAATAGGCACGCATATTTTTGTACCCTTTTCTCCGAGTACAGTATGACCGATACGGACCATAATAACTCCTTTCTGTCCCACACGGTGAGACTAGTGACTTACCTTAAACTAACTATATACCAATATTTTTGTAAAAGCAATCAATCGGCCCATATTGGATTGCTATTCACTAAAAACGTATGAAAGCCTACTATTATGCACTAAAACAGTATTCTTAGATTAACGATTAACATCACTTTTTCTTATACCCTAGATTAAGACCTCTTACCAATAAACGGTCTGTATCTGAAAGCCTCGTATTATAAAAATAGCCTAAAAAAGTAAAAGCTCCTTACCAATATATATTAGTAAGGAGCTTGTTAGACTCTAATTCACACACTATATTTATCATGTTGTACGGATAGTTTCCGTGATTGGAATCCCATATAGAGTAATAACAAACCTGTAATACTAAATACATAGGATATCCCAATGTAGGTAGATACAATACTTGCGAACACAGGCCCTACCATAGAACCGAATTGTTGAGCCGTCGTCGTCATACCAAACATGCGACCTCTAAAGCCTGGTTCTGTATTAAGAGTTACGGCTGCACTCAAAGATGGGTTGATGCCCACAATACAAGAACCAATTAGCACTTGTAGTACACCAAACCACCAAATACCTACTGGTAAGCTTTGAAGTAAGAGAACAACACCACTACCAAGCATACAGTAGGAAATGGTTCTAAAGTACCCACGACGCTCACCGAGGCGCACCCATATATTGGTCGTTAAGGAACCGGCTAAACCACCGATACTGAGGATTGTACCTGAAATGATGGCTGCCCCTTCCATAGTGCCTTGCATATCACCTACATAAAGCGCCAAAATAGGCTGTAGCATCATGATGACACATTGCATAAAGAAGTAAATCCATAAAAGTCTTACTAATACAGGTTGTTCTTGAACCGACTTAAAATCTTCTCGCAAGGATGTAGCTTTTACCGGCTGTTTGGACTGCTCCTTAGAAGTTGTATTTTCAACTTCTAGTTTTGGTTCTTTTACAAGAAACAATACCGCTAAAGTAGCAATGAATACGGCTATACCAGATATATAAAATACAGGGCGCATACCTACAACACTTTCAACGGCACCGCCCAAAAATGGACCGACGACATTACCTAAAATTAGACCTGTTTGGAATATGCCGAGGGCACGGCCTACCTGTTTTTCATCCACACTGAGGGAGACCATGGTCATCGCTGCAGGATAGAAACCATTAGCGAACCCAACTAAGGCACGCCCCATTAACAATTGATACTGATCCGTTACCATGCCGATGAGAACATAACTGACAGCAATGGCAAAACCAGCGCGCAAAGCCATCCGCTTTTTCCCTTTATTATCTGCAATTTTGCCCCAAATTGGCGCCATAATGCCAGCGATTAGGAATGTAATACCAAAGACGAGACCAGACCAAAGTGCCACATCATCCTTTGGAACACCGAGTTCCAATAAATATATTGGCAAAAAAGGAATTATCATTGTATAACATATGGCTAGCACCGTCATACTAGTTGTGATAATCCACACGTTGCGCATGCCACCTCGAGCATCATATACACTTGTACTCATGGTACCCTCCCTTCCGCATAAAATCGTTTAGATAAACTAATATACACATAAATCACTTTTAATTACAGTTCCATTTAAATTACGATTCTACTTAGATTTCAATCTATGTTACTATTCATAAGATGTTATTACATTTTAATTTCATATATAAAGAAGAGCCGCATACGAAACGCGACTCTTTCCATAAAAAATACCTAAAATATAGGTATACAATGTAGTAATCCTCAAAGATTATTCAAACTAAAGTTTTCGGACTATCAATTATTCCGTAGGAAATTTGTGATCCATTACATCTTGCAAGGAAACATGTTCCATAACATGTCGGAACTCATCTTGTAAATACTGCCACAATGGAGCTGTCAAGCAGTCATTAAACATAGGACACGGTTCTACATCATCTTCTAAACAAGACACGAGAGCAATGGAGTCCTCTGCGGCATATAAAATTTCATATACATTGTATTCAGCCGGAGATTTCACCAAACGATATCCTCCATATTTACCACGTCCACTTTTAACAAGGCCCGCGGAGGATAATCGAGATACAATCCCCTCTAAATATTTATCGGAAAATCCTTGGCGTTCTGCAATCTCACGAATTGGTACATTTTTTTCTACTCCATGTTCTGCAATATCCGCCAATATCCGTAAGGCATAACGCCCTTTTGTAGATATTTTCATAAGTTAACCTCTATATCATTCATAATATATTAATAGTATATCACAAATTCATACAAAAAATGGTGGGAAATATGATACACTATACATATATCGAAATATCTTTATTTAGGTATGATTTTAATTTCATATAGGGAGGATTTTATCTAATGTTAGATAAATTATTTCAACTCAGTGAACGTGGTACAACCGTTAAAACAGAGATTTTAGCAGGTATCACTACGTTTATCACGATGGCGTACATCCTATTCTTGGCGCCAAACATTCTTAGTCTTGCAGGTATGGATAAGGATGCGGTCCTCATTGCCACAGCCTTAGGTGGAGGTCTTGTGACGATTGCTATGGGTTTATTCGTAAACTACCCAATTGCTCTCGCTCCAGGGGTTGGCCTCTTGGCATTTTACTCCTTTACCGTAGTTCTCGGTATGGGCGTATCTTGGCAAACAGCATTAGGTGCGGTATTCATTTCTGGTCTCGTTTTCCTCGTATTAACATTGACATCAATACGACAAATGATCGTTGAAGGTATCCCAGCCTCCATGAAAATTGCCATTACCGTTGGTATTGGTCTTTTCATTTCTATCATCGGTTTAAAGTTATCCGGCTTGATGGCTATCTCCATAAGTTTGTCTCCAAACTCCTTGGGTCAAGTCGTACAGACACATGGTAATCTAGTCCCTCCAGCATCTGAAGCACTTTTGACGCTCGGTAATTTGCACAGTGGTGAAACATTGTTGGCACTATTCAGCCTCATCTTTACAGCTTTATTGATGGCTCGCAAAATTCAAGGTTCCCTCTTGATTGGCGTTTTAGTAACAACAATCATCTCCTATGCGACAGGCATTTCCACAATGCCTGAGAACTTCACCGTATTAGCCGTTCCTGATTTCTCCAAAGCAGCATTCTTGCAATTAGATATTCCTGGTGCTCTTCACATGGGCTTAATCACGATTATATTCTCCTTCACATTTGTAGAATTATTCGACTCTATGGGCACTTTGATTGGTACTGCTACAGAGGCGAAAATTGCAGATCCTAAATCTGGTAAATTCCCGGGTCTTGGTAAAGCCATGACCGTAGATGCTATCGGTGTTAGTGCCGGTGCATTGCTCGGTACTTCTACAATTACGGCTTTCGTTGAAAGTGCGGCAGGTGTAGGGGCTGGTGGCCGTACAGGTTTAACAGCTGTCACAACAGGCGTACTTTTCTTAATTTGCTTATTCTTGGCTCCATTGGTATCCTTGGTTCCAAATGCAGCCACATCTCCTGTTCTTATCATCGTAGGTGCCCTCATGTTAGGTGCCATTCGCAACATCGACTTCGATGATTGGACAGAAGGCTTCCCTGCATTCCTCGTTATCGTATTAATGCCGTTCACATATAGCATCGCTAACGGTATCTCTGCAGGTCTTATTGCATACCCTCTACTCAAAATTATTGCGGGCCGTGCAAAAGAAGTTAACTGGATTATGTACGTATTGTCACTACTTGTTATCATCCGTTATGTATTCTTCTAATTAACGTATGCCCATAATTATGCTATTAGTGAAAGCTACTTTATATTCGATAGCTATACAATCACTAATACCTAAAAACAAAATATATGTAAATTACATCCACTAAAAGAACCCATCTCCAAAGATATTACCCTAATATCTAGGAGATAGGTTCTTTTTATTATGTGTTATTTTATAGTAAATACTAATATCGTATAGCCTCACCAAATTATGATGCTATAGTTATAGTTTCTTATTACTGTTTCTTATTAACGAATTGTTTTTACACCGATTAAGTCTGTACGACTTGAATCAATATTTTTTAATGGTACTACATGTTCTTTATAAAACTCTGCTTCAGATGCTTTCACAGGCACTTGAAAGAACAAGAAATATGCCATGTTATCCTTGCTCCACATAATACTGCGAACTAAGCTCTTATCTAAATTACCTGTATACTGCACATCACCTGTTGGCGTAGAGTCAATCCACTGTACGTCATGGTATTCCGTTGGAACATATTCTTTAGGCCATACAGTATCCTTAGAGTAACTCATGCGGAAGGCCATAACATGATTTACCCAACGGCCGCTATGTTCTTTGTACTCTTTATCTTGCTTCCAATATACAGTTTCTAATACATCATTATCATAAAAATGTGTAGCATAGTATGTATAGCCAAGAGGCAAGTAACTTGGTACAAATACGTCATACGGCATCTTACGAGATGCATCCGTTACACCGCTTGGTAAGCCGATGGATTTATTCGTAAGTATAGGCCACTCAGAATTCGTATGTGTGCGCAATGGCAGTCCAATAGATTCAAAATGAGGTCTATCTTGTTCTCCATTTTGTTTAACACTTTGCGCATTATTGCCTTTAACATTTTGCTTATCATTTCGGTCACCACGTAATCTAGTATCATCAGAAGCCACATTACTTAACGACCCTACTGAATCTACAATTTTGCTTACATAGTTTTGGTTTCTTGAGGAAGCAAAGTAAAGCATATTAACTTTGTTATCTTTTTCCCAATAAGCAATTTGAACAGAATCGTTGCTAGAGCCTAAAGTATGTACAGAGATTCCATTAGGGGTAGTAAAGCTAACGGCATCATCAGCATTGTATTTTGTCTTTTCCAAAATAGGCTTTACTACGGTATCGATAGCCCACCCCATACGATACACAATATCTGTATTAGAGAAGGTTAATTTCTGACCATATTCTCCATTATGGCCCGTTTCCGTATACACGATTTCTAATACGTCATGATCTCTTGACTTTACATCGCGTACTGCATAATCTTCAGGCATATAAGACGGAATTTGTAAATTATATCCAAAATAATTAGTAGTTGCCTCAATATTACGCTCTAGGATATCACCATTATCAAGTTGATCATACCACCGATAGCGATTCATTAGTTCTTTATTCTTTTCCACTGTATCAGTGGTAACTGTATGTCCATTTTCATCCACTAAAGGAGATAACGCACTAACTGATTGTACTCCAAAGCTGCCTATCACGGTAGCTAATATTCCCATGGCTAATAATGATTTTGTTATTTTCAATCTCATAATTTCTGCTCTCTCTAAATTTAGATATTTATAAGTATATATTACCGAAGTAATCATTTATCTATTACATTTTTTAACTCACATCACTGACTTTCAAGAGTATTACGTACCATTAATAAATCACACCAGTCTATGCTTTCATAGGCACTACATGTTCCTCTTTTATTTCTTCAATTGTTTTAGGTGTTGTCGGATAGTTACCAACTAGTTCATAACGAGAGCTATCAATACTCTTCAACGGTACTACATGCTCTTTATAGAATTCCGCATCAGCCTCTTTCACCTGTTCTAAGAAGAATAGAGAATAAGCCATGCCATCCTTCGTCCACGAAATGCTGCGAACCATATGTGTTTCAGGATTACCTGTATAATAAACCTCACCAGAGTCACCTGGTTTAGACCATTCAAGATCGCCATACTCAGATGGAATATATGGCGTATCTCTCACGGCATCCAAGGAATATCCCGTTCTATAAGCCATAATACTGTCTATATATTTTTTCCCATCCCGATAGATAGTCACACCTTTTTTGTAATATACAACCTCTAATACATCATTTTGATCTTGACGCGCTGTATAGAGTTGATAACCATAAGGTATATAACTAGGTGCCTTAACCTCATACGGCAGTTGCTGTGCAGCTTCTACTATTCCTTTCCAATTACGAGCCCCTTCTTGCGTTTTCATAGGCCACTCTAATAAAGTCTTTCTTGGTAATGCTTTGATTGCTGAATCAGGATGAACTCTAGGCATATCAAATGTAACGGCAGCGGAAACACCAACATTATCGGTAGATATTGAATCATTAACAACATCAGCTGAAACATATCCTGCACACAATAATCCTACAGCCATAGCAGACAAAACGGACTTAAATAGAAGCTTCTTCATGATCTCTCCTTTTATAAAAAATTGATATATACTTTACACATATAATGATATATTTTCTTATTTATATCAAAAACATGCTGCCGATTCTGTTGCCCTAGCTACTTCATAAAACTTTTATCTTTCCTATTGTGAAAGTATAGTTATGAGCCATTAGCTGCTTTAATTCTAACTAGTTATACATAATAAAACATCCTACTAAACGCTATATTACAATAGAGTTCAATAGGATGTTTTGTTATTATTTAGTTAATGGAGGCATAATAATATCTTGTTCAAGCTGTCTTCGTCTCTTTGCGGTATAGTCTACAACTTTAATTTGAACGACGCCCACAGAGTTTACCATGGCATCAGTAAAGGGAAATTCTCGACCAGTCTGATGCTTCATTAATACTTGTAAACCATGATCCTTTTCATCAACACGCTCTAAGTAGGTAGCCTCTCCTCGGCCCATCACACTAGAATAAACTGAGCTATATTTACAAGGAATATCTCCACCTGATACGAGGGCCTCATCATTACCGTCAATTTCGATAAATACATGGGGGTTCACTTTAATCAAATTAAACTTCTTCCCCTCATGATAGCCATGTACATAGATGTAGAGTATATCATCTACAATTTCATAACCGAAATGTAAAGGTACCACGTAAGGATAATCACCATCCATCATACCTAAGTGAATGATGCGAGTGCTACTTAAAATGCCCTTAATTTCATCTATATTTGTAACCATACGATCTTGACGTCTCATAATAGCCTCCACAAGAATCGGAAAATTAATACACCTTACTCTTCATGTAATCTGCCAAGAAGATGTTTAAATTGAGCCTCATCACTATTCAGCTTTCCGAAAAAGATTTCATCAATCTCTTCAACTAATGGGACTGCCTTTTGTAATATTGCACCGCCCTCTTCATTTAAAAGAACAGCTTTCGCACGTGTATCTCTAGAGTGCTCTTTTCGCTCTACAAAACCACGTTTTTCCAATAAACTCAATATTTGAGATACCGTCATAACATCTATCCCTGAAAGTTTTGAAATCATAACTTGTGTAACTTCGTTATCATGTTGTGATAGATACGCAAGAGATGCTAAAACAACAAATTGAGGATGTGTTAAGTTCAACTCTTTTAACGCTTGTTTTATAGTAAAATGCCATTTATTGTACACCCTCATGAACAATAATCCTGTTGATTTTTCTGAATTGTCTTTATATTTTGATGTAAACAAACAGCAATCACCTTATCTTTCTAAACAGTTTTTTAGAATAAATATAGATTGGGGAACATCTGAAAAAACTTGACTTAAAAATTCTAAATGTTGCTTATCTTCACTTTCTAAGCTTACAGTGTGTTTTACATTTACACTTCCGTCATGATTATCAATTATTTGATGTCCGAAAAGAATAGCACCAAATGGAGTTTCAGTCTTATCCCAAAACTCTTCAAAAGGTTTTACAAGAGTAAGTTGATATTCCATAGGTGGTATACCTTCAAGCTCCATTGTACCACATGAACCGGTCTCAAATTTACCGTTTAATGTAATATTTTTTAGATCCTCTTCCCAGTCATACCATTTTTCGATATTCGCATAATACGTCCACACAGCTTCTTTTGCCGCTTTTATTTTCAAACTAAAACTAAATTCCATTTTATATCCTCCTTTTATTATAAGTATACTTATTATAAATTATTTTATATTATTCGTCAATAAACTTCATAAAAAAAGAATATTCTTTGCTTTTATCAATATAAGGATATACTCTATCAGAAAATCATATCATCTTTTGTCTACTGTAAAAATACATTTGACTTTTTAGAATAGATACTGTATTATAAGAAAATAGTTTTATAGATTCTATAGATTATGAAAGTTATGGTTATCCATGGCTTTTTATGTTTATAGATAGTTTGTAGAAAAGAGGTCTTTATTATGTCTGATACTCATCAGTTAAAACGGGGTCTTAAGAACAGGCATGTACAGTTGCTCGCTATCGGCGGTGCTATTGGTACAGGTTTATTCTTAGGCTCCGGCCGCGCCATTCACTTGGCTGGTCCATCCATTATATTCGCCTACCTAATAACAGGTGTTATTTGCTTCTTTATTATGAGAGCACTAGGCGAATTACTGTTATCTAACCTAAACCACCACTCTTTTATCGACTTTGTAGAAGATTACTTAGGGGATCGAGCAGCATTTATCACGGGATGGACATACTGGTTTTGCTGGCTTTCACTAGCCATGGCAGACTTAACGGCCGTAGGCCTCTACATGCAGTACTGGATACCGTGGCTACCCCAATGGATACCCGCCTTACTCGTTTTAATCGTCTTGTTGTTAATGAACTTGACAGCTGTAAAACATTTCGGCGAAATGGAATTCTGGTTTGCCTTGATTAAGGTAATCGCTATTATCTCTCTTATCATCATCGGTATCATCATGATTGTTACAGGTTTTACTACAGATGCTGGCGTCGCCGCCTTTAGTAATATGTGGAATTACGGAGGATGGTTTCCGAATGGAACGATGGGCTTTATCCTATCATTCCAAATGGTTGTATTTGCTTTCACAGGCATAGAACTCGTAGGTTTAACGGCTGGCGAAACAGAAGATCCTGAAAAGGTTATTCCAATGGCCATAAACAATATTCCATTGCGTATTATTTTATTCTATGTAGGCTCTTTAGCCATCATCATGAGTATTTACCCTTGGACTGCCGTTAACCCTGCTGCAAGTCCATTTGTGGCTGTATTTACCGCCGTTGGTATTACAGCCGCTGCAGGTATCGTAAACTTCGTTGTTCTTACCTCTGCAGCATCTGCTACAAACTCCGGTATCTTCAGTACTGGTCGTATGATTTACGCCTTGGCAAAACGCGGTCACGCCCCGAGTTCGATGCGCCGCTTGACTCACAGCAGTGTGCCATACCAAGCAACGATTTTCTCGGCAGCCGTATTATTGATTACGGTTGTACTCAACTACGTAATGCCTGAAGCAGTATTCGTTATGATTACATCAATCTCTACGTTCTGCTTTATCTTTATTTGGGCCATGATGGTTATTTGCCATCTCAAATATCGCAAAAAAAATCCTGATGTAGTGGCACAGTCTAAATTTAAAATGCCTCTATACCCAGTAATGAATTACGTTATCCTCGCGTTCTTCGTTTTCGTTTTAGCCATTCTAGCCTTAAACGAAGATACGCGAATTGCCCTCTTGTTCACACCAATTTGGTTTATTATTCTTTGGGCCTTCTACTCCATGCTTAACACGGACGATGAAGATGCCCTTGGGGAAGAACTCATCGAAATGGCAGGCGTAAAAGAACTTTACAAAAAACCTAAAAAAGACGATTCCGATGATTACGTAATCTAACAAAAAAGCTCGTGCTATGCACGAGCTTTTCTTTTACTTCATTGACGGGAAGTTTTGTTGTTCATATTGTTGTAGATATGCTGGTAAGTTACTTGTATCTTCATTGTAATTAAAGATAGTCTTAATGCGATAGCCTTCTTGAGTGATTATGATATCAATAGAGGATGGTACTTCTTGATCATTCTGTTGCAAGTGATTAACTAATTCTTGCAAGGCCTCTGTTTGATGTAAAGAACCGGCCATATATTTACCCTTGGATAGACCTGTATTTCTAATGACTTGGCCATTGTATACTTGACCTCTATTATCTTTGTAATAAAAGCGTACAGCATCCTTATCTCCCGTAGGAACAGCTTTAATATAAATGGTCTTCCAATTCTTTTTAATCATCACTTTTGTAGCTTCTGCTAAATTATTAGACAAACGTCGTGTTTCTTTATTTGTTGATTTAGACACACCATTAACCTGTTGAATTTCATCATTCATAGGCATATCAATAGGTGCCACTACTGGATCTTGTTCTACCTTTTTTGCATCTGCAGGCTGAACCGCGAACATACCAACAACCGCCATTACAGCTAATGCGGTAAAAGCAATTTTTTTCATTCCATCTCTCCTTAGTTAGGATACATCAAAACAAATTATATTTTATACAACACATTCTATTATATTCATTAAACAGTTTAATATCAAGTCATACTTAATTTTTAGGACTGACACTATTAATGATTTGGTTCCATCGTTCAAAACGTTTAGTATCGTAGTTCATATCCATATATTTAATATTAAAAGAGGTAATCGATTTTAGATTTTCATAGCGTTCCATCTCATCAGTCTTAACATTCCAGAACAACATCATATTTTCATATATAGGAATACCATAATACTGTTCAGCTTTAAAAAAATCAAAAGGTAAATTCATATTTGGTTTCGCATATATAAGAGGAGTAACCGTGAGCAAATAAGTATCTCCTACCTTACCATTTATATATAATTCTCTAGGAATAAGAGAGTCTAATATTACTTTATCATTTTTAATACCATGTTTACTTTCTTTCTTTTGTTGAACCAAACGTGGATCTGTATCAACTATTTTAGAAGCAGATAAATTAGCATCTATAATATATTCTCCATCTCGATTAGAGGCTATAATTTTTCCATCTATATAATCTAAGGAAGCAGAAAATTTATCTAAATCATATCCAATAATATTAGAAACTAAAGATGTATCATTGATTTTAAAAATCAAAAGTGGATACAACTTCATATCAGGAATAGTATCATTAGAGCATCCGAGTAGATATAGTTCCTCATTAATAATAAGATAATCAACAATATAACAGTTATATTGTTTTAAAATGGGTAATACATCGATAGTATACGATTCAGAATAATTAGATGCACTCAGAATCTTTAATGCCGCAGTAGGATTACGATTAATATCAACTGCAATATCCTTTTCTATAATTACCCCTTGTTTTGGTAAAATTCGAGCCTCATTTCTCGTACCACTAAGGTGTAAGGCACACAAAATAAGGATAAGTAAAAGCAAAAAACCAACAATATAATGCTTTTGTATCCATTGCAACATAGGACCACCTCTCTCTTACCTATAGTATAACTAAATCTGTCGACTAATAAAAGAAAAGACTTCTGCCAATTCTTGACTGATTATATTCTGTCAATTACTGGTAAAAGCCTTTAATTTTATAATATTGGTTATGAAATTGTCCTATATAGCAAAGAGATATACTTAGATGTTTCTATTCGCAAAAATATCAAAATCAATATTACTAAATTAGTTACTAAAATCCGTATCCACAATAGCGAATTGTGTATAATCAGGGTAACGTTTTTGCATTTCTGCCTTGATTTTTTCTAATGTACTATGTGGATCTTCTTCGTCAAAGTCAAAGATAATATCGTAGTAGATAACCTTCTTTTCTTCTTGTACGTAGAAGGCATGTACTTGTACTACATGTGTATATAAACTAATAACTTGATCAAGAGCTTTTCTAATTTCAAGTACTTCTACACTTGGTTTGTTTTCAGCATATACACCAACAGTCATATTGATGCCAAACTTTTTATAAAGATGAACCGCAATGCCCTTTGTTAATGGATGAACTTCTGCCATTGTCATAAAATCTGGTACAGAAATATGAACGGAACCAATTGTTTCTCCCGGACCATAGCTATTTAATACCAAGTCATATACACCACCCACATTCGGATGCTGTGCGATAGTTTCTTTAATATTACGGATTAAATTATCATCTGCTCGAACACCGAGCAAATGGTTATACATTTCACGTAAAATATCATACGCCGCTTTTAAAATCAAAACAGAAATAACAGCGCCCACATAACCTTGAATATCAAAGTTAAAGAAAAATACTAAGCCTGCAGATACCAATGTAGCAAAGGTAATCACCGCATCAAAAAGGGCATCTATACCAGATGCTACGAGCGCATCGGATTTATATTTTTCTCCTTGTGCCTTGATGTAACGGCCCATCACTACTTTCACCACGATGGCAACAGCGATGATAACAAGACCTGGAATATCAAATGTAGATACCTCAGGGTGGATAATTTTATCCACAGATTCCTTAAGGGATCCAATACCTGCACCGAGAATGATGAAAGCTATGGCCATAGTAGTCATATATTCTATACGACCATGACCAAATGGATGCTCCTTATCAGCCCCTTTGGCGGCTAATTTCGTACCCACAATAGTTAATACAGAGGACAATACATCTGTTAAGTTATTTACTGCATCAAGGATGATGGCGATAGAATTAGACGCAAGGCCCACAATCATTTTAAAAATAACGAGAACGACATTACCTATAATGCCTTTTATACTGGCAAGCGTAATCCCCCGATTACGTGCTGCACCATTATCTTGTAAAATCATACTACACCTCTTACATTCTGATTTATAGTTCTTAAATTGAACTATATCGATTTGCTCCTATTTATATTATAGCTTATCGATTATCATTTGTCATTATTTTTCTTGAAAAATATTTTTAAACTTATTGATTTTACTGAATTATCAATAATTCTCATTTCTCAATTAGGAACTTTGATGTATTGTGACTTCACAATGTATAGTACAAACTTATGACTAACAAACTAGTATTTTGTATTACGTAACGAGTTAACCAGATCAGATTATGCCATAACCGTAATATGCTCTCCTGTGCGAATGTGTGTAAATACTACCTTTTGAGCGCGCAATTGGAATGGCTGTCCCGTAGGTTGTGCACCGTATAATGTATCTCCTACAAGAGGGTGCCCTAAATGGCTGAAAGCTACTCGAATTTGATGTGTTTTCCCTGTGTACAAACGAACTAAAACCTCAGTATATCCACATTTATTGGACTTATACACAGTTTTGTCCACATTTGGATTATTTTTATCCACATCTACTAATTCTATATCCACATTTTTTAGTCCTATATCCACAGAATTTTCAGACTTATTCACAGAGTTATCCACAGGCTGGGAAGAATGTCTACATAGGACGGAAAAATCTGTACGAGTCTCTTTTCCCTTAGGATTCACTTCGTAATGAACCCCATCAGCACTGCGTTCCATAGGAAATACCAAAGAATCTTCATCGGCTTCTACAATGCCTTCCACAGTCGCCATATACCACTTTTCAAAGGTATTATCATCCATTTGCTGTTGATAAATACTTTGTGCTAACCCACTTTTTGCAATGACAATGCAGCCCGTCGTATCTCTGTCGAGACGGTTCAAGAAACGTACCTTTCGCTTGATACCATGTTCTTTAAAATAGTACGCCACCCCATTGGCAAGGGATATTTGGTCTTTAGAGTTTACCGTCACACCACTTGGTTTATCCACAATAAGGAGATCAGTATCTTCATACAGAATGCGTAAGTCCATTTCGATAGGGTCGTGATCTATTTTTTCCTTTGCCATAGCAATCCAGATCTCATCGTCTACGGAAATTACATCCTTTGATGTAGCCTTATGCCCATTAATATGGATTAATTTCTCTTCAAAGAGTTTAGCTAAGGACTTTCGAGGATATTTAGTATCTAACACTTCACCGAGTGAAATATCACATGCTTCGCCAGTATGTTCTAGATCACCACTTGACATGTCTTGATTGCTACTCGATATATCTCGATTTTTACGTGATATATCTTGTCCATTACCTATTAGCTTTTGTCTTGCATATTTCTGACTAAGCACAGCGTCTATATCTGCAGCGGTCACGGTCCACAGAATATCGTCAGGACGATGTGTTTTTCGCGCCATTAGTATCTCCTTTCTACGAGATCAGGGTCTCGTGGCATATAGTTGAGTAGCGAGCTTGGTTGAACCGCTCGACCTCTTATACTCGTCTGTTCAAAGGTAATGGCCAATTCTTGTTTAGGTCGAGTGATGGCCACATAGAACAAGCGCTTTTCTTCATCATCACGACCTTCTGCAAGGGCAAAAGGACTTGGGAACGTACCTTCGTTGAGTCCTGCTAAAAATACATAATCGAACTCACTGCCCTTTGCTTGGTGAATGGTAATGATAGGAATGCGGTCTTCGTTTCGCACCTGTTGTGTAGGCTCGCCCGCCGTAAGGGCCGCCATCTGTAAGATTTGATTTAACCGCGCTAGTCCTGGTGGCCCTTCATAAGCCGTATCTAGTTTTTCCATGATGCGATATAAATCGCGTATATGCTCTACCTTTGCCGCTTCTCCATAAGATTTATAGTATTCTAGAACCCCCATTTGGTTCATGATGTACGCCAATAATTTCGTTGGCATCTCCGTATAGGCTTTTCTACGCAACGTCGCCATTTGAGATGCGATACTCGTGAAAGCTGCCTTATATTTGTTAATAGCTACCATACGTCCCGTTGTAGTAGGCACGATATTTTCTTTCACCGCATAAATTAAAAGCTGTGCAGTGGCTAAGATATCGTCCATCGCATTGTGCGTTGGCTCATGGTGGATAGGAAACTCAGACGCAAGGAAGCCCAATTTATGATTTGGTAAATTAGGATAGAAACGACGGTAGATATCGAGGGTATCGTAGATAGCCTTGAACTCGGGATTACCTAAGTTATGACGCGCCAATTCGTTCGTAAAAATGCTTACATCATAGTTTACATTGTGACCTACAATAATAGCATTCTTAGAGAATTCCTTAAAGGCTTGTAACACTATAGCTGGCTCTTCGCCGTGCTCTTGTAAATACGCATCGGAGAAGCCGTGTACCTCTTCGGATTGACCAACAGGTACACCAGGATTGATAAAGCGTTCAAAAGTCTCTAAGACCTGTCCATGTTCATCGATGCGGATAGCCGCAATTTGAATGATATGGTCTTGAGCCGTATCTGTGCCGGTGCTCTCCACGTCATAAACAACTACTTCGTGCTGTTCAAGCCCACTTACGAGCTTTGCATAAGGCTCCGCCTCAAAGATAGGCATATCCATGAAATCCGTCAATTTTAAACCTACTTGACGCGTCTCAGGGCTTTCAATCGCAGCGATACGAGCGTCACCGATGCCAGCAACATAACGTTTTATAATGCGCTTAGCGCTGACGGAGTCATTCGGGTTCATAAGCAGTTTAAAGTAAGCCATAACGTCTTTGATTTCTTGACGTCTAAAGAATTTGAACTCGTCGATAATCATAAATTGACGGCGTTCCTCTTCAGGACGCTCACCGTTAAGGCGTTCAAAGGAGTCACTCAATCGTTGAGCCTTTTTATTATCTCGCACGAGAACGCCGATATTAGCATCCTTTGGTAAGGCGCAGATGGATTCGTAGATATATCGACCCTCAAGATAACTATTTTTACAGCCTTTAATGAGAACCGGCTTACCCTTGCTTTCACTATTGGCACGAGGCAATTCAGTGTAGATAGACCCAACTAGATCGGGGAACATATTTTGCAAGGTCTTGAAAGCCATCGTAAAAAGCGTCCAGTTAGAGCGATAATTTTCATAAAAGATGATTTTCAAAGGCTTGAAATCCGCATCAAATTGCTTGAGCAAGCGAAACGGATCGGAGCCACGCCATTCGTAAATCGTTTGGAAATAGTCGCCACATAGTAGCACGTGATTACCTTCCCACAGCATTTCTAATACCTTGTACTCCAGTACGCCAGTATCTTGCATTTCATCTACAGAGATATAGCTGTAACGACTGCGCCAGCATTCACGAACTACAGGGTCTTGGAATAGGCGATGAACACCGCAAATGAGGTCTGTAAAATCTAGACCGTGCACGGAAGCTAAGCTTTCATCATACGCAGCAATCCATTCGTGACCATGGTTCAAGAAATCATTGAGTTCACTGTATAAGACATTGCCAAAACTAGAGAACTGTTGCTCAATGGCTTCACGCTGCTCCCTCTGCAAGCGTTCGATGGTCCGCTTGTAATCGCCTATGAAATCATCAGAATAAAATCCATATAAAGAGCGATATTCTTTCACCATGGAGATAACATTAGCAAAAGACATTTCTCGCAATTTACCAGGACGGTACGGTTCAGAAAGTTCCTTGCAATCTTCTTCGTCAAAGATGGTCATGTCCGTGTACAAGCTTTCGTTGCGCTTTCCCTCTTGTTGGAGAATGAAAAAGCAAAAGCTGTGGAATGTACTAACCTCCACAGCCTTTGCAGGACTGCCTACGAGCGATTGAATGCGGTCTTTCATCTCATTTGCGGCCTTGTTCGTAAAGGTCATGCACAAGATATTCTCCGCCTTCGCATAGCCACCCTCGATGAGATGAGCCACCCGATAAGCAAGTGTATTCGTTTTTCCCGTCCCAGCGGACGCTAACAAGAGGATATTCTGTTCCACTTCATCAATAACGCGTTGTTGTTCACGATTGATAAGCATAAAAACCTCCTGTTATTTAATGCCGTAATATATAGCAGCTAAAACCATAGGAATAGGACCTAAAATTGCTGTTAATGCCCAAATACCAACTCCAATATCCATTGGAATCTCAAGTACATGAACACATACCCAGTAGGTTAAGCCACCAATCACAACATTCATAGCCACCCGTTTAATGGTGAAAAATGCTACTTTGAAAGCAATGTAGGCTACAGCAATGGAAATAACCGCCGATATAATCGGTGATGCTAATAAAGCTCCCATACTACTATCCTTTCATTTCTTGACGGTTCACTACGGCACCGCCTAGCGTTAATTCATCGGCATATTCGATATCGCCACCCACAGGAACACCGCGGGCAATTCGCGTTACCTTGATGCCACTTGGACTTAATAATCTCGCCAAATACAGAGCTGTTGCTTCCCCTTCGACATCCGGGTCTGTCGCGAGGATAACCTCTTGTACAACACCATCGCGAAGGCGTGCAATTAATTCTTTTACGCGAATATCGTCAGCACCGATGCCCTCCATAGGGGACAAGGCACCTTCCAATACATGATACAAGCCCTTGTAATCACCACTGCGCTCGATAGCAATGACATCGCGAGATGTTTCAACAACCATGATTGTCGTTTGATCGCGATTTGGATTGCTACAGAATTCGCAAGGATCTTGAGCTGATAAGTTAAAGCAAATAGAACAGTGACGCGTAGCCCCCTTCGCTTCTACGATAGTTTCCACGAGGCGGTCTACCTCTTCCTTCGGCATTTCTACCAAATGATAAGCCAAGCGTCTAGCCGACTTAGAACCGATACCAGGTAAGCGGCGCAGCTGTTCTACGAGCCGTTCTAAAGCGTTTGTCATTTAGAATAAACCTGTTGGCAAGTTTAGACCACCAGTTACCTTGCCCATTTCTTGAGCCAAGAGGTCGTCTACTTTTTTACTAGCTTCGTTTACCGCAGCCATTACTAGATCTTCTAACATTTCTACATCTTCAGGATCAACAGCTGTAGGGTTCAATTTCAAAGATTCGATGATTTTTTCACCGTTCATCACAACGGTTACAGCACCGCCACCTACGGAAGCTTCTACAGTACGAGTTTTTAACTCTTCTTGCATTTTCTTCATATCTGCTTGCATTTTTTGAACTTTTTTCATCATGCCAGTCATATTGCCCATACCTTTACCAAACATTGTATTTCCTCCTTTTAGGACATCGTCCTATACTAATATTCTAAGTCCATATCATTAATACTATATGACATAGGTTTATAACATATATGTCTCCTAATAGCCCTAAGGCCAAAGGTTATTATATAACGATTGCTTTTCATCTATTCTTCGATGACCTCGACGATGATGTCATGGTCTTCAGATAGTTTTTCTAATGTTTCTGCCAAGAGAGGATTATTTCGTTCCTCTTCTGTCATATGCTCTGGATCCCAGGCGTATTCTCGAGCCACCGTAACACTATCAATAGCCTCTATTTCAACAGGTGCTGGTGAAAGCATAGCATTTCCATCACTTTGATGCGGGGTTACTTCACGAGGTTCAACCCCATCAGACTTTGGGACAGCTTCCACCTCGATATGCGCACCGCTATCCATAGGACGCTCTAACACTTCGCCATCCTCGCTGATAACAGTCACACTATCTAATGGATGTGGCGGCATATCATCTAAGGATGATACATAAGAGCCCTCCATATCATCTACAGGCACATCATCAAAGGAGTGAACTGGAATATTATCCCCTTCAATAGAACCCGCTAGAGACTCAATAGGAATTTCACCATCAGGGACCTGATTAGATGGACTGCCATCAAAAGATGTAATCGGCACATCTCCACCGGATGCTGGCTCTGTTTCTACGCCAGCTCCTAATGCAGTTTCTGATGCAGCTATTGTAGTTGTATTCGCATTATCACTAACTACTGTATTTGCAACAGCATCGCCGGTTTTCTTAGCTAAGAATGCCATCGCCGCAGCCTTAGCCGCGTCCACAGCCGCAGAATCAGGCTTACTCTCTTGCGGATCATTGGTCAAATCCATTTGTGTCGGTTCCGCACCGGAGGTCGTCTTTACGTCAACCATCGGTTTTTGTGGTCGTTGGGATGCTTTTACTTGGCGTTGTGTGGTACTACCAGCAGCCTTTTTATAGTCTTTATAAACTTGCGTGAGGGCATCTACGATTTCTACGTGTACCGCATAGCCCAGTGTATAAGTGAAAGCATCAGCTGCTTCAGCCAAGTTCACTTCATTAGTCATCACATTGAGATGCAATGTATTTTTAAAGGCCATGACCGCCTTGCTTTGGTCTACATATACAAGTTGACCTTGACCGATAACGGTAGAGGTCATATTGCGATTGCTATCCTTCAAGTATTTAATCACATTGGATTGTACATTGCGATACTCTTGAGCAGACAAGATTTGTTCACTAATGATGGCCTGTGTACTAACACCTTTTTTAGCACGACCTTTAGCTTGGTTTCTTGTAGGTTTTCGGGAATCCGTGTCCCCATTATTTGGCGGTGGCGCCATGCCAACCCCGCCCATCGGTGGCGGAGCCATGCCCACTCCATTCATCGGAGGAGGTGTACTACCTGGTGCTCCCATCGGTGGAGGCGTCATACCTACCCCATTCATAGGAGGCGGTGTCATCCCCACACCACTTGATTGTGGCACTGCATCAATAGTAGTATTTTGAGTGCTGCTCATTGGAGCATCCTGTGTAGTTACAGTAGTATCAACAGATACAAAACTATTCGCATAGCCACCTTGTGGTGGTACAAATGCATTAGCACCATATGTTGTTGGAGCTGCTACGGGGCCTCGTTGCTCTAATTGAGCCATGCGGTTCAATAAATCGTTTCGTTCAGATCTCTCGGCACTTTCTAGTGCATATACACGGTCTTCTAAGCTTTCATCAACAGAACCTAATTTAGCACAAAGCACGAGTAGGCCCATTTCAATGATGGTTCGTGGGTTGTCCACTTGTTTCGCATCATTCATGATGGATTGAGCACTGCGCACATATTGGTTAAGTTCATTGAAATCAACAGTATTGGCCTGAGCTAAAAACTCATCCTTAAAGGCATCGTATACCTTGAGCTCATCCGCATCAGGAGCCACCTTACCAACGAGCAAGGCACGCACATGTTGAATGAGGGCTTCCATAATTTGCGTCGCATCGCGACCTTCTGCCAATGCATCGTGAACGTAGGATAATACTTTCGGGCCATCTCCGTTGCGCAAAGCATCTAAGAAATGAATGATCCATTCCTTACTTACAAGACCGATTAACTCTTCCACCACTTGCGGTGTAATAGAGCCCGTTGCCATACCTGCACATTGGTCTAGAATACTCAAGGCATCACGCAAACCACCGTCTGCATGAACAGCGATGAGCTGAGCCGCCGCAGAATCAAGACCAAAGCCTTCTTTTTCTGCTACGTAAGATAACCGTTGTGCGATGTCATCAGAAGTAATGCGTCTAAAAGTGTAACGCTGACAACGAGACACGATAGTAACAGGCAATTTTTCAATTTCTGTAGTGGCAAAGATAAACATCACATGAGCAGGAGGTTCTTCTATGGTTTTTAAAAGCGCATTCCACGCCTCTGTAGTGAGCATGTGGGCTTCATCGATGATGAACACCTTTTTACGCCCTTCAACAGGCATAAATTTGACGCTTTCACGAAGAGCACGCACCTCATCGATACCGCGATTAGATGCGGCATCGATTTCAAAGACGTCCATGGACTGGCCACTCAAAATCGATCTACAAGCACTACACTCATTACAAGGGTGATCCGTTGGGCCATGCTCGCAGTTGATAGCGCGCGCAAAAATCTTCGCCATGCTCGTCTTACCAGTCCCCCGCGGACCGGCAAATAAATAGGCATGAGCTACCTTATCCTCCCGGATAGCGCGCATCAATGTATCAGACACCTGATGCTGACCGACTACATCGGTAAATGTCTGCGGACGATACTTACGATATAGCGCAATATATGCCATTGGAACACCCCCTTTTTCCGAAACTTACAATACTTTATTATACCATATTCAAGAAAATCTGACTTCTTTAATATAGTTCTCTCCACATTTCCAAAGTGATATGTTTATTTATAAACTTTGTAGATATTTACTAGTCAAAATTCCATCATATGGTTCACAATAAAACATCGTATAGTCCAGAATAAAGTATCATACATTCCTAAATTAGACATAAAAAAAGCGACCTCACAGGCCGCCTTGCAATACTCGATCACGACAGCCCCCGGGTTCCCCGTGGCACATGAAGGTTACCGCTTAGTGCTGCTACCTCTCAGTCCTGACACGATTCACAGGCCCCCATTGCACAGGCCCGAGAACTGCCATGATCCAATATTGCAATATAAATATTATACATGAAAAAGCCTCTATAGTCAAAGCTATAGAGGCTTTTCACTGTATTCTTATATAACAAAAATTAACTAAGAAGAAATATATTATGCATATTTTTCTTTAAATGCAGCTAATTGAGCTTCCTCTAAGGACAAGCCTTGTTCTTTAAAGCGTTCAATAGCAGCTTGCATTTCCTCGTATGCTACAGGTACAACTTTTGTGAATCTGTTAACAAAGTTATTCCAGTTTTCAAGGATGTGACGGCCTTTAGCGGAGTTAGTATGCAATACATGTTGTTCTACTAGTTCTTTAATGCGTTTAAGGTCATCATTATTGGCAGGACGTAGTTCTACGAGACCTGGATTTACATAGCGTTCATCGCAATCGAGGATGTACGCATAGCCACCGGACATACCTGCTCCGAAGTTACGGCCGATTTTACCGAGTACGAGCACTTCGCCACCGGTCATGTATTCACAACCATGGTCGCCGACACCTTCCACAACAGCCGTGATACCACTGTTACGAACGGCAAAACGTTCACCAGCTACACCGTTGATGTAGGATGTACCAGAGGTTGCACCATAGAAGGCAACATTACCAATTAGGATGTTTTCGTCCGCTTCAAAGATAGATTTCTTAGGTGGGTACACCGTTATAGTACCGCCGGACAAGCCTTTACCGAGGTAATCATTTGCATCCCCTTCGAGTTCTAAGGTCATGCCTTTAGGGATGAAAGCACCAAAGGATTGGCCTGCAGAGCCTTCAAAGTTCAACTTGATTGTGTTATCTGGCAAACCGCTTTCACCATAACGACGAGTCACCTCAGAACCAACCAAGGTACCTACAACACGATTGATGTTAGTGATAGCCAATTTAGCGCGAATCGGTTTTTGGTCCTCAATAGCAGGACGGCACATACGCAAGAGCTTGGACATATCCAAGGTGCGTTCTAACTCGTGATCTTGGTCAACCATGTGCATATGCCCTACAGAGACGTCGATGTACGGACGGAACAATATACGTTTAAGGTCAACGCGAGACAACTTGAAGTTATCGTCTTGCGATTTTTGACGTACAAGATCGATACGCCCAACGAGTTCAGCTACGGAGCGAATACCTAGGCGAGCCATGATTTCACGCAATTCACGTGCGATAAAAATCATCAAGTTTTCAACATATTCAGGCTTACCTGTGAAACGAGCACGCAATTTTTCGTCTTGTGTAGCTACACCATAAGGGCATGTATTAAGATTACATACACGAGCCATTTTACAGCCTACCGCAACGAGTGGCAATGTGCCAAAGCCGAATAACTCAGCACCGAGCATAGCTGCTACAGCCACATCGAAACCAGTCATCAATTTAGAGTCTACTTCTAATTGAACACGGTCACGCAATCTATTGAGCATCAAGGTTTGATGAGTTTCAGACAAACCTAATTCCCAAGGCACACCAGCGTGTTTAACAGATGTACGACCTGCCGCACCAGTACCACCATCGTATCCGGAAATCAAGATATTATCCGCTTTCGCTTTCGCAACACCAGCAGCAATCGTGCCAACGCCTGCTTCAGATGTCAGTTTAACAGAAATACGCGCATCTTTATTGACGCATTTCAAGTCATAAATCAATTCAGCCAAGTCTTCGATGGAGTAAATATCGTGATGTGGTGGTGGAGATACGAGCTCAACGCCAGGAGTGGAGTGACGAGCTTTTGCAATTTCAGGATATACCTTTTTGCCTGGTAATTGACCACCTTCACCTGGTTTTGCGCCTTGAGCACATTTAATTTGCAACTCTTTTGCATTGATCAAATAATTCGCTGTTACCCCGAAACGACCAGATGCAATCTGTTTTACTTCGGAGTTCATGCTGTCGCCGTTTGGCAATGGTTTGAAACGATCTACGTCTTCGCCGCCTTCACCAGAGTTGGATGTAGAGCCTAAACGATTCATAGCGATAGCGATCGCTTCATGCGCTTCTTTACTGATGGCACCGTAACTCATAGCGCCCGCTTTAAAGCGTTTTACGATAGACTCTTCCGGTTCAACCTCTTCGATAGGAATACCACCGCCTACAGGATAATTCAATTCCATTAAAGAACGCAATGTAACATGGTAATCATTGCGAATCGCTTTGGAGTATTCTTTATATTTTGCATAATCCTTTCCGATAAGGGATTCTTGTAACAGGTCGATAGTCTTAGGGTTAAATAGATGCTCTTCCCCATCTTTTACTGGACCATACCAACCGCCTGGTTCGAGTACAGTTTCGTCGGATTTGAAAGCCCGTTCATAACGAGCTAATGCCTCATGTGCTACACCGCCAAGACCAATGCCGCCGATACGTGTTGGCGTATTTACAAAGAACTTATTAATGAAGTTAGTATTCAAGCCCAAAGCTTCAAAGATCT
Organism: Veillonella parvula; assembly: GCF_032577575.1. Taxonomy (GTDB): domain Bacteria; phylum Bacillota; class Negativicutes; order Veillonellales; family Veillonellaceae; genus Veillonella. Next base: position 363,138 of record NZ_JAWFVO010000003.1, on the reverse strand, counting down.
GTGCACCGTGGTAGGAACGAACTGTGGAAATACCCATTTTGGACATAACTTTCATGATGCCACCTACAGCGGCTTTAATATAGTTCTTTTCTGCTTCTTCTGGTGTAATATCTCCAAGGCGTTTACGAGCTTGCAAATCGCGAACTGTTTCAAGCGCCAAGTATGGGTTGATAGCTGTTACACCATAACCGATTAATGTACAGAAGTGATGAACTTCGCGTGGTTCACCAGATTCAAGGATGAGGCCAATTTCTGTACGCAACACTTTGTTAATCAAGTGATTGTGAACAGCAGCTACAGCCAACAACGCTGGAATTGGTGTATGATTTTCATCGACACCGCGGTCGGATAAGATCAACACATTTTGATCTGTACGAGCTGCTTCTTCTGCCTTTTCGCATAAATCATTTAGCGCATCGCGCAAGCCTTCAGCACCCTTAGTAGGATCGAAGAGAATTGGCAAGGTTACGGATTTCATGCGACGACAATCAAGAGCTTTGATGGACGCCAACTCTTGGTTCGTAAGGATTGGTGTGCGCATAGACAGCGCATAGGTTCCTGCTTTGTTAGGCTCTGTTAGATTACCAGAGTTACCAAGCATAACCCGTGTAGATGTAACCATCTCCTCACGGATAGAGTCGATAGGAGGATTTGTTACTTGCGCAAACATTTGCTTGAAGTAGCTATATAGCAATTGTGGTTTATCGGACAAGATAGCTAAAGGTGCATCGGCACCCATAGCACCTACAGGGTCTTTACCATCTTTTGCCATAGGCACAATCATGCGCACAAGGTCTTCTTGAGTATACCCAAAGGCTTGTTGCTCCTTGAACAAATCCTCTACCTTTGGAATGGTACTTTCATCGGCCTGAGTAATTTCAGATAAGTGAATGACGTGTTCTTTTACCCATTCATTGTACGGTAATTCAGTAGCAACGCGATGTTTGATTTCTTCATCGGAAATGATGCGTTGTTCATCTGTATCGATGAGAAGCATTTTACCTGGTTCCAAACGGCCTTTAGCGCGGATATTTTCAGCATTTTCGTTTACAACGCCAACCTCGGAAGCCATAATAACGCGGTCATCTGTTGTCACATAGTAACGAGCAGGACGTAAACCGTTGCGGTCAAGGACACCGCCGATAACTGTACCATCCGTAAATCCCATAGCCGCAGGACCATCCCATGGTTCCATCATAAAACTATTGAACTCATAGAAATCATGTTTTTCTCGGCTCATGAGGTTATTGCGTTCCCAAGGCTCAGGAATCATCATCATAATCGCATGAGGCAAGGAACGGCCTGTCATGTGCAAGAATTCCAATGTGTTATCAAACATAGCCGAGTCAGAACCGCTATCATCTACTACGGGGAATACCTTTTTGATATCTGGGAACAATGGAGATTCCGCTTTACCTTCACGAGCGTTGATCCAGTTTACATTACCGCGAATGGTGTTGATTTCACCATTATGAACTAAGAAACGGTTAGGATGTGCCCTAGCCCAGCTTGGAAATGTATTCGTACTGAAACGAGAGTGCACCATTGCCAACGCAGATGTAAAGTCAAGGTCGCTCAAATCAAGGTAGAAGTCTCGCAATTGACCAGGTGTTAACATACCTTTATATACGATTGTTTTAGAAGACAAAGATGCGATATAAAAATCGCTAGATAATTCCTTGCTTAATGGAATGATGCGTTTTTCCGCCAGTTTACGGATGATATATAATTTACGTTCAAATTCCTTATTGTTAGTTACATCGGGACCTTTGCCGATAAGGATTTGAATCATCCAAGGTCGAATCGCAGCTGCCTCTTTACCGACCTTTGTACCATCAACCGGTACTTCACGCCAGCCGAGGACAACTTGCCCCTCTTCGCGTACGACCTCTTCGAGAATTCGTTTTTGCTCGTTACGGAGACTTTCATATTTATGAGCAAAGACCATACCTACGCCATATTCGCCAGCTGCAGGCAGTTGAATACCAAGCACTTCGCACTCACGCTTGAAGAACTCGTGCGGAATTTGTACCAAAATACCGGCACCATCCCCTGTGTCCTTATCGGCACCGGCACCACCACGATGTTCAAGGCGCTCCAAAATGCGCAAACCATCGTCGATAATATCATGAGATTTCTTCCCCTTAATATTAACAACGAAGCCCATGCCACACGCATCCTTTTCAAATTGGCTGCTGTACATGCCATTGGCTTCGAGTCTAGCTTGATCTAGACGTTGTTGCTCTATTGTGCTTTGCTTCATATCCATAACGTGCACTCCTTCATATCACTTGATTATTCCAAGCACTGCGGCATCGTTCCGTTCGGTCTTGGTAAAAGTATAACTAACAAACTATTTCTCTATAAAATTATCAATTTAACATTCTATAGAATTTTATGTCTATACACAGTATACTCCTGTCCACTGTGAATTGAAAATATAAAAAAAACATAGTCTATGCTTTTCATGCATAGACTATGAGTTTTTATCACTATTGTTTTTTGTATACAAGGATACAGGGATAATAAGCATCTCGTCCGATAGATGCGATAGGCATATTATTTAGAACAGAAAAATCAACGGTTATTATTCTCGACCAAAATTATCCCCTACTTCACAAGTAATCGTGATAGCTTCGTCCTTACCATACGGCACGAAGGTTAGCTCCGATGCATGTAAACATTGGCGTGTATAAGGCTTATTGCGCGTACCATACATAGCATCACCTACGATAGGATGACCAATGTGTTCCATGTGTACGCGAATTTGATGAGTTCTACCAGTCAATAACTTAAAACGTAACAGAGTATTGTCTCCCTCATGATTAAGAACAATATATTCTGTTTGAGCAGGCTGCCCAAATTCATCGATAACGCGGCGATTATCAAATACTGGATCGACCCCGATAGGCGCATCTACCATACCATCCGCATCAATACGCCCTTCTACAAGGCCTGTATAAATGCGGTCGATACGACCTGCTTGTAGCTCATCCGTATAGTATTGTTGTGCTTCTTTTGTTTTACCAAAGAGAATGCACCCCGATGTATCTCGGTCGAGGCGGTGCACAGGTCGAACCTTATGAACTACGTTTTTCTTCGCATAATACCCTGCCACATAGTTACTCAATGTACAAGACTTCGTTTGCCCTGCAGGATGAACGAGCATAAAGGGATCCTTATTTACAACTAACGTATGCGCATCTTCATAGAGAACTGTAATCGGTCTCTTTTCTACATCAACCCCATAATCCTTATCTTGTGGTAACTCCAAGGTTAATACATCACCCTTTTTAAGTGCTCGCTGCGAATGAGCCACACGGCTATTAACTTTTACCCGTTTCTTGCGAAATACCATTTGGATATCCCGAGAGGATAGGGAAAATCGTTCCTTTACATATTTAGAAACCGTCAACTCTGTCGGTTCTTTCACCGTATACGTTTTCCAGCTCATATTACCACCATTCGTTAATATATGTTTTTTGTTCAGGATAGAGAATATCGAAATAGTCTAACCATTCTTCACTTACTGAAAGTTTCCCTTCAAAAACAAGGTCTCGAGCCGTAAGAGTGCCCATTAATAACTGGCTCAACGCACCGACCTCAATGGTAATATCTGTTTCCCCCTCTATCGTATCAGAAATCTTTTTAACGGATGGAGTTAATGCACTGCCATATTGTACTTCATAGCGACCTTCGTTCCAACTGCAAAGCCCATCTTTTACAGCAAAGGTCATTGTTATAGGCATCATCAATGTCTCTTGATTGACAGGAATTGCTTCAAAAGCAGCTTTTACATCTACAATACGACTCATCATATATGGCATGGTAGCGTGGCCAGTTCTACCATCAGGATAGAAGCGATAATATGTATCGTGAAGGCCTTCATTCCAACGGATAGACGTACCTTGAGAACGGTGATTATAGAAATAATTTAATAATGCACGTTGTGCACGGCGTGTCGTGTAAACCAGCTCAGTAACAGGAATTTCAGGCTGACCTAAACGATACACTGCATAGCCTTCAATGACATGGTCATCGTTGCGCACTACAGCAACATTTACACCTTCTGCAAAGAAGCTGCCTAACAAACGTTTCCATTCCTTTTCGCCACGTTCTGCGTAGCCAGAAAGACGAGCCGTATATGTTTTATATACTGGATCTAACAAAGTCCATTGATCTACGCTATTTAGTAAGCCAAAGCTCAACGTTTTATCTGTCATAGGGCGCAAGTCTTCTAGCGACATGGTGTTCACCCATTGATGAGCATAAAGTTCCCAACCATATTGCTGATAGAACGCTGCCTTGGATGGCATCAAAATCGTCATAGCTTGACCGCGTTTACGAAGCTCCTCTAGTGCAGCAGTTAACAGTGCACCGCCTACACCACCACGGCGAGCTGCTGGATGCGTTGCAACGCCTACCATATAGCTCGTAGGTAATACGGCACCACGTACATTAAGATTATATTGACGCAAATGAACGGTGCTCAACAATTGGTCCTGTTCTAACCCGACCATTGTATTCTCTGGTTCATAGCAATTTGTAAAATAATATTGAAAGAATGGATCTTCCTTTGGTTCAAAGCAGTACGCCCATAGATTTTCCACATGAGACGTATCTTGAGCCGTCGCAATTCTAAATTCCATAATTATGTCCTCGTTATATCATAAGAGCCGTTATCTATCTGTCGCGTCACAGCGTATAATATCTAATCTGATCTAATTTAAGCACATCACATCACCATATGGCCATATCGCCATGATGATACGATAGTTACATTCAAATAGATAGTCTAACAATTCTATTATAACAAAATGAGCTATGAAGCACATCGACTTCATAGCTCAGATTTTATTTACCACCTGTCGCATTATCTGCTTCGTTAGCATATACTGCGTCATATTTTTCAGCAAAATGATCTGGGTTATAAGATTCTTTTGCTTGACGAAGACCAGGCAAGCCCATATCTTCTTCACGGTTGATGAATTCTACTTCGCTAAATTCATGACGAATGAATTCATTATTGATAGCTTGATACAAACCACGAATATCTGGATTTGCTTTTTCAATGTGAATCAAAGCAATTCTGTCATTGAGAAGTTCACCGATACTAAAAGCCTCAACACGGCCGAATAATTTAATGGCACCGCCTTTAAGACCCAACACGTCCCAGTTATCAAACAACAAGTTGATGGCTACCAATTCATCTTCGATACCTTCTTCATGATGCGTTTCTACCCAAGATGCTGCCGTTTCACGACATAATGGGATGATATCATCTGTAATTGGCACATATTCATAGTTAGAATATTGCATGCGAAATTGGTTTAAATGGTTTTTCTTTTGACGGAATTTCTTACCAGACAAGTTGATAAGATCTTCGGACTTGTAAATATATTCGTAATTGTCACGGTCAGGTGTAAATGCATAGCGACCAGGACATAGGTCTTCCATGCGTTCTTTTACATCTTTGCTAACGCCTTTAAATCGGAACGGCAATTTATTTTCTACGAACCATTCTTTAGCACGCAACAAACCATCAAGGAACTTTGCATCTTTACCAGCAAATGGAGGCAATAGGAATGGCTCACGCTTGCCACCACCTTGGATATACAATACGCCATTCTCTTCAGCCCAGCGAATACCGTATGGATCTTGCCACATAAACAGTGTAGTAAAGCAATTATCGGATGCTTCGTAATGATGTTGTTCAAAATATTTGTCGATTAATGGTTTATCTCTCAATTCAAAACGTTTAAATTCTAAAATAATAATCCCTCCTATCAGATTCCTCTTTTGAGGTTACTTTCACAATCTGTGAAAGTTTTGATTCCATCACATTTAAACATAATCCTAACAATCTAGTACTAAAATCTTAGGTCTCATAATTACAATTTTACAGATTCACCTAATACAAAGGTGCCATCCGTCGTAATAACCTTATCACCTTCGTTTAAGCCAGAAATAATGGCTACGTCATCGCCTTCAGTGATGCCTACCTCAACAACACGTACATCAACTGTATTATTCTCAGTCAATACATATACATATTTCCCATCTTGATTTTCCCGAACCGCCTTAGTTGGAACGGTCAGCATCTTGGCTTTCACATTAGATTCAATAACGAGTGTATAAAATTCACCAGCCTTGATTAGGCCTTTCTCGTTATTGAAAGTGGCTTTCACAAGAACACTTGGCACATTTTCAGGTTGAGTAATATCTACGTAAGTCAATTCACCTGGTAATTCTTGGTCCCCTACCTTGAGAAGTACCTTCATGCCATTCTTCGCTTCAGGTGTACCTAATTTCATAGCCGCATCACGAGGAATGCTGAGGGATGCAACCATCGGAGTAGATTGCTGAATCATCATAAATGGACGGTCTGCAATCGCCATTTGACGGTCTTCATTATAGATAGATGTTACAGTGCCTGCTATAGGAGCCACGATTGTAGATGCCGCCATCTGAGCCGATACTTGTGCGATTTGTGCCTCAATGGCCGCCGTATTGATGCCTCCGCCACCACCGCTTGTAACTGTTGTAGTTTGTGGTTGAGATCGTTCCAAAATACGATCATATTCTTTTTGTGTGATTATGCCCGCTTCACGCATGCGTTGAGCCTGTTCCAGTTGAGTACTGTCTATAGATGCTGCAGTCGTAGTCGTCACAGCTGTGGCATATGATTGTGATTGGGCTTGCGCTAATTGTCCTTGCAAGGATGCTAGCTGTTGTTGTAAAGCCGATGTATCTACAGTTGCCACAGTTTGACCTTGCTGTACTTGATCGCCTACTTTCACGGCATACACGACCTGCCCCGTCAAGGTCGGCGTTATCGTCGCCTTATTAAGGGCCGTTACATTGGCATCATTATGAATCTGCAACGGCATATCCTTGTATGTTACATCAGCAACGGATACAGTTTTTGTACCGCAACCAGCAATGGCCAAGGCCATCATTACAACACCAAGCATAGCAACTCCAGAATAGAATCGATTTAATTTCATTCTGTCACTTCCTGTCATATTGATTTTTATCAATACCTTAGTATATCATAAAATCAATCAGAATTGTATGAAAGCTAATTCCTTTAATTAATGGATATAACGGAGGTTCTCATGGAAGAACGGATGGACTTTAGAATATTAAATAACAGCAGTTTTATTCCCTCTATCGGTTATGGCACATATAAAACAGGTAGCGAAGGGGAAACAGAACAAGCCGTAACTAATGCATTAAACGTAGGCTATCGATTGCTCGACACAGCTGCATACTACGGCAACGAAGAAGCCGTAGGCAAAGGCATCAAAGCATCTGGCGTTAAACGTACGGATATCATCATTACTACCAAAATCTGGCACACTAATGCAGGCTATGATAATACGATGCGCGCTGTTGAAAGCTCTCTAAAAAATTTAGACACTAATTATATCGACATCATGCTCGTTCACCAACCTTTGGGCGATTACTACGGCTCTTGGCGCGCCATGGAAGAATTATACGATCAAAATGTACTCCGTGGGTTAGGTCTATCTAACTTTTACGAAGACCGCCTCATTGACTTGCTGTACCACTGCAATGTAAAGCCGGTGGTCAACCAAATCGAATGCCACCCGTTCAACCAACGTCAATCACTCTTACAATTGATGAGAAAGCATCAAGTTGTAGGTATGGCATGGTCTCCATTTACCCGTGACCGCCAACCGATTTTTGACCATCCAATCATCAAAAGCTTGGCGGAAAAATACGGTGTTTCAAAACATCAAATCATCTTGCGTTGGCACATCCAACGCGGCATCATTCCATTGCCAAAGGCAAATAACGTGAGCCATATGGAAGCTAACTTCGATGTATTCGATTTCAAATTAACTAACATCGACATGGACGTTATGGAATTATTAGACCAACAAGACTTCTTGGAAGACCATCATACTGCACCAGGTCTTGAAAGACTTTTACAACTAAAATAAAACATAAAACCACGTATATCTAACCTTTCATAGGAATAGATATACGTGGTTTATTTTATCTTGTTACATTAAATATGGCTTGTACAAGAATCATATACGCTACAGTTCCTGCCCCAATAGACATGAACATATTTCGCTTCCACATATGAAGCCCCACTGTAACTAAGAATGCAATTAATTCAGGAAGTCCGTAAGGATATATTAGAACTACAATATCTTTAAAAGTGTACACAACAAGCAGACCCATAATCGCTGCAGGTAGAGCCTTACCTAAGTACAATACAAAGTCTGGCGCCTTTTTACCGGGAGGGAAAATGAGAAAAGCCGCAAATCGTGTGAGCAATGTACCTGCTACTACAATAGCAACAGTAATGACCATTTCTAAACTAGTCAAGGCGTACACCTCCCCACTTATACGCTATATAACATACTACGAGCATACACCCCATAGAAGCAAGCATAAATAAGGATTTTCCCGTTAATAGAAGCATTGCTAGGGCTACAACGGCTCCAACAGCACCTAAGCCTCGAATATTATTACTTTTAGCATTAAATAACATTTCAAGGAATATAACAATAAATAAGCCAGGTAATACAAAACCAATACCTCGCAAATCTACAGATGCTAATAAATCGCCGAACAATCCCCCTACAAGAGTACTCACAACCCAGAAGATATAATTAAGCCACGATACATGGAAGTAGAACCATTTTTCATCTACATCATCGGGTAACTTCGTAGATACATTAATTGCAAAACTTTCATCACACATCCACGCAACTGTAGGAAACCACTTCCATCCCATATGCACATATCGCTGTAGTGCAGATAGACCATAGAAGAAATGACGCCCATTGACAAACAAGGTCAACATAAAAGTATTCACTGGATCAAAGCCTGCCATTAACAGCCCAATAGTTACGAACTCCATGGAGCCTGCAAATATGGTACTAGCTAAAACAGGAGCGGTCCACCAAGGAAACCCTTGACTGGTAGCATACAAACCAAAGCCTACTCCAAGAAAGAGGAAACTAAGCCCCATGGGAATCATAATAGGAAGTGCAAAAGAAAATGCACTTCTATTTTTTATTTTATTTATAGGGAGCGCCTCCTTTCCATATCATACAAGTTTACACTGTTAATCCCCTTAATTATAAGGCACGCATTAAAATCTCGCGAGCTACTTCTGGTGTTACATCACCATTTTCACCAAGTTGTGTCATGCCATGGTCCTCTAATTGTTTCACAATTTTATCAACTGCTTCTTCACCAAGACCATAGTCTTTCAAATGCGTAGATACGCCAAGGGACTCGAAGAATTCACGAGTTTTAGCGATGGCCTTGTCCGCTTTTTCTTCGTTTGTACCTTCTGTAATATGCCATACCCGTGTAGCATATTGTGCCAATTTTTCAAGTTTGTCTGCTTTTTTCACTTCTAACAATGCAGGTAATACGATAGCCAATGTAATACCATGGTCAAGATGGTACGCCGCAGTTAACTCATGGCCAATCAGATGAGTTGCCCAGTCTTGTGGCACGCCGGCACCAATTAAACCATTTAATGCCAATGTAGAGGCCCACACGTGGTTAGCACGAATATCGTAGTTTTCTGGATTTTCTACTGTTTCTTTGCCGATTTCAATCATAGTTTTTAAAATACCTTCGCTGAAACGATCTTGAATACGACCTTCTACAGGGTATGTTAAATACTGCTCTGTGGTATGCACAAAGGTATCGATAACGCCATTCTTAACTTGTCTTTCAGGCAAGGTGAAAGTCAATGTTGGATCAAGCATGGAGAACTTAGGGAATACTAAGCTACTGAATACAGGGTATTTACCGTCACCATAAGTAATAACTGCACCATTGTTCATTTCGGAACCAGTTGCAGGTAGTGTCATAACTGTGCCAAATGGTAATGGATTTGGTACCATGTCTACCGGAACCTCTGGCACACCAACTTTCATTACCTCAATAACGGGACCATCATAGGTAGCACCCATAACGATAAGTTTTGTAGCATCTACTACAGAACCGCCGCCTACAGCGAGAACGAAATCTACGCCATGTTCTTTAATGAAAGCTACCGCACGTTCACAAGTTTCAAGAGATGGGTTTGGCTCAATACCACCAAACTGCTCAACCTTGCGGTTACCAAGAGCTTTCACAATGCGATCAATAAGACCACTGTGCACAGCGGAGCCACCACCATAAGTAATGAGCACCTTTGCATCCTTTGGTACCAATGTATCTAATTCATCTAAACGGTCTTTACCAAATACGATATGTGTAGGGTTATAAAAATCAAAATTATACATACATCCTCCATTAATCCGACATATAGATATATGAATCCATATTAGAATTATACAAAAATATTTAAAATATAAATTTACTACCTAGCGATCACACATTCAATATAACACATTAATCAATATATTATATTGAATTGTATTATAAATGAGCTAGAATTTCACCATAGTTTTAATCTATAGCTAACTGATATGCTTTTATCATATACAAATCCCCTTCATCCATGATAGGATATAACCATTATAAGACTTGAAAGGGATGATTATATGAAATTAAAAACATTGTTAGCACCATTACTTATCGGTGCTCTTGCATTTGCTATCGCTGGTTGTGGTAGTACATCAAATCAATCAACACAAACACAAAAAGAAATCAAAATAGGTGCTACATCTGGTCCTCATGCACAAGTAGCTGAAGCTGTAGCAAAAGAAGCTAAAAAACAAGGAATCGATCTTAAAGTAGTTGAATTCTCAGACTATGTAACACCTGATAAAGCCCTTGCAGATGGCGATATTCAACTGAATGCTTATCAACATGTACCATTTATGGAAAACTTTAACAAACAAAATGGTTCCAACTTAGTAGCAATCGGTAAAACAATTTTGGTGCGTATGGGCTTATATAGTAATAGCGTACACAGCGTACAAGATGTACCTGAAGGCGCTACTGTTTCTATCCCAAATGACCCTACTAATGGTGGTCGTGCATTAGCATTATTAGCTAAAGCTGGATTAATTACGTTAAAAGATGGTGTCGGCTTCAAAGCAACAGTTGCAGATATCACATCTAACCCGAAGAATATAAAGATTCAAGAACTAGAAGCAGCTCAATTACCTCGTAGTCTAGATGATGTAACAATTGCAGTTATTCCAATGAACTATGTGCAAAGTGCTGGTCTTAGTGTAGAAAAACAAGGTTTCTTCTTCGAATCTAAAGATGAACCACTAACAGTTATCGTACTTGCAGTTCGTAGTGAAGACAAAGACAACGAAACATACAAAAAAATTGCAGATATTTACAAATCTGATGCTATTAAACAATACATCGACGAAACATTCAAAGGCACTATTACAACTGCCAACTAATAAAGTTTATATCGTCACTATATAACTAAAAAGAGATGCCCCAATGATTACAATCATTGGGGCATCTCTTTTTTACTCTTCTGTATCAAATGTAACATCTAATGGTTGACGCTCTACAATATTGCGATATCGTACTTTAGGATATCCCATAAGAATGCCACCAGCTACAATTTTATCATCAGGTACACCTAATTCATCTAATAATGGTTGGTATTCAGCTTCTCCAGCATGTTCAAAGAAACCAGCCCAACAAGTACCAAGGCCTAAAGTCGGCGCATATAGCTCAGCATAAGACAAGCAAGAGTGACCACTATCATGGGTACGATGAATATCTTTTTTAGAGCCAATTGCCACTACGAGAGCCGGCGCATCGCGCAAGATATACTCCTTGCCTTTATCTACCTCTGCTTGAGCAGCACGAGCATAGAGACGCATAATCGGTACTGTTTTTGCAGCCAGATGCATCCACTCTAGAACAAGATCAGCAATACGGCGCAACGTTTGTTTATCTCGGATTACTATATACGAAATACCTTGTGTGTTAGTCGCTGTTGGCGCCATTCTTGCAACGTTTAGCACTTTGCGAATGAGCTCTACAGGGACTGGTCTATTTTGATAGTTACGAATAGAGCGACGACTACGCATGAATAGCTCAGCTTGCTCAGGCGTTAACTTAGGTTCCTTTGTAATATCGATTTGCTCCTTACGCGGTGTCATATCGCTATCAAGAGCAAGCGTTGGGCATACGGAAATACAATGCCCACAGGAGATACAACCTCCCCTGCCAGTTACAGGTCCAGCATCGGACATCACCAGCAATCCGGTCGGACAGTCAGCAACGCAAAGGCCGCATCGTGTACAGACTTCTGTATTGACGGTAAATAACATCTGAATATCCTCCAAATACTACTATAAAGCCTATTATAACATACAAAATCAAGTCATATCTAGTTTTAAACAATTATTCTAATTGTAATGGAGCTAATCCCTGTTCCTATATTTGCCTTTTGGATGGGGCCCCGTTTCATTAATACAACTTGGTAAAAAAAGTAAGAATACGCTTGCTTGCTCCGTTCTTCGCAAAGTCGTTGCACAAGCGTATTCTTACTTTTTTATCACTGTATTTATAAAGATGCCCCATCCAAAAGCGTAAATAATCTAGCTAATACTTATATAGAGTCATTACAATTACACCTTGAAATAAATCATAGAAAACACTATCATTTTACACATTATAATAAACTTTATAGTAGTGGCGCCATGCCCACCGTATGGGAAGGACTAGCCAGAGGCTAATCTACTGGCTTGTCTTGATGCAAATTCAGTCAAAACTACTTAACCGCTCTCGCCTCTCCGCTCCTCTAATTATAAAAGCATATTGAGTAAATATCGAATGTAGCTTGTCATGGGGCCGCTCTGTATATTAGTAGGGTAAGTCGCTTTGCTATGGGACTAATTTACATCAGGTGTTATAAAAATGAAACTGGATACCCCTGCAGCGACTTTACGAAGGACGGAGCAAAGAGGTACCCAGTTTTATTTTTAATTAAGTTGTCGCAATGAAACGGGGCCCCATAGCAATCGACGTAGAAACTACTTATATGCTAGGGCCCCATGACAAGCGGAAACCACATTTACTCAAATGCTTTTATAAGTTCCATGTATTGCGCTTTGTGTGTCATTCTCCATGTCCCAAAGTCTGGTTCTGGAGATTCGTTTAGAATATTTGCCAAAGATTCCAAAAATTCTGGAATTTTTGTAGCTACAATATTGCCAGCCATTTTACCGAAGTTTTCAGAACCCATGTGTTCTGATCCACCATCTACAAGGATGAATGCTACCATAGGTTTTTTATCTACTAATTTTACAGCACCATGGAATCCAATTTCACCGATTTGGTGTGTACCACAAGAATGTGGACAGCCGGATATATGTAAACGAGGTAGTTTTCTTGTGTCTACACCCTTTTTTTCAAGGTGTGCGAAGATATCTTTTAACAGACCGTTAGAGTCTTGCATACCAATCTGACATATAGTAGAACCAACACAAGATACGGAACGGCGGAAATCATTTTCGGCACTATCATCAGTTATTTCCGCAATTTTGCGTGCTTCATCAGCTGTAAGATTAATGAAGAACAATGCTTGGTCTGGCGCAATACGTGCTTCTACTTGGTCAAGTGTCACTGCATAGTCAAGGGCAGCCAACAAGTGTTCTACGTTCGCATCACCACCTGCTGGATGGTATTCTACGTAATATAAACCTTCTTGTTTTTGACGGTGAATACGATAATTTTCCACAGAATCATCACGCTTACCAGTTTTTGTAATTTCATAAGCATAATCAGCTGGATTAATAGTTAGGTGTTCTACTTCTTTTACCATAGCTAGAGTTTCTTCATAGATCTTGATGAAAGCTTCCGCCCCACCCATTTCAGCAGGCATATAACGGGTACGAGCCTTACCGCGGTTTTTGAAGTTACCATGGTTAGCAAAAACCATAAGCATAGCTTTCACATGGTACAAAACATCCTCAGGCGCTACATCATGTGCCACCGGAATACCAATGCGAGGATTAGGACCAATACCACCACAAGCATACACATCAAAAGTATTGTGTTTTGTTAAGTTAAAACCTAGGTCCTTGAACGTAGAATGTGGGGTACTATCAAAACCATTATCTATACCCATTTTAAATTTGCGAGGGATCTTGATATAGAACATTTGCTCCATAAGAAATTCGCTAATTGCTGTTGCATATGGCGTAATATCTAACGTTTCACGAGGATCAATGCCGCGTAAAATACTAGCTACTACATTGGGATTATCACCACCAGCACCACGGTTGTAAATACCGTGATCATAACATTCCTTATAGAGCTTTAATATTGTATCACCATCGAGGCCGTGCATTTGTAAGCATTGGCCGGTAGTGAAATGTACATGTTGTAGGTTATATTTACGAATGGAGTCCGCTAAAAACTGCATGTGCTCGCGCGTCATGCGGCCACCATTGAAACGCCAACGGCTCATACCAGTATTTGCACCGCGCTCAGCGTAACTACCATAGGTACCAGACTGCCCTTTATAATCTGCAATAGATAGTTCTTTCTTATAGAACTTATGTGTCATATCCTCAAACTTTGGATAATCTGCAATTAATCGATCTTTCAATTCTTGTGTAATCATACTATTACCCTCTTGGCTTATATTTATTAAGCATAATTCGTAACTTTATAACGCTTAGTATACCATATATGCATAAGTATGTTAGTAGCTAAGCTCACAATTTCAATATCGATTATTAATAATATAGTTTACAATCTGTAATAATTATCACTTTTAAAAAGGCAAAAGAAGCTGTAACCAAATGTGGTTTTACCACATTCAGCTACAGCCCCTTTTTATAATAATTATATGATTAAGTGTTGCTAGTTTTTATACTCGACCTTCGTTAGGATTATTGTATGCATCCTTATCAATGGTTCCCATAATTTTGTCTACTACCAAAGCATTTGTTAAGGACCCAGATACGTTCAAACATGTACGTCCCATGTCAATCAATGGATCGATAGCTAGAATTGGGCTAATGGAGGTGAAGTACGCTCCAAGGCCTGTACCACTAAGGGATACAGATGCCGCCATTGTAGCCGTACCTGGCACGCCTGCGATACCAACAGAACCAATAGCAATAACGATAACACTCATGATGTACATAGTCATATCGAATGGAATATTGGCTACATTAGAGATGTACACCACAACAAGTGCTGGGAACACGCCCGCACAACCTTGCATGCCCGCAGTAGTACCGAAGGAAGCTACTGTATTAGCAGTTGTAGCATTTACACCAAGACGTTTTGTCAAGGTCTCTACAGTTAATGGCAATACCCCCATCGAAGAACGAGAAGTGAAGGCCAATAAGAGTGGTGCTTTCGCTTTCTTGAAGTATGTAATCGGATTGTAGCCAAAGCTAGTAATCAAGATTGCTTGTACAACAAACATAATCAAAAGACCAACGTAAAGCAATACTACGAACAAGCCCATATCAAGAATAGCTTGTACACCGCGTGTTGCCAATGTAGAAGCTAACAAAGCAACTACACCATATGGCATAAGACCAATTATGAAATCAGCTACCCAGGAAATCAATTGGTGAAGTTCATCAAATAGTTTTGTGAACACCTCCATAGAGTTTGTCCCTGTTTGTTTTAATAGACGAGCTACGCTACCCAAGATAATTGCAAATACAACAATGCCGATAACATTTGTTTCAGCAGCCGCTTGAATTGGATTGCTTGGGATTAGTGCTCGGAATGTATCAACCATAGGTTTGATTTCACGAATCTTCTTACCAGATTCAACAATATCAAAACCTTGACCTAAACCGAAGGCATTCCCCAAAATTAGACCGACTATAGCAGCAACGGCTACCATGCCGAGATTCGTAGAAATCATAGCAACTACTAACTTTTTGAGGTTAGCACCTGCCTCCATGTGCAAAATAACGTGAACAATAGAGATAAAAACGATAGGAATAACAAGCATGCGGATTAAGTCGATGAAACCTCCCCCTACGAGAGAGAACCACTTTGTACTTTCCTTGATGTAAACCACTTTGGATGGATCATCAGGGAAACCTGCAATAATTTGGACCGCTATACCAAGTACGGCACCAGCAATAGTACCAATAATAACAAGATTACCGAAGGATGTGCCCTTGCGTTGCAATACATAAATACCTATTAACACGAGCACGAACACCGCGATAATACCAATACTTAGTGGATTGCTTAACATGAGGTAATCTGTAAAGAATGGAATATTCATAATACACCTCTTTAATTCATATCACAATAATAGGTTATGAACTTAGTATAGCATATATCGAAAAAAATACAAGTACAATATTTAATTTTTGATAACATTTAATGTATTCTGTAATATATGCACCAAAAAGGCGATTTTCTAAAAGAAAATCGCCTTTAGTAAATCTAGCTATTATATTATCTATTAACTAAGATATAGGTTACTTGGATAGGACCATGAGCACCATCTACAATTACCAATTCGATATCCGCCGTACGGGACGGACCAGAAATCAAGCAGATATTTGTAGGGAACTTAGCTGGATCGTTATGATACCGTTCAGCCAAATGTTCCATTGTTTGTGTCATGCGAGGATTAATTGTGTCAGTATATAACACAGCAATATGTGTTGTAGGCAACAAACTAATCGCACGGCCAGAATCCTCACCAGAAGCTTGTACTACAGTAGCAGTTTCCGCAATACCGCAGTATGGGAATGTAATACCAATATCAGCATTAGCAGTATTAGAAACACATTCTTCACGACCTTTAGCTGGA
The DNA here is from genome assembly GCF_032577575.1 of Veillonella parvula. Taxonomy (GTDB): domain Bacteria; phylum Bacillota; class Negativicutes; order Veillonellales; family Veillonellaceae; genus Veillonella. The sequence continues at coordinate 346,403 of NZ_JAWFVO010000003.1, read as the reverse complement.
TCCCATTGGAAGTATGTACGAGTGCCGCCATTATTAGCTGCATCTTGTTCGAACAATTCTTTTAATTTATATTCTTCTACTTCAGGAGAGCTTGGGAATACAATTTTACCGTTTCCCCAGTCTTCGATAGCTGCCAAAATTGTTTCACCTAGTTTGTCAGGTGTAGTTTCAATGAATTTTGTACCAACACGTTGACATTGTTCCTTAAACATTGTCAAAATTTGATCGCGATTCAAATCTTGGAACATAGTTTCTTGAGGACCATGGCTATAATCAAAGCCTTCTACAAAAGCAGGGCACATTTCTTGATCACGGCCTAATGCACGAGATAAACGTGCAATAAATTGATTACGTTTAGCTACATCCATTATTTTTTCTCCTTCTTCTTGTTCTTTTCATGTTCAGCATACAAATCACGGAATTTCTTGAATTTCAAGGAACCCAATTCTTTAGATTTAGTCCAGCCATTCATAACTGGAATAGCTTGAGTCCATTCAGGCATGTTACCCTCTTTATTACTAATTAAGTTCATACCGATAGCACCAGCTTTTGTGCCAAGATCAAATAATGTTGCATTACCGAACATCTTAGCAGCTGCTGTGAAGATAGCTTCTTCTGCTTTTGGACGAGTCTTTTCAATATCAGCCATGATATGACGGTGCTCCATCAACAATTCATGCAATGGAATAGCTACTGGACAGTTCTCTGTACATGCACCGCATAATGTAGAAGCATATGGAAGATCGCCGGCTACATCGTAACCTTTGAATAATGGAGTCAATACAGCACCCATTGGACCTGGATATACAGAACCATATCCATGACCAGAAACGTGACGGTATACAGGACAAATATTCATGCATGCGCCACAACGGATACAACGTAGCATTTCTTGGAATGTACCACCCAAGATGCCCGAACGGCCGTTATCAATAATGATGATATGAGTTTCTTCAGGACCATCAGCTTCACCAGGACGCGCAGGACCAGTCATCATGGAGAAGTAGTTAGAAATCTTAGAACCTACTGCAGAACGGTTCAACATTTCCATCATAACGTCAAGAGCTTTAAAATCAGGGACAATACGTTCTGTACCTAAGAAAATTAATTGAGTCTTAGGAATAGAGCTAGCCATACGGCCGTTACCTTCGTTGGAAACGATTGTACATGTACCAGATTCAGCAACTGCAAAGTTACAACCGTTAACACCTACATCAGCTTTTAAGAAACGCTCACGTACATAACCACGTACAAAGTGAGTCATTTCCGTAGGATTTTCAGTTCCTGTATAACCTAATTTTTCAGCAAAAATTTCACGGATTTTGTTACGTTCAAAGTGAAGACCTGGTACTACGATGTGAGATGGAGGACTTACTGCAGTTTGCAAAATAAATTCAGCCAAGTCAGTTTCGTTAACTTCAATACCAGCTTCTTCCAAAACTTCGTTCAAACCAATTTCTTCAGTTAAGATAGTTTTGGATTTAACGATCATTTTTGCTTCGCGTTGGCGAAGGATATCTAATGCAATTTGAGTAGCTTCTTTGTCATCGAACGCAAAGTGGACTTTAGAACCAGCTTTTTCAGCGTTGTCAGCAAATTGACTTACATAGTAATCCAAGTTGTTAAGTACGTGATCGCGAATTTTAGCCGCTTCAGCGCGGAAATCTAACCATTCAGGAACATCCGCAACTACTGTATTACGTTTATCATAAAACACGTCTTGTGCTTTTTTAATAGCTGCAACTTTGAAATCGTCAGCCAAACATTCTTTTATACGTGTTTTATAGGGGCGATTGTCATATATAAGTGCCATGTCGTCTCCTCCTTAACGGTAGTTTAAGATTTCAGCAATATGCATAACTTTGATACGGCGATCAATTTCGCCTTCTTTATGAAGACGATCAAGCATACCAGCGATATTCATTAAGCACGCTTGGTCAGAACCGGAGATAACGTTGGCACCTGTGCCAGCAATTTCCAATGCTTTTTCGCGTGTCATAACTTCACTGATTTCAGGGTTTTTAACTGAGAAAGTCCCGCCGAAGCCGCAGCAACGATCTGCACGTGGTAATTCAATCAAGTTGATATCTTTAACGTTTTTAAGGAGTTTGAAAGGAGGCTCTTTAATGCCCATCAAACGAGTTACGTGGCAAGATGTATGGTATGTAACGGATTCGTTGAAACGAGCCCCTACATCTTCAACACCTAATACGTCAGTAATAAATTGAGTGAATTCGTAAATTTTACCACTCAATTTTTCTGCGCGCGCCAACCACTCTGGTTGATCTTTTAAGAAATGATGATATTCATCACGGATTGCAAAAGCGCAAGAACCGGACATGCTGACTACATATTCAGCGTTCTCAAAGCATTCGATTGTATTCTTAATTGCATCCATAGCCGCGTCATTGTAACCGGAGTTAGTGAACATTTGTCCACAACATACTTGTTTCTTAGGTACTACAAGCTCACAACCTAATCTTTCAAGTACTTCTACACCAGCCATACCTACATGAGGGTAGAACATGTCAATCAAACACTGTTGGAAAAGATGAATTTTCATATTATCTTCCTCGTCTTTTCTAGTACTTAACCTAATAAAAAATTTTGATATGTATGTGTTATGGCAATTTTTAGTAGTGAATTTTTCGACTAAATTTCTGCCCTGAACATTACTTATGCTTTCAAATAAATATTCAAAAGCTCATCGCTATAATTATAAATTAATCATGTAGATATTGTCCAAAGAATTGCTATATTCGTATGTACCCTTTTATTTCTTATATCGTTATGACTTTTTGTAATAACAAACATTGAATTTTATCACATCTATTATTTCATTTATCATTTTTTCTTGTAAAAGCCCCATAAAATCTAGATTTTGCGAATGTTTATCATTTTGCATTTTTAACTACTAGAAAATCAACTTTTATCTATATTTCATTCTATATTTATATAATCGTACTCAAATTTTCAAATTCATGTAAGTTTTATCCTTATAGATTACATTTTCTTATAGTAGTGTATAAATTTAAAAAGTGTTATAATTTATTTTATATAAGTATAGTTTGAAAGGAGCCCTTTTCATGAAACTAAATAAATTATCTTTGTCTTTAGCAATTACATTGGCCCTTGGCTCTACATTCAGCATGGCTCACGCTGAAACAACTGCGACTCATATAAAATCCGAAGTATCTAATGTGGCTACTAGAGCTGAAGTTTCTGCTAAAGCGGATGAACACCGTGTTGATACATCTGTTAAAAACGATACTAAACGTATTGATACATCCGTAAAAAATGATGCTAAACATGGTAGCACAGTTGTAAAACGTGATGCAAAACATGCTGATGCATCTGCTAAAAACGCTGCTAAACGCACTGATACATCCGTAAAAAACGATGCTAAACGCGTTAACACTTCTGTAAAAAATGACGTTAAACGCATTGATACTTCTGTAAAAAATGATGTAAAAGAAGATGCTGTAAAGGTAGAAGGTAAAAAAGCTGTAAAAGCTAAAGAAAACTTACCTGCTGGTATATACCCCGACACAAAAGATAACTGGGCTCGCGATGCTATCCAAGCAATGACACAAGCCGGTTACCTTTCTGGTTATGCTGATAATACATTCAAACCTAGTGCACAAATTACTCGTGAGCAAGCAGCTGCTATTTATGGCAAAGTGCTACAACACAACTTAAACGAACAAGAATTAGCGGAGATTGCAACAAAAGAATCCTCTACCTCCTACTCTGACGTGGAAGCAGATCGTTGGTCTAGCTCTGCTATCAAATTAGTTAGTGCTGCAGGCGTAATGGAAGGCACATCTAAAACAGCTTTCACACCTAGCAAAACTATGGACCGCGAACAATTCGTTGCATCCGCCGCTAGCCTAGCTAAAAAATTAAATCTTTCTACACCTGTAAAAGCAGAAAAAGTAACATTTAAAGACGAAGCTAGCATCTCCTCTGCTTACTTGGCAGATATCCAATACATGGCTCAACGTGGCATCGTAGCATCTGGGGCAACAGAAAACTTTAACCCTAAACAACCTGTAACAAGAGCACAAGCGGCAACAATCTTGAACCGCATGCTTAATGGTGCTGGCCTTGCAACACCGAAACACAGTACAACTGAAGCTAAAGCTGAAACAACTGTAAAAGAAGATATAAAGAAAGCTGATACAGCAATCGAAAAAGAGGCCTCCAAAGTAAATAAAGATGCAAAAAAAGATATGTCCAAAACTGATAAAGACATGAAAAAAGAGGCAGAAAAGGCAGATAAAGTAGCCAAAGCTGATGCAAAAAAAGTTGAAAAAGACGTAAAAGGCAATAAAGATGCTGCAGTAGCTGAAAAAGCTGAACCTACTCACACAGTTCGCCCTGTTCGTCGTAGCACACTAAAAGCACTTGATCAAAAACAACAAGCTGCATTAGAAGACAAAGTATTTTCTGAATTAAATAAAACTTATAAAACAGAAGATGCATTCCAAAATTATGGCGTAATGTACTGGCGTGACAATCAATTACACGTAGCTTTGAAAACAGACAGCGATATTTCCACAGTAAAAGCCAACCTTGCAAACCGTGGTGATTCTACTGTAAATAACTATGTTGTAGTTGAATCCTCCCAATACAGCCAAGCTGAATACGATGCAATCGATACAAACTTCCGCAACTACTACAACAAAAATGAAAAAGCAGGTACAATTCTAGCTACATTCCCTGATGTAGAAAATAACCAACTTTACGCAGTTGTATCTACAGCATCTAAAGAAACACAACAAGGAATCTCTAAATTATTCGGTTCCAAAGTAAAAATGACAGTAAAACGCTAATCGGCGTTACACTTAACCAGCCAAGGCAGCGTATACTCGACAGTACTACGCTGCTTTGTTGTATATCACTATGCATGCCAACTAATTGACTTTGATGCGACGGATATAGCTTTTTATGCTGGTGAAAGTTTATATTCTACGGCTATCAAGCGCTAGCCTTTACCATGATTAGGAAGGATTTTTATGTACAAGAATACCCCTCACGCATTACGTGCCCTCGTACTCGGCACATTATTGACTACAACAGGCCTTGGTTTTGCTTCTGCAAACACAACCACTACAACTCATGCTCCTGCAACTACTGTTGAAGCCACTAAAATGGAAACTACTAGAGCAGATGTAGCTAAAACAGAAGTAGCTAAAATGGATGTTACTAAAACGGAAACAACCAAAATCGAAACAGCTAAAATTAAATCTACTAATACTGCATCACCTGCAATTGTAAACACCTCTATTGGTACACCTCAAGATATTCAAAAAATCCGCGCCCACATCTTTACAGATGTGCCTAGTGATTTTTGGGCGGCTAACTCGATTAGCACTGTAACAAAAGCAAACCTAATGAAGGGGTATTCCGATGGTACATTCCGACCTAACCAACCTATGACACGTGAAGAAGTAGCAGCTCTCTTCAACAATATCACGGATGATGGTACGGCCGCCTTTTTATCAAGTAAATTTAAAGATATTACATCTGACCGTTGGTCTGCTCTTGCTATTGAATCTGTAGCGCGCAAGAATATCATCAGCGGATATGGCGATGACACATATAAACCAGAAAAATATATGTCCCGCCAAGAGTTTGCGGTAGTAGCAGATAACTATATCCATTACTTAGGATATACCACTGAAGACCCAACAGTTCTTGATAATATAGCCTATGGAGACCAAAAATTTGTGGCTCCTTGGGCACAAGATGCCGTTCGCGAGCTTGCCTATCTTGGGTTCACAAACTACGCTCCAGGTACATTGTTTAACCCTGAAAAATATGTAACTCGTGCAGAAGCAGCGGAAATTGCGTACCGCATGACACAAACAGAACAAGCACTTGCCTTCCACAATACATTGTTCAAGCAACAAGTAGAAAACAAAACAGCTAATATCATCGACAAAGCATTAGGCTATGGCAATGATTTCACCAAATTCCGTCAAGACGGGGCCCTCTTCTGGGAGGCAGGCCAATTACATGCATCTTTAACAGATCAAAAGAAAACTGACCTCGTCTCCAACGCAATTACAGAGGCACATGATCCACAGCTAGATAGAACTGTAGTCGTATCAAAAGGTAAATTAAATCAGGCTCAACTAGAAGAGTATCAATCCGATGCCATTGCCCTTTACCAACAAAAAGAACCTCAAGGAAAGATTCTTTCCATCTCCCCAAATACTGATACGAGTGCCCTTCTCATTACCGTTGATTCTATTCAAAAATCGACGTTGAAAGCATTTAAAAAGAAATTCCATGATAATGTATTCTTACAATTACCACCAGAACCGCTTACAAAGTCAGACGGAAATATTCAATTCCCATTACCACCGCGCGTAAACTATTATAACGACAAACAATAACATAGAAAAAAAGAACCGCACCCTTAGGAGCGGTTCTTTTCACAATTAAACAGCTGTTACTATACACACATAATCGAATTTACACAGTTCGATTATTTTTTTGTTACATCATTTTCGCGGTCACGCAAGATACCAACTGGTACATATACCGTACCTGCGCTATGGATTGAATCTACGTCTTGTTGCAAGATCATTACAACGGAATAATCATCTGTTGTGTAGAATTCAGTAGGCATTTTATCGATACTTACATCGCCACCTAATTTATCTTTCACATCTTGATTATTATTAATCGCATTCACCAATTCTTTTTTATTAAGACCACCAAGATCGTACAAGGACAATTGTCGACCTGTTGTGGTGTTAAATGTGAAGCCTTTTACATAGTTTACACCATTGGCATCATGATCACGCATTGTATATGTATGAATCAATACGCTGAAAATACCGTTTTTATCTGTTTTAACATCATAGTACATAACTACATTTGTTTTATCAGATTCTTTAGCATTTAACTTTTCTACATCATTTTGTATTTTAGAAACATACTTTTTGATGGTCGTATTGATTGCTTTTTCTACCGCAGGGCTAACAGATTTAACCTCTGGGAATACTAAATCCAAATGATCTGTAGTAGATTCCACAGGTGATACAGCAACCTCTTTACGATCCATATAACGGTCCGCATTTGGAGCTACCACTTCAACTGCATTACGATCTACTTTAGACGCTTTAGAGCGCAACGCACGATTCTGCTCAGGTGTAGCAGTACTAGAAATACGATATGTTAAATCATTACGATTTACACGTTTCGCATTTGTTTGATTTGCTTGTACATTTACAGTATCTTGTGTTACAGGTATTACTTCGCTTGCTGCGAAGGAGACTACTGGCAATGCAGCAGCCATAATGATGAGTACAGACTGTTTTAATTTCATTGTTTAACCTCTTATTGTTCTTGCTCAGCTTTCATAGCAAGAGCTTCTTCTTTATTGAACTTGTGTGTAACAACACGGCGAACAAGATAGAGACCAGCGAATATGAATGCAAGCAATCCTAACCATTGTGCTGTGCTTTCAAATTCAGGACCTACTAATTCAAGTGGAGCTTCCCCACCACCAGTTGTAACAGACAATACAATAATAACAGCTATGATTACACCAATCAAGCTTTCACCAACGATCAGACCAGAAGCAAAGAGAACACCGCGGCGATTGGATTGCTCTACATCGTAGTCAGCAAGCTCACCGGCACGCATTTTAGCACGAGCTACAAGATAACGACCTACGAAGTAGCTGATGAAAGAACCAATAATAAGTGGTACTTCTAAAGTAGGTGGTAAATAAATACCCATACCAACAGCCAATGGAGGCAATGTTAAGGTAGCAGTTGTGCTCTTGAGAATCAAGTTGACGATAATTGCCACAACACCAACGCCAACGCCGATTAAGATATAATCCCAATCCATGCTAGAGTTGAAGATACCTTGCGCAATGGTAGTCATCAAAGTCGCTTGAGGAGCCGATAATGCAGCGTTTGGATCCATTTCAGCACGTGGTAACGCACCTGTGAAACCGTATGCTTGATAAAGCAAGTTAAGAACTGGAGCAATTGCAATGGCACCGGCTACAGAACCAAGTAACAAGGCAATTTGTTGACGCCAAGGTGTAGCACCAACGAGTTGGCCAGTTTTCAAATCTTGTAAATTATCATTAGAAATAGATGCAATCGCAATAACTACGGATGTCATAAAGATAGCCATAGCAGTAGCGAACTGAACACCTTCTTGTGTAGCAAATAAATTATTTTCCGCTGCGATAAAGTATACAACTAAGGAAGAAATAATAGTCGCTAAAATACCGATACCAGAAATTGGAGAAGCAGATGTACCGATAAGGCCTGCCATATAGCCACATGCTGCAGCTACGAAGAAGCCAATCAATAAAGCTACTACGATACCTACTACAACGAGTGTCCACATTAAACCTGCACTAATAGGTACGACAGATACGAAATCCCAGAATGTAAATACTAAGCCAATAAGAATAAGTATGAATACACCTAAAACGGATTTTGTACTCATATCTGTATCCATGCGATGCAATTCACGTTCTGCGGAGCTGCTATTCATGGATTTAACAGAAATTTTCATACCTTCGATGATAGGTTTGATTAAGGTAATCAAAGTCCAAATCGCAGCAATACCGATAGCACCAGCACCGATAAAACGAACTTTAGATTTCCAAACAGCCATTGCAAACTTGGCAGTAGCACCGCCATCTGGAGCAAACATATTAGTGAAGTAAGGTACGAAGCCAGCCCACGCGATGAGTACACCAACGAGGATAGCGATACCAGAAGCGATACCAATAAGATAACCAGCACCTAACAACGCTGTAGAGAAGCCCAAAGGAATTTGAGTAATCCCTTTGCTACCTACAGGAATCCAGAAGCTCATGCTATCGCCAAGCACTTTGAAACCATTTGCACAAAGGCTAATAAGGCCAGCTACAAAGCCACCGGACACAATGTCTGTCATACCGGAGCTAGATTGAGGGCCTTGTTCACCATTGTGAGAGCCAACCTTTAAAATTTCTGCTGCTGCACGGCCTTCAGGATATGGTAGATCACTATTCACTACCATGGCACGACGCAATGGGATGGTGAATAATACACCTAGAGAACCACCACAGGCACAGAGCAAAAATGTTTGCCAGAATGGAAAGCCATTCCAATACCCAAGCATGAGTAAACCTGGCAAGATAAAGATAATAGCGGACAATGTACCAGCGGCAGAAGCCTGCGTTTGTACCATGTTATTTTCAAGAACGTTAGAATCCTTGAAAAAACGCAAAATCGCCATTGAAATAATAGCAGCCGGAATGGATGACGAGAACGTCAAACCAACCTTCAAACCAAGATATACGTTAGATGCTGTAAAAATAACAGTAATCAATGCACCAAGTAGCATCCCACGTAACGTCAGTTCCGGCAGATGAAGGTCATGGCTCGTAAAGTCATGTTTCATAAGTACTTACCTCCTCTGTGAAATCATAAACTTAAAACAATATACTAAGCTACTTTCATTTTATCGTGTTAAAGCGATGATTTCAATATATATGCGATATTTATAATGTATACATATAAAAGATTATAAATTTAGCTTCCTCCAACAGATATCTTAAAAGGTCTATTCTGTACCCTAAACACTTTATTAGACGTGGTAGCCCTCCAAAAGCCTCCAAAGCCACCCACCCCGCTCCGTGGGGCCGCTAAGTCGTTTTTGTAGGACCACCACGCTAATATATACCTAATCGTCTTACTATAAGAATAGACCTTTCATTATTCACCAAATAAAATATTTTATTTATAATCTTTCTACATATAACGCATTATCAATCTTACATATAGATTGAAATCATAAAGGTATGGGGAAAAGGAGTGCGCAATATGCGTCCCCTTTCTTATATGCGCATTATGCATATACACCTATCAATTATATGAAAATAGAAATCATTCTCTTTTATTCTGTACAAATATACAGGATTTTATATAATTAAAGTACCGACAATAGAGTCGGCATGTCTTTTAAGGAGGTTGTAAACATTATGGAAACAAGAATTGAATACGATTCAATGGGACCAGTCGAAGTCGACGCTAGACGAATTTACGGACCTCAAACGCAACGCTCGTTCAATAACTTTAAGATCGGTGACCACCGCATCCCTATTGAACAAATCAAATCGCTTGCGCTTGTAAAAAAAGCATGTGCTTTAACCAATGCAAAGTGTGGCGCAGTAACTGAGGAAAAAGCGAAACTCATCGCTCAAGTAGTAGATGAGATTGTAGACGGCAAATGGGATGAAGAATTCCCGTTAACTGTATTCCAAACAGGTTCTGGCACACAAACGAATATGAATGTGAACGAGGTAATCGCTCACCGGGCTAAACAGTTAGATGAAAGCAATCCGCTTCATCCTAACGACGATGTAAACCGCGGTCAAAGTACAAACGATACATTTCCTACGGCAATGCATATCTGTGCGTACTTTGAAATTACAAAACGCGTAATTCCTGCATTGGACGGCCTTATCGGATCCTTTGAAAAATTGCAGAAAAAAGGAAAAGGATTGCAAAAAGTTGGTCGTACGCATCTACAAGATGCTACTTTTATCATGGTAGACCAAGAAATTAGCGCCTTTGTGGACGGCCTAAAAACTGCCAAAACTATGCTCCTTCAAAATGCTGACCACCTACTCGACGTAGCACTCGGTGGTACTGCGGTCGGTACAGGTGTGAACACACCTAAGGGCTATCTAGACGTTATGGAAACTGTATTGCCAGAGGTAACAGGCGCTCCATTCCGTGTTAAGAATAACAAATTCCAAGGCCTATCTTTGAAAGATGCATTTATGATGGCTCACGGTGCACTTAACACATTAGCGACTACCCTATTCAAAATCGCTAACGATGTGCGCTTCTTAGGCTCTGGCCCTCGCTGTGGCTATGGCGAATGGCATCTTCCTGAAAACGAACCGGGCTCCTCCATCATGCCAGGCAAGGTAAATCCTACACAATGTGAAGCCTTGACCATGGTATGCGCCCAAGTATTCGGCCATAATACGACTATGACACTCTGTGCAGGTAGCGGTGCATTCCAATTGAACGTGTACATGCCTATCATGATCTATGACTTTGTTGAAAGCTGTCGCCTCCTTGCAGATGCTATGAATTCGTTCACAACACACTGTATCGACGGTGTAGAATTCGTACCTGAAAAACTCAACTTCTTTGTAGAACAATCCCTCATGATTGCTACATCCTTAACACCATATATCGGCTACGATAAGAGCGCTAAGGTGGTAAAAGAAGCGTACAAACGTGGTTGCTCTATTAAAGAAATCATCTTGGAAGAAAAACTCATGACCGAAGACGAATTTGCTGAAGCAGTTCGCATGAAATAAAATCTCTCACATCTCTATGATATATCTGTAACATCCTCTCATACCTCAAATGAACGGAAAAAGCCCCGATACATTATGTATCGGGGTTTTCTATTTATTACGCCACTCCATCAAAGAATGTAATGACTGTAATTTCTCGTGGGCAGTTGATACGGATTGGGAACCAGTGTCCTGTACCATTATTAACATAGCACACGCTTTGTTCTTGTACATAGCGACCTTTTGTATATGGTGTGCCCGTTGGTACTAATGGCATGCCCATGAATACGATTTGACCTCCGTGTGTATGACCAGATAGAGTCAATGGAATTTTACGTTCAATAGATTCTTCGAAGAATTCAGGGTGATGGGCCAATAGGATAACAAAGGCATAGTCTGGAATTCCAGATAAAGCTTTGTTAATCATGGCTTCTCGGTTATCCTTTTTACGATCGTTATCGTACGCAACGCCCGCAATATATACAGGTTGTTTACCACCCATGATTTGAATATTACTATTCACGAGAATATTCATAGGTGTATTTCGTTTAAGTGAATCCAGTACCTTATTTACATCGTGATGATACTCGTGATTTCCCAAGATAAAGTCAACACCATCAGGGATTTGTTTTGCGAAGGTTGTCAGTCTTTCACAGACTTGCGGCAACCATGCAAGCTTATCAATAAGGTCGCCAGTGATAACAACGCGATTAGGTTTTTGTAAAAGTGCAAGTTTCAGGATTTCATCAAAGTCATCTAAGTCGATACTCGGTCCTATATGAATATCACTAAGTTGTACAATTTTATAGTTTTTCAAACCAGGTGGTAGGTTCGTGTAGCCAAAACTTTCATGAGTTACTACTACCTCTTGTTGACCTGCAAAGGCAGCATAGCTAGAACCACCGATAGTAGCCAACGGCACTATAGTTGCAGCAGTTCTAAAAAAAGTACGACGGCCTGTTCTATTTTCCTCTGGTGTTTTGCTCCAAATCTTATTGATTGTCCAATATAATAGACTAAGTATGATAAATACAGGAATCGCTAGAAATACGCCAAAAAGGAATCCGTAGCTTTCGGTACGGAACATATTCATCAAAGGATAGTACATCGTACCATATAAATCCACTTGATTGAGTATATAGTATCGGATAGCAGCAAACCACGCACCGATAATGATTATATAGCCCACCCAGGCAGGCCATTTCTTTTTGGGCTTCCACAAGTTGAGGAATAGAGCCCAAAATCCTACCAACCCTATTAGGAGGATGGCAGAAAAAGTAATATTAAATAGAATTCTCATTCATTACTCCTACAAATTATTTTGCGATTTCCGTCAATTTACCATGAGGACCCGCCCAAGCATAGTCGGAGAACTCATCACGCTTGATGAGCATCCAGTCCTTTGGCAATTGCTGTTGGATATCTGCAATCGATATATTATTCGCATTCCCTGTGTACGTTAAATCACCGCGGAATGCTTTCATAAACCATTTTCGGTGAGAGAAAATATGTGTTATTTCTTTCACAAGTACTGGTTGCAAAGATAACTCAAAGCCAAGGGGCTGAACTAATTCCTCAAGGCCTCGTTCTCCGTCCTCAAAGGCAGATACCATTTCCACAGATGGAAATTCCCACATGGACCGTAAAAGTCCACGATTCGGCCGTTTATGCAACAAATAATAGCCTTTATAATTCAAGATGCCCACGAATAAAGGCACCTCTACTACCTTTGTTTTCTTGATGCGCACAGGCAGTTTATCTGTATCTTCATGTTGATAGGCAGCGCACATATTTACAATAGGACATTCCCCACAACGCGGCGTTTTTGGAATGCACACAGCAGAGCCAAAGTCCATCAAGGCTTGGTTAAAATCACCAGGTCGATCGTGAGGCAAAGTCTCCTCCACGATGGCTGTAATAGTCTTTTTACCCTTAGTGCTTAAAATATCGTCAAAGATGCGATATAGACGAGCATAGATGCGCAATACATTGCCATCTACAGCCGCTTCTGGTTCGTTGTACGCCATAGATAGTACAGCCCCAGCCGTATAAGAACCTACGCCCTTTAGGGACTCCATGGTTTTACGATCGTGAGGCACGATACCGCCGTAATTTTCAACTACGTCCTTTACACCGAGGCGCAAGTTACGAGCACGGCTATAATAACCAAGCCCTTGCCAAGCATGAACCACCTCATCTTCGGAAGCCTTTGCCAAGTCTTCCAAAGTTGGGAATAGACGCATCCAGTTGTCGTAATAAGGCTTCATCGCCTCAATGCGCGTCTGCTGGCTCATCACCTCGGAAACCCAAATCTTATAAGGGTCCCCACAATCGCGCCACGGCAACTCCCGTTTATGCACATCATACCACGCCAATAGCTGTGGTACCCACTTTGGGTTCTTTTTATCAGTCATATTACCTCAAAATAGTATAAATTATGGAGCATATTACCACTCTCATGGTCATATAGCCCCTTTTTACATTTTAAAATCCACCAAACCATCATCTTGATGTTAGTAAATTTATGTTAATAATTAAATAGGTATACACTAAAATTCGTCGGCATAGTATAAAGAATACCTATATTCGACAATATAACGCAAATAATCTATACGTATCAGCCATTAATATACAAATCAATGCGCGCCAAGTGTTCGCTTTCAAGAACGGTATCAACAGTGGTCAAATCCATCTTATCCACCATATTATTATCTCGTCCAAACACAATAGGTCCTTTTAATTTCTTACCTTCTAACAACATCGGCAACCATCTGCGGTCACCATCCCACATATGTTCATAAGGAATTTGATTCGGTTCTAGCCAATGAGGCTCCATTTCGTCTGTTTCCTCTACAGTACCTGTGAAAGTACGCAAGAAATACACATAGCTTACGTGCGTTAAGCTCTCATCAAAAGGAAATTGAAAATCAAAAGCCGCTACACATTCTAAGTCTTCGACACGTCCTTGAAGGCCAGATTCCTCATAGAGTTCACGAATGGCACACTCTCGGAAGCTTTCACCATCATCAAGTTTACCACCGAAACCATTATATTTATTAGCCCCAAAACCACGCTTCTTACGCCCTAACAATATACGATTTTGTTCATCAATGGGAAATACGAGCGTCGTTGGTTTCATAGGGCCTCCTTAGTCACAAAAATAACACACTATTATTATACCATTATTTCATGTACGAATGTGCTAGTTGTGGTATGATTAAGAGTATAGAATTTCTTACAAGGAAGGAGGCACATGATGAACAAACCACTTAGATTTAATATCGAATTAGGACGAACAAAGCCCGTCAATATTCGCAATGAACAAGTGCGTTGTCCCTTCTGTGATCGTTCCAAATTAACGGATATTCTCGATACATCAGGTCATATTATATGGCTCATGAACAAGTATCCTGTATTAGAAAAAACTTGGCCTACCGTCATTATCGAAACGGAAACTGACGAAGGCGAATTTTCTACCTTACCTACAGACGAAGCCGCCCACATTCTCCAATTTGGTCTCGATAAATGGCGCGAAACTCGTCAACGTAAAGAGTTTAAATCCGTACTCTTCTTCAAAAATTATGGCTATATGTCCGGTGGCTCTATTCGCCATCCTCACAGCCAAATCATAGGGCTTGAGAATTACGATTACCATAAAGATATTACGGCCCAAAATATGGAGGGTTGGCTCTTGCACGAGGATCAAGATGTACGCATCACCTTGTCTACCCATCCGATTATCGGGTTCTTTGAGTACAACATTCGCTTCAAACCAGATGCACCGGTTCGTACTGTAGCCCTTCGACTACAGCAAATTTTGCGCTATGTATTGCATAGTGTAGCAAACTTTAGCCAGTCCTATAATTACTTCGTATATAATCTTGAGGACGGCTATGATTACATCAAGGTAGTGGCGCGTTATGTAACGACGCCCCTCTATGTAGGCTACAAAATTCCTCAAACTTGTGATGAGGGACGAGCTGCTAAAATCAAGCACGATATTACGCCTTATTTTCAAGCTACTAAATAGCTCTAACCATATACCGTATATAATTTGATATATTATTTTATATGGTTTTAACCATACATAATTGAAAGGATTTTTATGAAAGTATTTGCCATCGGCGACCTCCATCTATCTGGCCATCCTCCGACGAAGCCGATGGATATTTTTGGCCCGCACTGGAATGATCACTGGTCCCGCATCAAAGAGCATTGGAATGCCAATGTAAGCGATGAAGACATCGTCTTTCTCGTAGGTGACATGAGCTGGGCGCTCCGTCTCAATGAAGCTGCCTGCGATTTACAAGAAATTGCATCTTTACCTGGTAAAAAATATATGATTCGTGGCAACCATGATTATTGGTGGGCATCAGCAAACAAGATGCATAATCTCATGGGTGACGCTATTACCTTTATACAAGGTCACGGCACCGCAGAAGTTATCCAAACCGAAGAAGGGCCGCGCCTTATTGCATTCGGTGGAACGCGCGCCTACCTCTGTCCTGGAGACTCCCACTTCTCCCCAGAAACGGACCAATCCATTTACGATAGAGAACTGATGCGTACCGAAGCAGCACTACAGGAAATGGATAAGGCAATACATAAAGTACTTGAGGAACTCAGGACGGAAACAAAGGTCTGTATAACAGAATCATCCGGTTCTAAAAAGTCCTATTCACCAACACCTGATTCAATTAGAGATATAGAGAATATTCCTGTAACAAAGTTATTGTTGCTACATTACCCTCCATTTAACGAGTCCAACGCACCTTCGGGCTTTACGGATCTCATGGAGCAATATAACGTAGATATCTGCATTTTTGGCCACTTACACGATCAAATTTCTTTTAACCGGATTCCAAAGGAATTTGGTACGACAAAACTAGAGTTGGTATCTGCAGACTATCTAGATTTTAAGCTAAAGCAAATTATCTAAGGAGAGACCATGAGTCGTATTCATAAAGAACATTTACAAGCTGGCTATATCTTTGGTGACAATGTTAACCAAGAATATATTTACTTGCCTTCTGGTGAGGTAGGCACGGAGCATCCGTTAGCAGTCCTAGAAACACCAACGAAGCGCGAAGATATTACATTGGACGAAGCAGTCCATATGATTGATACCCTAACACTAAAACGTTGTAGCCACCCTACACTAGGTAAAAAATCATTTTAATAACGCCATCAATAATGTAATTAATTGAACAAAATAATAAAATAGCGGATAGTTGACTATAATCTGCACTCCAGAAAAGGATCATAATTTCTGATTTCTGAAAGTGCAGATTGTTATTAACTCAACTATCCGCTAGATGAAAAGAGGCTGTTTATCACGGCCTCTTTTGTTTTTTCTTTAGTTTATAAAAGAACTATTTTGTTGTCTTCCTTTTAGTTTAAAAGGTTATTTCAAGACAAGTAATTACTTCGCATTACGCTCGATATGACTACCGTAAACATCTCTGTAATCATTAGTTTGCTTATTGTCTTTATTGTTTACACGAAGTCGTTCTACCTTATGACGATCATTGTCTTTACCAGAGATTCGATCCACACGAGTACGATCCAAGTCACGAAGACGAGCCAATTCAGGATTAAATTCGTTAATCGCACGCCCCATTTTGCCATCAATTGGGGCACCCAATTGTAAAGCACGGTAAATGATCGCAGCATACTCATAACGAGTCATCGCACGATTGCCTTTAAATTCGCCATCAGGATAGCCTTCAACAAGACCTTTATCAGCCAAGTCTTTTACATATTCATAAGCCCAATGATTAGCTGGTATATCAGGGAAGTTCACATCTTTCTTGTCATACTGAGGTGCCATTCCCATGGATACCTTCATTTGTTGAATCTCTACATTTTGGGCTTTTACAATGGCCTTTAAGTCTTGAACCTCTTTAGCCAAAGCTACTCTAGAAGTAGATACACCATTTTTTTGACCTAATTTCAATGAAACGCCGGCATTGACCATGTTTTCACCGTTACCCATGGATCCAGCTACGCTGAACATAGTGTCTTCATTTGGTCTGTAGAAAGCACCTAATGCCATCGCATTTTCACCGGCATAGTTACCGTAACCAGCCGCAAAATTCCATTTATCATCAGGATCAAAATCCAATGGATGAATAGCCGCTAATGCAGCCGCACCAGCACCAACTTTTCCTATTTTGCTATTTAATAGGTTCACACCATTACTAATACCGCTAGTAGCTTGATACAATTGGCTACCGTTAACGGCATCTTTAGATGTAGCGGATACTTCACCATCGGCTACATTAGTGATTTTATTGCCACCATTATTTAGACCTTTATTGTCCAAAGAAACATTACCAAATTTAACTTTATCTACAGATACTTTGTAATCAGTACCACCAGCAGCATTTGTGCTTGTAGTTACAGTTACATTATTACCTGCAGAAATGCTAGTATGTTTTTTAGCTTCTTTTAATGCTTCTGTGGCTAAAGTCTTATTATATTCAATACGACGTTCATGACTTTCGATACGCTCACTATGATTTTCAATTCGAGCATCATGATTATCAACACGATTATCTAAATAATCTAAACGCTTATCTTGATTGTCAATACGTTTTTCTTGATTATTCATACGTTCAGTTTGATTTTTTAATTGAATGTCATGATTTTGAATTTGATCTTCATGACGAAGTAAATCAGCATCTTGACGAAGATTTTCTTTAGTTAAACGAGTAATTTGATTATCATGATTTACAATTAATTTATTATGTTTTTCTAATTCTTGACTATGTCCATTTAAAATATCTTCATGTTTTTGTAAGACATCTGTATGATCTTTTAATTTTCGTTCATTGTCGGCAATTTTTTCTTTATTTTTATCGATTTCATTAATATTATTTTGAATTAATGTATTGTGATTATTAAGAATTCCGCCCACTGTATTTGCTACTGCATATAATTGACTACCATTTATAGCATCCGTGCTATCAGAAGATACTTTCCCAGATGCTACATTAATCACCTGACGTTCTTTACCAGATGCACCAACACTCGTAACGCCGTTACGAGCTGACCCTACCCCAGCAAAGCCGGAATAGTTAATACCATTTATATTAGCTTGTGTTTCTGTTGTGGTAGCTCTATCGGTAGATGCATTGCCTAAGAGAACACTATTTCCTTGTGTTGACGTCACATTACTGCCCAGTACATATGTATTTGCTTGCGCTACGTTATTTCTAACCCCAAAAGCGCCAGAATCAATGCCAGAGACAGAATTACTGCTACCAATTCCAACTCCACCACGTGCAGTAATCGTATTACCTGAACCTAGTGCAACAGCATTTGCAGCACCAGCATTAGCATTATTACCTACAGCAGTTGCACTCTCTTCAGCTTTTGCATTATATCCAACAGCTACTGAACGATTTCCCTTTGCTCTAGCATCATTACCATATGCTGAAGAGAAATTACCAGATGCCTCAGCATTAAAGCCAGTAGAGGTACTTGAAATACCATTAGCCTTTGTACTATTACCAACTGCAGTAGAACCTTCAGCAGATGCTTTCGCGGATGAACCAAAGGCATTTGAATTACGTCCAGAAGAAACAGATCCATGGCCTATTGCAGTGGCATTCTCGCCTTCCGCCCGTGCACTCCGACCGATAGCATTACTATTATTAGCGGTTGCCTGCGCACTTCGTCCGATAGCCAGTGAGGTTCCACCAGATGCGGTAGATGACTGACCTACAGCAGTTGAATACGAACCGGATACCGTATTTCTGAAGCCTACTGCCAAACTATGGTCACTGGTAACCGTGTTTTCATCACCAAAGTGACGTGAATACTCTGTCGGATTTCCTTGTGCTTCTACATGTAATACAGTTCCCGTGCCTAACGCAAGTAGTATTGCCAATGATAATGCAACTTGTTTGCTTTTCATCGTTTACTATTCCTCCCTACATCTAAAATTATAAATACAACGGATAATATATTATCATTTATAATATATATTCAACAAAACTCACCATAAAATATGTCCGTTATTAAATAATGTATTATCATTATCCTTAACTATTATTGTACTTTAAATATTAAATGAAGTAAACGAAATTTTTAATAAAATCGATAAAAATATCAATTTTATCAATAAATAAAAAATCTACCAAATTCATCATACTATAAATTAATAGCATAGTAACAATATAAGGAGATAAGATTTATCTTATCTCCTTATATTGGCTATATTAACTATATTCATTATATTAGCTATACTAATTATTCTAGTTATATTGTTTAATTTAGCTATATTACTTAGAATAGCTATATTAGTTATTCTAGCTAATCTTGTTATACTAGCCTATTAGCCCAAGAATCCTCCATGGCCCATAGCTATACAATCTTCTTTGGTGATTTCATCATCTGCAACAAGACGTGGCACAATTTCATCAAAGGCAGTCGGTTTACTGAATAATACGCCACCTGGTACACCAAGGATTGGTGTGCCATCTGCACAGTAAGCAATGCAAACCATGGACCCTGGTAATACAGGCAAACCATAGGTAACAACGCGATCTGCATAGCGTTTAATCGCGCCAGGTGTTAAATCATCAGGGTCAACGCTCATGCCGCCAGTACAGAAAATGATATCGGCACCCGCCGCTTTTACCTTATCAATAGCCTCCACGATATCATCCGTATTGTCTGTTACAATCTCATGAGCTACCTTTGTAACGCCAAATTCAGCACAACGTTCTTCAATGATTGGGGTGAAAGCATCTTTAATACGACCTTCAAATACTTCAGATCCAGTCGTAACGATACCCATAGTTTTGCGTACGAATGGCTTTACATGTAACAAAGGCTTATCATCAGCAATTTTCTTTGCCTCCTCTACTTGTTGTTCTTCTAACAACAATGGAATACAGCGCATGCCTGCTAGTTTATCACCAGCTTTCACAGGTGTATTATTAAATCTTGTTACAATAGTCAGCTCACCAATGCTATTGATAGCGTGTAAGCGTTCCACATCAACCTTGAAAAGACCATCTACATCTGCAATGGCTTCAATTTTACCTTGCGCCATAGGGCCATCATGCATGTTTTCGCCGCCTGCCATATGATACAAAGCACGAGCTACATCCTCTTCGTGTAAGAAACCTTCATCTTCTGGTTCCATCACAAAGATATGCTCCTTACCAAGGTCTAATAATTTTGGAATATCCTCTTCTGTGATAACATGGCCACGGCGGAAGGGCGTGTCTTTCACCTCACCAATGACGATTCTTACGATATCGTGTAATAAGATTTGCCCTACGGCATCTTGTGTTCTAATAGATTTCATAATATCTCCCAAGTCATTAATAATAAAATACGCTATGATATAACATCAAAATGTATTTAATACTATTATTCAATATTAATATGTTTAAATACTACAGAGTAGACGTACTACTAGCATACCAACCCAACAGAGGATTAAGCCCCCTACGACTTGTACTACACCGTACCATAATGCTTGTACATAGGATTCAGCCATCATAAGCTGTAGCATTTCAAAGGCAAAGGTTGAGAAGGTGGTAAATGCACCTAGCCCACCTACAACGAGGAAAAATCTCGCCCACTGAGGTAGATCTGGCTTTTGCATATAAAGGCCTAAGACTAAACCGATAATGAGGCAACCAACGAGGTTTACTACTACCGTACCATACGGAAAAGAGCTGACCTTTGTCATAACCCATTCACCGAGAGCCATACGGCATAAGGCCCCAGTGGCGCCACCGAGGGCAACGGCTATGTATTTTTCCATATTGCCTCCTTTACTCACGATAACATACTAGATGTTATGATCACATTACTATAGCATACATGTAATACTACTTTCACAATTCGTGTAATTATCTGTAATAGCCGATAATTATCTACTTTTCTATATTAGTCAGACGCTAACAATCTCAGTATACTATATTTAGAGAGTAGGGAAAAGGAAGGAGTCCCTATGAACCCCTCGGCTACACCGCTCACCGAACTGCGGATCAACACATACGAAGACCCGTTTTTACAACATCAATATGTTTGTTTAGGTCATAAAATCGCCATTATTCGCATATCCCTAAATATGTCTCAACAAGAGTTAGCTCGTCACATTGGTATCAGTCGTAGTTATTTAAGTAAATTAGAATGTGGTACAGGCATCTCCGGCATGTCTTTAGAAATTCTTTTTAAAATCGCACAAGCCTTTCAAATCAACGTAGGTCAGCTCGTAAGACTGCGTGTTATAGATTATAAAAACTGTAATGCGCACCTAACATCACACTATAAACGGCTAGAGCTTCTGAACCACACCAAGAGAACGTCTCGAAACCAAACAAAAGCAAACTAATCCGATAGTCTAAAAGAACAGTTAATTAAATACAACAAATGATAACTAATTTATATCAAGATGCTCTAAATGAAAATTGAATTAAATATTCAAAATAATAATTAAAAAAGCTCCACCATTGGCGGAGCCTCTCATATGTCATTATGCCCATTGCATCAGCATCAGCATCAGCATCAGCATCAGCATCAGCAGGCATTATACTTCATTAAGTTTTTTATGCTGTACTTCCGCATTTGCTTTTTTGAAGATAAATGCATTGTTGATATGCTGACGCATAGCTGTTTCTGCTGCTACTTCGTCGTGGCGTTCAATAGCGTCTACGATTTGGTCATGTTCATCATCACAGTCATGTGTACGTACAGCATTGAAAGAACTGATGTACATGTCACGATTAACGCGTTCACGGAAACCTGCTAGATAATCTACAATACGTTCATTGCCAGAGTAATGAGCAATCATTGTATGGAATCGGCTATTCACATCAACACGTTCTGTGGCATCTTCAATTTCATGCATCTCTTTACAAAGGGTTCTTAGCTCTTGTACTTGCTCAGGTGTAGCATGACGAGCACATAATCTAGCACCAAGTCCTTCCATTACTTCGCGAACTTGGTAAAGTGCTACAATTTCTTCTGGAGTGTCAGCTTTTACAGTAACGCCTTTCCAAGGAACGATAACTACGAGATTATCTTTAGCTAATTTACGGAATGCTTCACGTACAGGTGTAGCACTCACTTGTAATTGTTCTGCAATCTTTACTTCGTTAAGCTTCTCTTGAGGCATCAATTCGCCTGTTAAGATAGCTGTTTTTAATGTTAAATATACTTGTTCACTGAGAGGTAATCTTTCGATAGAATCCACTGCGGACAATTTGTATTTATCTTTTGAACTTTGTCTTCCCATTACTAGCCCCTAAACCTTACTAACCATTCGTGCTTTCAGACTTTCAAAGAACGGTTAAAATGAGTATAATATAGTATACAACATATCTTAGAAAGTATGTTGTGCGAAATTAAGTATATACATTACAATTATAGAACTCATCATTAAGACTGTCAATTTAACTATAGATAATAGCTATATCTCATTTTTGAAAGTAAGGAAGTATACTATGAGCCGTTGTTTGATTATCATCAACCCTGTCTCAGGAGGAGGTGCAGCGCGCCGTTATGCCCTCGATTTACAATGGAAATTGAGTACCTTGTTCGAAACGATTGAGGTCAAATTCACCAGAGGCGAAGGCGATGCTACACGTTTTGCTAAGAACGCTTGTGAACGCGGGTTTGATGCCGTATTCTGCATGGGTGGTGACGGCACTGTTAACGAAACCGTTAATGGTATTGCCCAAGGTGGATTCTCCTGTACCTTTGGGTTTATTCCCGTTGGTACAGTAAATGATATGTCTCGTGCGCTCGGCATTCACCAAAATCCAACGCAAGCTATCAGACGTATCGATATCAATGAAACTCGAACCATTGATATCGGCCGTTGTAATGATCGGTATTTCTGCAATAATATTGCAGCTGGCGTTATTCCTAAGGTTGTAGATGAAGTTACACCAAAGGAAAAGAGCATACTCGGCCCTCTCGCGTATTTCTTGAGAGCAGGCCAAGCGTTGTTCACTACAAAGGACTACACGTACCGCATTAAAACAGAGGACGATGATTTCATTTGCAAATCTCCTCTCGTTTTAGCCCTACTTACCAATGTAGTATCTAGCTTTGAGCGTTTTATGCCAGAAGCCTCTGTAGATGATGGTTATATGCGTATCATCATCTTCAAAGAATATTTTATCCTCGATATTCTCAGCGTATTACCACTCATTATCAGTGGTGCCATCTATAACTCTCGTTATACAACGACATTAACTGTGAAAAAAGCTCATATCGAACTTCTATCTAACGTCGATGATTTATCGACCAATATGGATGGTGATGCAGGTCCTGCTATGCCAGTAGATATTGAAGTATTGCCGCGCGTACTCAAAGTATTTGCACCTGCAAAGCATAAAAAGAAAAAAGCCTTGAATCTGCCTAAACTACCACATATATAACAAGTAATTGGTAACACAAAAGCTCTCTATCAACGAATAGAGAGCTTTTGTGTTTATTAATTTATAAGAATCTATACACTTTAGTCCACGATGATTGCATCGTGCAAGCGGAAGCTATAAATATAGCAAGCTTTCACGGGCATCCCCGTCAATCGCTGCAAGGCCTCTTTATAGAGATCCATTTGGATTTTATAGCGCTTGATAAGGTCTTCTCCGGATGTAACACGATCCGTTTTGTAATCTACGAGAACCCATTCACCGTCCTCTTCAAAGGCCGTATCAATAATACCTTGAAGGAACAGATTTTCCCCGTCCTCTAAGGTGTCATATACGCGTTTTCCTTCAAAGAGCATGCTAAATGGCAATTCTCGCTCAATACGTTTTGCATTGATAAGGCGCTTACCAAGATCAGAGCTGAAAAATTTATACAAACTTGTATCGCTTAATAAATTTCTCTCTTCCTCTGTGAAAGTCCCTTTCTCCACCAGTGCATCTAATTCTTTCGTCAAAGAAGCTTGCGTATACTCCACAAGAGGTAACCATTGCATAGCCTCATGCATCAAGGTACCCCATTGAGCACCCGTCAATACATCTTCTCCAGACTGTAAAGCGTGAGGTTTGCGACCGAATACGGAATTTGCTAATTCATCCTCCGAAACTATAACAGGCTGAACACTAATATTACTACTGTCATCGGCACTAAGATTCGGGTTCGTTGTATCTAGCTTAATAGCCTGAACCGCATCCGACACGGCTCGTTTAGCACCCAAATCTACCATTGCAACCGATTCATTAAGAGTGTCTATATTTCCTGCCTCTAGTTCTCGTTCTTGGAATCGTCGCTTCAATTCACTAACGGAAATTTTAGCAGTACGTCGTGTAGCATCGTTGTATGGATAGGTATAGTTAAAACGGTCCACGATTTCCTGCGGTAATTCTACGGAATTAACATCTTTTAAGTCCCGCACCTTATTAATTGTTGTCTCGTCGATATCCGCTTTGTAATCGAGATCACCATAAAGAGAGCCATCATGGATTTCAACCTTTAAACGACACTGTTTATCCGGTAAATCAAAATAGGTGGGTCCTTCGTACTCGATGGCTACGCGCAATGGATTACCGCCATCTAAATGACGAGCAAAGCCCATGATCATCCAGTCTAGATAGGTATTAGCTTGTGTAATAATATCTGTCGGTAACTGTTGAGTTTCTACGGATGCCACATTTTTAATGAGCTCACCTATGGTGCTTAACACACCTTTAGAATTTTTAAAGCCTTTAATAAAGCCTGTCATGAACAGCTTATCTCGTGCCCGTGTCAAGGCAACATAGAGAATGCGCTGCTCCTCCGCCTTGAGGGCCGCCTCTTTTACGTCTTTCACATAGAACCAGGGCATGGTCGGGAAGGACACTCGAATATCTGGAAAATATCCTTTCAAACCAAGGCCTGCATTTTTATCGATAAGAAGCTCTGAACGCAAGTCCATCATATTGAATCTTTTTTGTACACCAGATAAAAATACTACAGGGAATTCAAGGCCCTTACTCTTATGGATGGTCATGAGGCGCACCACATTATCTGCCTCGCTCACCACATTGGCAAGTGGCATATCTTGGTTGCTGTCGCGCAAGCTTTCCACAAAGCGCAAGAACCTAAAGAGCCCACGGAAGCCAGAAGCTTCATAGCCCTTAGCTCTATCATATAAGGCAAGCACATTAGCGCGGCGCACGAGACCATTCGGCATAGCCCCTACATAATTTACGTAATCTTGAGATTCGTAAATATCCCATAGCAAATCGGTCACACCATGGCGACGCGACAAAGTGCGCCACCGCTCCATATGTCCAATGAAAGCTAATAAGCGCTCATCTTGAGCCTCTTCTGCATAGGTTGGCATGAGCGACCATAGAGAACCCTCACCAGACAGTCGCAATGCGCCTAGTTCGTTCGCATCAAGGCCTACTAGGCCAGAGTGCAATACGGCAGCCATCGGCAAATCTTGTTCCGGATTATCTATGATGGATAACAACGCCAATAAAAGTTGAATTTCTTGTGCTTCAAAGTAACCGTCTCGCTCATTTACAACCGCAGGAATCCCCGCTTGACGCATGGCTTCTACGGCACGCGTCCCCCAACCCGCCAAGGATCTGCGCAAAACAGCAAAGTCTCGCCACTCGATTTGACGGAATGTGCCATCTGGATTTTGCACCTGTTTCTTAGCAGCATGGATTTCCTTGATTTTTTGAATGATGAAATCTAGCTCACGCTCGTTGTTTTCAGGGTCATCCCCTTCATCTTCGTCACTTTCACTAGCACCAAGAGTATCCTTACTCACATCTAAGAGCTGCAATTCCACGTCGCCTCCAACCCAATCCTCTGGTGCATCCTCTACGATACGGCCAGGAATAAGCGATTCAGCCTCTGTATAATTAAGCTCTGCCGCGTCTTCCGTCATGATTTGATAGAACAAAAAGTTCGTAGCAGCCAAAATATTTGCATCAGATCGGAAGTTTTTCGCCAAGTCGATACGTCGTTCTACCGCATCAGTACCACCGTAAGTATTGTACTTCTCCATAAATAAAGAACTGTCGGCCATACGGAAGCTATAAATAGCCTGCTTCACGTCCCCCACGTAGAACCTATTATCGACGCGAGAAATCAAGTTGATAATCGTCTCTTGCACGCCGTTCGTATCTTGGTATTCGTCGACCATGATTTCTTTGAACGTATCTTGCAGTTCCTTTGCCACTTCAGATGGCTGAGGGTCATCCTCTGTGCCAGGTTCAACGAGAAGAGCCAAGCATAGATGCTCAAGATCGCTGAAATCCATGATGCCTTGCTCTTGCTTCATGTCTCTATAAGCTTTATGAAAAGCAATCGTCAGTTCTACAAGACCTTCTATGATTGGATATTGAGCCTTAAACTGCTCTTGCAAGGTAGCTTCCGGAACGGTGAATATAGCGTTTTGCATGGCTTTGAGGTCATCTTTATTTTGACCACCTAAAGATCTAAACTCTGCTACCAACATAGGGTCATAAGCTTGTGCCTCTTTTGAACCCATACGGAATTGATCCTTAATAAAAGTATCCATATGCTTACAAGCATCGCCCATATCATTCCAAGATTGAGCTGCTGAAAGCATACTTAGTGCAGCCAGTTGATTATCGTATATATTTTGCCATTTATGAGGCCCCACTGGGTCGAGCAAGATTTCTTCCATCCGCTCTAAGCGCTCTCGAATACGGTTGATAACAGCTAAATGATTCGACCACATATATTCGCCCCACATCGTATCACTAGAGTTTATGGTCATCGCCTCTTTATACGGCTCTAAGGCTTTTCTTAGCCATCCATCGGGATTAGCAAGGGACATGGCGTAATTATATAAAGACATAATCTTTGCCGTTAAGCCCGCATCGGATTTATCGTCGCTGAAGAAGTCCGCTAGCTCATAGATATTATAAAGGCCCTCTTCATAGGACTTAGTTAATAAATCGGCTAATACCTCTTGCTGTAACAACGCCATTTCTGCTTCATTGCCGATACGAGCCGTTGGATTAATATCGAGCTTGTAGAAATAGGAACGGATTACCCATTGGCAAAAGGAGTGCAATGTAGAAATATGAGCAGACGGCAATAGATTGAGCTGTCGTTCAAGGCGCTCTTGTAGTACTGCATCATCTGTAGATTCCATGGCTTTAGCCAAGGCAAGGCCAATACGAGCGCTCATCTCTTGGGCTGCAGCCTTTGTGAAAGTTACAACCATGAGTTCTTGAACGGATAAAGGATTATCCATATCCTTAAGGCGCGTAATAATGCGCTCTACGAGGACCGCTGTCTTACCTGAACCGGCAGCAGCCGCAACAAGTAAGGTCTGATTATCTAAGGAGGAGTCCTTAGGTGCTATGATGGCAGACTCCTGCTCTGGCGTCCATTTAACACCCATGGTTTTCACCTCCTTCGCTACTATTATTTCCGTCATTATTATTATTTTTTTCGTTGCTGTTATTTCTGTCGTTACTGTTGTTTCCGTTGTTTCCGTCGCTTAAGACCTCTTTCATCCGTTCTAATGCATCATCTTCAGACAATCTAGACAAATAATTATATCGATTACGGCTAGAGTCAAAGCGACATACCGTTCTGTAATCGCAGTATGTACAAGGTCTAAAGCCATTCAATTGATATGGCTTAATCGGAAACTGCCCTTCCCCAATATGACGGCCCGTCTCAGCCATCACGTGATTTGTATAACGGCACATTACATCAAACTCACCAGTACTCTTAACCTTACGTAAATCTCTACTGGAAATGGTTTGATCTTTCTTCGTAGCAATCGGCACATAAGGGCCTCGTTTAGAACCATAGGATAAAAACTTATTGTCAATATGCGTCAATAACTCAATATCATCTGAGAAATACCCACTGTTTTGCCAAGCATCACTTTCATTAGCCAACGAAACGGCATCTTCATAAGATATAGGCGCATCAGCAGGGATTTTAGGGTTCTTCACGTAGGAATAAACCACCGCCGCAGGGGACATAGATTCGCCATGTGTTTTACCATAAGCGGATTCTAACGCCAGCAAATAGGTCATGAGCTGCAGTTTAAGGCCATAATACACATCTTGGGCCGTCACATGAGCGCCACCTGATTTGTAGTCGATAACCATACCATAGGTTTGACCATCCCGCGTATATTCATCGATGCGGTCAATTTGACCGATGAGGCGCAAGTAACGGTCTTTACCAAGAGGGACTCGAATAGGGTCCCAGCCACCTTGACGACCAAAGTCTTGCTCTAAATACTTCGTATCAAAATCACTGCGCTTTGACCATTCTACGAGACGGTCTACCGTCACATGTAATGTTCTCTGTACACGTTGCTCGATGGCTTTTTCGTAGGCATCGCTCGTTTCTTCACCCAGTTGATTCTCTTGCAAGATTTCATCTGCCACGGTGCGACATAGATTTGTTTGTTCCTCTTCATCGAGGTCACGCCATTGTTTGTTGTTTTCTAAAAGATAATTACCTAAGCGCTCTAAATTAGCATGTAGGAACATACCGATTTCAGGAGCTCCAAAGGAACGTACTGGACGCGGTTCTAGTTTCAAACCATATTGAGCATAGAACTTGAACGGACATTGTTGGTATCGTTCAAGGCGTGTTACAGAGCCAGACATATAGCCTTTAGACAGGAACAACCCATTTACTAAATACTGCGTAATGACAGGCACATCGTTATTATCTCGAATGCCACGTGACACCTCAGCTAAACGAAAACGATAGGTTTCGCTTTCACGAGCCCAGTTATAGAGGCCCCACCAAAGAGGATTGACCTCATAACCACTAAAGAGCGCCCCCCAACGCTCCGACAATAATGACAGACTTTGGAGTGGGCGCCACACGTAATCCGCCTCTGTATCAGGTGCAATGGAGAGAGGAATCTCTACCGCCTGATCTACGTACCCAAGGGATTCTAATCGTTTCACCACGAGGGATGGCTCAAGACCGGTTCCATCCTCACCAGAGCCCGCATAGGACAAGGTCAACGAATCGGATGCCCGTGTCATGGCGAGGTATAATAGAAAATTCTCGTTGAAAGCCTTCGGCAAGGCACCTTCTGCTAAGGTAATGCCTGCATTGGCCAACTCTTGACGCTCCTTATCCTTGATGAGCCCTTCATCGCCCATACTTTGAGGGAATACGCCTTGGTTGAGGCCCATTACGAACACCTTAGGCCACCACTGGCTGTAACCACGTTCAATAGTGGTAATCACCACATGGTCTAAAGACGGCGGAATCATAGAGTAGTTTACATCGCTAAGGCCTTCTTCGAGGAGGAGCATCATCTCATCCAGAGTCAATATTTCATCCTTCATGACCATAGAAATTTCGTCTATAAAGGAAAGAACCGCATTATACATCTGTTCATGACTAGCTTTGGATTCTTGATCACCTATAGTTTCTGCGTCCTTCGCCCATTCATAGAGCCGCTCTGGCACTTGTAAGATTTCTAATAAACCATAAAGTTGTGTACCCCACTCAGCCCCTGTATGACCCTCCGCATTAGCAGCAAAGTCAAACCATGGAGATAATATATCCATAATGGTTTCTCTTGCTTTGTTAACACGTGCTCTGCGTGGTACATCTACGTGGTTCTCTTCATCTTGCCCCTCATGAAAGCCTCGTAAGTACGGCCAGCTTTCACGTTCCCATTTATAATGATCGATACCAAACTCGAGAACGTAGTTCTCTAGCTCATCTACAGCCTCACGAGTAAGCGGCATCAAGTCCGTCTTGAGCAAGAGGAACATGCTGTCTCGACTATAGTTATGACGCACGATATCAAATAGAGCCGTCAATAGCTCGCCTAATGGATGATTTTTCATAGGCCGCTGACGGTCAATAAAATGCGGAATACCGTAGCGAGCAAAGACCTTTTCTAAAGTGTCACCATAGGTTTCAGACTCGCGGAGCATGATACATACATCTCGGTAACGCGCCTCTTCAGATGATTCTACATAGGCTAAAATGTGACGAGCCACAGCATCTGCTTCGCGTTCCCTGTTATAGCCTCGAATAAGCGGAATCGTTTCATCTGTAGAGTTTTTCTTACTAGGACTAATAAAGTAATTAGACTCTAACTCTCGAACAATTTGAGGGCCTCGTTTCCCGTCAAAGCCAACCCAGTTGATACTAGAGCCATAACGAGCGACTAAGGTGTCGTAAATCTCTAAAGGGCGGCTGAAGAGATGCTCCCCTCGACGAGCTAGATTTAACGCCTTTGGAGCCATCGGTAAATCGATAGTAATAACGGCTTCCTTTGCCAAGTCAAACAAGGTATAAATCAGCTCGTAATGTGTGGGCGTAAACCAATGAAAACCATCGATAAAGACATGGCTATTCTCCATGAGAGGAGATTGTGGCAAAGCCTCTACGATTTCCATGATAGGATCGATGTCGCGCTCCCCATGGCGACTGAGTTCCTCTTCATAGGCAGACATACAAATAGCTAACTCGCGCAATTTCTTTTGTAATACATTATTTTTAACAAACTCTGCCCCTCGTTCTAGGTCATCAGGACCTACACGGAAGGCGCGGAATTCAGAAAAGAGTTGTTGCAATACGGAAGAAAACTCAGGTCGCTTTGTGGCCTGTTCTAATAGCCCGAGTTCCTTTTGTTTTCGTTTCATTACAAGGCGCAACAACATAGACCGGCCAAAGCTTGATAAACTTGATTGACCGACCCCTTTTGAGCCTATAGATTGATATACCTGATAACCCAAACGACCAAAGCCTACGACGCGAACCGTAGTAAAGCCTTTCTCAGGCATGAATTCAGCTAGCTCCCGTTCCACCCGATAGGTGGCAGGTTCAGGAACGAGCAAAATTATTGGTTCCCCTGGACAGTCTGTCATGACCTGACGTATGCGCTCATATACGGCGCGCGTCTTGCCTGATCCAGCCCGTCCATAATAGACACTAATACTCATGAGACCTCCCTAGTGAAACTTTCACCATCTCAATTGATATAATCCACAAATGTATATTGCTCATATCAGTTAACGCATTAGAATAGCACTACACAAATTAATTGTAGCACTATACGAATTAGATATAGCATCAAACGAAATTTTTCGATATAATAAATTACTATACTGATTATTATTATATAGTAATATGACATTCTATGGCTAATTGTACAATATTTGACTCATTTGATTATATTTATTTATAATTAAGATAATATTTTATATTTTATTTACAATTAGCATGAATTCCTATATAATACAAGTTAGTATCTGTGTTATTTGTAAAATCATGTATTTAGGAGTAAATTATTATGAACAAAAAACATTTAGCAACTGCTTTTGCAGTGTTTGCAGCGACAACGATGTCTTTCTCTGCTTTTGCTGCAACTATTGATGCTAATGCACGCGCTTACGAACGTGCTTCAGCAGAACAATATTCTTATCCTGCACCACAAGCGGCTACGCCAGCTTACCAAACTAGTTATGCCACAAGTGCACCACGCCCTGGCTACAAACCATTGCCAGCAGTGCCTTATACAGCAGGCGATATGGCTCAACAAATGCCTGTATCTAAAGAATTAGGTGATCCAATCTTTGTGGCACCACAAACAACAGCTGTAGGTCTTCAAATCATGGATCCTATCCCTACTGAAGCCCAACCTGTATACCAAGAAACTGTAAACTCCGTAACAGCTAATGGCAACGGCAGCTCCTACGTTTCTCGCTACAAAGCTAACCAATTAAACGCTTTCGACTTGTTGTTAAATGGTAAAACTTACACATATGACTTGCCTGCATACACTAACGGCTACCAAGTGAAAACTGCTAGCTCTTACAACCGTGCTGGCAACGGTGTTGCGAATGTATTCTCTACAAACGTAATCACTGAAGCAGTTGTAAACAACAACTCTTTGCGCATCACTGTAAACATGACTCAACCAACAGCTGTAGCAGCTGCTAAATTGCGTTCCATGCAACAAACTGGTCAAGTAGCAAGTGGTGAAGTAGCTGCATTGTTCGCTTACAATGAAAGCTATGATGGTGTAAAACAAGCGGCTCATTACGATATCTTCAACAATAACGGTCGTTACATCGTTGTTAAATCCGGTGCTGTAACTGTACCAAATGGTGCGCAACACCCTTACGCAACTGCATTATTCGCAGTAACTGAAGACACTGTAGCAGCTGTAACCGTATCTGGCAACACTGCTGAAGCTTCTGATTTAGTAAAAGGCACTGCATATGCAATCGCACAATCTGCTAAGGTATCCAATAACAAAGTATCTACTAAATCTAAAAAATAATTCGTACAAAAATTAAAGCTAAAAAGTAGCAAGGAAAGGCTGTACTCAAATGTAAAATTAATTACATTTTGAGTACAGCCTTTCTTTCTATATTGTAGTCTTTATTGAATATATAAAATCTCTCTCATTAAGCAATATTTCTTTATCAATACCTATATTTGTTTTTTTTAATTTGATAAATACGGCAAATTCAAGCATCCTAATAACCATTCTATATAAAGAGTCTAAGCCTTCTGTATCATTTTGTATCTCACCCTTCTGTCCTCCATATAAATATACTGGAAATCCGCTACCAACAACAATCATTCTATTCAGTAAAAAATTTTGAATTAACTGAGTAAAAACCGCAGAATGAGCATATCTTCGTCCTACAGCAATAATTCCTCCAATTTTATTAGTTAATGGACGCTCAAACCTTAAATATCCCACGCCTAAACGATCAATAAAAGATTGCATTAAACTGGGCATGCCAAATCCATGTACTGGAGTTGCATATATCAAACAGTCTGCCTCTTTCATTTTCTCATATACTTTTACTACATCATCATTCTGTCTACATGGTTCCGTTCGATAATTACAATTTTCTACATCCTCACAAGTATTACAAGATTTTACAGATAGCTCACGCAAATTTATCACGTCAAAAACCACATTATACTTTTTTGATACATTTATTAAAATCTCCTTCGCAATATTTATTGCAAATTCAGTATTACCATTAGTTCGTTCAGAACCATTGATAACAAGAAACTTTATTTTCATATGCGCCTCCATTATTTATATGATCTAGTTAAATAGGTAACGCTTAAAGTTACAATTATAGTGCCAATAATTTCATTTATAGTAATATTATGATTCAATACAATGACATCTAACACTAATGTTGAAATCGGTCCTAAAGCACTAATTATTGCAGTTTGTGTTGCACTAATAATTTTTACTCCATAAGATAAAAGATAAGAAGGGATTATTGAGCACATTAAAGCCAATAATACTAAATAAACCATCACGCTATCTTCAAACAAAAAACTAGTTGCAATATCTCTTGAAAAAATCATAAAAATAATAACTAAAGCTATAGTACTTATACACATATAAGCACTGGTAAAAACAGTTGCACCAATCATTCGAACGGCATGCTTACTATAAATTATGAATATAGCCCAAAAAATTGCGGACAGCAAAACTAATCCTCCACCAAGTAGAGTCTCTTTAATATTCCCTATTACAATTGGATTAAACATAAAAATTAGACCAATTACTGTCGAAAAAATTAAACCCATTTGAACTATCGTAATTTTAGAGTTTTCTTTAGATAGCAAAAAAACATATATTGGGAAAGTAAACAGAATAGCTCGTTCCAAAGATGCAGATATGAATAGCAATCCGATAAAATCTGCTATTGATGACAACAAATAGATGAAAGATCCGATTGCACCATATATCACTACCTTTTTAATTCCCCTATTTTCCCAATCTACATTCAGTAATGGAAATAAGAAAAAGGGTAATGAAATGATAGACCTATACATTAATATTATAATAGGAGTAATTTCGTTTAAATAAAGAAGTTTCGCAAAAATCGATTTCGTTGATAAAAAAATAGTTGCTAAAAATATTGCCAATAAGCCTATATTTTTTACTGACAAATTCATTCTACATACCTCTTTTTGAAATTTTGTAACATTTCTAATCCATTGATAGTACCTATACTTTCGGGATGAAACTGTATCCCCTCTATAGAATACTTCTTATGCCTAACTCCCATGATATAATGATCATCCATAGAATTCGAAGTTATAATTAGTTCATCATTATTAAAACCTTCTTTATCAATAATAAGAGAATGATATCGTGTTACTAAACAAGGAGAGTCAAAATGTTGAAATATACATTGTTGATCATTCGTTATTAAACTTTTCTTTCCATGTCGTAAGTTACATGCTTTAGAGATTTTACAGTCAAACGCTAAGCCAATCGCTTGATGTCCTAAGCAAACTCCCAATATAGGAATTTGGCCTTTGAATCTATGAATAATCTCAGTATAACCAGCATCTTTTGGATGACCTGGACCTGGTCCTAATAAAATCATATCAGGACTCAGTTCCTCGATTAAAGCTATATTAATTTCATTAATCCTATATACAATTGGATTCATATCTAGTTGCTTTAAATATTCAACTAATATATATACAAAGCTATCATATGCATCTACAACTAATGTTTTCATGTTATCCCCCTAAATCAATCTAAAAGTGATTTGCCAGTAATAGTAAGATATGTTGCAGCTAATTTATTTAATGTTTCATTCCATTCATTGCAAGGCTTTGAATCTGCAACAATACCAGCAGATGCCCGGATATGATAATTTCCTGCATAATATAACGCCGTCCTAATACAAAGCGCTAAAACAGCATCTCCATTTAATGTAATTTGACCTATAGCACCAGCATAAAGTCCTCTTTTATTATTCTCGTATTTTTCAATAAGCTTCATAGATTCAATTTTAGGTGTCCCTGTCATAGTTCCTGCTGGGAAAGTGGCTTTAATCACATCAAAAATATCATATACATCCTCTAAATCTATTTGTAAATCAGAAACCAAATGAAAAACATGTGAGTAAGTTTCTACAAAAAATTGCCGTGTCAACTCCAATGTTCCTTTAGAACAAACTTTAGCTAAATCATTTCTACATAAATCAATTAACATTAAATGTTCTGCGATTTCCTTCTCATCACATTTAAGTTTTTCAATAGCCATATTATCAAGTTCTTCATCATGAGTCCGCTTTGTAGTACCTGCAATTGGTCTCATTTCTATAGTACGACCATTTTTTCTTACAAATAGCTCTGGACTAGCACCAATTGAAAAAACACTATTTATAGGTGCAAAATACATATATGGGGAAGGATTAATTTCACGCAAACGCAAATATACATCAAATGGTCTTGTATTAGTACTAATAGATATTTCATGACCAATTTGAATTTGATAAATATCCCCATTAGCAATATGCTGCAAACACTCATTTGCAACCTCTAAGAATTCAGATTTACTCATACTGTCTTTTATAGTATTGACTGGATAAATTTCTGGTATTGGTAAATCATATTTTGTGTATCTTTGTAAAGTGCTTTCAATATTCACCCAATCGATAACAGGTTGTCCGGTAAACTTCAGTTCTTCATAAGTTATACTGTTATCATTTAAATTAAACTCAATGATTCCTCGATATAAGTCAAGCACTATATCAGGTATTTCATAATTACATACTCGGTTTAAGTCTGGTATATCCTCTATATATCGTATACTTTCATAAGAAATAAATGATAAAAAGCTTAATTTAGTATTACATTCTTCTTTATTAAATAATCCTGTAATAAAACTCAAAACATCAAATATATGCCCCTCTCGAACATATATTTCAAGTCCATCAATAATAACTGTATTTATAGCTTTTAAATTACTCTTAATATAATCTATCAAAGCACTATCACCCTGTAGATTTAAATAACTATCCTTTATAGATATTGACAACACCTTATCAAAACCTACATATGCAGAATTAACATCCTGAGACGGTCCCGCTAGCGATTCAAAAATATAGCAGTTATTAGCTCCATAAAGTTCCTGAATAGCCATATAACATTGAATCGCTTCACAAGTACACTTAATAAGGCCTCTTCCTATTCCAAACTCTAAATCTGTATTCATATAATACCTCCAACAATTAATAGATATTAACCTTTCCAATTTAGATCTAAATAATAAAAAACACATTTCATCCTAAACAGGACGAAATGTGTTCGCTATACCACCCATTATGTATACTTTCAAGTGCGGAAAAGTCAATATACCTTTCGATACTCTAGTCATATAACGGTGACAACCGTTCCAGCCTACTCGAAATACTTTCGGTGAACTCTCATGAGCCCATTCACTATACGCTAATCGCTGATCATCTCATCTCCATAGTGGTCATCAACTTGCTGTAGAATAGTTAGTATAGTTACTACTTCTCATTCAAAGATTTGAAATATTATTCACATGTGATTTAATTACATTATACATTAACTAACTATAATGTCAACTCACTTTTATAATTAATGTGTGTTTTTTTACTCATCATAATTCAAAAAAGTACATTTAGTCTGTATTCAATCCATCTTATTTTTTTAATTAATAAAACCTTTTAGAAGTATATCTAAATAGTATTATATGTAAATGATATATAGCAACCCTTTTTTATTATATTTATTCATTAATATACACAAAAAATTATATCAACTAAATACATTATATTTTGATAAACTCCATAAAGCACCTATGTATACATTCTAAATATTCTATCTAACCGATTTGTAAAAATACCTTCAATGCGGTTTGTGACATTAATCGATAACCGCGCTCGTTGGGGTGTACCTCTCCGGCAAAGACAATTTGTCCAATTTGATCCGCTTCAAACAAGGTGGTATAAAAATCTATGACCTTAATATTACGTGCCTCTGCATAGGCTTTTAGCTGTTCATTAACCTCTCGTACAACCAGATTTAATCCATCCATATCGCTATCAATTTGAGTTTCTAAACCGATGATTACCATCCCTTTTGTACTAGCCAGCTCAATAGCTTTCACCAAAGTCTTGTACACATAGGTACTATCTCGACCTTGTAAAATATCGTTAGTGCCACACATCAAGAAAATATGACGTGTTGGATCAGTTGTAGCCGTAATTGCCCAATTTTCAATATTATAAATCATACCCTGTACGGAGCAGCCATCTTCACCATAATTTGTAAAATTAGCACCTTCTATGGATGCATCACAGATTTCGACCCAACCCTGTCCATAAGGTACATCATAGCCACGCGTAATACTATCGCCAAAACAGATGATTTCCATTTACATCCCTCCTGTAATATGACTCAATCATATAATAAAAGAACACCATACACAATATACATATTAATTACAAAAAGGACCCGTTTTGAACTGCCCTCCAATTAGGCGCAATTTTTAGAAGGGCAGTTCATTTACGGATCCTTTTATATTATTTAAGACGAATGAAAAACAATGCGCATGCACCGATAATAGGGGCAATGGCGATAGACATCAAGGACATTTGGTAACTGCCCGTCATAACGAGGACATTGCCCAAGAGCAGTGGTGCCAAGAGAGCCCCAATTTGATTAAACAAGTTTACAAAGCCCGCTGTAGTGCCGCGTAAATGAGGTGCTGCCGATTGAACTACAAGAGCATTAGTCAACGCACTATGCATGAAGGCACCTATACCGAGGATTGGACCTGTTACAAAGAGCATATTTGGATTTGCCGTACTTGCAAACAAGATTAAAGCGGGCGCAAATAAGAACATAACGAGCGCCGCTAAATGGTTCTTCTTAATTGGCAAAATATCAGATAAAATACCAATTGTTGGTTTCGCAATTAGTGCCGCCGTACCGAACACGCTCATGACTTGGCCTGCATAGATAGCAGTTACGCCTAATTGTTTAACCATGTACAAGTTCGCCCATTGCGTTACGCCCCAAGTCGTACCTGTTGCGAAGAAGCCTGCAATTGCCAAGCAACGAATGTTACGGTTGGAAATGATGTGCTTCAAGTTTTCTACTAAAGACGTTTGGCCTACGCCAAGTTTAGCAGCCGCTGCAGAAGCCTCGGCTTCTCGTTGTGCTAGGATTTCTGCACTTGGCTTACGCACTGTGAAGTAACATAACACGAGTACTGCCAATGGCAAGATGGCTGTAGCAAGGAATGCCGTTTGCCAACCGTAATGTGTAGCTACATATGGAGCGTAAAGGTTTACCGTAGTAATACCAAAGGACGTACAGCTCATAAAGATACCTACGGCCGCACCCCGTTGATTCGGACCGAAGTGATCTCCGATAGCACTCAAGCAAGAAGCTTGTACAGGACCAGACATAACGCCTAATAAGAAACGCAAACCCCAAGCCATGGTATAGTCTGTAATGGTACTCATCAAAGCCGTTACAGCGGCCATACCGATCAAACTAAACAAGATGGTGCGTCTGTAACCGATTTTATCGGCTAAGATGCCGCCTGGTAATACCGTTAACGCATAACCAAAGTAAAAGGCCGAAATATGTTGAGCCCCCATCTTAGCTGTGAAATGCAACGCCTCATTGAGGATAGGCATAACAGATGCCCAGGACAAGCGCATAACAAAGCTCAACAAGAACGTGAGCCACACACTAAGGAGAATTAAAATCTGAGTTCGCGAGAAACTAAGTCGATTCATACGAGCTCCTTTCTACAGAAAACCTAATAAATATATCGATAGCATATCATAGTGGACAAATATTGAAAAGGACATCTATTATTAGATGTCCTAAACTATTGATTATGCTATTATATTTTTGAGGGCGTAGAAAGGTCTATTTATGACTAACAATAAGTCAAAAAAAATTTTCATCGAAGAAAGCACTAATATAAATAAATTAATAGAGACTAGAGGCGGTAATCTTCAAAATATAAATAAACCGCCAATAAGTGCAGCAGATGAACTATCTAACTATATAAATAAATTACCTAAAAAGAAAAAATAATTACTCATCTTGGGTTACTGGTATTCTGACATCGTATTCTTTAATCATAATACCTAGTCTTCCATCATAGTAAATATGCTTATACGGAATTTTCCCTAATCGTTCTTCTAATTCAATAAACTGATCCTCACAGGGTTCAATTCCTAATTCCTTATATTTTTCTACACAGTTATTTAAACGCCCTCTACATATAAGCTTGTCATCTTTATAAAGTTCGATATAATGACGATATTTCCTATCATTAAAATATGTATCAAATATACTTTGATTTAGCGTGACCGCAGTTTTCTGCGAACCTCTAGCTTTATTTATCCAATATGTATACCACTCATTCAAGCGATACGTGATTAAACCTAGTATAGTAGCTACTATTAAAACTAATCCAATATACTTGGCAATAAATTCTAAATTATTTGCATATACTTGTACATCAGTAGCTTGTAGAGTTGAGTAATTAAAACAAAGCCCATGAATAGATACAAGCATAATAGATGCTGCAACAATTGAAATAATTCCACTAAACATCAAGCAATATAATGTTTCCTCGAACGTGCTTAAATCATCACGTACGTCATTTGTATGTTTATAGATTTTTCTAGCAATATAACCTGGAACAATAAGTAATAAAATAGCTAACTGATTTTCCATAGTCTCACCTCTTTATTCCACTATATCATGATTATCTTTATTTCGCATCAGAGAACATTTAGTATTCTGTAATATATAAAAAACTGTATCACATTTGATCTGCACCCATTTTCTTGGACAGATATAATTAAGCTACTTTTTGGGAATGAGTTCGGTATTCTACCGAACTCATTCCTTTTAATTGTATGCCTATTCGGCATACAAAAAACGCCCCCATTACACACTGCATGCACAATGGGGGCAAATTATTTTATTCTTTTGGGGGCAAAATGGTGGCAAAATTGTGTTATAGTTCGTTACAATTCGTTATAATTTCAATTCTATAATACTATTATAAACCTTTATTCTTACTATGTTTGTTATAGTTCGTCACGATTTGTTATAATCTGTGATTGTTATATTTATTGGTGGCGGAGAGGGTGGGATTCGAACCCACGGCCCCTTGCGGAGTCACTGGTTTTCAAGACCAGCTCCTTAAACCACTCGGACACCTCTCCATAACGGTACTATTATATCAAATTGGTCTAATAATAAGCAACAACGTAATACGTAAATAAGCAATAATATAATACATAAGCAAGCAAAAAAGCTGACTTACAGCCAGCTTTTTCATTTGTATTTAACATTTAGTATTGCCCTAATCTATTAGTTATTTGTCATATATATTAGAATAGGTCTTTTTTCCACATGCCGATGATAGCAATGATAGAACACACCACGGAAATACCTACTACTTCGTAGAATCCATTCGGATCATCCTGGAACGGCAACGCCACATTCGTTCCCCACAGACTGAATATGATTGTGGGCACTGCCAAAGTAATCGTAAGGGCCGCCAACATTTTCATCACCATATTAAGGTTATTTGAGATAATCGATGTAAAGGCGTTCATCATATTCATCAAGATATTAGAATACATTTCAACCATCTCGATGGCCTGTTTATTTTCAATGATAACGTCTTCCAAAAGATCCTCATCCTCTTCGTACATTTTAAGCAAATGTCTATAAGTGCTGTGACCACGCAAGCGCAATAGGCGTTCCATAACAGTTCCATTCGTACGCAACGCAGAGGTAAAGTATGTCATGGATTTCTGTAATTCCAATAGTTGGAAGAAGTCTTTATTTTTCGTCGTATGACGCAACTGAACTTCAATATCGTCGGTACGGCGGTTAATTTGTTGCAAGTAACGTAAGAACAATGTAGCTGTACGGTACAAGATCTGGAACAAGAACCGCGTCTTTTTATATGTATAGAATGTAGACAGTTGATTTGAAATGAACGGATATAACACCTCGGACTCTTCAAGACATACGGTAATGAAGAAGTCAGGCGTCAAAAAGATACCAAGCGGCACCGTATCGTACATATCATTACCGCGAATCGCAGGAATGTTGATAACCACGAAAATATAATTGTCCTCTAACTCCACGTGAGAACGTTCTTCCATATCGAGAGCGGTCTTTAAAACGTCCGTTGGAATTTCCGTCAAAATATTGATGAGGGACAATTCATCGGGGTCTGGGTTCACCAAATTTACCCAAGAACCTTTTGTGGCATCTGATACAGTGCAGTCTGAAACTAACTCTTCTTCTATGTGTTTGTACACCGTGATCATGCTATCCCTCCTTCCAACGAACATATAGTAATCATCTAATAAATTATATACTATTTTATAGCTATTATTCAATTCAATTGTGAAAGTTTTGTTTATGTAGTATATACATAAATCACTTTATGTCTATTAACAATGCACAATTGTATATGTTAAAAGCATCTCAAAACATTCTTATATCAAATCTACCAAAAAATCTAGCAAACAGATAGATTAATAAGACTGCTAAACTAACAAATCCCCCAAAAGATTAAACCACTAAAACTTACAGTGAGTAAGTATGCAAACAAATAATCAGCAATATATCATTAGGTTAAATCTTATAAAAATAACCTCTATACTAGCTTGTCGCTAATATAGAGGCTATTTGTTTTATCCTACTCTGTCAGATCAGAATAGTATCATTTGTTATATTCCTGTATGGTTCTATAAGATTACTTTCACCAAATTAACGGCGCAAGATACGAATAGAGTTCAAGATACAAAGGATGGATACACCAGTATCACCGAATACGGCCCACCACATGGATGCATAGCCCATAAGGCCTAGCGCCATGATAAGAATTTTAACGGCAATAGCGAATACTACGTTTTGCCAAGCAACGCGCAAGGTCGCTTTGGACAAGTCGAGGATATGTGCAATGGCAGTCAAAGATGGACGCATGAATACGACGTCTGCCGCTTCGATAGCCGCATCAGCACCGCTCCCCATCGCGCCACCAACATCGGCACCAGCAAGCACTGGTGCATCGTTGATGCCGTCCCCTACGAACATGGTAGGACCATATTCGGAGCGAATATCTTGTACAACAGACAATTTATCTTGTGGCAATAATTGAGCACGCACAGCACTTACACCAGTTTCTTTGGCAATATACTTAGCACTTGCTTCAGCATCACCTGTAAGCATAACCGTTTTAATATCTTGACCATTAAGATCAGCAATTGCTTCTGCGGAATGTGGACGAGCTTCATCGGCGATGATGATACGACCAAGGTATACATTACCTTCTGCGACCAGAACCTCTGTGCCGTATTCAGTAGCTTCTGTTGGATAACCTTGAACAGCATAGCGTTCCATAAGGCGACGATTACCAACGAGTACTTGTTGGCCATCAACCATGCCCACCATACCTTCACCGGCTAATTCTTGAACGAAATCAGAAGCCTCTACAGTAATACCTTGTTCCTTTGCTTCAGACACGATGCTTGTTGCTATTGGATGCGTAGACACTGCTTCAATAGCTGATGCCATGGACAACAATTGATTCTTACTCACATGGGAGCCTACAGTTTCTACGTTTTGTACTTTAAATTCACCAGATGTAATAGTACCAGTTTTATCGAGAGCCACTGCTTTCACACCAGCTAAGGCCTCGATAACACGACCACCTTTAAGCAAGATACCGTGTTTAGAAGCATTACCAATACCGGAGAAGAATGCGAGTGGCACACTAAGTACCAATGCACATGGACAGGAAATAACGAGGAATGTTAAGGCTGTATAGATCCATTTATGCCATTCACCTGTAATAAGGGATGGGATGATAGCAACCACCAAGGAAAGAGCTACAACAATTGGTGTGTACACACGAGCAAAACGCGTAATGAAGCGGTCGATTTTAGGTTTAGAAGATGCTGCATTTTCAACGGCATCAAGGATTTTTGTAACCATAGATTCTTCAAGAACCTTATCAACGCGCATCGTAATACGACCAGATTCGTTGATACAACCAGACATGAGTTGTGTGCCAGGTACGGCGCGAACAGGTACAGGTTCACCTGTTACAGGAGCCGTATTAACACGAGTCTCACCTTCTAAAACAGTACCGTCTAGAGGGATTAAATCACCAGGGCGAACTTCAATAGTACTGCCTACCTCAACCTTTTCAGGAGCCATAACTACGATTTCACCGCCACAGCATGTATCCACAACACGTACCTCTTGTGGACGCATATCAACAGCATTCATGATTTCTGTACGGCTGCGATCTGTGGCTTTATGTTCAAAGAACTCACCGATACGATAGAACAAGATAACGCCTACGGCCTCAGGCAATGCATCGATAGCGATAGCGCCCAATGTAGCGATAGACATCAAGAAGTTTTCATCAAATACTTGGCCTTTTAAGATATTGCGTGCTGCGATGCGCAATACTGGGAATGCAAGTAAGATATAAGCGATATAATAAATTGGAGTTTCGATGGATTCTGGCAAACTAATGGATGGAACAATTGTAGTCAACGCTTCATAGGCCATAAATAACAAGCCCGCTACGATAACGGCAATTGTCATCGCCTCACTGCCATGGTCGTGATCATGACCATGGTCATCTAGAGCCGCTTTAGATTTACGCTCGTAATCAGCTACTGTTACGCCCTCTTCGATGGAATCGCAAATATCTTGAATATCGCGTTTAAGCGCTTCACGGT
Organism: Veillonella parvula; assembly: GCF_032577575.1. Classification (GTDB taxonomy): domain Bacteria; phylum Bacillota; class Negativicutes; order Veillonellales; family Veillonellaceae; genus Veillonella. The sequence goes on along the minus strand of NZ_JAWFVO010000003.1, from coordinate 302,525 downwards.
CTCCCCAAGAGCCGGTTAATTTTAATTGATGTGTAGCAAGTGTAAAATTGGCAGTCTCTACAACATCCATTTTACGGATACGATCTTCAATTTTTGCTGCGCAGTTCGCACAGTTCAAATCCTTCAACAACAATGTTTCTTCCATGATATCTCCTTTGATAATAGTGAAAGTTTCTATCCTGTATTATAAGTTAATTTATTGTCTATTTCTAATACTTATTAGACATATCTTGTTTCATATCTTGTTATATATGTTCCTAAACATTATTCATCAGATATTTTTATTTATATGAATATCTGTTCATATGTTTATATTACATCAAAGGAGATTAAATGTCAATACAAAATCATATTCAATATATATCAAATTTTATTTACTTTAGTTCTAACTATATTCACCTTATATCAAATTTCGTTCTACCAGGAATTTATGTGCTACATCAGCTGGCAGTTGATGTTCCGTTTCAACGGCGTAATTCATCTTCGCCATCTCTTGATCTGTAATCGTATGATTTAAACTTTCTAATACAGGCCGCAGTTCAGGATGAGCAATCAACACTTCGCTACGTACGACATTACCAGCCATATAGGATGGATATAAATGTTTATCATCTTGTAACACCGTAATCGGTGCAATACTTAATTGACCATCAGTCGTGAATATCGGCATTGCATCCACCTCACCACGACTAATAGCCGTATATTTTAGCCCTATATCCATATCTTTAGTAGCTTTAAAGCTCATACCATATACGCGTTGCAATCCAGCATAGCCATCCTCACGACCAAAGAAATCATATTCCCCGCCTAATGTTAGGGATGGTGCTATACGAGCAAGATTGGAATACGTTTTTACACCATAGGTCTGAGCAATCTCATTACGCACTCCTATGCCATAGGTATTATTAAAGCCGTACATGCCCACCCACTCAAAATTATATTTTTCTTTATAGGCCTGTGAAAGCTCATTAAATAGGCTTTCATCATAAGCATCCGTACGTTTCAGCACAGCAGACCAAGCTGTACCAGTATATTCAGGATATATATCAAATTGGCCGGAAAGCATAGCTGGTTGAATATTTGATGTACCACCACCTACACCTTCTGTAACCTCTACGGTTAAATCAGTCTTCTTCTCGATTAATTCTTTTAAAACATTCCCTAAAATAAGCTGTTCCGTCATAGGTTTCGTTGCAATATGAATAACATCGGTCTTCACATGACGGCAATACATAGCCCAGCCACCTATACCCATTGCAATTAGCGTCATAATCGAAACAAATATAATCGTATAACGCTTCATATGAGGGCTAATACGCGTTACTCTTTCACCTAGAGAAAAGAGCGCATCAACAGTAATGGCTAATAGTGCAATCAGTAGACTACCGGCAATCGTCAAAGCACTTTGATTCGTTGTAATGCCCCTATAAATCGCCACACCTAAACCACCAGCACCAATAAAGGATGCAATACCTGTCAAGGCAATGGTCATAACGAGCATAGTCCGTATACCAGCCATAATCGTCGGCATAGCCAAAGGAATCTCTATATTCCACAAACGTTGAATCCGCGTGAGCCCTAATGCAATCCCCGCTTCACACATGGCTTGATCAATCTGGTTAAGACCAGTAAATGTATTTCGTACCATCGGTAATAAAGCATATATAACCAATGCAATGATAGCCGTCGTATTACCAACACCTGATACGTACAACAAAAGGCCTAACATCGATATAGATGGAATTGTATATAGGAAATTAACCACTACCATAACTGGCGCAGCTAGCCGTTTATATTCGTATATAAACACACCCAATAAGCCACCGATGATGGTAGCAATAACAGAAGCTAATACTGAAATTTCTATATGCTCCCATAATAGCTGGAGGAAAAAATCATAGCGATTTATAAGTAATGATATGACATCATGCATTACATACACCGCCTTTCTAAGTCAAAAACACGAAAAATTATATAGGTATATTAGAGTCAACAAAACTAAAGAAATCTTTATAAAGCTATATTTACCCATGATACTATTGTATACCTAATTATTTCTTAACTCTAGTCTATTTACCATACACAGTAAAAGCCATCATTTATATTTATATATCATACAAGTTTAGCTCTTTAATATATCTGAAAGGAATAACAGTTCCTTGTACAGATAGAATTTGTAATTGCTCACTAATCATATCAACAGCTCCTATAAGTTCCGTATATTTTCGTTTGTTGTAGTAAACGATTCGTACCCACTCCCCACAACGTACAGATTGTAAAACTGTATTTAACTCGTCTATTTGATCCTCTGATAACTCTGCCCGATTTTCTTTTGGCTTTGCTACAGCGGCTAATAACGCTTCAAATCCCCTCAATGCCGCAAAGGGCATAAATTGTTTTGCTCGCTGTAACCGAGACATGCGATGTTTCATTAATGTATACCTCCCCTTACGCGACTAATGTATTTCCAATGTATCCATTATAATATCTATTCCCCATTATGACCGCCTACCAAGGTATTTCTAAAGCGCATGGTTCCTTCCTCTTGTAAGCTCGATGCACGCAAAATAGAATTCTTACCAAACTGTTTCTTAATGGATAGCATAGCCTCTTGTACCTGTCGCTCTTTTTCCTCTTCATTTGTAGTAAGAGTGCTAAATAGGTCCACCTCTTGAGGTATGGCGGATCGATTGACTAAATCCTCAAAGCTGATTCCTATGCGACGGATGAGCTCATTTTTACGGCAATGCTGCTCGTATAATTTAATAACTGCCGCCGTTAACACCTGCAAAGAGTCAGTGTACTGCTTAAGCTTTTTAGAACCTCCTGTAGAGCGCATCATTTCATCAGCATAGCCGATATGAACGTGAATATGGTTCGTAACCCCTTTGATTTGTAAAAGCTCTAATACCAAGGACTCTACCATTTCGCGCATAGGCACGTATGCCTCTTCATAGGTATAATTACGCAACAAAATCTGACTGTGCGAGATAGAGTGCTTAATAGGTCGATACGCATGGATATCCGCAATCGTACAAGGCTCACGGCCCCAAGCATGGTCAATGATGAGCTCTGCATTAATGCCAAACTCCTTGTACAACTTCGTCTCTGGAATCATAGTAATACCATGTAAGTCATAAGCACCATACTTATGCAAACGATTAGCTATGCCCTTACCAATCTGCCATATATCGGTCAAAGGCTGATGATACCAGATTGTCTCTTTAAAAAGGCTTTCATCAAGATAGCCTATAAAATCAGACGCATGTTTCGCCAAAATATCAAGGGCAATCTTAGCAAGAAACAAATTTGTTCCGATTCCAACGGTGGCATAAATCTTCGTTGCCACTAGCACCGCATCAAGCAACATCTGCGCCAACTGACGAGGCGTCTTTTTATATAGTGGTAAATAGGGCGTAATATCGATGAAATACTCGTCGATAGAGTACACATGCACATCTTCGGGCGCCACATACTTGAGCAAGGTTCCATAAATCTCAGCAGACACCTGCATATACCGCTTCATATGTGGCTTCACCGTCAAATACTCAATATACGGTGGAATCTGAAATAATCGGCTGCGATTTTTAACACCTAACTTTTTTAAGGCAGGAGAAATAGCCAACGTAATAGCCCCCTTGCCACGAGAACCATCGGCCACCACCAGAGGCGTCATAAACGGATCCAGTCCTAAATCGGCGCATTCTACAGACGCGTAAAAACACTTCAAATCAATACACATATACAGCCGATCCGTATCAGCTGAACCCATACAAACACCCCCTAAGCCCCTAAACAACTGGCTTTTACAAAAATTAGAACACAAAAATTTCTATGATTAGTATAACAAAAATATAGAATATTTTCAAACATATGTTTGTTTTTATATTTAAAAAGAAAGGACTATACTTATGCAGCGACATCAGGTCACGAGGAGCAAAGAAGTATAGTCCTTTCTTTTTAATTAAAATGTAGCTATGTCACGGGGCCCCATCAATATAGGCACGCCCCGATAGTTTTCATTATTGTTCCGGCCCTAGGTCTCGGAATTCTACGTCTCTAAATTGTGTTAATTCCCCAACGAATTGGAGTTCCACGGTACCGACGGAGCCATTACGGTGTTTACGAATGAGGACCTCTGCATTGTCCCCTTTTTCGGAGTTTTCATCGTAATATTTATCGCGGTACAAGAAGATAACGATATCTGCATCCTGCTCGAGGGAGCCAGATTCACGAAGGTCCGAAAGTACAGGCCGTTTATCTGGTCTGCTTTCAACACTACGAGACAACTGCGACAAAGCGATAACCGGCACGTTAAATTCACGAGCAATCAGTTTAAGATTACGAGAGATTTCGGACACCTCTTGTTGACGATTTTCACTGCCCTTACCAGCATTTCGACCTTGCATCAACTGAATATAATCGACGATAACGAGATCGAGGCCATGTTCCACCTTGAGACGGCGCAATTTAGAGCGCATATCTTGTACGGTAAGACCCGGCGTATCATCGATAAAGAGCTTGGATTTACTCATGCGGTCCGCTGCAGCAATAACCTTTTCCCAGTCAGCAGGATCCATGTTCGCACGGCGCAATTTTTCAGAACTCACACCTGCCACGGAGGACAAAATACGACCAACGAGCTGTTCCTTGCCCATTTCCAGGGAAAAGAACGCCACCGTCTTGTCGTACAACATCGTTACATTTTGAGCGATATTCAAGGTGAAAGCTGTTTTCCCCATCGCAGGACGAGCTGCTACGAGGATGAGGTCAGATTTTTGTAAGCCGTTGAAAATATGGTCCACATCTTTAAAGCCTGTTGGCACGCCTGTAATAGCACCATCATGCTGTTGCAGTGCATTAAGTTTATCTAGATTAGATAAAACCACTTCACCAATAGCTGCAAAGGAGGATTCAGACTGAGTTTGACCGCTTACGTCTAGCACCATTTGCTCTGCCTTATTGAGGATTGCCGTCGGCTCATCTTCGCCAGCATACGTCATGCCTACGATTTTATTCCCTGCATCGATGAGGCGGCGCAACTGAGCTTTCTCGCTGATGATTTTCGCATGTTCCTCTACATTGTAGGAAACCGATTCATTCGCAAGAGATGTAATATAAGCAAGACCACCTACTGCATCAAGGCGCTTACGACGGTCTAGTTCTTCACCAACTGTGATAAAATCAGCCGTCTTATTGGCATGCACGATTTCTAGAATAGCATCGTAAATAATACGATGTGCATCTCGGTAAAAATCTTCAGATTTAAGAATACTCGTCACCGTATCTACAACGGCTCCCATATTGGATCCATTAGTTAATAAAGCCCCCAAAACGGCCTTTTCCGCATCTAGATTATGCGGTGGAATGCGTACATCCATGATAATCCCCTTCACACAACCACTATGGATAAAAGAATTCACCATACTCAAAGAGCATGGTGAATACTATTATTCGGCTACTACATTAACCTTGATAGTACTTGTAATTTCAGGATGAACACGAACTAATACGTCATGTACGCCCAATGTTTTCAATGGTTCTTTGATTTCGATTTTCTTTTTATCGATATCCACTTTATATTGAGCTTTAGCAGCATCGGAAATATCTTTAGCAGTAACGGATCCGAATACACGGCCTTCTTCGCCCATGCGAACTTTTACAGTTACTTCAACCTTAGTCAATTGAGCTGCCAAGATCTTAGCTTCGTCATTTGCAACGGCTTTATTATGAGCAATGGATTCTTGTTTTTGTTTCGCATTATTTACGTTAGTTGCTGTACCTTCAAGGCCGAGGCCTTTTTTGATCAATACATTACGACCATATGCGTCGCTAACTTCAACGATTTCGCCTTTTTTACCAACTTTTTTAACGTCTTCTAACAATACTACTTTCATTGTTGTTCCTCCTCTTGTTCTACGGAATGAAGCGCCTCAAGAGCATGCTCCAAAATGGCCTGCTTCGCTTCCTCTATGGTCATACCTTGTAATTGAGCACCAGCCACAGTTCTGTGACCGCCACCACCCAAGGCTTCCATTACAACTTGTACGTTTACCTTGCCTTTGGATCGAGCGCTGACGCCGATACCGCCATCATTTAGGGAATATAGTACAAAAGCTGCTTCAATATCTTCATTACTGATGAGCATGTCCGCACTTTGTGCAGCCAACGCCATCATATCCTTCAAACCTTCAGGCGCTACGGAAATAGCAATCCCTTCAGTACGACTTGCTTCAAATACCATTTTAGCACGCAATTGGATAGAATCGAAAGTTTCAATAAACAATTGTTTAACTCTGTCGATATCCGCTCCTGCACGGCGCAAAAATGCTGCAGCCTCAAAGGTACGCGCACCAGTTTGTTGAACAAAGTTCTTCGTATCTAATACGATACCTGCATAAATGCCTGTAGCTTCCGCTTTTGAAAGTTTTACAGGAACGCCTGCATATTGTACAAGCTCTGTTACGAGCTCAGATGTGGACGATGCAGTTGGTTCCAAATAGGTAAGCAATGGATTTTCCACAAAGTCCGCTGCGCGGCGATGATGGTCGATAACGATGCGTCGTTCAGAAATTTCAAGCGCCTCTTGAGCCGCCACCATTTCCTGACGATGCGTATCACACACGACAGTGAGCGTATTCGCATCTACCCATACTCTTGCAGCTTCTGCAGTAATAATATTCTCTTTCCAGAACTCTGACTCGTTAAGAACATTCACCATTTTATCGATGGCGCTAGTTTCTTTTGAAAGCGCAATGCGCACGTCTTTACCAAGTGCTCGAGCAATGGCGGCTACACCGATAATACCACCTAATGCATCGTAGTCTTCACGTTGATGCCCCATGATAAGAATCTTATCAGAATCAATCATAAGCTCATGTATTGCTTGAGATACAACACGAGCACGAACGCGCGTATTCTTCTCAACGCCTGCCGTATTGCCACCAAAGAAACGCGTACTTTCACCATCCATAATGCACACTTGGTCACCACCGCGACCTAAGGCGATATCTAAGGCTGCACGAGCACGACCAGATACATCTTTCACAGAACCTACATTTTCACTAATACCAATAGAAATCGTAGCTGGTACTTGACGCGGAGATGGTACTTTACGAATTCGTTCGAGCACTTTAAAACCATCTTCCTCCATTTCATGAAGCGCACCACGAGAAATGGCAAAGGTATACATATCATCTTGGAAGTTACGAATAAAACCTTCGTAGCGGTCGATTTCATCCATAATGATATTATTTATATCTGTCCAAATACTAGTATACTCACGATCACTAAGACCTTTTGTCAATTCTTCGAGATTATCGATTTGAATCATACCCCATACAGGCTGTCCCTCTTCGGCTTTAATACGGGCTTTTTCTAGGTCCGTAATATCCTTGAAGTACAGCGCCATCACTGCATGTTCCGCCAGTTCATCTTCACTATCAATATCTGATCGGGTATCCCGAGGATCGATAAATTTATAAATAATTTGGAAGTATCGATTTTCATATTTTTCCGTCATATATCCGGACTTACCCCAGATTTTATCGATACGGAAACCAGGCAACAAGGCAGACATTTTTTGGAGCTTATTCCAATCCACCTTAACCCAGTCAGCGAAAACACTGTTATTCCACACCAATGTGCCTTGCTTATTAACAAGAACAATCCCCATTGGCAAATTTTGTAAAGCAAAGTTAGAAGCTTGTGTGACATTTTTCATCATCGCACTAAACTGTTCTCTTGCTAAACGACGCCGGTTATGAAGGGTATTATAATTAACCAAATACGCCGCTACTACAATGATTAATGCTAAAATCGCAATAGCCCAATTTAAATAGGCCAGCAATAATAGCAATAATACGAGAACGGCAACAATGGTAATTTCTAAACCTTTCCATCTCCGTTGAAAGGATTTCATAACGGCCTCCTTTCTATTACTATTGACGCGCTTTGTAACGTGTCCGTAAATCTAAAAACATATCTATAACACCAAATATCGCTAGTGCTTGTCCAAAGAAGAAGGCATATACACCAAGCAATATCCACTTCAATTTATTACTCATGCGATAACTACTCATTAAGTCTGCTAAAGCTGCAAAGCCATGAACAGAACACATAGAGCTACCGAGGAGTAATACATTAGTACTAATGGCTGTGACCCATGAAGAATCCATATTAATATGTGGAGCACCATATATACCAATAATGCCTAACGCATATAAACCGGCACTCCAGACAGGCATCTTCCACTCTTCAATCGGTAAAAATCGAGGTATGGAAATATGTAATCGCTTGCCTAACCATATAGATATCTGAATAGTTATATAACTATATGATACTGCAGCTATAGCTATAGCTACAAAAAACGCATCCTTCAAACCAGTAGCTAACTTATCTACATTTTTCACAAATAAATCCGCTTGTTCTTGTGTAATATTAGAATTCGTTTGTAATGCTTGATCAGCAATCATACGAGCTTGCTCTGTCATCTGTATATCTATCATTGATAAGTCAATACCAGATATATACGCTTGTGCAATGAAAGTTACTAATACAGCAACAAACATAGCAATACTAGGGAGTAGTAACCGTTTAATCGTTCCCAATGAAAGACGATTACCCTCTCCTACTCCTACACCTACCGCAGCAAATAAGCCAACAGGTATACCATTCCATGGTCCAAATAAAATTACTGCTAAGAAAGTAGTAACAATAGCTGCCGATATACTATATTTACGGCCCCATTTTGTTCCAATTATGCCAATGGCCGCAGGTGTAACAAAAAATGATAAAAAGGCGAAAGCTGGTATATAAACACTGATAGCACTAAGGATAACACCTATAGCACTAACAAAGGCAGTTTCAACCATCGCTCTTGTATTTGTTTTATTCATAAATCACCATTCTTACATAAGAAGATATATTAATTGGTATCTTTTAATTATAACAGTTTAAAAAGGTAACTTCAAATACCCCATATAGTAGACAATTGCGATAGTGGTGCTATTTATAGTACTGGCAATACATATAAATAACGAAAAATAGGGAGCCACCTAAAGTAGCTCCTCATCTCATATTACCATATGTAATTGACGCATCATTTCAAATACATTCACATATGAAACATCAAAATGCTCACATATATCCGGTATTTTGACTTTCGTAGTGCTTGGTCCCGCTAAGGTTTCGTGGGTTACAACCACACCTCTGCGGACACTCGCATAAGCTATAAGCCAAGGATCCGCTTTAGCCAAAAAGCGATGTTTTTCTGCATCCTTATATTGTTGATTTGACATCACATATTCAGCGATATCTACATATGAATTTTGTATCTCATCATCATTTGTCGCTTCAGTAAATGTCAAATAATGAGTGTTAAACCAAGTAGATAACTCATCATTACCGCTCATAATTTCATTTTTAATGTGATCAATAGTTAAAATATTACCTCTACTGCGAGATATCAACTCATTCCAGAACGATGGAACAATATCAAACCCATAATAGCGGTTCTTTGCATCTATAAAGGTATTACTATCAAGAACATACATAGTTTTTTCTCCTAAAAACTATACTCATTCACATATTTTGTAAAAGTACTACCACGTAAGCCTAACAACTCATACGCATCTCGATACGCCAATTCACCTGCTCGAGCAGCTTTGACAACAGTACGACTAAAACTTTCACCCAACCGAGCGTGAGCAGTGACATAAAAATCCCCACCACCTCTTGTCTCTCGTTCAGGTAAGCTTTGTAATCGCTGATTAAAACGTTCCACTAGTCTATGATATTGAATTCGAGTAATATATCCATGCTCTAATGCTATACGATAGATAACATATTCACTCACCTTAAAACGCTTAGCTACGGTCTCATAATCCTCCAAATGTTCATTCCACACTGGAATAAATCGAGATTCCGGCACAAGAAATTCACCTGCAAAGCTGTTACAATACGGCTCAGAAGAGCTATCAGTAACGCCTTCCTCACCTAATAATATATGACAAAACTCATGAATAATCGTAAACAGCCTCCCATGATTCGAATCAGCTCCATTGATAAAAATAACAGGTGCATAAGAATCAATTAATGTAAACCCTCTAAACTCATCGACAGATAATTTACGTCTAGTGTTAGAGCCCACAATACCGTTAACAAATACAGTAACACCGATAGCCTCGATGCGTTCACGTATATATGTAAACGGATCTGCTATACCTATTTGCCAACCAGCCTCTATATTTAATAACGAATAAGCTTGATGCACAAGACTTCTGCTATCCATGTGTTTAGAAAAACCCCCTACATAAGATAACGCATCTATTCCTAAATTAAGCTTTCGATATTGACTCAACCAATCTTGGCGAATCTGCATATCATAAATAGTATCTCTTAACTCAGGACTATATGGCCTATCAGGGATTTCACCATTTAGTCTTCTAAAATCAGTAATCTCTTTATCCGATAACTGTGGAGGATTCTTTAAATAAATATACCCTAACGGTACATTGGAAAAAGTAGCTAATGCCTGTATTTGGCAAATTGTCGGATGCACACTGCCGGCAATCCACTCTCCATACTTTGGAAACCGCTTATAAAAAGCTTCATAACCTTTACCACTATATTTAGGTAACCAGTTTAAAATAGCTCCACTCACCGGAAACCGTCCGGACATACCCTCACCTCCCTTTCCCCTTTATTACTCTTCTACTAAATAATATTCGCTACTTATTATAAAATTCCTACTTTGATTACATTAATTTTACAATCATATACCAATGAAAAACAAGCAGTTGTTAAATAAATATTTTAACAACTGCTTGTCTTAATTATATCTATACGTCTTGAATAATTGGCAAGATCATAGGGCGACGACGAGTTTTATCATAGAAGAATTTACCCAATGCGTCACGTACGTTTTGCTTAATGGTTGTCCAGTCTTTGATGCGTTGCATTTCGCAATCTTCAAGAACTTGTTCTACACGGCGCTCCGCAGCAAGCATGAGTTCTTCTGCGTCACGAACATATACGAAACCACGAGATACGAGGTCTGGACCAGCTACGATAGTACCGGAAGCTTTATCCATCGCCATAACGACGATAACCATACCTTCTTGTGCCAATTGTTGACGGTCACGGATAACGATATTACCTACGTCACCAACACCAAGGCCATCAACGAAGATAGCGCCAGCTTGTACGCGGCCACCTTTGCGACCACCATCTTTATCGAATTCAAAGATTTGACCATTATCACCGATAAGGACTTTCTTAGGATCTACGCCCATGGCCACACCAAGTTCACCATGACGGCGCAACATGCGATACTCACCATGAACTGGGATAAAGTATTCCGGACGAACAAGGTTAAGCATTGTTTTAAGCTCTTCTTGGCTCGCATGACCAGATACGTGAATACCACGGTCTTTACCATATACCACATTACAACCTAAACGAAGCAAGTTATCGATAGTTCTACCTACAGCACCTTCGTTGCCTGGAATTGGTGTTGCAGAAATGATAACAGTATCATTCGGTGCCAATTCTACAGTGCGATGGTTGCTTGTTGCCATACGGGACAAGCCTGCCATCGGTTCACCTTGAGAACCAGTCGTTAAGATCATGATTTGGTCATCTGTGTAGTTGTGCATTACATCAACGTCGATGATTGTATTTGGTGGAATATTCAAGTATCCACGCTCTTGGGCAATTTCTGTAACATTGACCATGCTACGGCCCATAACTACAACCTTACGGTTGAACATAACCGCCGCATCAATAGCTTGTTGAATACGGGATACGTTAGATGCAAATGTCGCCAAAACAACGCGGCCTTTTGCTTCTCCAACAGCTTGTTTAATCGCAGGGCCTACGGAACTTTCAGAACCGGTAGTACCTGGTTTTTCTACATTTGTAGAGTCCGACAAGAGCGCTAATACGCCTTTGTTACCTAACTCAGCAAATTTGTGCATATCCATCAAACGGCCATCAACAGGAGTTTGGTCAATTTTAAAGTCCCCTGTATGAAGAATTGTTCCGATTGGTGTATTAAAGTATACAGCGCAAGAGTCAGGAATAGAGTGATTTGTTTGGATGAAACCAACAGTCACTTGACCAATTTGAACTTCATCGCCGGCAGCAATCGTACGAAGACATTTTGGAGATACCTTATGTTCTTTAAACTTGCCTTCGATTAATCCACAAACGAGGTTTGTTGCATATACTGGGCAACTAATTTCTTTCATAAGGTACGCCAAAGAACCGATATGATCTTCGTGACCATGAGTAATTACGACAGCTTTCACGCGGTCTTTATTCTCGATAATATAGCTCATATCAGGAATAACGATATCTACACCAAGCATATCTTCACTAGGGAATGCAAGCCCAGAATCAAGAACGATAATTTCGTCCTCGTATTGGAATATGGTCATATTTTTACCAATTTCACCAAGGCCACCTAGTGGGATGATTTGGAATTTGCCCTTGTTGGCGCCATTTGGCGTACGACCGACTAATTCTACTTGTTCCTCTTGATTATTCCAACCTGTAGAACGGTTATTGGAGCGGTTATTATTGCGGTTCTGACCATTTTGGCCATTGCGACCATTATTAGTACGCGCATTACGTGTATTTTCACCACGCGGTGCACGAGTTTGGCGAGTTTTGCGTTCTTGACCTTCACCTTGTTCCGCATTGCGGCGTGTATTTGTACGGCGAGTCGTATTAGTACGACCACTATTCGCACTTGTACGAGTATTTGTAGACCGGCGTTGGCGTGTTGCACCTTCACCAGCTGTTTGTTGGCGCGTACGACCTTCGCCAGCAGGGCGGCGTGTATTTGTACGGCGACGCGTTTGTTTTTGCTCGCCTTCAGTCGCAGCTGTAAGAGTAGCAGTTTTTGCTACTGTTGGTTCTGCTTTCACTTGCGCAGTAACCTGATTATCTGTTGTATTCACAGTTCCTCCTAAAATTTTGTTCATTAATTTATTTAACATAGTTTTTCTCACCTATCACTTGAATTGATCTATGCCACGAGGAAATGTCACACAAAGAAAAAGGCGCTATTATACTAGCGTCTCGTCAAATGGGCGCAAAAATGCGCTATCAAATTTTGCCGTTCCTAGTTTGTGTGCCATTTGCCGTAGCAAATGAGTATAGTGCACTATCAGATGCTTCAACCGCAAGAGACTTCTGTTTTTATCTCAATCCGATACGCAGTGCAATATAGTCCGATCTGTTTTGATGAAAGCCTCACTTTCATACGTTGTGCTCATTATAACATAAAAACAACATAAACAAAAGAGTTCTACGCTTGATTCATCAAAAGTAACATAAAATTTTACTACTACTTAAAAGGGCGGCTCAAACCGAACCACCCCAAAGCATTTCATTATTTATCATCTGGCATACTTTTATAAAATCCTTCAATATGCCATTCGCCATTTTCTTCGACCAGAGATATGTAGCGTGTCATGTGCGCAGCCTCAACCGCGCCATCTCCGGGTTTAGTGACTTGCAGATCCGCTTCGTAAATGATGCGTTTCATGCTGTTTATACGAGTGATACGACTCGCACCTAAGGACCCGACAACCACCTTCGGCGCCGACTTCATAGATTCCATCCATTTTTGCTTTTCTACGGGATTCGTCTTAGTCTGATTGATAACATAGGTGAAAGCCTTATCATAGTTCTTTTCATTGACGGCATCAAAATAATCGTGTATCGCATCCCGTGCAGCTTCATCACTACCTTGACCGACAATGATGTTCGTAAACCATCCGCCCAGCTCCAGTTCACTTTCCGGTCCCATATAACGAGCCGAAACACTGCATACGCAGATAGCACTCACCAGCAATGCAACGAGAATTCGAGTGGTGAAAGCACTGCTCGTAGGCGATACTTTCATAATAGATGCCAACCGTTTGTCAATGACGATGTTCCTTAACGCCTCACCATATTGATTGGCCTTCGGTTCACCCTTCTTACACAGTAGAGCAAATAGAATTATTGGCCCTATAAAAGGTATTAAAACAAAAAATAGATGTTCACTACTTTTACCGGTATCATGAAGGCGACGGATACATAGAGCCCCCAACGGAATTAGCAAGACTAGACCGATGATTGTCAGTAACATCCATGCCAACAGGATTAAATAAATACCCCTATGAAGCACCGCCGTAAGTCCATAAGCAAGCGCCAGAATTCCAACGATAACTAATAGCCACAACAAAAAGAACCGCAAAAATTCTCCTTTAGACGCGCGGCCATCTGAATTCATAAATTTGTGGCCTACCACATAAAGAAATGTATCCTTATAACTCAACTGATAATGCGCCAGCGGATAGATAATATCCCCTTCCGGTGCAATTCTCTCAACCTCCACCGCAGTCGTATACTGCCCGCAATGCGGACAGAACATGGCCGCCTCGTCACAATATTGACGGCAGGATTCACAATAACGTTTCATATGTAATACCTTCTATCTCAAAACTCTCTCTCTATATAGCTTCAACAAGATCTTTACGGTATAAATTGGCCTATAGCTTTAGCAAAACCTTCACGGTATAAATTAACCCCACCGTTAGCGGGATGTCTAAGACCGATGGCTGAAAGACCGAATCGCCCCATCGTGTCCGCCGATTTTTGACCGACAGCGAGCACGAGCGACTTCGGTCCACCTAATTCGGTATGCAATGCCAGCAGTCTTTTCGTATATTCCCAACCTAGCTGCTGCTCCGACTCGGTCGGTGTCCGATTAGTGAGCGGTTCGTCCGCCTTATGAGGATGAAAGGGAAATATATTCCACAACAGTGCATCGTACGGATCGATTCCCTGTTCAATGATGGCACTCCATACTACCGTATCCGTAGGTTCGTTGAACCCTTGTTCCTGTTGAGTCCGTTTCAGCATTGGACTCACAGGGGAGCTAGTTCTTTGTAATGTAACAGGCGTTATCTGATGCGCCCGAATTGTTTTATGCTTATCCAACAACATGCGCTCACAGGTAATGGCAATGCCCGAAAAACGCCCGCCTTGATATCCGACAGCCTCTGCCACTACAAAGATTTTGGAGCGTCCCAACCGCGGCAGCAAATACGCCGTCAAATTGTTACGACGCACCTGCGCCGCATCAAAGTCAGACCGAACAATTTCGAGGTCGGAATTCACCTCACCCCACGGATTGTGAACAAGCTCGCCTCTATATTGACCGAGCCAGTCTACAAACTGCTGTACTTTTGCTACCCGATCCGCATCAAACGAGGCCATATATTCATCAAAAGACAGCGTTTTTTCTTCCTCTGGTGCAAATAAGGACATAGGATTTCCCCCAATTTATACTACCGAACCATATAATTAATAATGCTGTATATCATGATTATCAAGCTTTTATATACTGTATTTATACACTAAAACCTATAGTAATACAATCCATATATTACGATGCCCAATCATGATATGTGATACTATATCCGATAATCACGCACTACCTAAAATGTTGCTGTTACTATATTTATAATAGCACCCATTTCTGAAAGTTTGATGCAAAATTAATATTCAAAATATCCACATACAACGGAATATAAAAAACTGTAATTTCAAAGCGACTTAAGATTCTCTACCATCAAAGCCTCATATAACAACCTTGATGGTAATGAATGATTCTACTATCTTTGAAACTACAGTTTTTGTCAGACTTCTGTTGCTATTAATATATACAATATCACAATTATATATAAAACTCGATTTTGTCTTCTTTGGCGAGTTGGAATTGTTCAAATATGTGGTTTCGAATATTGACGAAGGACGCCGAGGTCCGGTCCGTCCTATCGATGAGATTGACGGGGATAATGGTTTGCACCCGTCCCGGATTAGCAGCGAGCACTACGACGCGATCCGCAAGAACCACCGCCTCTTCGATATCATGCGTAACGAATACGACCGTTTTACCCTCTTCACGGCAGATACGGGAGATTTCATCCTGTAAATTGATGCGTGTCAACGCATCGAGGGCCCCTAGCGGTTCATCCATGAAGATAATGTCCGGATCGACCGCCAACGCCCGCGCAATGGATACACGTTGCTGCATCCCACCGGACAACTCCGCCGGATAGCGATTGCGCGCATGGTCGAGCCCCACCATTTTCACGTATTTGTCGATGATAGCAGGTCGCTCTTCCTTAGGCACATTCTTACTTTCAAGGCCCAGTTCAATATTACTTTCCACCGTTCGCCACGGTAGCAGTCCGTAATTTTGAAAGACCGTTACATACCGCAGTTGAGGTGCTTTCACCTCCGCGCCGTCGATGGTAATAGAGCCCGAAGTAACGAGCTCAAAGCCGGCCATAGCATTTAAAAGCGTGCTTTTACCGGACCCGGAAGGACCTAAAAGGCAAATAAATTCACCTCGTTCAATGTCCAGATTAATATTTTCAAGGATGGTGAGCGGTTCTCCATCTTTCATAAATTCCTTGTGTGCATTGCGCACCGAAATGTAACCCATGCGTCCACCTCCTATTTCTCAATGCCCCAACGTCTATAAATCCATTTTTCGATGAGGGACACGCCCCAATCGAGCAAAAGTCCTACAAAGCCAATCGTCAAAATCGCCACCATCAGAAGATCGTTACGCAAATTGTTCCGCATATCGATGATGAGGAATCCAAGACCCGTCTGAGAGCCTACCATTTCCCCCGTCACCAGGAAGATCCACGCCGTGCCGAGCGCGATGTGAAGGCCCGATGCAATACCGGGAAACACGGCGGGCAATACAATTTTAAATAACAGTTCCGGCTGTTTGATGCCAAAATTTCGAGCCACCTTGATATATACGGGATCGATATTCTGAATCGCGGACACCGTGGACAATAGAACCGGGAAAAACGCCGCAATAAAGATGATAACGATGGCCGGCGCCTGTCCGATACCGAAAAACAGTACGATAAACGGCAACCATGCCACCGGTGAAATAGGACGAATCACCTGAACGATGGGATTTATATAGTTCCAAATGCCTTTATACCAGCCTAAAATAAGGCCTAAAAACACGCCGGCTACGACGGAAATGACATAGCCTATGAAAAAGCGCACCAAACTGTCCGCAACATCCTTGAATAACACACCGTCTCCGATGAGCTCCCCAAAGCCGAGCAACACTTTGTACGGCGTCGGCAACAAGGCTTCGTTAAATCCGCCGAGGCGAACAACCAGCTCCCAAATTAGCCACGCTGCGATAAATGAGCCCGGCACATATGTATATTTCTTCATGGTCCCCCTCCTATGGTAACAATGTTTGATCTACAAACTCTGAATAGCTCGGCACGTTTTTGATTAAATCAATATGTGTCATGTGATGCACGAGCGCATTGTAACGCTCCTCTGTAAGGGCTAAATCTTTAAACCCAATCACTTTGAGGGAACGTTCAATAACAGGATCCTTAAACTTCATGTATTTTAAGGAAATCTCCTTTTGCGCCTCCGGATGCTCGTCTAAATACGTACCTGCATCGAGATAAGCTTTTGTGAAAGCCTTCGCCAAATCGTGGTGTTCATCGACGAATTGACCGTTGAATACGAGGGCGCAGCAAATATTGTCATGCCATAAGTGATCAGGGTCTTCAAAGACCTTCCCAGCTCCCATTTCTATAGCAAGAGAACCGAAAGGCTCCGCCACGCTATAGCCAGCGATTTGACCGACCGACAATGCGGACGGCATTTCGGGAGGACTCATCTCCACTATCTGTACGTCCTTCTCGCTAAGACCCGCCCGTTCAAGCATGAGGTCTACAAGGATTTTTTGAGTTGATTGCTTATGAGGGATAGCAAAGGATTTGCCTTTTAAATCCTGTACAGAGTTAATATTGTTATTTACAACGATAATGTTACCTTCCGTATGACCTAATGCCGCTGCGCGCACATCAATTCCCTGTTCACGAGCCTTTACACCGAGCTCAACGAGAACGGCTGCAGCGTCTACTTTACCGGTGTTGAGCGCATCCATGAGTTCCGGCCAGGAACCGTATTTAACAAGCTCTACATGAACGGGACCATCTGCTGTCTCCAGTTCCTTCATAGCAAATACGGGTAGCGCATGCGTAATCGGTAAATACGCAACGCGCACGGTTTTTAATTCTTGGGCGGTCTTTGGTTTACTGTGTTCATGATAACCATACGCTAGCCCACTTACTATCAACAGCACGATAGCAATGAATAGATACCAAAATTTCTTCATAATGTCCCCTCTTTCTACCTCACAACAAGGGGCGTTTATGACTCATATCATTTTCCGCATTTTTCTATACCTTAGATGAAATCAGGCTTTAGAACACCTCGTCTTCTAAACTTAATATAACCTACTATATCAATATGTATTAATTATGTCAATAAATCATATTAATATTGTAGGTATTATTATTTATGTACGAAAAATGTCAATATAGACAAGATCCTATTCATTTAAATAAGCATTTTAATATAAAAGGCAAATAAATAGATAGTATATATAGGATCAACACCAGTAAACTTTCAGATAACATAAAACCGCAAGATTTTAATTAACCAAAAACAGCAAACAACTAATTAACGAAAAGTGGTAAGGTGCTAATTAACAAAAAAACAGATAGTATTCGTTGTGATATGTACCCCCTTTACTAGACAACCAGTAAAGGGGATACATATCATTGGATACTACCTGTTTTTAATGTTTATTAAGTTTTCACAATTATTTGAATAGAGTCTTTTTATTTAATACGTAAACTTCAGATGTACCTGCTTCACTAGACTCAGATACATGTGGATAAATGGAGGACTGATGGAAATGCTTAATTTCCCCTTTTGAAACGATTAACATAAGTGGCTTACCAGATTCGATAATCTTGTTAAATTCCTCTTCACTTACTTGTTCCATAAGATATTTTTTCTGCCATTCAGCGCTACGTTTTTTTAATTTATCTCGATCATCCCAGCGACTTTCATCACCATTAATCTTGATAACCTTATGACCCGTATAATACACAACAGCCGTACTATAGCCGTTATAGTAATAGACATCCCCTTCATAGGAATCCACTACTGGAACAACATCAATATTACTACGTTGCTTAACGAATGGCTCTAAACCTTCCATAACAACTATAGAAGATATAACCATCGTACCAAGGACAATAATTGTAACTAAACGATATCCTCTTTTCGTATACCATGTATAGAACATAGCCAATATTGCCATAGCAACCACGACATAGAGCAAACAATAAAAACCCCATGGTGCGAAGAAAGAACCTGCTACATAAGCAATCCACAAAAGCAACGTCGGCCCCATAATAATCCATTTTAAGGCTCTAGATTTGCCTTTGCGAATAAGTTTCATAACGCCCAAAGCACCGATAGCACTAAATGGGACTAAGCTAACAAAGGTATATAGAGGGTATTTTGTTGCCATCAAGGTGTAGAATAGCACAATTCCAACACCCCAAGTCATATTATAGATAAACCCTGTATGACGTTGTTTAAAACCATCGATTATACCGTAAATAACAGCACCCGTCCACGGCATAGAAGCACCAAGGAAGATAGCGAGATAATACCACCACACATTATCTTCTGGATGCTCCGATTGAGTAGCGCGAGTCACATTGTGAAGCCCTAAGAAGCCATTGATAAAGTCTTGACCATGAACACTGTACATGTACACATACCACGGCAAACAAACTACACAAAAAGCTAAAATGCCACGCCAATCGAAGATGGCTTTCACCATAGACCAAGAACGATTAATACCTGCAAAAACAAGTAAAATCATACCAGGCAACACAATGGCTACCGGACCTTTAGTGAGTACGCCTAACGCTGCGAATACATAGGCTACAATCATGGCATACGGTTTCTGTTCTACCAGTCCCTTGTAGGAGTAAATCATGACCATCAACGTCGTATAGAGGAGCACCATATCCGTAATAACGCCATGTGCTACGGTCCAGAACATGAGAGATGTGCCTAGAACGGATGCCCCAATGAGACCAAGTGCCCACTTACCGCTCATGGTACGCGTAGATTGATACATGGTCGCCACCGACAAAGCACCAAAAATAGCACTCGGTAGGCGCACCACCCAATCAGCAATTCCAAAGATTTTAAAGCCAAGAGCAATGAGCCAATAAATCATGATGGGTTTATCGTACCAATAAGTACCATAAATCTGCGGAGATAGCCAATCACCTGAAAGAACCATTTCCTTTGCTGTTAACGCATAATTAGATTCAACGGGATCTGTAACAGGCAACATATTATTGCCAAACATATAAAACACTAGCCACACAATAAATACGACTGGTGTTAATCGAGAGAGTTTCATAAGGGCCTCCTTATCGACGATTACGATAGTATCTAAAGCCCAGTACTACAGCTATAATGACAAATACAACAATCATAACAATCAAGAACTCATGATTGTACTCGATAAGGTCTTGCCAATTTTCACCAAGCACCTTGCCTAAGTAAACGAGCAAAATCGTCCAAGGAATCGTACCGAGTACCGTCCAGATGATGAAATGCCACATGGGATAGCGTGCCATTCCTGCAGGGAAGGAGATAAAGGTACGAACACCAGGTAAAAGTCGACCAAAAAATACAGCTACACCGCCATATTTATTAAACATCTTTTCTGCCAGTTCAAATTTATGTTCATTAAAGAATATATATTTACCATATTTCAATAATAAAGGGCGCCCACCATGCTCACCCATCCAGTAGGATACCATAGAACCAACAATACCTGCTAAGATACCTACCACCATTGTTGTATGCATATCAAATATGCCTTGAGCTATCAAATACCCCGCAAAACCAAGTACGATTTCACTTGGAATAGGCACGTTAGCATTTTCTAGAACCATTGCAATAAACATGGCCGTATAGCCATATGTTTCCATAAACGAAATAATATATTCCACTATTTTACCTCATTAAAAATCCCCATCCGGGTTCTATAATGTACTTATTCTGGTACATCATTTCGTGAAAGTTTCACCCAACCATTTAGTACACTATATATTTTACCATAATAAAGAGACCCTCACCACAGGTGGGGTCTCTTTAAGGTATAAACAGTATGCAATTTTCGAAATAGCTTTTTTGCTATTGTGTACATTTCAGTAAAAACAGCTAACAATTAACTAGTATATAGCATTTAAGTTCCTCTATTTAAGCAAGACCATATGGTACACATATAGGACATGTTTCTTCACTGCGAGGACTTTGTAAAATATCCGCTTTAATACCGAACCACTCTGCTAAATTCTCTGGGGTCATCATCATATGCGGAGTTCCATCACCTACAATAGCTCCCTCTTTAATAGCAATAATGCGGTCACTATAGCGCAAAGCTAGATTCAAATCATGGAGCACCATAACGACCATAATATTTCGTTCCCGCTGTGTGCGTTTAACTAGCTCCATCAACTCAATTTGATGGCGACTATCGAGATAGGTAGTCGGTTCATCGAGGAGTAGAATATTCGGTTCTTGCGCCAAACTTAATGAAAGCCATACGCGCTGCCGTTCACCGCCGGATAGTTCCCCTATTTGCCGATACCGATATTTCCATACATCTGTGCATTTCATCGCCTGCTCCACAGCAGCTAAATCCGCATCAGATAGTTCCTTAAAAATCGATACATACGGATTTCGTCCGGATCGAACCAACTGCTCAACTAACATTCCTTCAGGGGCGGTCGTAATTTGCGGTAACAAAGCTATATGACGCGCTAATTCCTTTGTATTCCACGAATGTAAAGATTTTTCATCTAACGATATAGTCCCTTGTTTTATCTTGATAAGCCGCGCCAAAGCTTTCAAAAACGTTGATTTTCCCGAACCATTTGGACCAATAATAGATATTATTTCCGGTTTATCAAAGACGATAGATTGATTCTCCAGTATCAATCGTTTTCCATAACCTACCGTTATATTGTCGACTATTAACACACTCATCTTCGCCCCACCCCTTTCAATAGATACAAGAAGAATGGAGCACCCAAGAAGCTCATCAGTACGCCTACAGGAATTTCACCGGGCGCAATCATCATGCGCGCCAATGTATCTGCATAAACAATTAATATGCCACCAAAGACCATAGACGTAGGAATCAAGTAACGATAATCCACACCTACGATGAGGCGCGCCACATGAGGCACGATAAGGCCTACAAATCCCAACATCCCCGACACACTCACTGCTGATGCGGCTAACAAAGAGGCTAATACGAGCAACAAAAGTCGGCATCTTTCAACATGCACACCCAAGGTGCGTGCCGTATCATCGCCTAAACTAAGCAATGTAAGCCATCTGATAGATATCATAGATCCAATAATGCCTATAGCCGTATAAGGCCAGATCATCATCACATCGTCCCAACTGCGCCCTACAAAACCACCTGCCATCCAGCTCACCGTTCCTTGAACACGATCTGGATAAAAAACGGACAAAATCGTATTAAACCCGCCGAAGAAAGCCGCTACAGCCACACCGGCTAAGATAAGGCGCAACGGATTAAGTCCACCTTGCCAAGAAATACCGTAAACCAAAAACGATGCCACTAATGCACCAACAAAAGCACCAATAGGAACAAGCATAACGTAAGTAGGCATGAGAATCATGATGATCATAGCCGCCAAAGCACCACCAGAGGTAATGCCAATAATGCCAGGATCCGCCAAAGGATTTCGCAAGATACCTTGTAAAATCACGCCAGCTAAGGCAAGATTCATGCCCGCTAAGAATCCCACTACAACACGTGGTAAGCGTATAGTCATGATAATTTGACCAATTTTTGATGTATCGCCACCCGTTATGATTTGGTATAATTCGCCCCAAGTTAATGGAACGGCACCCAATTTCATACTCAGCAACACACCTGCTATTAACAGAATCAGCGCAGCCACAAAAACGCGTAAGCCACGACGTTCCTGCACATTAATGAGATTGTCCATATAACACCTTTTCCGCATATAATAACACTTGATCCATTCGGGCAGTCGGCACCGACGCAAACAACGGACCCGGCAAGACCTCTATATTCCCATTAGCAATAGCAGGTACATTCTGCCATGCCGGCGTTTTAAAAGCCTTTTTAAAAGCTGCTATATCTTTCTCACCGCTACTGCCATGATTAATCAAGATAACCTTGTCACAATCAAGAACGGCCATCGTCTCCAGATTAAGCGGAATATATCCATCCAAAGCATTCTCCGATACATCCTGCGGCAAATATACATCAGCCACATTTTTTGCCCCTAATCTTTGGAAAATATCTCCCACATATGTTTTACTGGAGGCTAGTTGGTAACTCGTAGGCGTCCCAAAAACGATGAGGACACGCGGTGCAGACTCATCTTTATGACGCTGTATGATTTCCGTTAGGATATCATTATATTTCTGGACCAACGCAGCCGCCTCCCTATCATGACCAGTCATGGTGCCCACATGTCGAATATGGTCCATGATGTCATCATAATTGGAGGACAAGTGGTAAAAGCTAGGAATATGATTCGCATTAAAAGCTTTGCGCAACGCCGTTTGAAACGGCATGGCAATGCCGATAACGAGATTCGGGTCGGACATAATAATTCGTTCAATACTTGGAGATACAGCACTATTCATATTCGGATACTGTGCAATTTTAGCCTGCACATCTGCCGGTAATTCCCTTGAATTTACTACGCCTACGGGGCTAACACCTAAAGTGATAAGCAATTCACTATCCGCCGAAGAAATAGATACTACACGACTTGCTATGTTTGGCAACGACACAATTTGCTTCGTATCATCTTCAATCTGAATAGCACCAGCCTCGCTGAATACCTCTCGCTTGCCTTCAAAACTTGTAGCCGTAGTGAAAACCCCCACAACAGTAACAATCCCCAATAAACATAATAATGGCTTATTGATAATGATCACCTCGCAGATTACTTATGCAAGCTAAACCTCATACATTATAGTTTCAAATTAATGCCACTATATTACATACACCAATACATATGCATGTATTTCATTCATACATTAAAGCCTCAGCATTTCATGCGTACATTAATATCTCACTATTACATACGCAAGTTAAGGCCCATGCGATAAGTAGCGCCATGAATATCCCGTAAGTCTTGTTTTTCGCCAAATATATTTTCAACCCCTACATACATGGATGCATTATCATTCAACTGACGAGTCACCATAACATTCCAAGTTTGAATGTTTTTCTTCTTCGGAATGCTGAGACGTGGGTTAACAACGATAGCATCAATGCCATCAAGGTAGTTAATATAATAATTACCCCAGAACGCGCCAGTCCAGCGACCTTGATGATAATTAACACCACCACTGAATACATGACGACCACGGTTTAACAGACGATTATGGGTAACGTCATTCTTCGCATCCAAATAAGTATAGTTACCGAATACATCCCATTTATCATTGAGTCTATGATTTACAGATAATTCCACACCTTGCAATACAGCACGAGGTAAATTGGAATACGAAACATAAATACGGCGATTCGCCATATCAATACGATTGGCACCGCTTTCAATATAATTTTTAATAACATTGTGGAAATAGGACGCCTTAACATTTGTCCGTTTCCAATCTTTTTCGACAGAGAAATCAAAGTTATAAGAGCTTTCAGGTTTCAAATTAGGATTACCTTGCAAATATATATCGAAAGCCCCTAATCGCCCTCTTGGCACATTAGATGCCATAAGCCAATGATGATACATTTCCGTCATACCAGGTGTGGAGTAGCCTGCACCATAGTTCATTTTAAAGCGAAGACTATCATTTGCTTTATAGGTAACACCAATCTTAGGCGACCAATGGCTATCAAATGCATTTGACGTATCGTAGCGAACAGCAGGAATAATTACCCATTTACGACTAGGTTTCCATTGATGTTGCACAAAGTAACTACCGTAATTAATGGTTGCCTTACCCGCAGTATCTGTAATGCCTTCTCGAGTTCTTGACCATGCTATGGAGCCATTATTAATACGCGTACTAATCGCTTCTTGACGGCGGAATTGAACGCCATAAGTCAAGAGATTCTTCTTATCGATTGATGTATTAACCTGTGCGTCTGTAATCCATTCTTTATTATAATATTCATCCCAAATGGATAGTTTTTTTATGCCACCCGTGCGCTTATATTGATCATAGGTGTCTTTGTAATGATTGTAGTAAGACTGCACCATAAGCGATGACCGACCGCGACGACCATTCCAACGAAGACCTGTGCTTGTAGTAGTCGTATTTTTATCAACCGATTGAGTTAATGAACTACCTTTTTTCGTATTCATATCCAAGTCTTCAGTTTCTCGATCTATAAAGAAGAAAAATTTATCTCTTTTTCCCGCTTGATAAGATACGTCAAAATGAAGCGGTATCCGATCACCATGATAATTATTATCCGAGCCAGAATCATTATTACCCGCTATATTCCTGCGAATACCTGCACCAATCGATCCGTTCCACTTTCCTTTTTGCCCACTACGAGCCAATACATTGAAGTTATATCCTGTCGCACTCGATGCATCACGTCGGGAAATTTCAGTATTAACCTCTACACTTGGCTTTCTAGATTGCTTTGTAATAATATTAATAACCCCACCATTCGCCTCAGAACCATAAAGGGCACTCGACGGTCCACGAGTTATTTCGATGCGTTCCACATTATCCATGCCTTGGCGAAGCCAGCCCATGGCGTTAGCTCTCGTTTTCGTCAATTCTCCCGTAACACGTCGTCCATCAATAAGAATTAATGTATGACGAGATTCGGCACCACGCATCGTAATATTTTGTCCACCGTGGGCATCGGTGCTGAAAGCAACGCCTGGCACACTTTGTAAGGCTTGCTCTAAATTACGATATTGGCGATCTTTAATTTCCTCTTGTGAAATAATCGTTGTCGCAATTGGCACATCGCGAACTAAAGCCTCCGTACGAGTAGCCGTAACCGTAATATCTTTCATGCGTCTTGACTGCTCATTACTCACAGTATTTTGAGATTCATTCACACTATCTACACTTGTAGAACTATTATTTTCTGCACCTACCACACCTGCAACAGACGTTAGACATACAACACACAATAGTGCTGCCCATGACTTTTTCATCACACACCTCCAGAAAATATATTAGGGCTCTAATAGTATAAAACGATATCTAATCTCAATTATATATTCATCAGGAATAACTATCAATATTATTTTATGTTATCAAAGTAATATATATACATATAAAAAAACTAGTATCCATAAAGATACTAGTTTTTCATTATACTTATAAATTATAATGAATTGTGATATCTGCATATTGTTGTGTACCTGTAGAATTTTCAGCACCGCCCACACTATAAGCATATTCCCTAGCATGTTCTGATAACATAGGGTCATCAGAATTAAGAATTTCCACACTGGCAACACTACCACCTGGGGCAAAATAAATCCTTAGTGTCACATCACCTTGAATCCCCATAGTGTATGCATCTGTAGGGTAATTACTATTAATTGCACTTTGTAAATTACTCCAATACCCATCATAGCTAAATACGCCGCCACCGCCGACATCTGCTTCAGTACCTCCGGTACTTTCACGATCGCTAAGCCCTTCTCCACTTCCTGTTGATGCATACCCAATTCCAGGACCTTCAGGCCCGACAAGTCCACTCCCCGTATTGCTACCGACAGAAGATTGTTTAATAGTACCTGTTTCACCAGCACGCGCTTGTTGACTAGACGGACTTACATCACTTTTTGTAGGAACAGCAGAGTTCCCATTTTGTCCTCCGTGACCGGCTCCACCGTTATCAGGTTGAACTTTATTATTTTCCAATTCTTTTTGGTATTGAAGTTCATGAACCTTCTCTTCTTTAATCTGCTCTTTAATTTCTTCTACTTGTTTCTCCGCTTCCTGTTCCGTTAGAAAATTAATTTGCAAAGATCCGATCATTTGAGATTCGATGTAATCAGAAAAGGAAATAAAAGCAACACCAACCGTAATAATACTGATAATAGTAGCAATAACAAAGGCTTTTTTATAGGTCATATGTGGATATTTCCACACATCTACATATTTTTTCGGCATAGCATCACCTATTTATTAACAGTGGCAATACTAATACTTGCAGCGCCGGCTACTTTCATATCATCCATTAACTCCACGACCTTGCCATAGCTCAAATCCTTATCGGCACGAATAAGGAAATTTTGATTTTTATTCTCTCCAATCTTGGCTTTCACAGAGCTAATAAGCTGTTCTTTCGTCACATACCCATCATCTATCATCAGCTGCCCAGATTTTTCAAAATCAATTAAAACCGGGCGCAACTCAGCGGACTGCTGCGTTTTCGTTTTTGGCAGCATAATAGATAAGGATTGTTGTGGAATTGTATATATGGTGCTAATCATAAAAAATACGAGCAAGAAAAAGATGATATCAATCATAGGAATAACCATTAAAGTAGGCTTTTCTCCCTCCATACGACTCATTCGTTTCATGCAGCATGCCCCCGATCATAAGAATCTAAAACACGAGAAAATGAATCTTCTAAACGAGATATCGTCATGCGTACATGATGGGTAAATGCAGCATGGAAACATAATGCTACAATAGCCACGCAAAGCCCGGAAGCAGTTGCGACAAGGGCTTCCCCCACACCACCGGTAATAGCAGTAGGTACCGCACCGTCAGCACCGAATACCTGAAAGGCACCAATCATACCCGTTACAGTACCAAGTAAGCCTAATAATGGTGCTATCGTAATAATGGTAGAGAGCCAATCAAGGCCACGAGAAGCGTGCGTATAAACATGAGCCACCATATCCTCCATTTTGGATTGCAATACATTACGATTCTGACACTGTCCAAGCACGCGAGGTAGATTATACGAAATATTAGCTGTATATTTAGATCCTAAGGTAGTTAATAAGGATTGCCAGTTCATTTCGCTCTCTTCTAATGCATCATTCAGAGCAAACATTTCCCGCTTCAATTGTCGATAATAAGCTATACGTTCAATCGCTATAGCTACGGCAATGATAAGGGCCACTAGTAATGGCCACATAACAAATCCACCATGTAAGAATAATTCCCAAGCCTCTTTCATCGTAAACCTCCTTTATTAACAGCTTAATTCTATAAACTTATTTTCTCCCCTACTAAACTAGTTTTAAATAAATCAAGTTACATTAAAACGATAATTAAAATCACTTAATAAGTCTACCATATCATACTATATTTTCCAACATCATATAAATACCAGTCATTATAAAGGATATTATAAATTATAAATCTGAAATAAATTTGAACTTACGTCTCAATTGCAACGCAAAAAGAGACCTTGCTTTGATCAAGGTCTCTTTTTATTAAATTATATTTCCACTAACAAAATCACATCGTACATAATCAGTACTATTGCAATTCAGTAGTTTGTGTCTTTACTTCACGAGCCGTAGTAAATGCTGCTAATTCTGCATCACCAGCACCAAGAATGACTTTGTTAGCCACTAACGCATTAGCCGCTGTTTTAGCATCTTGTAAAGTAATTCCAGCACGAGGAGCACTAATTGTGACTGATGTGCTTTTACCACCGACCGTAGAAAATGTAAGATATACAACGCGTTTTTCCGCCATGTGGGCGCCTCCTTTCACGTTTCATAAACAAGTTCATCGAATCTAAATAGACTATATAAACAAGTTAAATTACAAATATGCCTATCTTCGATTCATATCAATAAGGATGGGAATGTGTGGACTTGCTATTTCTACACCTTTTTACGACTATATAAGAATGTACGAAACCAGCAATTAAAAATGTGTTTGGATCACCTAAAACAAAATGGTAGAAAACCTACACTTAATGTCCTAAGGATACTTCATTGACGCGGACCACGTCGGACAAGCTGTGGTCATACAAGGCTGCCAGCGCATTACCAACGGTTTTCACATGATCGTCAGACGCTTCTTCCGCAACACGAGTATAGGTTACGTCTTTGTACTTCGGCGCATCTTCGGTACCGATGTTAAAACGCAACACCAATTTAGTGCGTTTAATATTGGCCATCGTATCACCTCCTTTCACCCTCTTATATTCCTGAGGCCCTCATTCGACAACCCTCTTACCGTTATTTAAGGTACTTATGGTGAAAGTAGCTGAACTCTGACTGTAATACTATAAATTGAAATAGAAAAAGACCTCTACCTAATGTTATCTAGAAGTTTATCAATCTAGATAACACCGGTAAAGGTCTATAAAGTGCTCTTACTACGAGTACTATCCATATACATATTATTCGGTTTTCAAAGCCAACATAAAGTCATATGCTTTAACAGCGGCTTCAGTGTCCACAAAATGTAGAGGATTTAACATACGACAGAATTTAAAAAGATATTCATGTTTACCCAGAATGTCTTTTATATGTAGAACGGTCTCACGGGCTGTACAAGCTGAGCTATAGCCATTCATCATAGCATATAGATAACATATAGGTAAATTATCCTCTCGGAAAAAACTGTGAACAAAGACGAGTAAATCCCAGCCTTGCGGTGTTAACTCAGGCCAACGACGGCTATTTTCCCAATCTAGCAGAGTAATCTTATCTTCTTCTGGCTCATAAGTAATGTCTCGCATGGCAGGACGACCATGGCTTAAACCATAATCATGCAAGCGACCCAATGTCTTGCCAAACATATAAAAAATATGACTTAACATATCTTGCAAACTATCATCCTCTGGATGTTGAGCAGGCAATTGGCTATAATATGTTAACGTTTTGCCACAATCTTCTGTAACAAAATAATGTTCTCTAAAACCAGCAATAACAGGAGCTACTGGTAATTGCGTATTCACAAAAGAAATCTTGTAAAACTCATAATCAAAAGAAGCTCTAGGTGCGGGCTTAATCCAACTAGAGCGATGGTTACTTATATCCTGTTTTACAAAGTACTGTTTGTTGTTAAAATCCACAGAAAAAACACGATGTTCTGTCTCTTGATCAATCATTCGATCGATATATTCTAATAGCATATCATTCATTATTTTCCCCCCGTATATACACTCTATAATGCTAATCACCCTCTCAAAGCATAATAACTAGTATTTCCAATATAATATCTCCCAAATTTATATTGTATAGTCTAGTATATATAGCATTATAATAATTTATGAATTACAACATATTAGCTATTACTCATATAAGTGTATACAATTTGTGTACTTATTATACTACAATTATCAATCGATATCAAAATCAAATTTATTTATAAAGTTAGTATTTTACTGTATTTATTTTACATTTATCGGTTTATATATATTTCACGATTAATATTTCAGTACACTTAAATCCAAATCTATTACCATTAACATTACTGGAGCTCTATTTATAAAAAAGAAAAATCCCCTAGCCTAAGCTAGGGGATTCTTCTGGTAATTATGATAATAGGTTTAGATTCAGACTACTATATAGACCAACTCTGATCATGTCTAAATCAAACGAATTAACCTACAAATTTTGTCACTGCCGCAGTATCAGTTAAGTGACGTTTAGGCATACCCATTTCAGCAGGAGAAATGCCAAGAGCAAGACCTACTAATTGGGACATGTGCAAGATTGGCATATCTTTGCCACCGCCAACAACTTCTTTAGCTTCTTTTTGGAACATATCAAGTTGCATTTGGCAAAGTGGGCAAGGAGTAACTACGCAATCTGCACCTTCTGTTGCCGCATCTTTATTGATAGAGCCAGTCATTTGCATTACGGAATCATGCGCAGGGTATACAGCATGGAAACCGCAGCAATCAAGTTTACGGGAGAAGTCGATTGGTGTAGCACCGATAGCAGAGATCAAATCTGCTAAGGATGTAGGCATTTGATAATCTTCGAAGCCCAATTCAGTTTGAGGGCGAAGAATATGGCAGCCATAGTATTCAGCTACACGTAAACCAGTTAACGGTTTAACAACTTTAGCTTTCAATTTGTCCAAACCGTAGTCGCGGATCAATACCCATAAGAAATGAGTAATATCAGTTGTACCGCGGTATTGTTTACCGATTTGAGCTAATTTTTTGTTAACTTCGTTCTTTTCTTTTTCGTTTGCATCAAGTTCATTTTTAGCTTCACGAAGCATCAAAGTACAAGTATTACATACAGTTAAAAGGTTTAAACCCTTTTCTTCTGCCAATGCAATGTTACGTGCATTTGTAGCGAGTGTAACTTCTGGAGCGATATCTTGAACGTGGGAAGCGCCGCAGCAAGTCCAGCCGTCAAGTTCTTCCAACTCAATACCTAATTTTTTAGCTACAGCAACTGTTGCTAAGTAATCTTCTTTGGCAGCGCTTTCAAGAACGCAACCTGGGAAAAATGCGTATTTCATTATTTGCTTACCTCCTCAGCTGCTTTCATGAGTCTGCGAACACCATCAATACCGTTTACAGGTTTTTGAGGTACTACAAGTTCAAATGGGTTGATTTTGCTGTGTTTCCACAAACGCAATGCATAGAATGCTTGTTTAGCGGAATCTACAACACCATCAGATTTCAAGCTCATAGAAACTTCTTTCAAGCGACCAGTTTTGTAAAGGTCCTCTTTGAAAGCAACTGCATGGCGAACGCCTTTGCTGTTAGTAAGACCAGCTTTTGTAGCTTCTTTACGCAAGTTGGAAATGTCTTGAGCAGGTTTTAAGTGTTTAGGGCAACGGGAGATACAGTTCATGCAGTGAACGCATTTCCAAAGGCCATTGTCGAATGCAGGTTGAATGTGAGCCATAGGTGCATCATCACGGCTATCCAATACGAAACGGTTAGCTTTTGTGAATACATATGGTTCCAAGAAGTCGTCTTCGCGAGCAGTCAATTTGTTACATTCAGACGCACAGCAACCGCAAAGGATACATTCTGTACCAGCAACGAATTTTTTGAAGTCAGCTGGAGTTTGGCGAACGATTTTGTCCCCTTCGTTGAATTCAGCTTTAAGGAAAATCCAAGGAGCAACTGTTTTCAAACGATCAACTTTGGATTCCCAATCAACAACTAGGTCACGGATAACACGGAAGTTGCCGATTGGAGCGATTGTCAATTCGTCTGTGCCATAACGTTCTGTTAATTCATCGATTTTAGATTCACAGCCGAGCATCGCTTCGCCATTTACACGAATGGAGCAAGCGCCGCAAACTGCGGAACGGCAAGCTGCCAAGAATGTCAATGTTGGATCTTGAGTATCTTTAATTTTTTGAAGGCCCCAGAGGATTGTACGGTCAGGTTCGTAATCGAATTTGAAAGTCTGTACAAACGCGCGACCTTGTTGGTAACGGTGAATATGGTAGGTGATTTGTCTCATCTTAGTACTTCCTTTCTTGTGGTTCGTATTTAGTGAACACTACGTCGCGTTCTGTTAATTCGTATTGACCGTCAGCACCTAATTTGATCAAGGAATGTTTTAAGTATCTTTCATCATTACGTTTAGGATGGTCTTCACGAATATGAGCACCACGAGATTCACGGCGGTGTAAAGCGCCCATAGCAATAGCTTTTGCTACTGTTAACATGGAGCCAATTTCACAATAGTTTACGAATGCCATGTTGTAAGTACGTTCAGGGTCACCTACATAACAAGTTTTATAATCTTCAATCAATTGTTCGATTTCTTTTAATGCTTCAGTAATACCTTCTTCATTACGGAAGATACCTACTTTATTCCACATTGCATCAGCCAATGCATCGCGGATTTCTACAACCGGACGACCGCCTTCACGGGATGTTACTTCTGTGAAACGAGCTTCCCAAGCTTTTGCAGCTGCAGCAAGTTCCGCATCTACGTTAGGTTGTTCATGTGTTTCAGCATAATCAGCTGCGCCAGCACCGGATACTTTACCGAATACTACACCGTCTGCCAAGGAGTTACCACCCAAGCGGTTCGCACCGTGGATGGAGATACAAGATGCTTCGCCAGAAGCGAACAAACCAGGCAATTCACATGCACAAGTTTTGTAATCCACTACGTCGATACCGCCCATTGTATAGTGACATGTAGGACGAATAGGTACCGGTTGAGTCAATGGATCGCAATGTTCGAAGCACATAGCTAAGTCGCGGATACCATGAAGTTTTTCGATAATAACTTCAGGGCCCAAGTGACGAAGGTCAGCTACTACATATGCGTTAAGGCCAGAACCGAAGCCACGACCTGCAGCGATTTCATCTTCGATCGCTTTCGCTACAACGTCACGAGATGCCAATTCCATTTTGTTAGGCGCATATTTTTTCATGAAACGTTCGCCTTCAGCGTTAAGAAGGTAACCACCTTCACCACGAACCGCTTCGGACATCAAGATACCAGTACGACCAAGACCAGTTGGATGGAATTGGATCATTTCCATATCTTTCAAGCCGTTACCAGCGCGGAATGCTGCTGCCATACCATCGCCTGTGGAAAGGAATGGGTTTGTAGTACGAGTCCAGAAGATACGGCCTGCACCACCAGTAGACAAGATAATAGCTTTCGCTTTAATTTGTTCTACTTTACCTTCTTTCATGTTCCAAACTACAGCGCCACCAACGTGACCTTCTGCAGATTTAACAAGATCTAAAAGATACCATTCTTGTAAGAAGTGTACGCCTTCTTTCAAGCATTGTTCGTAAGTTGTGTGCAAAATAACGTGACCAGTTTTATCCGCAGAGTAGCAAGTACGTGGATAGGATTGACCACCGAAGTTACGTTGCGCAATTTTATTCTCTTCAGTACGGGAGAATGGAGCACCCATGTGGTCCATTTCAAGTACGCCTTCTGGACAACGAGAGCAGAAGAATTCGATTGCATCTTGGTCGCCAAGATAGTCAGAACCTTTTACAGTATCGAAAGTATGAGTTTCAACTGTATCTTCAGCTGCAACGTTGTTCAAACATGCATTTACACCGCCTTGCGCCATTGCTGTTGCAGAGCGAGTTGGGAAAATTTTAGTAATAAGAGCTACTTTTAAGCCTTTGCGACGACCTACTTCAAGAGCCGCACGCATGCCGGCGCCACCGCTACCTACTACTAGAACATCAAACTGTTCCATAATGACCTCCTCATAACTACCTATTAATAAGAAACCTGTTAGACTATCTCATTTCAAAAACTTATAAAAATTTTTGATAACCTAATCATTTTTCTTTCAAGAAAAACCCCATACTTATGCGATTTTTCTTATTTCTTTACCTATAATTATAGAGAGCATTTCAGGTCATGTCTAAACCCTATTATGCATAATTAATTTTGATTAATCTAATTGATAATTTATTTCACTTAGCATTTTTAGGGTAAAAAGAGGAGTCAAAAAATTACCTATATGAATAATTTTTACAAGAAGTTAAGGATTTTACGAAAGTAGTTCGGTTCCGAAATTTTTCTACTTTTTTATTTCCTTTGATATCTATATAATTCGCATAGATACTAGCTTTTTAATTGTCGCTAACCGTTCATAATAATTAATATCCATTAAATTCCTACCAAATCTACCTCGAATTTAATTATCGAAAATTATCGTATTTATCCGTTCATAACAAGCATTTATTTCTGTGATAATAATTATCATAAGTTTTTTTAGTGATTTATCGCACATCATCTAAAATCGATAAAATCATTCTCATCTATGCGCATACGGCAATCTTCGATATAGTTAAATTTTATTCATTAGCAGAATTCATTAAGTTTCTGTCTTCCACCATTTTTAAGGCTTTTAAAGATGAAGAAAAGTCTTGTAAACTCGCATGTACATTCATCTTTTGCTCATTACTATTGTATAAGGTATGATAATAGATAAATAAGTTATATAATATTATATATATAGTCACCTTATATGGTGTTGTAGCTTTCAAAAAAAGGAAGTTTATATATATATAATGACTATAATTAATGTAGTTGGAGAGCTATATTTTTAAATCATACATAAGGAGAACAGAGAATGAAAATTTTACTTGTAGAAGACGAAGAAATGCTGAATGGTATCACGGCTAAATATTTACGTGCAGAGAATATGACAGTTGATACATGCTTCAACGGGCAACAAGCGATCGATTACGTTAACACATCCAGCTATGACGTTATCGTAATGGATATTATGATGCCAATCCTCGATGGTATCAGTGCTCTTGCACAAATGCGTAACGACGGTAATACAACACCGGTATTGCTTTTAACAGCAAAAGATTCCTTACAAGATAAAGTTACAGGCCTTAACACTGGCGCGGATGATTACCTTGTAAAACCTTTCGATCTTGAAGAGTTAACTGCTCGTATTTATGCATTGGCTCGTCGTAATGCGCGTCATGCACAAAACGATATCCATGTAGGTCCACTTACCATCAATGTTCCTCAACGTACAGTTAAACGCGACGGCGAAACAATTACATTGACTGCAAAAGAATTCGACCTATTATTCTATTTAGCAAGTAACGAAAATATCGTATTATCTCGTCAACAAATCCTTGACCATGTTTGGGAATACGATTATGAAAGCTACTCTAACCTTATCGACGTATACATTAAAGATTTGCGTAAGAAAATTGATACTGATGAAAATGTAAAACTCATTCAAACGGTTCGTGGAGTAGGGTATGTCCTCAAAACAGAAAACTAATGATCCTCACCGAGATCTAGATACCATGTCTGGGGCAGCCACCGATTTATTTAATCGGCTGCCCCTAACCTTTAAAATTATGTCGTGGTATACCATCTTTTTGCTTATCATTTTGATGGTTGCATCCGCATGGATTTACGCATATACACATGAATCCGATAACAAAGAAGTGCGCGAGCGCTTACAGCAGCAAGCGATGATTATGGCTACGGATATCCGCAAGTTTAAACCGTACCAAGATAACACATTCTTCTTTGTATCAACTCAAGACGGCTATATTATTAAAGGCGCCTTGCCGGATGGGTTTCCAAACCAAACAATCCTTTCCTTAGGTCAAGTTGGTGAAATTGCTGCTGGTGATGATACCTTCTACTACTACGATACTCCGGTCAACGAACCGAACTATCGTGGTATTTTGCGTGCTGTTACAAAAGTAAAAACAGCCTCTAAAAAGACGGAAAACCTTTTATACAGCTTACTATTAGGGAATATCATTTTCTTACTAATTTCCTCCCTAGGCGGTTATCTTTTCATCAAAAAAGGACTTAAACCGGTCCGAACTTTAACAAAAACAGCTAAAGTCATCGGTAAGAACAACGACTTGAGCCGTCGTATCGACATTCCAGCTCGCACGGCAAGAGATGAAATCTACGAACTAACTACAACATTTAACCGTATGATTTCAGGTCTTGAGGATTCTTCCAATCGTGAAAGACAATTTAGTTCTGACGTATCTCATGAGCTACGTACACCAATTGCCGTTATTAAAGCAGAAAGTGAATTTGCTTTAAAATACGGTCGTACAGAAGCAGATCTACGGGAAGGTTTAACACATATCTTAGAGCAAGCCAAGTTCATGACTAATCTTGTAAGCCAACTGCTTGATGTAGCCCGCCTTGAAAATGCACAAGGTCTAAGCTTTGCACCTGTCAATGTATCATTGATGTTATCCAATATGGTCCACGACTATACAAGACTTTGTACAGAAAATACAGATAAACAGATTACGATTACATCTCATATTGAGCCTAATTTACATATGAATGCTCACGAAGTATCATTACGTCGAGCTATCACAAACCTAGTGGACAATGCCATTAAGTTTACAAACTCTACTATTGATATTTCGGCTAAACTCGTAGGCAGAGACTTAGTCATTACCGTAACAGATAATGGTATTGGCATCGAACCTGAAGCTCTGGATCATATTTGGGATCGTATGTATCAGACGGAACAATCGCGAAACAAAAAATCTAATCACGGTATAGGTTTAGGCCTCTACTTTGTAAATAAAGTTATTAACTTACACCATGGTACAGTAACGGCCACGAGTGAACCACAAGTAAAAACTACATTTACAGTGCGATTGCCGTACAACACAACTGAAGAATAACACAAAAGGGACTGACCATTTGGTCAGTCCCTTTTCTATATTGATTTTAATCTTAAAAGCCCATAATGTAGAATTAATTAAACCATAATAAACTAGCATATAGAAGCTTTTTCTATATACTAGTTTTATGTATTTAGTTTTAAAGCAACTTATTATAGATAATTAACTTTAGCCTACAAATTGTTGCCAGAACGGCATATATACATATTCGAGAAATGTCCACACGAGTAGTCCCGCTACAGCACCAACGACGGCACCATTAATACGAATCCAACTGAGATCATCCTCCACCTTAGATTCGATAAAGTAAATAAATTTATCTGTACTAAGGCCGCCTAATACTTGACGTATGATAGTTTCAATGAGGTCATACCCTTGTTCAAGGACGTAATCCCCAATATCGTGTAAGGTTTTTTCAATACGATTTCTAAGATCTTCTGATTGACCGTATACATTCCATAATTCAAGAGCAATATTAACTAAAACCTGAGCCGGAGTTTCTCCGTTTTCATCCCCTACGAGCAATAGTTCTTCTATATAAGGGCATAAATGGTTTTCAATAACAGATTCCCAATCTTGTTCGCGAATCCAACGTTCCCACGCTTCATCAAGAGCATCGCAGACTTCATGGTTCTCTTCAATATTACGAATTGGTTCTACCCATTGTCGCAACCAAGCAGTTCGTTCGGGGCTATTGGGTCGCTTCCAGCTTTCCAGCATCGCATAGGCCTCTTGGACAATAGCCTCTGCCATTTCTTGATAGTTTACTACATCGGTAGCTTCGGACATAGAAATAAGGAAATCAGACCAGAACCCTTTTCGCTTTTTCTTATGTGCCTCTTCTGCTACGACAGCGGTAAGCCAGGTAACCATAGCCGGATGATTGATTCGTTCTTGAATCACGTTTAAAACTTGTACTACCATGCTTTCATAGCGATTATGCTCACATAAATCGAGTAATACATGTTTCAAAACGGGTACGAGAGAATGTTGTTGAAGCAATCCACGAATGCGTTTTGCCCCCCATTGTGCCCATTCTTCATTAGTTTGAGATTTCCATAAAAGGTGTAGTCCTTGATGAATCACAAGGCGTGCTGCTCGCTGTCCCTCAGGAGACAACAAGAACTTTTCAAACAATGGCACAAATTGCACATTTTTCAATAATACTTTACAACGCTCCTTGGTAAGCATCTTCGTCTCTACAAGTTTAATAACGCCATTAATGAGACGATCTTTATTGCGAGGAATTAGCGCTGTATGATATGGGAAACCTAGTGGCTTACGGAATAATGCTGTTACAGCAAACCAGTCAGCCACACTACCGATGAGGGCAGATTGGACAGCCCAGTACAACGGTTGATACCAACTTTCATAGCCAAAGAAAAATTGTCCTACAAAAGCAAAACAATACAATACGGCAGTCAAGCCTAAAATGCGATTAGCACGCTGTTTCAAGGTAAGGGATTTCAAATAACTAATCATTTGAGCACCCCCTCTACAATGATGGTCAAACCGTATAAGATGCCCCCAAGGACAGCCCCTATGAGGGAACCATTAATACGCACCATTTGAAGGTCATAGTACATTTTGCCACGAACAATTTGAGTGATTTCATCAGGCGAGTAACGAGATAACTCCTGACCTACCACACTGTCGATGAGGGGGTTCAATTTCTGCAACCACGGAATACTACGCAACAAGAAGAACCGCTCAAACGGCGCCTGCTTATCTGGATTCAACAAAATTTCGGTGCCGAGAACATTAAAGCGCTCCATAACGATGTCCATGAGGCGTTTCCAATCCAATGTATCCCCATCGATAAGTTTGCCTTCCCATTCTTCAAGAACCATTCTAATCCACTGATTTTTATGTTCTTCGATGAAAGCTTGCCACTCTGTATTAGTTTCCAAATTATTAAAAAAGCGAATTGCTTGGCCCCATACATAGCGTCCCAATGCAGAGTCAATAGATTCATTTTCCTTCAAGAATTGAACGGCTTTTTTCTGTACCGTTTCTACCAATCGTTCTGGTGAAAGTCCATCTCCACCAAAGGCGATAGCCAATTCGCGAAAGAAAGAATCCTTTGTATAAGTTTTCATAATGTCTAGCATGACGCGATACAAATACGGATATACTTGATTTGATGCGATAACACGCTGACATGTGCGGTTAAAATAAAGCCAAAACACGCTTGCTGTGTGACGTTCTAGCATACAACGGCCAAAGAGAATAACGAGGGGTGTTGCTTTCCAGTTTGTAACCCCCTTATAAATGGCCTTATTAATCTCTTGGCGCATCGGTTCAATATCCATATGAGATAAAACTTGATTGCCCACACCGTACAAGAGATTTCGAATTTGAACTTGTCCCACATCGCTCATGCCGTATTCAACGATACGGACCATAACGCGTTCTTTTTTGATAGCATAATACATCTGTGGCACGCGCAATAGCTCTTCGCTGAGCATAGTGCGGCCTATTTGAATTAATCGTTCCTTACTGCGCGGCAAGATTGCCGTTTTGAAAGGAATGCCTAAAGGCTTCGTAAAGAGAGCCGTTACTGCATACCAGTCCGCAAGGCCGCCTATCATAGCTGCCCCAGAGATATGCATGATAAAGGCCCAAAATATATCATGTCGCTGCGGATATGAAATTAAAAATATAATAGCCATGACAACCAACAGGGTGGTTGCCACTGGTTTGGTTTTCATCATCACTTGATCCTAACTTACTCAATTACGCATATAGACTGTTCCTATATAACGTAGTGACCTCGAGGTCTACGGACTTTCACACTTATATCTACAATCTAAAATGTAGCCTCATCGCCATCTTTTTGAGGTTCCCAAATCGGCACCTCCCCAAAGAGAGCTTTAAAGTACACAGACGGTGTCCATAATGGACCATTCAAATGCATTGGAATAAAGGCTTTATTCACCTGTACACGGCGCAAAAATTCAATACTACCCCACTCCATAGCGTCTTCCAAACGATTGTCGACAGGGAACATCGCTACATCTACGGACAAACCATCTAATTCCTTGAACTCACGCCAAGCCATACGCTTTGCATCCGCATTGTTTTCTGGCGTATCGCCAAGCCAATGCCACCAATTAAGGTCGCCTGCATGGAAGATAGAGTCAGAGTCGATATTCGCCGTATTTGTCTTTACGTAAAAAGAACCGCCTTCATCGGTGCTGCCATACATATGGATGCCTACATCATCTAATATCGCATCTTGGCCAGGACGCATGGTAATACATTTTTTTACCTTGCCCTCTAACGGCACATCTTGATGACAAATATAGCGCGTTTGAGGACCATCAAACTCCGTAATGGATGGGTTAAAGTGATCTCCATGAGTGTGGCTCACGAAGAACCAAAGTTCACGACCTCGTTTAGCCAACTGCCAAACAATATTATTAGGATCCTTATAATAATCAAACACATAGCAACGCTTACCATCCTCTACGAGGAATCCGCTATGCGCTAAAAAAGTAACATGTAACATTATTATCAATACCTCTAATTTATTGAGAATTTATATCATTCGTGTATTTTATTATACCATATTTTTCTTAATACATGGCATAAACAAAAGACCTTTCATACTTCGTACAAAGAACTCTATATAACACATGTAACGGATTATGAATACCTATATAAGATTATCATGATATGTATAGAGGACTTTTAACTCCTTCTTAAATCTATATAGTGCCACATATGTTTAATCGTAATAGGGCAGAAATGCCGCTGGCATTTCTTACATGCGGCCAGCGGCTTTCATATAGTCGATATATTGGTTGCCCCAATTTTCAAGGGATGCGAGAACTGTTTTAAAACCGGCCCCCACTTCGGTAAGACTATATTCAACCTTAGGTGGAATTGTACCATATACTTCACGATGTACAAGGCCATCATCCTCCATTTGACGCAACGCTCTTGTAAGAGTTGCTTGCGTGATTGGATATAATCTTCGCTCTAGTTCACGGAACCGCACAGGACCTTCAGATAATTCATGCATGATCAACAAAGACCATTTGCCGGCTAATAACTTTTGACTCGTTGCAAAAGGACAGCGGCCCACTAAATCATGAACATTTACGAGTTGCTCTGCCATTGTAATTCTCCTTATATATCTAACTTAAGTAGCTTGTTATAACAAAATTAATATCTATAGCTATGCTACTCTTTATCGCTATACTACAATTTCTATTTCGGTATTAGAAATATTTCCACTTAATGTAGTTCAAATCTTATCATAATTTTTTAGAATTGCAAGCACTTTATAGTATCTTTTTTTAGGGTACAAAAATTTTTGAAAAAATTTTAATCAGTAAACATCACAATTCTATCATTTTTGATAGTACCTATCTCAAATAATTCTACTATTCAAAATATTTGCACCAATATATAATAAACTGACTAACTAAATACAATTATCGGTTGGTAAATCAATAACTATTAGATTTAGTCATCAACATTTATAGCTAAACAATTGTATCAATTTTACAACATTAAACAGATTACACATTATCAATTGAAGGATTAGGTGATATTATGAAACGCATGCCAACATTATTCGTAGGCCATGGCAGTCCCATGATGGCCTTAGAACATACAGAAACAACAACTACTTTCAAAAATGTAGGACAAAATATAATCAACAACTATGGCAAACCAAAAGCCATACTTGCCATCTCCGCTCATTGGTATGCAGATGGCACTTACATTCAAAGCACAGAGAATCCAAAACAAATTTACGATATGTATGGATTCCCTCAAGAACTCTACGAAGTTGTATATCCTGCCAAAGGAGACAGCAATTTAACGAAAGAAGTACAAAAATTACTGGGTAACTCCGTTTCTATAAATGATACTTGGGGCATCGACCACGGCATGTGGACCGTATTAGTTCACATGTTCCCTGATGCATCAATTCCAGTTGTCCAACTATCTATCAACAAATACCTAAGCCCAAAAGAAGCCTATCAACTAGGAACAAAGCTTCAGTCATTACGCGATGAAGGCTATCTTATTATGGGCAGCGGTAATATCGTTCATAATCTAAGACGCATAGAATGGAACAGTCCATCCGGCACCTCCGCCACAATTGAGTTTGACCAATACATTTCTAAGGCAGTCTTAGGAAACGATATAGATGCTATTGTTAATTACACTCGACATCCTCAAGCAAGCTACGCAGCACCTACACCAGATCACTATCTGCCATTAATCTATATTATGGGTGCTAGTGAAAATGCAAAACCGACTATATTTAATCAAACCTATAGTTTGGGCTCCCTATCGATGACGGGATTTATCTTTGAGGATGAGCCTCAAAACATACTTTAAGCCCATAAAGATACCAAAAAATCTCCTAGGAAATTTTTATTTCCTATTCACATAATAACCTTACATTACTATATATAAACAAATATATATATATTTTTTATATACGCAAAAGAACCGCTAGGTACAAAAACTAGCGGTTCTTTTCTTTACCATATTAATGACTCTACTAAACGAGTTTTTTAATGAAAGCTTCCATTTCCATCGGTTTTACAACAGGCTCGAAGCGCCCTACCACATTACCTTTACGATCTATAACAAACTTAGTGAAGTTCCACTTTACCTCATCATCTCTTAGATAATTAGGATCGATGCCATTGAGATAATTTGTAAGCATTTCAGTTTTATCACTAGGTGGGAAACCTTGGAACGGTTGTTCTCGTATCATGTATTTAAAAAGGTCTAATGCACTTTCATCGCGTACATCTGCTTTCCCCATAACTGTAAAAGTGACACCGTAATTCAATTTGCAGAAGGATTGGATTTCGTTATTAGAACCAGGTTCTTCCTCTCCAAATTGATTGGAAGGAACCGCAATAATTTCTAATCCTTGCTCTTTATATTGCTTATAAAGAGCCTCTAGTCCCTCATATTGGTGAGTAAACCCACATTTACTCGCCGTATTAACAATGATAAGAACTTTACCTTCATAAGTTTGTAAGGATTGTAATTCCCCAGACTTAGTAGGCAGGGAGAATTGATATACAGACATGGAATCTCCTAATTTAAATTAAAATTCTCTATTATATTTATAACGCACATCATAATCAAAGGCAGCTGTTCTATCAGCCGCAGTTTTCTGCCATTCTGTAGGTGCCGTACCATCCTTATCAAGGAAGAATCCCGAGTCAAGATAGCGAATAATAATATAGTTAGAATCTTTTTGATCAAAGCCATTACCGCGGGAGAAGTCGATACCATGTCCGGTATTACGTGTTACGATAGCTTCCAACAAAGGCAACGTAATGGCATTCAACGTGATTTTCATATCACATTTGTCGAAAATCTTTTTGAAGAAGGAACTAGGTTTTTCTTCTTTATACACTAGTAGTTTACTAATTGTACCATTAGATGCACACACTACGCGACGAATCTCATTAATAGGAATCTCCACCTTGCCATTTGAGATAACACCGTTTTTAATAGTAATTTCTCGTTTCCCCATGTAGGAGTAATCTAGTGGCAATTGAAGAGTGTCTAAATTTGCAGGGAAGTCCGCTGTCAATTTATTTCGAGCAAATGCTGCAATGATTGCTTTGGTTTCACGAATATTATGACCAGTATTATAATCTGTACGGTCAGTATCTAAATCTTGACCTTCTATATTTTTCCAATTGTGGTCTCTAAATATAATCGAATAGTTACTATTTGAATTTAAATATCTTGTAA
The DNA here is from genome assembly GCF_032577575.1 of Veillonella parvula. GTDB lineage: Bacteria > Bacillota > Negativicutes > Veillonellales > Veillonellaceae > Veillonella. Next base: position 258,721 of record NZ_JAWFVO010000003.1, on the reverse strand, counting down.
GATGAAGCTCATTTACATCATCAAAATCAATGTCAGTTATAACTTGTCCATTCGAATCTTTACAGAGTACACCATTGTAACTAACCGTCAATATACGATCCGTACTTTCAAATACAACAGGATTTGTGTCGAATACAGAAATCATAGCCCTCTCCTTTTCACGACTTCAAACATAACTACACCTGTATATATCAAGTGCATTTACTCAATATATTGATTAAATATATTAATCAAATATATTTAATTTAATCATACACCTTCTATATGTATTTACGCAAACCGCATATTTCACCATAATATAGCTACAAACTAATATAGCTACAAACTCATAATTTTTAAGAAAACAAAAGACACCAACCATTCGATTGGTGTCTTTACTACATACAAGGAGCCATTTTGCAATAGAGCCTTGTCGTTATACAGATGATATTATAATCTATTTCATGTCAAACAAAACAGAATTTTCTAAGAAAATATGTTCATGCAGGCCTTCTTCTAAGGCTTTCATGGTCTTAAATACATAGACATAAGTAGCACAGCCATCTGCTGGTGCTGTGTACTGGTTGGTCAATGCACTTAAGGATTCCAAAAGTACACCTGCAGCTTCGTGTTCAGCCCGAAGTTCATCAAAGTCTATTGGTTTACCCGCTTTAAACTCAGGAAAGTCTACATGTTCTTCATGCCGGAAATGAGGTACAAGAGCGGATTTGAGTTGCAAAAAGGTTTGATAAATCTTTGTCAATTCCTTACCATGATGGTCATAATGTACATTTAGTAGTTTTGCCAATCCTTGGTCAATTTCATCAATCATATTCAATTGTTCTCGATGATAGGTATGAACGATGTAGTCAATCAATTGATCTTTAGAATAACTAAGCACCTCTGCACGAGAAGATTTCTGAGCAACTTGTACATCATTTAACATAGCAATGTATGCATCCACATCTTTACCTGTTTCTGCAATAGCCTCTGCTAAAGAATGTCCACCACCACAGCAAAAATCAATTCCATCTTTTGCTAATACATCCATTAACTCTGGATTTACTTTAACCGCATCAGCTACGGTCATGGATTTATTAATAGTTCCAAAACTCATAAGATACACCTCCAATGGTTTACGCCGATCTATATTCTTATAGTGATACTATACGATCAACCATGGATTCTGTCTGTCGCAGTGGCTACGAATTTGAAAGTAACATGACAACAATGGTAATGCCGTAGAAAATAACATAAAGTAATGAATATAAAAATACATAGATATATATTGAACATACAAAAAGCTGGCCCCATAGAGCCAGCTTTCAGCATATCAAAACATGTACGACATATGTTTATATATAATTGTGTGAGTAACTATTAGATGCTTTCAACAGCAGCGATAGCCGCAACATCTACAACGTCTTGAGCGGAGCAACCACGAGAAAGGTCATGGATAGGTTTAGCCAAACCTTGAATCAATGGACCAATAGCGTCAGCTCCAGCGAAGCGTTGAACCAATTTGTAACCAATATTAGCAGATTGAAGATCAGGGAAAATCAAGATGTTAGCTTTACCAGCTACATGAGAACCAGGAGCTTTCTTTTCTGCTACGGAAGGAACGATGGAAGCGTCCAATTGTAATTCGCCGTCGAATTTGAAGTCCACATTACGTTCTTTCAACATGTTAACAGCTTCTACTACTTTGTCTACTTCTGGAGTGGAAGCGGAACCTTTAGTGGAGAAGGACAACATGGATACGCGAGGATCAGCCATGCCAACAACTTTGCGAGCTTTTTCTACAGTGGATTCTGCAATATCAGCTAATTGTTCGCTAGTTGGGTTAGGCAATACGCCGCAGTCGGAGAAGATGAGCATGCCATCATCGCCATATTCTTTTTTATCTGTGAACATAACCATTGTGGAGGATACAGTTTTAAGACCTGGTTTAGTACCTACAACTTGTAATGCAGCGCGCAATACAGATGCAGTTGGAGTAGCAGAACCAGCAACCATGCCATCTACTGCGCCAAGACGAACAAGCATAGCGCCGAAGAATAAGCAGTCGCCTTTCATAGTTGCGTCAGCTTTTTCAGGAGTCATACCTTTTTTAGCGCGCAATTCTACGAATGTATCAACCATTTCTTGGTAACGATCGTAGTTAGCAGGATCGATGATTTCAGCGCCTTCGATAGAAACGCCAGCAGCTTTAGCCGCTTCAGCGATTTCAGCAGGATTACCTACTAATACAGGTGTGCAGAAACCTTCTTTTAAAATGATTTCAGTAGCTACCAAAACACGTTCATCTTGGTACTCTGGCAATACGATTTTTTTACCTAATGGTTTTACTTGGTTTTTCAAATTTTGAATTAAATCCACGATTTTTGCCTCCTTAACATTGGCATTACGCCATATCAATACTATTATTATAGCAAATTCAACCTATTGGTAAAAGTAAAAATTATTTCTTAACATATCATTCCTAGTATTATACTCTTTTTGTGAAAGTTGAAACTCATTCCAACTTTTCTCAATTTTAATTATCAACTTGGATTTCATTCCAACTTTTTATCATTTTAAATATAAGATTGGATTAGATTCCTAATTTTTTAATTTAAAACCTAACGCCTCAAATAAGTTTTATCTACGAACTACATACCAATAATTGAACTCTTTACACATACACGCTACAATAATAGAAACAAAATACGGATAGCCAAATGCCAATTTATATTCCTTATACACCCATTTAGGAGGGCTTATGGCAAATACTGAGACAACAATCAACGCCGTTATAAATCCAGAAAATAACGAAACGCCTATAGACATAGAGAAAACGATTAAAGCCTTGGAGCGAAATAAATTTGTAGTTCATTATTTTGAAACAGGCGCAGAAGCTATTTCCTATTTAAAAGGTCGTATTCAAAATAAACGTGTAGCCATCGGTGATTCTCACACCTTATTGGAGCTCAAGGTTCATGATGTCTTAGCCCAGGTCAACGATGATATAACAGATATTCAACGTCCCCTTCCTGGTGAAAGCTTCCGCGACACCGCATTGCGCACCATGGGACGTGATGTATTTCTCACCTCTGTAAATGCTCTTGCTCAAACGGGGGAAATGGTCAATATTGATGGTACGGGTAATCGTGTTGCCGCCTCACTCTTTGGCTCTCAAGAGGTATTTTTTGTGCTAGGCATCAACAAAATCACACCAGATTTAGCTTCCGCCATCTATCGTGCACGGAATGTGGCCGCTCCGCTCAATAGCAAAAAGAACAAAAAGAGCTCTCTCAATCCATGTTCTAGATTAGAAGAAAAATGCTATGACTGTGGTTCTCCAGATCGTATATGCAATGCATTAACGATTTACTATAAAAAGATGCGCAATATGCAAACCATGGAAGTCATCATCATTAATGAATCTTTAGGCTTCTAATAGCTTGAGGTCCATTCAAAAAATCTTGTACACTCATTTCTCCGAGTCCGTATACAACCCGATAAATTGTAGACCACCTCGGATCGATAGAACCACTTTCAAGATCACTAATATAAGATTGGGCTAGACCAGATTTATCTGCTAATTGATACTGGGTCATTCCCAATTGTCTGCGCCAAAGTAAAATCAATACGCCAAGTTTATGAATTTCTTGTCGAACTTGTAAGTCTTGACAACATACGATAGGATTCATGCCAACCTCTATCTACTTTCTCCCTCAACACATACTTATGCCTTTACTATACGGCTAGGCTCAGTCAGTGCCTAGTAGTAGTTGAAATGCAATAACACAAAAGCCTTAACAAAAACTAATGTCTAAATTAGTTTAGTTAAGGCTTTTTACTATGTAGATTACGTTTCGTAGGATTTCATCATTTCGTGGAATTTTAGTATATATAAAAATTATTATCATTAAAAATACAGTGAATAAATCAAAAAATACAGGTATTATCTATATATTACCATTTCTATACAGCATTCATACATTATGCATATACTTGATTTATAAAATCACCTAGTTCTATTAATACTACAAGAAGACTATACGATGTATAGTAAATACGCAATATTGTTAACATACATTGAGAAATAATAAGTCTATTAACAATACAAAAGGACTATACGGTTCAACTGTATAGTCCTTTCTATGTATTTATATAAGATTATTGAGTAATGCTTTCTTGTGCTTTTTTGATTTCCATGTATTTAACCATGCCATCAACAGCTTTTTTAGCTTCACGCATCGCTAATACTACAGTAGCTGGTTTATGTACAACGTCACCGCCTGCAAATACGCCTTTACGGTTAGTCATGCCATAAGGATCTTCTGCAGTAATGATGTAACCTTTTTCGTCTACTTGTAGGTTATTACCTTCCCCAACAAGACGAGCATTTGGTTTATGACCTGCAGCGATAATGATTTTATCTACAGGCATTACTTGGAAGTTACCAGTGCCGTGGATACCTGCACCATCTTCGTTAAGTGCCATCACTTCGTATTTAAAGCCTTCTACCTTATCTTTACCTTCTACGCCTACTGGAGAAGCGAACCATTGGAATTGAACACCTTCAGCGCGCGCTTCTTCGTATTCAGATAACAAAGCTGGCATTTGCTCTTGGCTACGGCGGTATGCTACAGTTACCGCTTTACAACCTAAACGCACGCATGTACGAGCTGCATCCATCGCTACGTTACCACCACCGATGATAATTACGCGATCGCCTTTTTTAACAGGAATTTGTTCTTCATCAAGCTCGCCATTTTCTACCAATTGTACATTCGTCAACAAATACATTGCTTGGAATACGCCATGCACTTCATCGTTTTCCATGCGCACTTCTTGAGGAATATGCGTACCAGTACCGATAAAGATAGAGTCAAAACCTTCAGCAAAGAGATCATCCAAAGTTTTATCTTGACCGATAAATGTATTGCATACGAATTTAACGCCTAAGCCTTCAAGACGAGCGATTTCACGACGTACAACGGCTTTAGACAAACGGAATTCTGGAATACCGAATAAGAGTACCCCACCTGGTTCAGATTGGCCTTCAAATACAGTTACATCATAACCAAGTTTAGCTATATCACCGGCTACGGACAAGCCTGCAGGGCCGGAACCTACGACAGCAACCTTACCAAGATCTTGTTTGATTTTCTTAGGTTTGCGAAGTTCATTGATGCTTTCAAAATCAGCAGCAAAGCGTTCCAATTTACCGATATTAATAGGCGGTTTTTTCGCCTTATTCATGATACAGTTGCCTTCACATTGATTTTCACGTGGGCATACGCGACCACAGATGGATGGTAAGTTTGTGCGTTCCGCCAAAATATCATTGGCCTCACCAAAGTTACCGCGTGCGATGGCTTGAATGAAACGAGGAATTTCGTTCTCAATAGGACAACCCATTTTACACAATGGTTTCGGACAATTCAGACAACGTTTCGCCTCGGCGAGCGCTTCCTCCATCGTATAATCCGCATCAAAATGTAGTGGTTTTAATTCGTTACTCATGGCACATGCCTCCTAACAAGGATCCAGTACTATACTTACAGCCTTGCATGCACCTAAGCATTCCGATGAGCCCTCTCACATAGGGATGCCGCCACATGCTGCTAACATTTATCTTTTGTAACCATTCGATAGACGTGTGGTCACTGGTCAGACTCACACTATTCTATAGTATATTCTAAAATGTGAAAGTCCCAACAGTCAAGCAAATCTAGCAGGTTTTGTATACGAATATAGCCCCTATACTTGCAAGGATTGCATAGAAAAAGAGATGAGCCACCCCTTTCCATAGTGATGTGTTAAGTTCTAAATTTAGCACTACCTTTACAAAGCAATTATGTAATTAATAACATAATTGTTTTAATATTATATGCAAGATTAAACTATATTAATGTTAATATTTACATATAACTTGATACATATACTGATATAATATGAATAGAGATTTACGACTTTTACACGCTAACCACAGCCAAATCTATTCTGAATTATGACTAATGCGAGGTTCCCCATGAACACAGCAGAGTTTACCGAAAAATACTATATTGACCGCCGAGGATCTCATTCCCGAAAATGGGACGGGCAGCATTTAAAATTTAATCGCACCGACTTATTGCCTCTATGGGTAGCAGATATGGATTTTATGCCGCCTCGGTGCATACAAGAGGCTATTTGTACCTATGTGAAAGCCAATACTTTAGGCTATACCATGACAAATCCCAATTACCTAAAGGCTGTCATTAGTTGGTACAAACGTCATCATAACTGCACAATCGTTAGCGACTGGCTTACTAGTGCCCCCAATGTTATTACAGCCATCATGTGGTGCATAGCAGCTTTCACAAAAACAAATGATGCCATCGCAGTGTTAAGCCCTGTGTATGGCGCATTCGACAGTAGCACCAGCGATGCGAAGCGGCAAATCATCGCCGTTCCAATGACGCGCAACGAAGATAATCGCTATGCCGTTGATTATGAAGCCTTTGAGGCCGCTATCATTAAACACGATGTAAAATTGTTTATTCACTGTAATCCACACAATCCAGTAGGCCACGTATGGACTGCAGAAGAAATGGATCGACTATTTAGTATCTGCCAGCAACATAAGGTCCTTATCATTAGTGATGAAATCCATCAGGACCTCATCACGGGACTTACACCATTTACATCTGCATTAACTGTGTCTAAAGGAGCGTATACAGACAGGCTCATCGCCATGTCCTCGTTGTCAAAATCGTTCAATATAGCTAGCCTGCACCACGCAGAGGTCATTATCCCTGACGAAGAACTGCGGAATCATTACAACGCCTTTAAAGCCCTTGTATACCATACAGATTCGGACGTTCTTGCCGAGGCAGCCATCACAGCTGCCTACACGCATCCAGAAGCAGAAGCATGGCTAACGGACCTACTCAATGTAGTGAAAGAAAACTATGATTATATGTGCAATAAACTACTTGCCAACTTGCCTGAACTTCGCATTAGCCCTATGGACGGCACCTATTTGGCTTGGATCGATTTTAGCGCTTATCTTAAACCAGAGGAAATGCATGATTTCTTTGAAAATAAATGCGGTATTGCACCAAGCTTTGGTGAATGGTTTGGTGGTGAAAGCTACGCAACCTTTGTGCGCTTGAACTTGGCCACAAGCCTTGAGAACATCAAAATTGCTACGGATGCTATCCTACAAAATATTTAAATATTTCAAACCTAAAATAATAGTTAACTTTCAATATCACTATATAATCAAAAGAGGCAGTCACAGCTGTTTATAAAACGTCTGTGACTGCCTCTTATTATATTTAAACCTACTTTTAGCTAATCATACGTTACTATTACCGACATCTAAAGCCTTTATTAGGAGTATTAAAGCAATTATTTATCAGGAGTATTTGAAATAATCGATTATTCGGAACGTTTGAAAAGCCTTTTAGCAGGGATATTTAAATAGCTTTTACTAAGAATGTTAAAAATCGTTTTTTACTAAGAATGTTTAAAATGGCCTTTTAGTAAAGATATTTAAAATAAAATTTACTAAGAACGTTTGAAATGGTCTTTTGCAAATTGCATGTCTTGCACTAACTCTAATGTACCAAGGTAATTATTGTTTTGGTCGCGCACCGCCATATAGTTTACATAGAATGGACGACCTACCTTTTCAAGCCATACCGCCACATTATCGCGTTCCCCTTTGCGGAAGGATTCAATAATACCGCGTACGATAGGCTCTATCTTTGGAGGATGGCAAGAGTATACATCGCGACCGATAGCTGTAGTAGGGCGTTTAAAGACCTTTTCACCATCGTTGAAGTAACGGTTAATGTCTTCGTGGTCAACGAAGGTTACTTCCATTGGCATTGTATTAAGCATGGCATTTAATTGATCCACAGTTAAGCTACCACCTATTAGAGCAATAGTATTATCATCGCCACTTGCTTTTGTTATTTGTGTAGCTAATGCGGCTTCAGCCTCTGTCCAAATAGTGCGTTTTACCCCAAGGATTTCTTCATACTGCGCTGTATCTTTGTAAATTTGATACCACTCTTCAGTACTAAAGTTCTCTGCACAGATTGGGAACAAAATATTTTGCTCTTTGTAGATCATCTCTTGAGCACGTGTGAGAAGACCATCAAACTCTTCGTACCAAGCATCATCAATAGACTTAGCACGAGCTAGACGACCAAAGCCATCGCGAATATCGTCATCAACAGTCCACATAACCATGGATGGACCAGAAATATCATAGGCTACTTTCAAATGAGGATATAAAAGGTCTCCCTTCTTAGCGTAGTGAATAGACACTTGGCGCACTTCGTTCACATCATCTACCGTAGCAGTCTTATCGGCCACCTTAACCTTTGTAGCTTCAATCAATGCATCGAGAGCCTTGTTTTCTTCTGTTAATCGATTGAGTGGATGACCTACTGTTTCGACTAGCGTTACTACGCTTTGACTTTTTTCTTGTGCTTCTAGTACAGCCTCAACCTTAGCGTGTTCAGACTCCATTTGTTCATGGATAGTGGAGCCGTGGAACAAGGCAGAGTGAAGGTCACATAATTGTTGAACCTCTGCTAGTGGTGTGCCTTCACGCATAAGGCCTTGTTCAGCTTTCATGATTTCACTAGCCTCAACATGGGCGAATTGACTAGCAAAGTCTTCACGAACCGCACCAAGGTCTTCACCTGTGCCTAAACGTTTCAAGAAGCCTTTGAGCTGCTCTACTCGTTCGCTATCTTGAACTGTATCTTCAGCCTTAGTTTCGGAATCTTCATCAGTATTAGCTGTCGCTGTAGTAGATACTGGTTCACTGTTTTCTACTGCATTTGCTACAACTGTACTAGATGCTACGTTAGCAGATGTATCCGTAACATTAGACTTTGTAGCCGTTGCAGTAGGCGCTACGCCAGGATGACCCGCAGTTTCCGCATCATCACCAGATAGATTTGGCATTTCACCTTCTAAGGTAAAGCCAGCTTTCATGAAAGCGCCCACGATATCGATCATGGATACGCCTTTCATCTTAGCCCCTTTCGGGATGGTCATGATTTTACCAACAGAGTTCAACATCACCTTGTTTGTGATTTCGCTGAACCCTAATTCTTTCATAATATCTGCTACTTCAGGATATTCTTTTACCAAATCATATACAGATTTGGATAGATCTAATTTCTTTTCCATTTTGAGCCCCTCATGTCAAAATCTTTATAAAATACTTACTAATATTAATGAGCCCCTATACGTAAAAATCTCGCATATAAGACTATCTATTTACTGTAAAAGGTCTATATATAATGACCTATGAATCTATGATAAACGATATCGATTAGAAAATCTGTATCCGTGGCAATACTTTTGAAAGTAATTCAAAAATTTTCAAAATGTCATGTAACGCTTTACCAATAGTAACTCTTTACCAATAAAATAAATTATACGCTTATACGCTCGAAAACAGTAAAAAAAGATAAAAATAACGGATAGATGATTATCCATCCCACCTCATACATGAAGGGAGACACATCAACTATCCGTTATATATTTAAATTACTTGTCTATTACTGTTACTGTTACTGTTTCTGTTTCTGTTTCTGTTTCTGTTTCTGTTTCTGTTTCTGTTTCTGTTTCTGTTTCTGTTTCTGTTTCTGTTTCTAACAAGTGTACCACTTAATCATGATGTGGTTTCAATGCTTTTTCGTAGTTTTCAGAAACTTTGTCCCAATTAATAACTCGGAAGAATTCCTTGATATAGTCTGGGCGACGGTTTTGGTAGTGCAAATAGTATGCATGTTCCCAAACATCTAAGCATAGAATTGCTTTTTTACCTTCCAATAAAGGATTATCTTGGTTCGCAGAGGATGTCACTTCTAGCTTGCCATCTTTGTTAACTACAAGCCAAGCCCAACCAGAGCCAAAACGTGTAGCTGCCGCAGTAGAGAAGCTTTCAACAAAAGCATCGTAGCCACCAAGTTCAGCATCGATAGCCTCTTTCAAAGGACCTTGCAATTTAGAAGTATCTGGTTTTGTCATGATGTCCCAGAACATGGTGTGGTTCTTGTGACCGCCACCATTGTTGATAACTGCTTGACGGATATCTTCAGGCACATTAGCAATATCGCCGAGAATACAGTCTACACAACCATACGGAAGATCAGGGTATTTCGCGATAGCAGCGTTCAAATTATTAACATAGGCTTGATGATGCTTGTCATGATGCAATTTCATTGTTTCAGCATCGATAACAGGCTCAAGGTAATCATAAGCATACGGTAATGGTGCCAGTTCGAAAGGTTTCATAGTAGTCCTCCTTAAATTTAGGGCATAGAACAATGCTAACTATTTCGTATCATCGTTCTTGTGAAAGCGATTCGATGCACCTGCATCGGTAATATAGAATCAATCTACTAGCATAGCATATATACTTCAAGAAGAGACTGATTATCCTAACGTAACCAGAAGTTAGGATATAATCTTTTAGCTAACAAATTGATATGAATTATCATTCTTTATCTAATTGTACACATTATATAGAAAAACGTCAATATAAAAGACGAACATAAAAAGGCCATAGGAACTCCTACAGCCTTTAATTAGTTAATTGTTATGTGACTTTTGATCAGCAAAAACACATAGTTTTATATAAATTTAATCTACAAATTAGTCAATAATGCACTGACACATTCTCATCGTTGTTAATGCCGCTTGATGGGACTCCTCTGTTACGCCAGCACAGCAATTCGAATCAATATGAATAGGAATCTCTGGCAAGCCTGCTTTCAACAAGATTGCATTGGAAACAACACAAATATCCGTGCATAAGCCGATGAGAGTAATAGACTCGATAGGATTAACGGTATTCATCCCCTCTAGTCGATTCACCAATTCAAAAGATGCGAAATTGGGTTTATCCACAAAGGATACGGGGCTCATAATTTTACGGTTCTCCGCCGCCTCGATCAAGCCGTCTACAATATGCCATCCCTCGGTATTTTTCACGCAATGTGGCACTGGTAAAAGCTTCCCTTCTTGACGCTCCAAGTAATCCCTATCATGTGTATCGCGAGTAAAGATAATAGGACCATCAAAGCTTTCAATTTTCTTACGCACATTATCTACGATTAACTGTGCTTGCGATGAGCCAAGTGCACCATCGACAAAATCATTTTGCATATCGATTACTACCAGAACCTTTTGCATAGCTCCTCCTGTATATAGCTACAAAATAAAGTATTTATTTCCAATCAATATTAGTTATACTCTTTATTCTTTATAACATCAATAGTATCTACCAACTCTATAAATTGTTATCAAGTTTTTATCAAAGTATTATCAATGAGTCATCGAAGCCCACCTCATACTTTACAGATAAGTAGATATATGACGGACTTCTATTCTTCTGCTATAGCATGTCGTACCCGATTTGGCTCATTATGTGCTAGTTTCCCTGCCGCTGCTGCCGCTACGGCACCTACCAAATCATCGAGAAATGTATTACAATGCCCGCCCTCTTCACTATCTAATTTTTTGATGATACCTGGCTTCACCTTGTCTAAATATCCATAATTTGTAAAGCCAATGGATCCATACAAATTAACGATGGAAAAGGCTAAAATTTCATCAATACCATATAGGCTTTCATCATTGGCCACTATGCGTTGTAATGGTTGAGATAATTTATTTTGCTCTGTCAACTTATCCAGCTCTATGCCCGTAATAATTGCATTATGTACCTCCCGTTTAGATAGTACAGAAGCCACGCTATTGCTACACTCTTCAAGTTTTAAATTCGGCATATATGGTTTTTGTACGTAAAAAACGAGTTCTGCAATGTCCTCTAATGTGACTCCCCGTTCAGCGAGAAGCTCGTAAGTATATCTCTCTAAGTCTTTTGTATCCTCCATAAGTCCTCCTTTATCATTTCTTTAGATTATTATCAGATAACATGACAATACTAACGGGAATCGTTACAACGAGCGCTTCATCAGTATCAACACGTTTAGTATCCCAAGCCGCTTCTTTAGCAGCTTCCTCAAAGATAGGGTACGCTTCACGATCTAGTTTCCAATTATTAGGACCCGCTTCAACAGCCACAATATTGCCCTCATCGTCCGTCTTAATCTCTATAGGAATGATTAATGTTCCATCTGCACTCGTTTCAAAAGCCTCTGGTGGAATGATCACATTATAAGAAATCTGTTGTTGCAATTCATAATTACGCTTGTCCGCAGGCTTTACCTCTGCAGCTATAGAACTAATAGGACTCATCGCAGACACTAATAAAGCCAACAATATAACACGGTTAACCATAGTTTCCTCTCATCTAAATACTCTCATACTATATGCATTATAAGTTGATTATACCACGAAAAAATCCCTACCGAATTTTTATCGGTAGGGATTTCTTAGATTAGATTTTCTTAACCATTTCGGATTTCAATGCCATCGCACCGAAGCCATCAATTTTACAATCGATATCGTGACCATCACTTGCATCGGTGAGGAGGCGAATATTTTTTACGCGCGTACCTTGTTTCAATACGCCCGCGCCTTTTACTTTGAGGTCTTTTACAACAACAACTGTATCGCCATCATCAAGCTCGTTGCCATTAGCATCGCGAATGATACCCGCTTCAGCTGCAGCTTGTGCATCAGCCGCTGTCCATTCGTTGCCACACATAGGGCAGATAAACATATGGCCGTCTTCGTATGTGTACTCATCGCCACACTTAGGGCAGTTAGGTAAATTTGCCATTTAGATCTCCTTTTTCACTACATAATGAAAGTATTATACCATATGATAACTATGATTATAAAAGTCTTATAGATGGTTCCATGATGATACATTTAAGCATTCCCAAACACTATTGTAAGCCAAATTCAAAATTCACCATTACAGTTGTCGCTTTCTCAACACCAATATTACCTACATTCCATACTATATTTTAGCAGTCTGAACTAATTCAAAATATACCGTGTCATTAGATAGATGCTGATAAGGATTTAATTCAACAGAAATAACATTTCCTTGAGCATCCGTATTTATAATCAACTGAACTCTATACATTCCATTGCCCATCTTTTTCATGACTTCTGGAGGAATATATACCTGTTCTTGTATTTTACCAAAAAATGAAGAAGGTACACCGTCATATAGTTCTAAATCATCAGCAAATGCATTAATAGGACTCAAAACAACTAATAGTAAAAATAGACATAAAACTCTAATCATAAACTTTCACCAATTACAATACACTATACACAACTCACAACATAATAATTTCTATAAAGGTATCTTCTAACAAAAAAGCCAACTAACGTGAGTTAGGAAAAAAAATAAACCTAACGTTTAAGACTAAGTACGGCAATACTTAGACACGTTAGGTTTATCAAATTCACAATTTCTTTGATGAGCCTAACGCCTAGAACACGTTAATTGGCTCTTTTGTACTTATAGTATAGTCTGAATTCTAAAGACTGTCAATTTACTATCCAAGTCGTTTACGCAATATCGCATAGAGTATTATGCTAATAATAACGCTCATAACAGCTTGAATAGTATTAGTTAAAATACTTGCAATCGCTACGCCTGGGTCGAATACAAAGTATTCGGCGATAAAGTAGCCAGCTACGATAACAATACCGCCTACGATAGTTGCTACCAAGGCAGAGGTAGTTGTCTTATTCTTATAGACAGTACCGACAAGATAGCCTTCAATGCCTTTCACAACGAAGGTGATGGGTACAAAGACTGCATAGCCGAGGAATAAATCAGCTAGCGCCGGGCCGAGAGCACCAATATAGGCGCCATATTTTCGACCTAATAATAGAGCTGACGTCATAATAACGACATCTCCTACATTGAAATAGCCGCGAATGCCAGGTACTGGAATTTTCGTGTACATGGTAAACAATGTTGCGAGGGCAATCAATACGGCTGTGAGTACTAACGCGGACGTAGTACTACGGGTTTGAACGTGTTGCATAGCGTCCTCCTTATAAAAAAATAGACATGTGACTATATCCATCACATGTCTATACTATATACCTTTATAGTAACACCTGCAAATAAAAGAAATTAACAATACTTCCTTAGCAAATTCTATTGTCATTTACTTTCAGAATAAATACTCTTCACTAGACTTTAACTTAATATAGATACCATTTTACTATATAAATTGCTTCAATCTGACGATGATTAAATAGAAAGGAACTAGCCATGAATATTTTAATCATTTACACCTATCCTAATCATCAAAGTTTTAATGACGCTATTCTGAAAGTAGTGCAACAGAATCTTTCAAAAGACCACAATGTGAACACCTTGGATTTATATGAGGAGCAGTTCGATCCTATATTGCGATTTGATGATACGCACAAACGTCGAGATTTAAGCACTGTGCCGGACATGGAAACCTATCGCAATCTGATTACTTGGGCAGACCATATCATCTTTATCTACCCAATTTGGTGGAGCGGTATGCCCGCAATGCTCAAAGGCTTTATTGATCGCGTATTTACAGCAGGCTTTGCCTATTCATACGGCAAAAGAGGCCTTATAGGTCATTTACAAGGGAAATCAGCCTGGATTATCACCACACATAACACTCCCGTCTTTTTGACGCCGTTTATTCAGGACTATGGCAAGGTATTAAAAAATCAGGTTCTGAAATCCTGTGGCATTAAACCTGTTACACATACCCAGTTGACGGGCACAGAAAACAGTTCGGACGAAAAACGCCGGCGTTTCTTAGATAAAATCGCTAAGATCGCCAGCAGTATTTAACATTTCTAGTATACTATGATTTTTTACCAAAGATTACTTGGTTACCAAAATCACAAATAAATTTACATTAGACTGCTTACAGTTTGCGCTAAGTCAAAAACAAACTGTATACGAAAACCTTCCCAATTACATAGATATTACTCTTCAAATCTCTCTTCTACATTGTAGAGAACCTCACAATCACACCCGCCACCTTCGTTAATAATCCAGGCTAGTACACTTTCAACATCTACGCTCTGCTTTTCCAAAAATTCTCTTGTGAAAGTCAAACTATGATCGCAACCATCATTTGTCTCTAATTTCTCATCTACATAGTCAAAGAGATTCCAAAATAGCTCTTCATCCATAGGCAGATTATCTTTAAACGATTGCCTTTGCTCATCAGCATAAGCCTTTAGCAATTCCTTTTTACGCGCTTTGTCCATTATAACCACCTTTTTAACAAATCGAAACTACTGCGTGGCCCTTCGCTTCTAGCACTTTTTTATAGAACACCTTCATCTGCTCGAAGTCATGGAGAAGCTCATCTATGATTTCCTCCTCTTCTTCGTCATAGTCCCAAATATTTGGGTATAATTCAGCCTCTTTACAGGCTTTCATATCGAAAGATTCGAGTGCTTGATCCATATCAAACTGCTCTAGAGCCGCTACGATATCAGCTATTTGAGAATGTTCCGTATAGGCCATATAGTCTGATAAATCCTCTATAGACGTTACACCAAGCACAGCTTGACTAAGTGGATTATCATCTATTCTATGATCAGTACTCACACCAGTAAGCACGAAGTGAAGGACATCCCACATCTTATCGATGTCGAGCAATAACTCGTCCTCATCGCTCCACTCTTCAACGGTTTCAAAAAGATCCTTCTTTGATGAGCCTAACCCTTTGAGTTCTTTTAAGCTTTCATCACTTATACAATTATAATTTGCAATGAGTCCCATACTCTAAAACCTCCCTAGATACTCAGTAATCTAAAACTTACATAGTTACTTAGGAATCTATAATCTCCATAAATGCCGAATAATTCGAAGCCTCCACTGATAGTTAGTTCTCTATCTCTGTCAACAATTCTAGCAACGTAACCTCATATTTGTTATTTTTGTCTAACAATGGCTTACATAATAGAAGCACTTGTAAAGAATAGTAGTAGAAGCTAAAGAACAGATCATCCGGAAATACCTCTTCTTCCTCATATCTAAGAACATCTTCATCTTCATCATATTCTTCAGGCCAAAGATACTCTTCGTTGAGCATATCCTCAAAGTTCGATAATTGATCTACATGTTCTAGCATAAGACCATCTCTAATGCACTCAGCAATAATGATGAATAACTCAGTTAATTCGTCTACTAAATACTTTGCTACCTCATTATGACCTTGTTCTTCAACGGCTTTTTTAAAAATACGTAATAGAAAAATCAACGCAAAGGGCGTAGCATGCCATAAAGTCGATTGATGCTCAATGTTTTGGGCCAGCTCTTCACCTGCCGCATCAATGGCATCAACGTCCTTCATATCCCACAACACCTCAAGATGAGCAGGAAAATCTGTAGCACGGCCGTAAGTTGTGGTCAAACGATGCCAGGGTATATCACTGACTTTCACAGTTTCTATATATGTTTGAGTTGTTGCATTCATCGCATCTACTCCCTTTTTTAGCGCAATAATTATTGGTGAACAATATCTTTCACCAATTCATTAGTATCTATCAGGCGAATTCTACCTCTTCTAGGCTCATCTGTAATCTCGGTGTAGATATCGTCCAATGTGCCTGCCGGTGCTAGTTTCCACAGCTTGCACGGATACAGTTCAACAGCCCCAATGATTTCTAAATGGTCTAGCAATAGGCCTAGATCTTTATGATTAAACCAACAGTCGGTATCGATACCGAAATTTGTATTATCTTTACGACAGGAAATTTGACTATTTAAAAAATCATCCATACTAGGTTTGTGCGCTTGTAAAAGTCTTGTACAGGCCAAATGGTACTCGATTTTCCGCGGTGATTGATCCACGTCAGATACAAAAATAGCTCCATACTCATTTTCAAACTTAACAGCTAATACGTCGCCCACCTTAAAATGAGGTTCTCGCTTTGTTTTAGATTTACGAACCTTTAGAGGCTTTGGATTTTCACTTTGTAGTTGTACGGCTAATGTATCTAACACCTTTTGCCGTTGTTTGAGCGCCTTACTATCAATTTCTAGCCAAAACTCATGAGCGCCCTTCGCGATTATGTCTAATGCTTTCTCTTTGATATCCTGCGGCAGATGACCTATCTTCCACAGCGAATAGGCTACGGCAGTCCAATAAATTTCTGTATAGAATTCGTCAGTACAAAAATTCTGTTCTTCAGCCAGAATTTCTGAAACAATGGTATCAATACTGATACCATCTCTATAGCGCTCAACAATCAAATTATAAATATCATGGCCATCATCACTATCTATGATTTTTACTCCATCAATAGCCATATAATTCTCCTTTTAAACAATACGTCTAGAAAAACAGATTATGTGATTCTGTAACGGTTCCATCATCTTCATGGAAATAACAAATATATAAAGGAGCTCGATGTGCAGCGTCATAGAATTTTTGTAATTCAGCAGCCACATTTGCTTCTAAAGGCATGCCTAGCACCTGAACAACGGTTTCCCATACATCCATTTCTGTATAAGAAGCGATTTGATCATGTCGCTCATTGGCATAGGCTTCGAGAGTAGATATGTCCGTATATTGGCTGGCGTCACAATAATCATGCCAGCAAATGCTATACACCAACAAATGGATTAAATCATCTACACTTTCAGCTATACGACCACATTCCCCCTCGCTACTCATATATCCGATAGAGCCATCCTCTAATTGATGATATTCGCCACCGGCACCATCACGAGCAAAAGCTACTCCGTCCACGGAAAAGGTACATCGCCCCTCTACCTCATCACGTTTTGTAGGTTCATCGAGTAAAAAGAAATCAAATAGAGCATCAAAATTTGCTACCAAGTTAGAATCTTCACACAATAGTTTTAAATAATCCATATTCTTCCCTCTTATTGATTCTCTCATCTCTCTATTTCATCTATTATTTTCTCGTAATTCTAATAATGCAGAAACTTCATCCATGTCGAGATTAAACATATTACTTTCAAGATCAATTGGCTCAAAATAGTAGCGAACCGTATCCGCCCCAAATTCATCGTCTAATTTGGACCATTCTGTCCCTGAAAGCACGGTAAATCCGAGCGTATCGTTTCCAAGGCTTTCAGCAAGCCAGCGTACCTCATAATCAGGTTTAACGAAGTCGTTGAAATATTTGATGGTAACGTCCCGATCTTTCTCATCACCGTAAGGAATTAAGAGTTCTTTATCGCCTTTTTGTAGCATAATATCGTCACCATAGGGCTTGCCATTACTAACGGTTTGAATATCGATAGGCTCATCTATCATATCATTGAAATAACGCACCACATCTTCGTCATCCTCGCGCCAATCAATCCAGATGATAGCTTCGGAATCAAATAAATCATCTAAATCCATATCATGACTGAAGAAATCTTTGACTAATGTATACATATCTTCCATAGTCTCTCTCCTGCATATCACTTATATCTTTAGGTAGAATACAACACCAGTATCACCACTTTAAAACAACTCTATAAGGTTTCATAAATCATATCTTGTTGAGCCGTAAAGTTTTCATCAAAAGGAACCAAAACATATAGATGTCCTGCTGGGGATTCTCCCACATCATAGCCTAGTGCAAATGCATCGTAACAACCTGATTTATCCAGCATTATATCCGTTAGCGTTAGTACAACAGACTCTTCTTGCGGTATTCCCTTTTGTATGAGCCCCTTCGCCAGTTGGTCTAATTCATCTAATTGGACATATAATTGCTCCCATATTGATAGTGAAAGTACATCATCCTCAGTATAACCGGTACAACTAATATTAAGTTTTTTAAAGGCTTGTCCTACAGTCTCTAAACGATTAGTGCCCAATCGGCAAGATACAAAGTAAACACCATAAGGTTCTTCAAACCAGCTTTCAACATTCCATAATGTCATTAATTCCGATTTTCTCATTAGGACTCTCCATTAATTGATTATCCTGCAATATCTGCATCAACAGGGTTCCCATCCGCATCAATATGAGCCATGATACAGTGCCCCCAGAAAATATCATCATCGTCATAATAGACCTCTATGGAGCCATCGTTACGAAACGCCAATTCACCCATCGTAATACGCTTAGCAAATACGTCTGACGTAATCGGATCTTGATCGTCATTATCGAGCCAATCATTAGCAAGGTCTAGCAATTTTTCACTAATATATGTACTAATTCGTTGTTCAAATGCTTTGAAGTTATTGATTTTATTGAAAGCAGCCAATGCTACGGTACAGCTTTCATTAGAGCCCTCATCCACATCAAGGGTGAATGCATAATCATCAATTCTCGCTGTGTAATATTGATACTCTCGATTTAACAGGAAATCGCCCTTGTCGGTATGAAGGTATTTAGGGCTTTTCAAATAAGCCGACAAAGCCTCCAACTCGCTATGTTTATCATGTTCCTCTAACACCTCAAGCACATAATAGCGATTATTCCAAGAAGGACGCATATAACCCAAGTCCTCTATAGGTTTTGCTTTCTTAACCAATAATTTGTAAACGCCATGGGGCTCAAAACTATACCCCCAACCATTATCAAAACCTTCAATAATCCACGTCAAAATGCCTTCGCTACGGTCAAGCACGCCAGTTCGAGTATCTAAGATAGCATCGGTAGACACTAGTGGTCTATGGTACTTCTCTAAATAAGGACTAGCCCCATTTACATCACTGCGCGGCAATGCATAGATTTCAAACTCTTCCGATTCAAACTCTGCTTCATATTCTGGTAAACGTACAATACTCATATGACTCTCTCCTATTCATCACAAGCGTTCAGCTACATCGATTCTATGTAATAGTTCTTTTCCTAGTTCTTTGGCTGTTTTGAATTCCTCATTTGAAAGCACCATAAGTACAAAGCTATCGGTTCCGATGTCCATGCCTGCTAACGTATAGTTTTCCCATTTAGAATTAAGATCAGCACACCAGTCCATAATAACTTGATCTTCATCTAATGCTGATAGGTCAATAATTAGATCTTCGCCGGTATCTAAAGACTTGTTACGTATTAATTTCTGTACATAATAAATAAAATCCTCTAATTCACATTTACAGCTTAGCTCTACAGCATATCCTTTAGCTACTAGTTTCTCATAGAAATTCCACCAACTATCTTCTAATTCTTCCATGGAGCGCAACTTAGCCTTGGTCATAAACGATTTAGCTTGTTTAGCATCGCCTAGCAACAACGTTGCTAACTCTGTAAATATAGGTCGCATCTGATTGATATCTAGATACGCTGCTTCTACACCCAAACTACAATCAGGTACTCTGCGTTTTTTCACAAAGGCCCGCATCATCTTCACTGCATCAGGATAACTTACATCAGCCATACGATACGTCTTACCATCTATGTCTAAGAATATATCGACTGCATCTGGTGTTTTTCCTACACGCGCTTTCATCGCAGTGCAACCATCGATGGCATGAGGTGGATACAATTCTATATACATGAAAAATCCATCATGCATAGCCTTTAGAGTATTATCTATTCCTACTATATTAAAACCATTTCGATTATAATCAGGGCACTTCAAACGCCATTCTTCGTAATCATCAAACAGTTTTTCTTGAATCCAATTGTAAAAGCTCATATACACTCTCCCCTATACACTGTTGCTTACATATAATGTCTAACTGAATATGTAACTAAATATGTAACTGAATATATATCTTAATTATATCATTATTAAGGAATACTTATCATAAAACTTATGTTTAATTAGCATATGAATAATTTTTGATAAAAGCAGGTTTTCAAACCTATTCTGCTCTATAGAAACGGTGTTTTAAATTTCAAAACTTAAAAAGAGCCAAGAATTAAATCTTGGCTCCTAAAAAGGCATAATACTAAAAAACATATGCTCATTAATTATTTTTTTGGTGCGCCTAACCGGAATCGAACCAGTGACACGCAGTTTAGGAAACTGCTGCTCTATCCTACTGAGCTATAGACGCATGTATACTTTATTATATCGTTTTTAATAAAGTATACGCAAGGCGTCCTTATTGTTGTAGGTATTGGTTATTTACTTGTTTTTGTTCTTCTGGGCTGAGGTTTTGGTAGCCTTTAGCTAATGCACTTACCCAAGATCCGTAAGCAGGGTTTGGGAATACCACAAAGGTAGTACCAAAGTCTTCTTTATGAGCATCGATGATGCTATTTCTTTCAGCTAGTGTCTTACCTTTTGTGCCGATTGGGAAATCACCGGCGTTATCGCCCATATATACAATGACATAATATTTTTTAGCAATCATATCAAAGCGAGGTTGTTTGTCAGAGTCTTTTTCGAATAGTAGTACATGGTCTTTATCAACAGATGGAAAGCCTAATTCTTTAAAGTTCTGTATCGTTACATCAAGGTTTACTGGGGCGTAACGGTTTGATACGTAGAAAATTTCTACCCCTTGTTTATGTACTTCATTTAGGAATTCAACAGCGCCAGGCATGGCTTGCGATTTGCCTTGATACACGGCTTGACGCCACCAAGGAGCATCAAAACGGCCATTACCATTTACAATGCTTTCACCCATCAACTTGGTATTATCCACTACGGTTTCGTCCGCATCAAGAACGATAGCTAAAGGTTTTCTTTGATGAGATGGATCAGTAACGGCCATCTTAACGGCATTCATTGCCACATTATACCCTTGATACGCCAACGCTCTGTACTCTGCAGAGGTACGCATCCATAGCAAGCCCATCGTTTCAGTTTCGGCTTGGTACTGTTGCTTTTGATTGAGGGCTTCCTGTGCCGCTACATCATTAGCTACTACATTATTAGTTACTGTATTATTTGTTGTAGCACTAACTCCATCATTCTTAACTGCTGTAACAGTAACAGGCTGAGCTGGTTGAGCCTGCGTTACAACAGCAGCAGAAACAGGGCTATTTGTTTTTACCTTAGTCGGAGAATCCGCTTGTACCACAGGCCCCATACAAAGGCTTCCTCCAATACAAGCCACCGCCACATACCATGCCAAACTACTAGATTTCATAACTGCCTCCTATTCACATGTAACATTTCGTGTAAATTCAACACATCATATAATTCTACATAGTTATACTAAAATCCTTTTAAAATTTGTATATTTTTAACACAGCAAAAGAGCCCTTGCTACACATCATTGATGACTCTTAATT
Source organism: Veillonella parvula (assembly GCF_032577575.1). GTDB lineage: Bacteria > Bacillota > Negativicutes > Veillonellales > Veillonellaceae > Veillonella. The sequence goes on along the minus strand of NZ_JAWFVO010000003.1, from coordinate 236,627 downwards.
TAGATGTGCTTAGCAAAGGCCCTTTAAAGGATTTTATTTGTTTTTGTTTATAAGATAATTGGTGTCAGTGTATAAAAATTTTGTGTGAATTTAGATTTTTTATAGATTTGTTTTTATATAAGTGTAAGAGAGTTATTAGTTAAGAAAGTTCTTTTCAATCGTTAGTATTATTTAGATAAACTATTTTAATGTTGCTTAAATAATATCTTTAGTCTTATTTCACATCACTAAAATCAATGTCCATGCCCAATGCTTTGGCAACGCCTTCACCATAAGCTGGATCACATTGGTAGCAATGTTTTGCATGACGTTCTTTGATGAAATCAGGTACACCATTCATAGCCGCTGCCGTATTGTCAAACAAGGCTTGTTGTTGTTCAGGGCTCATGAGGCGGAACAATTTACCTGGTTGTGTAAAGAAGTCAGAGTCGTCTTCATAGAAGTCATATTGGTAGGCTGCACCAGATACGTCGAGAGGAGGATTTTTGAATTCCGGTTGTTCAGCCCATTCACCAAAGCTATTTGGTGCGTAGCCAATTGTAGACCCATGGTTTCCATCTATACGTCCTTGACCATCGCGATGATAGATATTTACAGGACATTTAGCGGCATTAACAGGGATTTGATAATAATTTGCCCCTAGACGATAGCGTTGCGCATCCGCATAGGAGAACAAACGACCTTGTAGCATTCTGTCAGGAGAGAAAGAGATACCAGGAACGATAGTTGTTGGTGCAAATGCAGCTTGTTCTACATCTTGGAAATAATTTTCTGGGTTGCGGTTAAGTTCCATCACACCAACTTCGATTAATGGGAATTCGTCATGATACCATACTTTTGTTAAATCGAATGGATTGTATGGCATATTGTTAGCTTGTTCTTCGGTCATCACTTGGATGCATAATTTCCATTTAGGGAAATCGCCTCTTTCAATAGCCTCAAAGAGGTCACGTTGATGACTTTCACGGTCACTAGCTACCACATTAGCCGCCTCAGCGTCAGAAAGATTTTCAATCGGTTGTTGGCAAACCCAATGGAATTTAACCCATACGCGCTCATCGTTTTCGTTAATAAGACTGTATGTATGACTGCCAAAACCATGCATTGTGCGGTAGGATTTAGGAATACCACGGTCACTCATGACGATTGTTACTTGGTGGATCGCCTCTGGCAAGCTAGTCCAGAAATCCCAGTTTGCTGTCGCATCGCGAAGATTTGTTTTCGGATTCCGTTTTACAGCGCGGTTCAAATCAGGGAATTGCAATGGATCGCGGATAAAGAATACAGGTGTATTGTTACCTACGAGGTCCCAGTTTCCTTCTTCCGTATAAAATTTTACGGCAAAGCCACGAATGTCGCGTTCTGCATCGGCCGCACCACGCTCACCGGCAACGGTGGAGAAACGTACGAATAACGGCGTTTGCTTGCCTACTTCAGAGAAAATTTTTGCTTTCGTATATTTTGTAATATCGTTAGTGACTGTGAAAGTACCAAATGCACCGGATCCTTTAGCATGCATGCGGCGTTCAGGAATCACTTCGCGCTCAAAATGCGCTAATTTCTCCATGAGCCAAACATCTTGCATCAATACAGGACCACGTTTACCTGCTGTAGCAGAGTTGCGATTATCTGGTACGGGAGCGCCAAAGGCGGTTGTTAGTTTCTTTTCATTATTCATGTTACAAACTCCTACTTAGAGATCAAAATTAAAGTAATTTACTTTACATAATTTTTAAATCATATATCTCAATTACGATAAAATTATTAATGGATAATTATTATCCATTAATATGTAATTAGAATAGCACAAATTTTTTAACATAACAACCCTAAACCTTTATAAATTTTGTATACACGATATCATTTATAATTTTAAAATGAGAATTTCAATGTTATATATTTAAATTCTGTTAAGATATACCTACAAAAATACGCAAAACAAAAAACACCTTGTTTCTACTAACTTGTAGATCACAAGGTGTTTTCATTCAATTTATGCCGGACGACTCCAATCAACTTGTACGTCGATCGCTTCCCACATACGTGTTAAAGCTAACTTAAGATTATCCAAAGATTCTAATGGTTTTACGGTCAATCGTTCATACGTATCAAGACCTGTAGCATGCTCAATAGCATGTTCATTATTCAAGTAAGCGATTACCTTATCAACCCACTCTTGTTCAGGTAAATCTACGGACACTGTTTTTGTTTCTGTATCATAGGACAAGAAACCATTGCTGTTTACGCCATAATGAATGGCCACACGAAATAAACTCATATCTATACCTCTCTTGCGGTAATTTATTAACACTACACCCATATTGTAACACGAACAATTATATTAGCGAAAGTATTCAATATAATCTTTATAAGTCCTTTTTGATGGTCTTTTTAGGTCCTTCAATAGATGCGTGTGTATCTGCAATTATAGACCGATTAGCCGCTTTAGTCGAGCCTGCATCAACTTTAGTAGATACCCCATCCTCTTGACCAAGCTGTGCATCTACGGCCGCTTTCAACTCTGACCGTTTTCTGCGTATTCCATTGTCTCCGTGAAAGCGCTGCCATAATGCGCCACTCATAACAGCAGTCTCACCAAATTTAGACTCTAACGAATCTAACACACTAGCAAGCTTGTCCTCTGTTTCATCCTGTGGGGAATCAAAGAGACTATCCTGCATAGGAACCTCCTCATCGAGGCCACTCACAGTAAGACCTAATAGTCGTATAGGGCCAGGCGGATCCATACAGGTAATCCCTTTAGAACTACTACATTTAAAATTCGTAGACTTTACCTTTGTAGTGGCCCCTAACGGTTCCGTATCTTTCTTAGACTCTTTAGGCCGCTTACTCGTCTTATCCTGCATCAATTTATTCCACAAGATCAATGCTGTTTCGAAAAATACATGTTCCTGGTCTGATGGTGTATCTAGCCGCTTCTGCCGTGATACGGTGGTAAAATCATCATACCGAACCTTAATAGATACAGTATGTCCATGAAGGTTACGCCTCCGAAGCCGTTTCGATAGACGGTTTGCAAAGTACCTAAATTCTAATTCAATAGCACGGCCATCGGTGAGGTCTTCTTCGTAAGTTTCCTCAGCTCCAATTGATTGTATCTTGCGATCTGTTTCAACAGGTCTATCGTCGATACCATTCGCCAGTTCCCATATGCGCTTTGCCTGATTTCCCACAAGAGGAATTAAAGTACTTTCATCAGGCAAAGACTGAATATGACGTATCAGATGAAAGCCACCAGCTTTCAAAATTTTCTCTGTCCGAGGGCCAACACCCCAAATACGTTTAATAGGCAAAGGAGCTAGCACCTCTTTTTCACGACCGTATGGGATGACCACAAGACCATCTGGCTTATCTAAATCAGAGGCTAATTTAGCAAGAAATTTATTGGGTGCTAAGCCTGCAGAGATAATAAGTCCTGTTTTCTCGAATACACGATCTTTAATGGCTTGTCCTAGTGCTTTAGGACCACTATACATGGTAGACATGCCGCTCACTTCAAGAAAGGCTTCATCAATAGATAAAGGCTCAATATAAGGGGTGAATTCTTTCATGATGGAAAAAATTTGGTTCGACACTTCTTTATATCGATCCATCCGAGGATATACATAGATGCCATCAGGACAGAGTTTCTTAGCCCTCGAGATTGGCATCGCAGAGTGAACACCAAATTTTCGAGCCTCATAGGAACAGGTAGCTACAACACCACGTGAAGAAAGACCACCCACGATTACGGGGTGGCCTTTATACTCTGGATGATCCAGTTGTTCTATGGACGCGAAGAATGCATCCATATCAACATGCATAATCCAACGTCTCATTGTTACGCTTCTTTTTCGTGCTCAGAAATGCGGCAGTATTTAATTTGCGCGCAAATGCACTCATCTTTAGTTTTGTATAATTGAGGGAGAATATCTAAAATATCCGCAAATGTAGCTTCATTAATGGAGTAACGCGTCCATAAACCATTACGTTGAGAGTTAACTACACCTGCATCAATTAAGATTTTCATGTGGTAACTCAACGTAGATTGAGACAAATTGAAGCTCGCTAAAATATCGGCTGCACATAATTCATTGCAAGACAACATATCGATGATGTGTAATCTTGTTTCATCGCTTAATGCCTTAAAAATCGTCGCTAAACGTTCGTAAGAAACTTCAACCATATCTTTAACTCCTCAGATCCTTATCAAAAAATATCAATCTACTTCTTGGTACTATTATATACTATTTCTTAATGTAAATCTATTTTTTTCTTTATATTTGTATCTTAATAATTTATTATGAATACAAAAAAATTATAAATAAGTAAATTTCGCCTCATTATAAACTAATTTAAGCACGTAGCTATTTGTATAAAATGAATATTTTAAACAAATTTTTATTTGATAGATTTATTTGGATATACATTTCCCTGTATATATAACAATTACACTCTATTATTTGTTATATATTTCTCGATATGCTCACACTTTAATAACTATATAGCATACTTCGATATACCGCACTACTGTAGCAACCTAAAGGATTAGATATAAGGATCCACGTTTGTATTCTGCATCCATTCAATACAAAAGACCCCTCTGTGAGGGGTCTAATCTGTATAATTCTATAAATCGATTGCATAGCAAAAAATGTTAAAATATATAACACTCTATCAATGCTACCAAATGCAAATTTTCTATTATATCAAATTAGTATAGCTTAGAATACATTTACTAGATCGATAGTTTGGCTGCGGTTAGGACCAACAGATACAATGCCTAAAGGCACGCCTGTTACTTCTGCAATACGTTCTACATATTTACGAGCATTTTCAGGCAATTTATCATATTCACGGATACCAGAAATATCTGTTTCCCAACCTGGCAATGTTTCGTAAACTGCTTCGCAGGCTTCAAGATCTTTTAAGTTAGCTGGAAACCCTTCTACGTCTTTACCATTCAATTTGTAACCTACGCAGATCTTCAATTCTTTAAAGGTATCAAGAATATCCAACCGTGTAATAGCTAAGTAATCAAGGCTATTAAGACCTGCTGCGTATTTTACAACCATGAGGTCTAACCAACCACAACGACGAGGACGACCCGTTACAGTACCGAACTCATGACCAAGTTCACGGAGATTATCCCCAGTTTCGTTAAGAAGCTCTGTAGGGAATGGACCTGCACCAACACGTGTTGCATACGCTTTTACAACGCCAAAGATGTTTTTCAAGTAGTTAGGCCCCACACCAGCGCCTGTGGAAGCGCCACCTGCGATTGGATGAGAGGATGTTACAAATGGATAAGTACCATGATCAAGGTCGAGCATAGTAGCTTGAGCACCTTCGAACAATACCTTTTTATCCTCTTTTACAGCTTTAAGAACAGCCGCATTAGTATCTGTTACATAAGGTTTCAAGGCTTCAGCGTATTTGATGTAATCCGCTAAGATTTCATCGTAGCTAACAGGTTCAGCATCGTATACCTTAGTAAGCATTTTATTTTTGAACTCTACATTGTACGCTAATTTTTGTTTAAATGTTTCCATATCATACAAATCGCAGATACGGATACCAATACGATTGATTTTATCAGCGTAGCAAGGACCAATACCATTTTTAGTAGTACCGATTTTAGCATCCCCTTTAGATGCTTCTTCCGCAGTATCTAGAGCGATATGGTATGGCATGATTACATGTGCACGGTCGGATACTTGAAGGGATTTAGCAGATCTGCCTTGCTTTTCAAGACCTTCAATCTCTTGTAGCAGAACTTTAGGGTCGATAACAACACCAGTACCCACGATATTTTGCTTGTTATCGTATAAGATACCACTTGGTAACAGGCGAAGTGCAAACGCTTTGTCATCTACTACAACAGTATGACCTGCATTATTACCACCTTGACTGCGCACTACAACATCCGCACGTTCTGCAATCCAGTCAACAATTTTACCTTTCCCCTCGTCACCCCATTGAGTGCCGATAACCATACTTGTTGCCATATCTATATCCTCCATGTAACAGTCGAAACAATTCATTTTTATTATACAACAATGTTCGGACTCTGTGAAAGTATTTATACAAATTCAATCTTTAGTTTCTTCCCAAAAGCACGGGCTATTTTCTGCAATGTTTTCAAAGATGGATTTCCATTTCCATTTTCAATCTTGCTAATATCGGATTGTGTAATACCGGTTAATTCAGATAATTGCATTTGCGTCATATGTGCTACTAATCGCGCCTCAACTATATTCTGAATAATTTGATACTCATCATCTAACGCATCCCACTCTTTTTTAAACTTCGGATTTTTTAATTGTTTCTCTAAATATTGATTTAACGTTTCCATATTATGTATACCTCTCAATATAGTCATTTTTATATTTAACAGCTAATTCAATTGCACTTTTAGGCGTTTTCATAGACTTCTTTACAAAACCATTAGTTAATACAATTCGTCTACCTACAAAAAAGAAATATAATATCCGAGAAATATTCGATCCTTGCTTTGTTCGTAACTCATAAACACCATCTTCTAAATATTTAGACTGAGGTTCCCTCAAACGATTGCCATATAATTCAAGTATCTTTAGATCTCGTATTGTTTTAGCTCGCTGCTTATCTGAAAGTTCATTTAAGAATACTTTTGCTGGTTTATCTCCACTTAGAGTTTCATAAAAAACAATAGAAAACGTACCCATGTTATTCCTCCTACTGCTAGAAGAAATCTTTACTTAATTATATGTTAAAACATATATCAAGTAAAGATATTGAGATATAGAAAGTCAAAATCTTACTATAATCAATATAAATAACCGGTTTATTAAAGTAAACACATGGGAGGTGACCATTGGTCACCTCCCATGTATTGACATTTTAACGAGTCAAAATATTCTATTTTAGTTCTTTCATACAATTTAGCTACTTACCTACCATTACATCTTTAATATGATTTATTGCAGCGATATTATTTTGGTTCTTTTAGCCAAAAGCTCATCAGTAGCCCCATCAATCCTACAGGCACCAGGGTCATCAATGCTGTTTGTACATCGTAAATATCTGCTAAGTGCCCAATATAAGGTGCCACAAGGCCACCAAGAGTTATCCCTAATCCCAAAGTAACACCCGACGCAAAGCCTGCGTTTTTAGCCAAGTATTTTTGCCCTAAAACGGTAATGGGACCGTATTGTGAGAATACGCCAAAGGCCATCGGTATCATGGCACCGAAGAAGCCCCATATATTTGGTACAAAGATAAATACTAAAACAGATGGCAAAAAGATAAGATTCCCTAATCGCACTGTTTTAAGGAAGCCGAGCTTGTCCGATAGAGCTCCGCCCATATAGGTAAGGACGGCGCCCATAGCAAAATACAGCGTAAGCGCTAAGCTCGATGTACTGGCTTCGCCGTTAATAACGGTAATATACAAGATTGGAATAAAGATTGACAAGACGGAAAATAGAATCGATCGAGAAGCGATGACAAAGAAAAGTTTACCGAAACTCACCCAATCATTCATTCCAGTGGCACTCGATTTAACAGAGCGTTTACTTTCACCAGCATTACTCGTATCAGTTTGACCCGCAAAGGCATACCAATATAGCAACACTCCCAGCAAGGCTATAGCCGTAAAAACCCATAAAAATTGCCCGCCGTAAACGTAAACACCACCAGCGATGAGAGGACCCAAAGCAAAGCCCGCACTGCCGCCGACTGCGAAACGCCCCATAGCATTCCCGATTTCATGGGATTGCGTGCGATTCACAAGAAGAGCCGCCTCAGGATGGAATAATGCTGCCCCTACCCCCGCCAAAAGCGACAGAGCAAGAATCATTTCATAACTCGTAGCCATTGCCATGGCGCTAATGGACACGAGAGTCACCGTAAAGCCAACGGGAATAAACCAGGGCACGCGCCACCGATCCGCCACATAACCCAATATGGGCTGTGCGATGGAGGCCACCACGGTGTTACAGAAGATAATGGTCGCCGATTGATAGTAATTAAGGCCAAAGTTAGCGATAAAAAACGGAATGAGCGCCGCTAAGGAACCTTGGCCAAAATCATTGATGCAATGAAAAATAGGCGGTCCGTACTTTCGTATCATACGTTTCATATAACCTCCTAAAACAAATAGATAATTTCTAATGTAAGACGAGTATATTAAAGCCTGCTAGGAAGCTAATTTATAATTATCTGTTAAAATAATATACTTCTATCTAAAATGGCATATTGCTTTCAAAACAAAAAAGGTAGATATAGCCAACACCTACTGCATGTACCATAGGCTTGTTGGTCTATACCTACCCTAGTCTTTCATATGTTATGTGGGAAGTACCCTACAATTATAGGCCAAAGCGAGCCATGATTGTATCTACATGTCTTAGCAATTTATACGGATCAAAGCATGCATCGATTTCCTCATCAGTCATGTACTTCTTAATGTTTTCATCAGCTTTTAAACCTGTTGCGAAATCTTTGCCTTCAAGCCAGCGTTCCATAGCATGTTTTTGAACCCAACGATATGCTTCGTCACGTACCGCACCTTTGTCTACAAGGTGTGTCAAAATTGTTTGGCTAAATACGAGGCCCCCTGTAAGGTTAAGATTTTTAAGCATAGTTTCAGGGTATACCAACAATTTATCAATGGTTCGGATTGTTAGGTGCAACATATAATTTAACGAGATTGTCGCATCCGGCAAGATAACTCGTTCTACAGAGCTATGAGAAATATCGCGTTCATGCCACAATGCTTGATCTTCGTAAGCAGATTGTGCATAGCCACGAAGTAAGCGAGCCATACCGCAAATTCTTTCACATGTGATAGGGTTGCGTTTATGAGGCATCGCAGAGGAACCCTTTTGTTTAGGGCTAAAATATTCTTCTGCTTCGCGCACCTCTGTACGTTGTAAGTGACGGATTTCTAAAGCGATTTTATCCAATGTGCCGCCTACAACAGCAATAGTGGACAACAATTCAGCGTGACGGTCACGTTGCACCACTTGTGTAGCAATTTTAACAGGTTCAAGACCTAATTTTTCACACACATATTGTTCTACGAATGGATCGATATTGGAGTATGTACCAACAGCGCCAGACAATTTACCAACGGCAACGCTTTTACGCGCATGTTCCATGCGTTCAATATCACGTTCTACCTCTGCCATCCACAACGCCAATTTCAAGCCGAATGTAGTTGGTTCGCCGTGGATACCGTGGGTACGGCCAATCATAGGTGTGTATTTGAACTCAGCTGCACGACGACGCAATACTTCGTGCAAACGCTTTAAATCATCAATTAAGATATCACAGGCTTGTTTCATCATATACCCAAACGCCGTATCTTTCACATCTGTAGAGGTAAGACCAAGATGGATGTATTTAGCCGCTTCAGGACCTACGTATTCGCCCACTGCTGTTACGAAGGAAATGATATCATGATTCGTTTCCTTTTCGATCTCATGAATGCGCTCAACGTCGAAATTGCCCTTTTCCCGAATTGTTTTCGCCGCTTCTTTAGGAATAACGCCCAACTCAGCTTGTGCCTCAGATGCGAGGGTCTCCACCAATAACATTGTGTCGAATTCGTTGCGTTCGCTCCAAATATGGCCCATTTCTTCTCGTGTATAACGTGGTATCATGATATCTCCTTTGCATGATAAAAGCTAGATTTATAGGATTATTGTACCATATGTGAAAGCTCCATTCAACGAACGGAACTAAATTTTCCGAATGATAATTATATTAATTTTACTTATTGTTCGTATTTATTAAATTAATTATCACTTTAACGATTTTCTTTAAGACTTTGCTTGAGATTATATACCTCTATCCCTTCATTGATACGTTGTATTCGCTTAATCATTTTTGGATGAGTAATAAACAAGCGACTGAAAAATCCTGTACTTTCACAATCATATAATTCACCATTCTCTAGAATACCAATTTGTTCAGTAGCAAGTCCTAATGAAACTAGACCATCACGCAGCTCCCGCCCCAAACCAATCGAAACGGCATAGGCATCAGCAGCATACTCTCGACGACGGCTATCAAAATAATAGGTAATCCACTTCGGTAATAGAAGTACATATTTCACGATTGCAATCATAACGATAAGAATTAATTGAATAATACGTACTACGATATTAACAATTGGTATAATAGCCAGTATATTTAAAGCAAAATTTAGATATATTACAAGATTTAAAATTAATTGCCCTAGTCGATCCATAGCATAGGTAATGGTTAAATAGATAGTATCACGATGTCGTAAATGGCCTAATTCATGGGCAAGAACACCTAATAAATGCCGTTTATCTAACGAATACAAGGCTCCTGTATAAATCGTAATGTGATTTAATCCAGATGCAAAGGCATTAATTTCCTCATCTGTACGCATGCGCAATATCAGTGAGTTACGTGCTACACCGCTAAATGCACATAATTCCTCAAACAGCGGTTCAATATATTCAGATTCTTCTGCATTTGGTTTTCTTTCACCTTGCAATACATGGACAATCCAACTAAAAGGTGGCAAAAATAATCCGATGGCCACAATAATAGGCAACGCAAAGGATATAATAATATATACATCGAGCTTATCCACTAAATGTAGCGGTTTTATAAGCCAGTCCCATGAAAACGGATACACATATTGAACTACAGATTCTAAAATAGGAAAAAATACAAATACAATAATAACATTAACAATATAGGTAAGAATAACTTGAATCATAATCTCTCACTTTGATTTCTCATATAGTTATATAGTAATAAATTAATTTATAATATATCATAGCTATACATTGTGATATATAATAAACATACAGACTAAATGTACTGCGAATAATTGCTCAATCTATACACGAGCTTTATACTAATAGTAACAAACATTTCTACTATGGGGGAGGCTTTCATGGCAACTTTAAATCGTAAGGAACGCCGCGCACAGCGCAACGAATCTAATACTATAGGTATTCTATTACGTCTATTCTTTGGGCTCAGCTTTATCGGCTTGGCGGTAGTCCTTTTTGGCGAGTTTGATTATAACTTTATCTTCTCCATCTTTACGGCAGACATCGTAGTATCTTTAATTTACGTAATGACGAATAAATCGCGTATTACTACATCCTTAGCAGTAAACACAAATGTACGCGTTATCATCGCATTTCTCATCATGTTGATTACCATGTTCTTCTATGCTTTTGCATTGTGGCGAGCTGATCAATTCAGCACTCCTATGCAAGTCACATTATTCATCGGCGGCGCCATCGTATATCTAGCCGTCTTCAACTCCACGAAAACAATACTTACCAATCAAAATTAATACAATACATATAATTAATCCTTGAAATATAACTCAACATGACTCAGATAGAACAAGTATTTCATAGTAATACATAGTATCAATCAATACAATCATTTTTTACAACCATAACAAAGAGGCATATCCCATACTAATGTATGTAAGATATGCCTCTTTATTGTCCTAATACAACAGGAACTGCTAGATATACAGGTTCCCCTCTTCGATTGATAATAGAACCACTGCTTTTAACGATGCGCATTGCTTCCTCTTTGACTGGTTGCGGTACATCCTCTGCGATGAGCGGTGTATGTTCTCCTACGATGACATGTCCATTAACGTCAAAGTTAACGCGCACTACAACCTTACCTGTTACAATTGACCCCTTCCCCTGTTCTTGTACAGTTCGTAAATATTCTTGGGGGTTGATATCCGACTTTTGTAAAAGCGCTTGTTGCCCTGGTGTTAGGAGCCCCCACGCAAGATCAGATAGGAAGGATAAATCACTAGCTTCGGCAAAGCCGTTTCCATTCGCATTCGGATCAGATGTTATATCCTTACCTATAGGAGCATTGTCAGGCTTAGAGGATTTCCCGTCTTTGGAATCATTTCCACCCGTAACTACAGCTTGTTCATTATTAGTCGTTTCCGATTCTATGGCCTTGGGAACGGCCCATTCACGACGAGCATTAGATGTAGTCTTATTGGCATTTAAATTGTGAGCACTTTCATCACCTGTATTTTCCGTTACAAGAGGATCTGCCTTAGGCGCAGGCCCTTCTGGAGTCGGAGGTTCAACCGGTGGCTTATCCTTAGGTATAGGCTCAATAGCGGTAGTTTTCGCATCACTTTCACTATCCTCAGGCAGATGAAAGCTAACCTCTGCGGCATCATAAGCCACACCGGTTCCAACGATACCACGCAAGGAAAGCCCCATGCCAGAGATAAGCATGATGGTAATGCCTAAAGATATAATAAAAGGTTTCAGATAATGTGATTCAAACATGGAATCACTTCCGTTCCGTAGCGACGCTAATATATTTAGCACCGTTCACCTTGAGCATGTCCAAAAGCTCGATAACATCGTTATAATATACATCTTTTGAAGCACGAATCACAAAGGCTTGTTGAGGTGCTTGTGTAACGATAGATTTGACCTCTTGCGCCAAGCGATCCGAAGAGATTTCCTGATTATCGATATACAGCGTGTGCGTTGTGGTCAAGGTAATGGTGATAGGTTCGATAGATTTCGCTGTAGACGTCGATGCAGATGGTAAATTAAGCGGAATTTGTTGCTCTGTATTCATGTACAGCGTGCCTACCATGAAAAATACTAATAAAAAGAATACGATATCAATCATGGGAATAATCATGATGGTAGGCTCTTTTTTAACCCCTAACGTGCGTCGTCTCATATATCATGTTCCTCGTTGTACGCATCAAGAATGTTGCCGCACTCATGTTCTAATGTCGCCACAGAATCATTGACCTTTGCCGCACAGTAACTGTGAAAGCCAAGGGCAATAATGGCCACGGTCAAACCTGTAGCCGTTGCCACTAAGGCTTCAGAAACACCACCTGTAATAATGGTCGGAGCCCCAATGTCGCCACCTACCACAGCAAACGCACGAATCATACCGAGGACCGTCCCTAGCAACCCCAATAACGGAGCCATTGTTACAATCATGCTGAGCCAACTAAGGCCGCGTTTTAAACGTTCATCAGCGTACGACACTACATCTTGAAGGCGGTTTTCCAAGCCATTATAATTCTTTGCATTGCGGATAGCACGGGCAAATAAAGAACCAAGTTCCTCTGTATCCCGTTCCAAAACACTTGGTAACATAATCCAAGATTGATTCTTCTCTAAGACCTTATTAAAACGGCGCAAATCCTTTGTAAACTTGCGATATAGAAAGATACGTTCAATGCCAATCATCAAGGTAAACAGTAAAAAAATCACCAGCGGATACATAACAAATCCACCAGCTACAAATAAATGCGCTATACTACTCATACTAACCTCCAAAAGCCACATACTTTTAGGCTCTATCCGGGTTAATTATACCACGTTTTATCCCACCGAAAACAGATATAGAGCGTAAAACCACAACATAAATAGATATAGGATGACTTGCAAGATAAATATAGACTAATTCGCTAGATAGACATAAGCTAGCTAAAGTCCACAGGATAAAATTAGGGTTATAGGGCAAAACCAACACGTTTTGTCCTATAACCCTAAAATTAAAATACAAAAAGGCTGCACTAGAAATGATATACATTCTAGTACAGCCTTTGATACGTTCCTAAATAGATTAGTCTTTTTTAATAAAGCCTACAATGAAGCCACCTACTGACAGTGCAATGCCTAAACCGCTACAGAACATACCAATAGAATACCACAATGTGTAAGATTGGTTATTCTCAGAAATCGCCTTTGCTGCCGCTTGAGCATTTGTAGCATTTCTCGCAATTTCCAAATTAGCCGCCCCTGGATCTGGATTTAATAATAGAATCGCAATACCAATAATTAGAACGACTACACCTACAGGTAATAATAATTTTTTGTTCATTTGAATGCCCCTCTCGTAACATTAAACGATTAATAAATAATATAACTTAATTATACACTGATTTTTGCATTTTAAAAAGATGAACTTATATATTAATCATCTTTTATTAGACAATTAATAGCAAATAATTAGTCGCAATTAGTTATTATGACATAGAAAAAGGCATAGTATGCAACTACTATTGGTCCAAATCCAACAGTGAACATTGATACTATGCCTTTTACAAATACATCTGTAGTTATATCGAAATGCATACGATTGCTAGTGGAGTGCGTATTAAGATAAGTTATGCCGGCTTATCTAATATATATTTAGCAATACGATTATATTTAATAATACAATATGTATTTACCGATCTACTTATTGTAAAGACTTATCGAAAACGCCAATAAGTTCTTCAACGGCTTGAGATTCGCTCATTTCACCGTCTAAGACAGCGGCTTCGACTTCGCCCATGCGACCTTGAATGACTACATTGTTAAAGAATAGGTTGTGCAAGTGTTCGTCAATCATATCGCGTACCCAACGGAGGGATTGTTCTTGACGACGTTTTAAGAAGACCCCATTTTCTTTGCCTTGTTCAGTAAACTCTTGGATAACATCCCACAATTCATCGAGGCCATCCTTTGTAACAGCTGAACATGTATAGGCTTGAGTCTTCCATTTTTCCGTAGCTGGACGGATATAATGTAACATCCGATCGTAATCACTACGAGCAATGAGTGCTCGTTTGAGATTATCTCCATCAGCCTTGTTGACCACAATAGCATCAGCAAGTTCCATAACGCCTTTTTTGATGCCTTGCAATTCATCGCCTGCCCCCGTTAAAACGATGAGCATAAAGAAGTCTACCATGGAACGCACGGTAACTTCGCTTTGCCCAACCCCAACGGTTTCAACGAGAATAATATCGTACCCAGCAGCCTCACAAAGTAGCATAGTTTCTCTACTTTTACGAGCCACACCGCCTAGTGTACCACCAGCTGGCGATGGACGAATATAAGCCTCTGGGTGTTTCGTCAACGTTTCCATCCGCGTTTTATCACCCAAGATACTGCCTTTTGTGACTTGGCTCGTAGGGTCTACAGCCAGTACGGCAACCTTGTAACCCGCTTCAATGAGCATGTTACCGAAGGCTTCAATAAACGTACTTTTACCAGCCCCAGGCACACCAGTAATACCGATGCGCAATGCCTTGCCCGTGCGAGGCAATACGGCTTGCAACACCTGTTGAGCTAGTTTGAAATGGTCCTTATTATTACTTTCTACTAATGTGATAGCCCGTGAAAGTATAACGCGGTCCCCCTGCTCGATACCGCGTACATAATCAGCGACAGTCAATTTCTTTCGCCGCTGTACGGGACGTACCGCTGGAGCCAGATGAGCTGAACTAGATAAGAGGCCGTCATGCATTTCCTTGACGCCTTTCATTACGTGACACGCGTAAGTATCATCTTTCTTCGCTTCTTCTGGCACCCAGTCGGGACGATAGGTACTACCCTCGGTGCTTGCGTTTTTTACACCTAATTCAGGGGCTTTGCCTTCACCAGTGGTGAAAGTTGCGTCCTGTGTATTGCGCAATTCATCCGGAGTAGGCCGTTTGTTATCAGTCATGAGACTCGTCTTGAACGTGACTAGTCAATGTTTCTAGTAATTTTTTCGCCGCTACTGGCAAAACTGTACCAGGGCCAAAGATAGCCACTGCGCCATGTTCGCGTAGGAATTCATAGTCCTGAGCAGGGATTACGCCGCCGATGGCAACTAAAATATCTCCACGGCCCCGCTTGTTGAGTTCCTCTACAAGTTGAGGCAATAATGTCTTATGCCCCGCCGCAAGAGAACTAAATCCGACAATATGAACGTCATTATCCACCGCATCTTGTGCTGTTTCTTCTGGAGTTTGGAACAAAGGTCCGATATCCACGTCAAAGCCCATATCCGCGAAGGATGTAGCGATAACTTTGGCACCACGGTCATGACCGTCTTGGCCCATCTTCGCAATCATGATACGAGGGCGACGACCTTCGAGTTCTTCAAAGTTATCTGCCATTTGGCGTACTTCTTTGATTACATCGTCATCTTCAAATTCGCTGGAGTATACACCGGAAATAGAGCGAATAACCGCTTTATGACGACCGCATACCTTTTCAACAGCAAAGGAAATCTCACCCAAGGATGCACGAGCACGAGCCGCTTCAAGTGCAAGGGCAAGCAAGTTACCTTCACCCGATTCTGTAGCCTTTGTGATCGCTTCAAGACATGATTGAACCTTTTCTTCATCCCGGTTAGCACGCAATTGTTCGAGACGACGAATTTGCGCTTCCCGTACAGCTGTGTTATCTACGTCGAGGATATCCAATGGATCTTCTTTATCTAGACGATATTTATTGATACCGATGATTGCTTCACGACCAGAGTCGATACGAGCTTGGCGACGTGCGGCAGCTTCTTCGATACGCATCTTAGGAAGCCCTGTGTCGATAGCTTTCGCCATACCGCCAAGGGATTCGATTTCTTGGATATGACCCCAAGCGCGACGAATCAATTCATCAGTCAACGCTTCTACATAGTAGGAACCGCCCCATGGGTCGATAACCTTACATACCTTAGTTTCATCTTGGATGTAAAGCTGAGTGTTACGCGCAATACGTGCAGAGAAGTCCGTAGGCAACGCAATGGCTTCGTCAAGCGCATTTGTATGTAGAGATTGCGTATGACCTAACGCGGCACCCATCGCTTCCATACATGTACGAGCCACGTTGTTGAACGGATCTTGTTCTGTAAGAGACCAACCAGATGTTTGGCTATGTGTACGAAGTGCCATGGATTTAGGATTTTCAGAGCCGAAGCTATTGATAATCTTAGCCCACAACATACGAGCCGCACGCATTTTTGCCACTTCCATGAAGTAGTTTTTACCAATTGCCCAGAAGAAGGACAACCGTGGTGCGAACTGGTCAACATGAAGGCCTGCATTAACACCGGTACGGATATATTCGAGACCATCGGCCAATGTGTAACCTAATTCGATATCTGCAGTAGCGCCCGCTTCTTGCATATGGTAGCCAGAAATGGAAATACTGTTGAACTTAGGCATGTACTGGGATGTATACGCAAAGATATCACCGATAATACGCATAGATGTAGCTGGAGGGTAAATATAGGTATTACGTACCATGAACTCTTTCAAAATATCATTTTGAATTGTACCAGCCATAACCTTTTTATCTACGCCTTGTTCTTCACCAGCCAAGATGTAGAACGCCATTACTGGCAATACGGCGCCGTTCATTGTCATGGATACGGACATTTGATCAAGAGGGATACCAGAGAATAGAATTTCCATGTCGAGGATGGAGTCTACCGCAACACCCGCTTTACCAACGTCACCTACTACACGAGGATGATCGGAATCATAACCACGGTGAGTAGCAAGGTCAAAGGCGATAGACAAACCTTTTTGGCCCGCTGCCAAGTTACGACGATAGAACGCATTGGATTCTTCCGCTGTGGAGAAACCAGCGTACTGACGTACTGTCCAAGGACGAGTAACATACATTGTGGAATAAGGTCCACGCAAGAATGGAGGTACACCAGCCATATAGTCAAGGTGTGTCATTCCTTCATAATCCATCTCTGTATAGAGAGGCTTTAGTTGGATTTGCTCCATTGTTGTATTATATAAATCTTCAAAGCTTTTTCCTGTTTCTTTTTGAAGTTCAGCAAGCCATGCATCGCGAGATGTTGCTGTCTGAGATCCCAAGCCAAGAGAGGAGAAGTCTGGATTTTTAAACATGAGCTCACATCCCTTTCTTATCTTGTAACGTATTCAAGATTTCGTAACAATTTGCACGAACAGAAATGAAGTCGTCCACGCCAGCTTCACGGTATACAGGTTCTAAGTCCTTAGGAGGTGCCCCTGCTAAAATAACCGTTACATGTGGCATAGTTTCTTTCAATTCCTTAGCGAGTGGTGGTACCAATTCTGGATAGGTATCATCTGTAGAACAGATAACAACAACATCAGCACCACTTTCACGAGCAGCTTTCGCCGCATCAGCCGTTGTTTCATGACCATCATTTTTGATAACTTCAAAAGCCCCTACTTCGAAGAAGCCTGTGGAGAAGTCCGCACGAGGTTTATGTTGAGGGATTGGCCCCATATTGGCCAAGAATACCTTCACATTATCTTTCGTACGTTGTTTATAATTCTCAGTGCGCATGCGAAGTGCTTCAAACTGTTCAGTCCAGCGATGGGCTGCAATGGATTCAATCGTTTCGGATGCAATATCGCCAGCATCTAAAGCCTTGCGGATTTGACGTATTGTTAATTTTTGTAATGCACCGAGTTCAATAAGGCCAATCAAAGCGCCTGGCTCTGTCGTACCTGCTTCTAGGGTAGCCTGTGCTTTCACAACAGCATCTGGCTCCGCACTCGCCAAGTACTCTTCGATTTGAGCAACCCGTTTTTGACGCAATGTTTCTTGATTTTCTGGTTTTGGATCAAGCAATTCTTCAGTCATATTCGCATACATGTTGTTACCTACAGCCACATCTTTGCGGAATGCAAGGTTTTTGAAGCGTTCATCAAGAACTGCTTTAACTTGAGCTTGTGGATAGCCTTCTTTCAAGGCTGCTATGATACCACCTTTAGACTCAATAGTTTGGAACTCGGCCCAAATTTTTTCGCATAATTCAGCTGCCAATGTTTCCACATACCAAGAACCACCTACAGGGTCCACTGGTTGACGTAACTCGAACTCAGTTTGTAACATCACTTGAATATTACGGGCAATACGGCGAGAGAAATCGTCAGCTTTGCGAATTGGTTGGTCGAATGGGGACACTTCAAGGCTATTCAAACCGCCTACAACGCCAGAGAATGATTGTGTTGTATTGCGCAACAAGTTTACATATGGGTCGTATACAGTTTTTGTGAAAGCCGATGTTCTGCCGTGTACATGAACAGCACGGTCAGCTTCTTCGGCACCGAACGCTTCCATGATGCGCGCCCAAAGCACACGTAATGCACGTAATTTAGCAATTTCCATGAAGAAGTTTGCACCCAAGGAGAATGTAAACATCATGCTGTTAGCAATAGTGTGAATATCGATGTTACGTTGTGCCAATTGACGTACGTAGCAAACCGCTGTCGCCAATGCATACGCAACCTCTTGCACATCGTTCGCGCCACCATTAGCGTATACATCACCAGATACGAGTACAGTTTTAAGCTCTGGAGCTTGCTCTTTAGCCCATACAACAGTATGTGCCATTTCATCAAAGGCTGTATCTAAAGACATATGCAATGTACCATCTTTAGCCCAAACACCAATAGGGTCTGCACCAACGAGACCTTTCAAGTCAGAGGTCTGTTTTTTAGAGCCTTTCACCGTAGCGGCTAACATACCGAGCAAGATAGCTGCAGAAGCACCTGTTTCAATGTATAAAGGGTTTTCCTTCAAATTAAAACGCTCAATCAATTGGCTACAATCATCCATAGTAGACAGAGATGTACCGCCGATACCAACAGCTGCGCCTACTTGCACATCTTGATCATGGCGTGTTGCTTCATCAAGACGAATATTGTGAATGGTGCCACCTTTTACAATTTCGTATAAACTTGCATGGTTAGCATCCTTAGGAAAAGATTCGTCTACATATTGGGATACGCCCCAAGAGTCTTTAATATAACCACTTGCCTTTGTGCCACGTAGGAACTCACCTGCCCCAGGGTATACACCCTTTGGAATTTTTTCTCCATGCAATGCAGGCGTATAAATTGGTTGTAACGTAATTCCCTCATAGGTTTTAGTGAACATCTTCTTATGGAAGTCGCCACCTTTTAACGCTTTTTCAACCTCGGCCTGCCATTGTTCATACGTAGGTTTCTTAAACTCATCAAAGGATACAGGTGCTAATAAATCACGTTCAGCATCCTTTGAAGTCTTTTTGTCAGACATATATGTGCCTCCTTTTCAACTCGAAACCATACCGAGAAACAGCGCACCGTACCTGCGAATTGTTAGATATATGAATCACTCGAGCTTTATCTTATTGGACCACATCAACCTCAAAATGTGTCCATCTGTTTAATATCTATAAAACCTGATTCCTATACTCAACATCCACTCTAAGGGCAATAAAAAACGTGCCACCTAAAGTGACACGTAAGGTTTCTTATTGAAAGGTACACTAAAAAATACTGTAGCCAGCATACCCCAATCCCCTTCCTATCGCTCGTAGGTACATAACGGTGATTATCAAATAGGCAGTTCTCCTGGCTCGGGATCATCACCTCGCTTTCGCCTTCCCAGATTACTCCAGTGACATGTATGAAAGCAGACTCATCCTTACAGTGGCGGGACCGCATCGGCTTATACCGATTTCTCTATTAAGTCTTGCGACACCTATTCTCTATATTCGTTGTTCTAAGTCCAATATAGTGTAACAATATGCACAAAGTCAATGAACATAACATTTAATCATAAGTGCCAAAATCAAAGTTATAACTGAAAATCATATGCAATAACTAAAACGCATGACTTGAGTATTAGTGATATAATAAGTACTATCACGAGGAGGCATTATGGAGCATACAAGTAGAAAAGGGTTAATCACAGCCCTTAGTTGTTATATAATTTGGGGCTTACTCCCTCTATATTGGGCATTATTAAACCATGTTTCACCGTATAATATACTGGCACAGCGTATTATCTGGTCAGGTGTTTGCATGGCTATCGTTGTATTTGGCCTACACTTTAAA
The DNA here is from genome assembly GCF_032577575.1 of Veillonella parvula. Lineage (GTDB taxonomy): Bacteria > Bacillota > Negativicutes > Veillonellales > Veillonellaceae > Veillonella. The sequence goes on along the minus strand of NZ_JAWFVO010000003.1, from coordinate 215,974 downwards.
CAATTCAAAAAGGACTTTCAATTACTAAAAGAACAACGTTCACAACTATTCCTACTTTTAGTTGCGGCAGTCATCATCAGTGTAAACTGGTTCACCTACATTTGGGCCATCGCCAATAATCAAGTTATGAACACGAGCCTTGGCTATTACATCAACCCACTCTTCAATGTAGTATTAGGTGTCATCCTATTTAAAGAGGTTCTATCTATACCGAAAAAGCTGAGTGTCCTTATCGCTACCATCGGCATCGCCTTACTCACCTATCAAGTGGGATCCTTGCCATTAGTATCGATGATCCTCGCCGTTTCCTTCGGTCTCTATGGGGCCGTAAAAAAGAAACTGCTCATCTCTCCCTTTACGAGCATCGCCTTTGAGGCCTGGCTATTAACACCGCTAGCCTTACTATATACGACCATGGTCGATAATACCGTGTGGTCCTATTTCGGCACAGACTGGTATACGACCATGTTGCTCATAGCCTGCGGTCTAACTACATCTGTCCCATTGGTGCTATTCTCCTATGGTGCGCAGCTATTGCCGCTCAACCTACTAGGCTTCTTGCAATATGTATCCCCTACCATTGCCTTGTTGCTAGCCATCTTCTACTTTGGTGAAAGCTTTGGCACACCACAGATAATCGCCTTCGGTTGTATCTGGATAGCCTTAGTATTATTCTCGTTATCAAGCCAAATTACAACGCGCATTAGCCTAAAAAAGTAAGGTATATCCTATATATCAACTAAAAAGCTGTATCAAATGATATTCTCATTTGATACAGCTTTCTTTTATATAGACGTATTAATCTAACTTATTTTAATCTAATTTATTTTAATCTAACTCATTCATATTGGTCGTATTCAGATTAGAAATGTAATGGTTATAGGCCTCAATCATACGATTATAGTCATTATCTTGTTTTGATCCCATATAGGTACGGATTGCACCAATCGTAGAGTTTACAGAGGTCTTAACAGAATCATATTTAGGACTAGTAATACCATTTGATACATCACCAATAGATTGCAACTCTTGATTGATAGCATTTACGTCTAGTTGTTTTTCACTATCGATCTTTTCTAGGACCGCAGTAAATCGCAAATGAACCTCTTGTGCTGCAGCGGCATTTTTCTTGCCTGCATCACGCAATTGTTGCAACCGTTGTTGCAAGCGGTCTGTATTAATTTTATGCATAACATTATCAAAATCAGCATAAATAGGAACAAATTGCTCATACAATTGAACATATTTAGGGCCTAATTGTTGCTCCTTAGCATAATTATCTGTGGTATACCCTTTAGATTTATAATATGCATCGAGCTCTTCCGCTACCGGTGTAATTTCGTTCAATTTTGAAAGTAGCTTATCTAAAGGCTCCTTCATTTCATCATACGGAATACCTGCTTGCTTAGCCTCTTCTAATTCTTTTTGTAGCTGCTTAAAGTTCGGTGCATTAAATACAGTTAAATGCTGCCCCGCTTTTAACTCATTAAGAGTTGGCGTATTCGCATAATCAAACATTACCGCCATGCGATTGTATCGACTTACAGCTTTCACATATTGATTAAATAACTGCACCTGATCCTGCTCAGACCGCTGCGCAATTTCCTTGCGGCTCTGTTCAGTACCCTGCCATAGTTCTGACATACTACAACCGCTCAAAAAAAATGGGGCTGTCAATGTCGCCGCACACAACACAGCCATTGCTACCCTTTTACCAAATGATTTCATGATGAATCCTCTCCTTCCATCAATACACAACCTAATTTATATATATTAATTATATACTAATATGATTTTTATGAATAGGATTAATATATAAAGGTCATTTATCAATTTTGTCAAGTGACTAATAGAATCAGGGGTGACCAATGATCACCCCTATTTTCCTTTATATACTGCTAGACTATAAATAAGAATGTATAACTCCTAATAATTGTTTTGTACGTATACACGTGTTATCATGAAAGGAGAGAATATGAAGGATAAGGATTTACTATTAGGAGGACCTATGAAGTTTATATACCCTGCTATAATCCATGATGATGCCGATGGTTTCTGGGCCGAATTTCCAGATCTCGAATACACTAGTAGCACCGGCTCAACACTAACAGAATTAATAACCAATGCACAAGAGGCTATGGAACTCTATATATTAGGCGCTTTAGAAGATGGACAAACTCTACCTACCCCCACATCTATTCGCAGCTTACCATGTACCGATACAACATATCCTACATTAGTGCAAACAGATATTGATTTAGCTAAAAATAGTAAGTCCGTAAAGAAAACCCTAACGATTCCTGCCTGGTTAAACGATAGAGCATTAGCTAAAGGAATTAACTTTTCTCAACTTTTACAAGAAGCATTAGTAGAGAAAACAATGTAATTTACATCATCAATTGCTCAGCAAAAATAGAGCTTTCACATTAGGATTTAGCTTCTTCCAGTACAGCATAATATACGGCGTTACAAAACAACCTATAAACACCAAATATGTAAGGAATAGGGGTGTTTCTATATTATGTTGGGACATAAACCCTGACCAGGCTACGACCATTAGACCGCCAAGGTATAGAAAAATAAGCCAATATATAAATCCTATCACCTTTATAATAAGGCGAATCATCTGTTTCACATCCATGTCTATAATTCTACCAACGTTTTAAATCGTCCGTTATTGTGAAAGCGTTCAAAATGGTCTTGTTCGGCTGCAACGGATTTTACAGAGGGATCAATTTTTATAGCCTTTTCTAACCAATCAAGGGCCTTAGTATCTTCCCCTTGGTCTGCATAAATGGTAGCAATACCATACACAGACCAGGTGTTACTAGGGTCCTTTTCCAATACCTTTTCAAACCATTGTTTAGAATCGTTTAACTGCCCTTGCAACTTATAGACCATGGCCATGTTATAGTAATTAGCCACATTGTTAGGGTCTAAATCATAAGCCTTTTTAGTATCTATCAAACCTTTAGCCGCATCACCGTTTAATGCTGTTGCAAAGCCACGTACAGAATAGGCTTCTGCATTATTAGCATTATTCTTAATGGACGCTGTAGCTTCCTCTATGGCTTTCGCATACTCACCAGCGGATAAGGCTTGCTTTGCTGTAATTAGATGTCCATCTTGCTTAGTAGTCGCTTGGCTGTTTCCCGCAGCAGATGTAGAGGAACCAGTAGCAGAACTAGTTGCATTTGATTCTGTTTTATTACTATTCGTATTTTGATTCAACCCACATCCCGTAAGGGCTATTATTAAAAGAAAGAAAAGCACAACCTTCTTCATTAGAAATTCTCCAATCATTTATTATATACAAGACTCCATAGCATGATGATATAATATAAAATACCTCCCGAAAGGAGGTGGTATATTGCAGGAGCTGTTTTATGCACTCTGGGGCACCTTGCTTGCCCCTATTATTGTTGCCTTAGTTGTAACTACCTACAGCTACTGGCTTAACAATAAAAACAAAAAATAAGCAAGAAAAAGGACGAGCTGCCACTCGTCCTTTTTTTTTTGGTTATATTGCAGGTAATTTCATACACTCTACTACCTACGTTTAGTATACCACATTTCTTAGAAAAATAAAGAATTAGCAATAAATCTCATAAAACTCCTAAAAACTATTAGTAGTTTTAACATAATTTACGAGCAATATTAAAGCAACATTAACATAAACTACCAGTTACTTTAACCCAACCTACTAGTAACCTTAGTGTAAACTACTAGCAACGTTAACGTAAATAGCAATAGATATACAAGACTTATTTCTTAGCCTTAGAGCAACGGTCCAATAGGAATGCAACACCAATGAATGGGATGCCGCCGTTTTCGCCAAGGCCGATTTCACAGGTAGAGCTGGAGCTTACGCCTAGTGTTGCACCGTATTCAGCGATTTCAGCTGCAAGGTCTTTGGTAGCACATTTGTTGAGTTCTGGTGTGAAGAACCCTTTTTGACCAGCAAAGCCATCACATGCAAAGGATTTAATGTTGAATACATGGTCTGTGCATAGACGAGCTAAATCCTCGATATACTGAGACTTATTCAAGGATTTAATCTTACATTGTTTATGTACGATGACCCGTTCATCGCATTTTTCAATGTCGAGATGAGGCACAACGTATTTGCACAAGAATTCAGAAATATCGTTGATTTCTAAGTCTGGCATATGTTTGAAAGCATGATTAAAGCATGCACTATGGTCAATCACGATTGGGTATTTACCATTTTGAGATGCTTTCATCAACGCATCGTGTAAGTCTTTCACAGCACGCTCATGAACGTCATCGTAGTTTTCAAAGCTCAAGCCACAGCAGAGGTTTTCGATATGTTCAGGGTAGATAATATCGATATGGGCCTTATTACATAAGCTTTCCACTACTTGTTGCAAGCTACGTTCATCGTCATAACCTTGATTAGGTTTGAACGCACGGTTCGCACAGGTACTAAAGTATACAACCTTTTCAAAATTAGTCGGTTTAATGCGGCTTCTCAATCTGTAACGGTTGGCCTTAGGCGTAGTCTTAGGAATGTACGGAGTAATACCAGTTACACCATGTAAGCCTTCTGTAATCTTGGAAATCGCTTTTTGCGTAACGATAGAACCGGCAATACCTTCGAGACTTACGCCGGCACGAGCCATTTGAAGTGTAGTAGGGAAATTATCGTAAATCTTCTTAGCCAATTCTGGTGCTGGAGGATCGATGCGACGCATGGATAATGCAATTTGAGCCGTATCGATGCTGAGTGGGCAAAGACCTTTACACATGGAGCACGCAGCACAGGTATCTACACCAAAGTATTCATAGCCTTTTTTAAGCTCCACAGCCAATGTGAAATTGCCTTCGTTTTCAAGGCGTTTTGTTTCACGCAACAATGCAATACGTTGACGAGGAGTCAATGTTAAATTGCGGCTTGGACAATGTTTTTCACAGAAACCACATTCCATACAGATTGTAAAAGCATCATCGATAACGCATTGAGCTTTAAGATTTTTCTTATACACATCTGGGTCATCAGTAATGATAACATCAGGATTCAAGATACGTTCAGGGTCAAAGATAGCTTTAATACGACGGTTGATCTCGTACGCTTTACGCCCCCATTCCATTTCAATAAACGGTGCCACCATACGGCCTGTACCATGTTCAGCTTTTAAAGAACCACCGAAGCCAGAGACGCGTTCAGACATTTCTTTTACCAAGTCACCGAAGTTCTTAGTATCTTTAGGATCGCTGAAGTCAGGTGTAATGTTAAAGTGAACATTACCAGACAACGCATGGCCAAAGATCACGCCACCGTCTACGAAATCGTATTTATGGAATAATTCGGTAAGCATTTCGATGCCCTTAGTGAAGTCTTCGATTTGGAAACATACGTCTTCTGTAATAACAGTGGTGCCTTTTCTACGTTGACCACCAACGATTGGCAAGATACCTTTACGGATAGCCCACCAAGAATCGTATTCTTTAGGATCTTGGGAGTAAAGACTTGGAATAGCTGTTGGAATATCTTTCAATTTATCTTTAATAAAAGCTAAGTTTGCATCGACAGTTTCTTTGGAGTAGCTTTCAGTTTGGAACAAAATAGCACTTGTACCTTCAGGAACTTCGCGAACGAAGTCAGGCACATTGTCTAGCGCTTGAACGGCCTTAAGGGATTGATAGTCCATCATTTCCGCAGCAACAACCTTGTCACGACCCATATTAGCCAAGGCTACAACAGCAAGAGATGCATCGTTCAATGTTTTAAAGAACATGAGACCGCAGCCTTTATACGGTACGTCCTCAACAGTGTTATATACGATTTCAGACACGAAACCTAATGTACCTTCAGAACCGATGAACAAGTGGTTGATGATATCGATAATATCTTCAAAATCAACAAGGGAGTTCAAGCCGTAACCTGTGGTATTTTTGATTTTGTACTTATGGTGAATCAAGTGTGTCAATTCTTCATCGGCCAAAATATCCTTACGCAATTGTAAGATATCCTCTACCATTTGAGGTTTTTCTTTAAGGAATTGATCAATACTCTTTTGGTCAGACGTATCAAGGATGGAGCCATCTAATAACACAACGCGAATGGACCGAATTGTTTTATAAGAGTTTTGCGCCGTACCACAGCACATACCAGAGGAGTTATTATTCAAGATACCACCTACTAATGCTGTGGCAAGCGTTGCAGGATCTGGACCAATTTTACGATTGTACGGCTTCAATAAATCATTCGCATCGGAACCGATAACACCGCACTCACATTTCAAGGCTTTCCCATCATCAATAACTTCCATTTTCTTGAAGCCATCATTACATACGATGAGCACATCTTCACTGGAGCATTGACCAGACAAGGAGGAGCCGGCCGCACGGAATGTAAATGGTGTCCCACATTGTTGACACAAACGAATAAGCCGTCTTACTTCTCGTTCATCTTCAGCTTTAACAACTACCTTTGGTAAATAGCTATAGCAAGACGCATCAACGCCATATGCATAACGACGTAAATGATCGGTGTATACGCGACCTTTACAAATCTCATTTGCCTCCTTGGCAAAACGTTCATAATCTCTAATAAGTGTACTCACTTCTATTTCCTCCTATCCTTTCTTAAGGAATCTATTACTTTTAGTATACGCCGTTCTCATTCTCCTCACTATAATTATGCATAATTTATATCTCTTCTAATAAAAATCGATATGCATTCCCCTTTTATTCCCTCAGTTGAAAGTACATCTCATTAGCATTATCATGTACCCATTTTTCCTCATATACAATCAAGAATCCTTATTTATTAAGCATGTATAGATATAGTCAGTAATAATATACTAAAACTTCTCTAAATAACGATTCGTACTACCCATAATTCTATAGTAAATACATTACTAACATTATGCATAAAAATAGTATGATTTATATATTTTAAATTTTTCATTCTCATTTATAGTTCTCTATGACTTTTAGTTATACCCTTTTATAAAATGCTGAAAATACAGAAAGCCCTCTAATGGTAACATGCTTACGAATCACCATTAGAGGGCTTGTATTAAGTTATATCATCCCAAGATACCAGATTTAAGAATGAGGCGTACCGCCAATGCAAAGACAGCTATGCTCATGAGGGCGAGGATAGCTTTTGCTTTGAGACGTTTTGCAATACGGGCCCCCGCTTGAGCTCCAAAGATAGCGCCAATACTAGTAGGGATAGCAATGCTAAATACGATGTGACTTTCAATTAAATGTGTAATAACCCCCACCGTTGTTGATACGGCGAGAATAGATTGACTTGTAGCTGTTGCCATATGTGTAGGAAATCCCATGAGATAAATCAAAGCCGGCACATGAATAAGTCCTCCACCGATACCAAAGATACTGGAGATGAAACCTACAAAGAAACTAATGCTAATACCGATAGGTTTGCTATAGCTCAACTGCTCAAGAGTAAGGCTTTCTTCCTTTCTTTCCCCTTTTCTAAAATTTTTAAAACTAATCAATACGGATGCACACAGCATAAAGCATCCAAAGGCAAACATAAAGCCTTTACCAGAGAACCATCCAGACATTTGGGCACCTAAAATAGCCCCCGGAAAGGTAGCAAGACTAAAGATGATAGCAGCGTTAATGTATACCTTTTTTTGCTTAAGATACGCTATAGATCCAGAAATGGCGTTACACATAACAGAAAAAAGCGATGTTCCTACGACCATGGACGGAGACCACTCTGGGAACCAGTACATAAAGAGAGGCACAAAGACAAGTCCTCCACCGGCACCGATGATGGTACCAATCATAGCAGCTAAAAAGCCAACTATGGTAAAAAATATATAGAATACCACTATATTATCAAGCACATTAACCCCTCCCATGCCGTTTGAATTATTGTTTCTCCATATATACAAAAGATAATCCCGTTTCATCCTGTATTTCTCTAACGGCTTTATACCCCATTTTTGTATATAACTTTATATTGATCCAGCTTTTCGTACATGTATATAATACACGCCGGTCTTGACTGCATTGTTCATCTACGAAAACTAATAACTTCCGAGCCAACCCTTGTTGCCGATGGTTTTGATGCACCATCAAGCGACCGACCTCTACCACGCCATCGTCATATTGATAGCGAATACCTCCGATGATTCTTCCCCCATCATCTACTAGTTTATAGGTATGCCATTGGGTGAAAGTAGCTTTAAACTCCTCTTCCGACTCCATCAATGCAGGAACCATTCGACTTCCAATCATCTCCGCTTCGCTTTCAAATGTAAGCAATTGCAAACGGTACAGATCCAATACATCTGACTCAGTAGCTTTCACAATTTTCATAAACTACTCCTAATATATACCACGAATCAACGATTAGCTTTAGATATAATGACTAATTTGATTGGAAAAATTCCTTAGCCGCCTTCAATCGGCCACGTTCACAGGAGACTTGTAATTCATCGCCTGGCTCGAGTTTTACATCGCCTAATGGCACAATGTAGGTACCATTACGGCGAATACTTACGATCAATGTACCATCTGGTAATGCCAAGTCTTGTAGCTGTACATCCGTATAATTTGCCACCACAGGCACCTTCGTTTGAAAGAAGGTTTGCACCGATTCTAGATTGCTTTGACCACTCATGGCTTGCAACAAGGAATCGTAAATCGGCGGTTCTTTTAAAAGCTCCGCCACAAGATAGGCCACGAGCGTAACGATACCGATAGCATAAATATTAGAGAAACTATCCGTCATTTCAAGAACGAGCAAAATCGCCAAAATTGGGGTCCGCATAGCGGCCGCTAACATACCTCCCATGGCACAGATAACGAACTGTGGTACAAAATCAGGAGAAATAAGTCCTAAGGTTGAAAGTAAGCTTTCACAAAAAGCACCTGTTGCAGCACCAATTACGAGCATGGGCAAAAATATGCCCCCTTGAGCACCACTGCCATAGCAGAAGGTGGTAAGTAAAATCTTGCCTAATACGATGCCACCTAAGAGCAATACGCCATGAGATTGAAAGGCAAGCTGACCCACAAGGTCATTGCCCCCACCCAAGAGGAGCTGCGAATCAAAGCCAATGGCTGCCACTGCCACAAAGGTAAGGGCTAATTTCAAGAATCGAGAACATTTGAGCCAGTCAAAGAACCTCTTGAAAGCAAAAATCATACGGCAAAATAACACGCCACATAGCCCCATGATAACACCAACCATGAGCAGTATCGGGAAATATTCAAGAGGAACCCCTGAGGTCACCGTAAAGCCCAACGCTGGTGTAAGTCCAAAGATACTAACTGTAATATAGTTAGAAATCAAAGTTGCCACGAAGGTTGGTACAACGAGATACGGATAAAAGCTTTTATGTACCTCTTCAAAGACGAACATCGCTCCCGATACGGGCGCACTAAAGGCAGCTGTTAAGCCTGCCCCAGCACCTGCGGATGTCAAAATACGCTGTTCTCGTAGCCCCGAATTCATCCAGTAAGACACGATTTTGCCGGCAGAACCACCAATCTGTACGGCTGGCCCTTCACGACCTACGGAAAATCCTGCAAAGCCGGTCAGTACGCCACCAATCATTTTAGATACTAGTGTCCGATAGGGCTTCATATCAAAGAGTCCAAGCATTTCCCCTTCAATTTGCGGGATACCAGAACCACCAGACAATGGGGCCCATGCGAGCAATCGATCTACAATAAACGCAAAAATGACCATTACCACAAGCCAACCTATGGCCCATTCCATAGTAATATCATCCATCAAATGCCACCTGATATGCTCCGATTCAAGTATCAAATAGCGGTATGATGCCCCCAAAAAACCTGCAATCACCCCAACAAGAGCACCCTTTGCAATGAGCTCCGTTAAGAGCACTCGATTCATGGACATATCTGCCAAGGTAGAACTACGCTTATTAAATTTCCATAATTTCATAACATCCTCCTTAGCAGTGACCAAAACCAACCGTTCCTCTGCCGACATAGGTCTACACGAACTATGCATTCATATCCTTAGTATACTTATGTAAACCACCATTTTCAAGAAAGGATTACGTATAAAAATAGCTTTCTCACGGAACACGAGATCAAAGGTCCGAATCACAAAACAATAGATAGCGCTTTAAACACAAAGCTAGCCACCTCTAAAAAGAGATGGCTAGTTTTGTTAAGCAAGTGTGTAAATGTATTTTCTTTACACATTCGGAGGTATTTGAAATATGTAAAGACGCTAATTAGAATATGGATTCATAGATGCCGATTATTTCTTCTAAAGAGGCATCCCGTGGGTTACCAGGTGTACATGCATCGTTGAAAGCAGATTCAGCGAGGAATGGAATATCTTCCCGTTTTACGCCTGCTTCGCTAAGAGATTTAGGAATACCTACGTCATCAGCTAATTTCTGAATTACGTCGATAGCCGCTTGACGATAGGTTGCTTCATCCATAGCATCTACATTAGGAACGCCCATAACGCGAGCGATTTCACGATATTTTTCACCTGTAGCAGGGGCATTGAATTTCAATACTGCTGTTAACAGCATCGCACAAGCCTTACCATGAGGGATATCGTACACAGCACTCAATGGATGAGCCATGGAGTGAACAATGCCGAGACCTACGTTGGAGAAGCCCATACCCGCAATGTATTGACCTAAAGACATAGCTTCACGGCCTGCATAATCGCCAGCCACAGCGCTACGCAAGGAACGACCAATGATTTCGATAGCTTTCAAATGGAGCATATCAGTTAGCTCCCACGCACCTTTTGTGATATAACCTTCTACGGCGTGTACGAGGGCATCCATACCTGTGGCCGCGCAAAGACCTGTCGGCATAGACGCGGACATATCAGGATCTACGATGGCAACGATCGGGATGTCATGCGGGTCAACGCAAACAAATTTGCGGTTCTTTTCAACGTCTGTAATAACGTAGTTGATAGTAACCTCTGTAGCCGTACCAGATGTTGTTGTAACAGCGATGATTGGCAAGCATGGATTTTTAGTAGGCGCTAAACCTTCAAGGCTGCGTACATCGGCGAACTCAGGGTTCGTAATAATAGTAGCAATCGCCTTGCTTGTATCGATCGGGCTACCGCCACCAACAGCAACGATAACATCGGCGCCAGCCGCTTTACAAGCCTCAACACCAGCCGTTACGTTTTCGATGGTAGGATTTGGTTTGATACCGTCGTAGACTTCATAAGCAATACCTGCCGCATCAAGCAAATCCGTAACCTTTGTAGCCACTTTAAATTCAAATAAATCTGGCGTAGATGTAACGAGGGCTTTTTTGAAATGGCGATTCTTAATTTCGTTCACAATCTCCTGAATCGCGCCTTGCCCAAAATAAGACGTGCCGTTCAACATTATTCTGCGAGCCATATACTTCACTCCTAACAAAACAAACTATACAATAAAAAAATAAACCGACAGAGAATCACTTTACTTATTAATTCTCTATCGGTTTAATAAAATCCTTGATAGCACGTTATGTATACACTATATATTTTTCTATTGTAACGATTCTAAAGTTTGTCTCCATTAAGTGTCAACTCAGATTCGCCGTCCATGAATAGTATTTCCACTGTCTATATTCGTGATATACTCTTAAAATTCCTTCCTTAAAATAAGAAATTCTAAGAAATTTTATTCATTTTCATGAGCAAGATTCGTTTCACCGATTCGTCGAGTCGTTCTTTCGAGATACGACCGTCTTTCACGGCTTTCATAAGGCCGTTATACGCCTCTTGCATGTGTTCGTATTCGTGACACACGAGCAAGATATCACTGCCGGCGAGGATGGATTGCACCGCCATATCGCCAAAAGTATAGTGATTTGCAAGGGCCCCCATGTCCATATCGTCCGTTACCACAACGCCATTATAGCCTATGTTCTTGCGCAACCAATCGGTAATAATTGCTTTCGATAAACTAGCAGGATGATCTGGATCGATTTGTGGGTACATCGCATGAGACACCATGATTGTATAGGTATTCGGTTTGGACTGTTTGATGAGGTCTACGAATACCTTTGTATCCTCTGAAAGCAATGTTTCTTTAGAGACAGGAACGATACTTGTGTCAGCGTGCAAGTCTACATCGGTCTTACCAATGCCCGGAAAGTGCTTATAGGAATACCACAAGCCCGCTTCATCGTAAGCCTTGCCAACGGCGCCTGCATAGCGAACGGCCTCATCAGGGCTCGTACTATAAGAGCGACCATAGGTTAATCCTAAGTCCGCCACAGGAGCAAAGTTAATGTTAAAGCCCAAGTCTTTCAACTCAATGCCTACCTCTTTTGCCAAGGATGAAGCTTGCTCAACGGGCATTTTGCCTACCTCCTCAGCGGGAGGAACCTTGATGAGCTTATCATCCATGCGCGCTACTGCACCGCCCTCTTGGTCGATGCCGAGGAACAGTGGCGTTAAACCGGCGCTTTTACCAGCCTTATTAATATCTGCAATGAGCGTTTTAACTTGATCCTTGGACTCCATATTTCGATCAAACAAAATGATGCCTCCCACGCGGTACTCGTTGAGCATGAATTTAGCATCATCATTCAACGTCTTGCCGTGAATGCCAATCATCAACAATTGCCCCACCTTGTCTGCATCGGACATATTAGCCACTAACTTGTCCACCTTTTGCTCTGGTGAAAGCTCGCTTTGTGCCACGGACTCATAGGTCACAGGCTCTGCCTTTGAAGTAAATGGATTATGTAAACCGCAGCCCGTTGTGAGTGCTAATGCACCAATCATAGTGGCTGCTACGAAACGTCGAAACATGCATACCTCCCTTAAATCTCAAAAAAGTATTATGTATAGTATATCAAAAAATATAAACGAGCCCAACATAATCAATACACGACAAGCAGCAGTATAGTACATGCATCTTACAAAACAAAAAGATTGTTACTCGAAAACCCAACGGGTATATCCATTGAGAGAATCAAATAACAATCTTTATATGTTTCATTTTTGTTGTATAAACATTATAGTTTACATTTTGGAGTGTAAACTATGTATCTTACATTTTAGATGTATAAAATGTGTATATTACATTTCGCAAATCAGATTTTGCCTTGCTCTTTCATTTCCGCTAAGAGCTTTACGATACGAGGCCCACAGCCTTTGCCACCGCAAGCGCCCGTGCCAGCACGAGTTGCTTCTTTTACTTGTGGAAATGTATGAGCACCATCTAAAATGGCTTCCTTAATCGTTTTGCGCGTAATACTACGGCATGTGCACACCTTTGTAAGCTTGTCCAGAATCGCCTCTGGCACTTGATTTTCTTCAAAATTCATATGTAATTCCTCTTGTATTCACTTGAATATCTATATACTGTATCGATTTAATATATCGATTTACGTGTCAATTTAGTGTATTGATTTACATATCGATGTAGCAGATCAATTTACTCTATCGATAGTATCTAATAATACACTGTAATATTAATATATCGAAAATTTACGATTTCTGTATTTATTATAACACAATTGAGGAACTACATCGATAGTTTTTAATATAAAATCCAAAGAACAGTCAAAAGTAAAATTGTTACTATAAAAACGGAAAAAATTTACAAATACATTATATGTAAAGATAAGCTAAATCTATCTATAAACTATAAAAAACTACCATAAAGATATTATCTTTATGGTAGAAACTTTCACAAAATATAATTATAGTATGAGCCCAATAATGACAAAGTAGATTTTAAATATCGTTTGTTGTAATGGACGAATAACCATGGAAATAATGGGTGTATTAATAAGGATGATAAAGAATAATAAATTAAGCATCCCTAATTGGTAATATCTCATCTGCCACTCTGTAGGCAACCACGGTAAGATAATATTAAAACCAGGCAATGGTGGGAACGGAATCAAACAGAAGATTGATAAGCCAATACTATATAAAATAATATATTGCATAACCATGGCAAGACCTTGGGACTCCATGAGGCCTAATTTTCCAAGAAGCATATATATAAAGGTGAATATGAAGCCTGCTATAAGACCTGCCACAGGACCTGCAAAAGCAAGCAAGCTTATATCACGTCGTGGATCTTTAAAGTAAGATGGATTAATTGACATAGGTTTTGCCCAACCGAAGCCAACAAGAATAATACAGATGGTACCAATTAGATCAAGGTGCGCCATTGGTGACAATGTGAGGCGTCCCGCCAGACGCGGCGTTGGATCACCAAACCAAGTTGCTACCTTCGCCTCTGCATATCCAAAGATAGAAAAAACGATCATAATAGCAGGAATACTTGCTAATATCTGAACTGGATTTAAATCAAACATAGAACTCCTTTATTGTTTAGCTTCCCATGCGGTGTAACCTTCTTGAATGCAACGAAGGGCATTCAAGGTACGAGGATAGCCGATATACGGCACGCATTGGGATGCGATGTTAATCAAATATTGTTTGCTGTTCCCTACGTTCAAATTACCCTCTACATGAGCCTTGAGTTGAGCTTCACAGCCACCTTGAGCCGCAAGGAAGCAGAAAGTAATCATTTCACGATGAGCCACGCTAAGGCCTTTACGCGTATAGTAATCGCCGAACATATTGGCAAGCCATTTGTTGATGTGACGAATATCTTCTGGCCCTTCTTGGTAAGAATTACGCATAGGCTCGCCAAAGATTTCCACTTGCTTTTCTACGCCTTTTTCAAGACGAGACTCGCCAGTAATCGTGCTACGAGATGGATCAACAATAGCTTCTCCTCGATAGTCAAAAATCTTATTGGTCACCTTAAAGAATGGGCGCACACGTCCGATGCCAAGATAGGGTACCGCTTGATAAATGAGCTCTACCACTTCATCAGGAATAAGACCAAAGTTTAATGCTGCCGGTAGCATTAATGCATATTCATCAACAGCAGAGGCGCCTACTAATGTTGCAAGAATGGCTAAGAAGCGATCTTTTGCCGGTACATTACGGCCTTCTTCGGTGATGACTTCATCAAAGGCAAAATTATCAAACAATACTTCAAACTCTGGATCAATATAACCTGCTGGGGCTGCAATATCAGGGAACATACGCTCAGTGTAGGCTTGAGCAAATTCAGATTTAGACATAAAAAACCTCCATAAACAACACTGGTGAAAGCCCAAAAGGAGCTTTCACCAGCAATAGTTATGTAATTATTACGATACGGGCCATCAAATTATAACGCTGGGAATTCGAAAGTTGTGCCGTATACTTCTTTCCAAGCAGCCATGAACATATTGAACTCATTTGTTCCAGGTTGAATTTGGTAAACTTGACCATCTGGAGCGTAACGATATACAGTATGTAAGCTTGGATTAACAAGATATTTGAACAATGTAGCTTCCCCGTATTGGTTATTATGCATGTTAATTACATTAACACCAAATACGTTGTTACGGCTGCTATCGATACCTTTAAACTCAGATGCTTTATCAAAGAAATACGTTTCTGTACCATTTGCACTATTTGGAACCTCTGGGTAGTTAGCTAACCCATTCCAGTTTGCTGCGTTTGCAACACCACCTACTAATAATGTACCGGCTAATACAAATGCACCTAATAAATTTTTATTCATAATGATCTCCTTTGTGCCACGAGGGCAAATCATGAATCAGTCATACTCTCACATGACTTGAATACAATACGCTATATGTATAGTATATCACATTTTTAATAAAATTTTTAGATTTCCAAGGTTACAGAATATATGCATATGAGGTTGTATCAAATTAGCCCTTCATGTTCTCTGCTGTTTTTGCGTTTGCATTATCGATTGCTTCTAGTAATTTATTGAGCAACATACGCAATTGACGTGTCTCTTCTACATCAAAAATTGGACCTGACGCTTCAGCCAAGCGGCGTGGTATATGAACAGCTACATCACGTAATTCTTTGCCCGTATCAGTAAGGGTTACCATAACTACGCGTTCATCTTGACGACTGCGTTTGCGTTTCAAGAATGCTTTAGCTTCTAATTTCTTTAAAAGCGGTGTTAATGTACCGGAATCTAGGCGCAATACTTGGCCCAATTCCTTAACAGATAAATCACCATATTGCCACAATGCCATCATTACGATGTATTGAGTATATGTCAAATTTAAAGGATCTAAGTGATTACGATATGCATTAACAATTTCCTTCGCCACTACATAAAGTGGGAAGCTCAATTGGTTTTCCAATCTTAAATATTCTGAATCAGGAACATCTTCTTTATGTTTGTACCCTTCAAGTACACCAATTTCTGCCATATTCTACCTCCATATGCACACAATTATCTACTAATTAATTGTACACAATTTTACGGTAAACAGTCAACGCAAAAAGCCTACTTTGAACAGATATTTTTAAATTTGTCAATTAATTAATATTTATTTTCTTATTCGTTAAGAATTAGGCACTTCTATAGAATTTATGGGTAAAAATCATACCATAAAATTGTTACTTTATTTATAAATTATTTTAATATTAAATTAGAAAGTTATAACTTCTGTTTTCAATGAAATCTTTTTTCGTTGCAGGACCGTCTCCTAATAGATGACTTAGTAAAAATACGCCCCCTACTAGGTCCTTCCTTGTAGTATAATAAAAGAAATTCTATATCAAAGCTAACTTATAATAGGAGGCCTATATGAACACCTTAGAGTGCATCAAAACTCGTCATAGTACGCGTAAATTTAAAGCAGATCAAGTATCTCGAGAACTTATTGACCAAGTACTCGACGCTGGTCGACGCGCTCCATCCGGCGGTAATACACAATTAACACATTTCATGGTCATTACAAACCAAGATGTGCTTCAAGAACTAGTAACACTCATTCAAGAAGAATACGGCAAAATGCCGATTACAGAAAATACTTTACCTTACATGGTGAATATCATTAAGATGTCCTCCGAAGGCAAATTTGTATTCCACTATAATGCACCTGTGCTCATCGTATTAGCTAGTAAAGCAAACTATGCTAATAACTTTGCTGATGTATCTTGTGCTATGCAAAATATGATGCTTGCTTGCAATGAACTCGACCTTGGCAGTTGCTGGGTTAACCAAATCCGTCATCTTCAAGATAATGAACGCATCCAAGCCAAAATGCGTGAACTAGGTCTTAGCGAAGACGAAAAAGTCTACGCTAGCCTCGCTATCGGCTACCCAGATCTACCAAATGACCTTAACCGCCGCGAAATCGAGCCAAAAGGCTATCCTGTAACATACATTGATTAATCGAGACTAGAAACCATCGATTTCATACTATAAATGAAACAAAAGCGCTATCTATCCTACAACTCTATTTGAGTTTCGTTAGGAATAGATAGCGCTTTTTATTGACTATATTATTTTTTAACGCTCACCGATTTAGTAATCAAATCGATGCACACTCCATACTTATATTTATAATGAACTACTATTAAGCCTCAAACACGCGTTTACGTGCTGCTTTCACAAGAACGGAATGATCATCATCTACTACATGGTTAGATTTGTAAGCCCAGCGCAACAATAGTGCAGAGTTTGCAACTACGAGAAGGCTCCCTCCGTTATGAACAAGGGCCCCCCACACTGGAGATAAAGTACCAACCATTGCCAAGATGATAGCTACGAAATTCAAAAGCAAGGAGAAAGAAAGATTAATTTTAATAGTAGTCATCATGCGTTTAGATAATGCTACTAAGTGAGGAATTTCCTTTACATTATCGCTGCCGGCGTTGCCAATACGAGAGCACAAGGACAGAACACAACGAGGATGGTTACGGCACGAATGATTTCTCCAGTTACCACATAGGTGCCAACCGCGGCCAATAACGCAATCACTACAATCCATGTGGCCCAACGGTCAGCCAAGCTAACGATTTTCGCATTACCTTGTGTCAATAACAAAATATGTACAATTATTCATATACACTCAAAAGTACAGGAAAAATGCGAATTCAATAAGATTATATTATTCATGCATAGCCTCATTACGCAAATACATGAACAGCCATTCATATATATATTTGCAAATTGATAATATTTACATAGAAGATATTTTGATATTTTCAACCTATTCAATACTATTTCACCCTAATCAATGTTATCCATAATTCAATTTTCTAATAACTATTTATTATAATAGAAAATTAAGTATAGTCGACTACATACCCTACATGGTATTATTACAAATGACATGTTGTAGAAAGGATGTGTAACGATGTCGATTTTCTCTCCTGCTCCTCATATTGAACGTTTACCTGAGGCGCAAATCGATTCCACCTACAAACGTCTTCGTCGCGAAGTCTTTGCAGGTACATTTATTGGTTATGCTACATTCTATTTGATCCGTCAAAACTTTAGTTTAGCTGTTCCGTACATGATTGCTGAGTACGGCTACACCAAAGCGGATCTTGGTATAGTTATGACCATCTTATCCGTAGCTTACGGCGTAAGTAAATTTGTTATGGGTAATGCGTCTGACCGCTCTAACCCAAAATACTTTTCCACAGTAGGTCTATTGCTTAGTGCTTTAGTTATGTTATTATTCGGCACCTTACCAGGTGTTATGAGCAGTATTCCTATCATGTGTGTTCTTGCCTTATTAAACGGTTGGTTCCAAGGTATGGGCTACCCTCCATATGCGAAAAACATGGTAACTTGGTTCTCCCGTTCCGAACGCGGTGCTTGGTGGTCTTGGTGGAACGTGTCCCACAACCTAGGTGGCGGCATTATCGCTCCTCTTGCTACGCTTGGCATCTACCTATTCGGTACATGGCATAGTATCTTTTTCTTCCCTGCCCTTATCTCTATCGTGTTAGCGATTATTACCTTTGTATTGTTGAAAGATACGCCTCAATCTTGTGGCTTACCGCCTATCGAAGAATACAAACATGAAGTAGTTCATACACATACAGCAAATGAAGAAAAAAGTACTTTCAAAGAAATCTTCTACAAATATATTTTGCATAATAAATACTTATGGTATCTTGCGATTGCAAACATTTTTGTATACTTCATCCGTTACGGCGTAGTTAGCTGGGCACCGACCTATTTAACCGCTGTGAAAGGCTTCACAAAAGAAGGTTCCCGTTGGGCTTACTTCTTATACGAATGGGCTGGTATTCCAGGCATGCTCGTAAGTGGTTACTTGAGTGACCGCGTATTCCGCGGCCGTCGTGCTCCAGCTACAATTTGCTTCATGCTATTCGTTATCTTGGCGATTCTCGTGTACTGGTTTAACCCTGCAGGCAATATTCTCATCGATAACTTAGCACTCATCGCTATCGGCTTCCTCATCTACGGTCCTGTTATGATGATTGGCCTTCAAGCAGCAGATATGGTGCCACGCGTAGCAACAGGTGGAGCTACTGGCCTTACAGGCCTTCTTGGTTACCTCATCGGTTCTGCCGGTGCTGGTGCTTTCATGGGTCTCATGGTTGACCTCTACGGTTGGGATGGTGGTTTCATTGCCCTCGTTGGTGCATGTATCCTATCCATCGTATTCCTACTCCTCACCCTTGGAGACAAAGGACAACAATAGAATACGTACTGTATAATACGTAATGTATAAATACGTACTGTACAACTCACTGTTGTATATACAAAACTCCCCTAGTAATACTTATGATTACTAGGGGAGTTTAATTATTTATGCGACGCACAAGGAACCGTTTAATACTTTCAAATTATACACGAGACCAAGTCGAGCCAAGCCATGTAATGCAGCAGCTGTTACTGGATTGATAGATCCTAACACACCAGCACCGATGATGGCAACGTGGAACAAAATAGACACGATAAGTAGGCCCAAATGGCATTGTTTTGCCTCTTTTGAAAGCCCCGCTGTTGGAGAGTTTTCATCTACGAGAGAACCCATCATGAGTGCCACAAGAACGAGTTCCAAAGAGCATGGGCAAAGGATAACTAGCAATGTAATGGTATGCATAAAGTTCTGCGTCAATGCATAGGAACCCATGGAAAGCAACATAACAGCCACAACAATAACAGATGAATAATTGTTAATGCCCTGACGCAAGGCTACAAGCTGTGTAGGCATGGTCGGCAACATATCATCATCCAATGTATAATGTACGTCACCCGTAATAAGCTGCTCTAAGAAAAAGCCACCATGTACGATGATTCCTACATAAGCCGCCGTATGGTAATCTCCAATCGCAATAAGCGCCACCATGGCTATCACGATGAGAAAATTAGCATGAATCTCTAAATGATCCAAAATACTTTGCACGCTGTTAATGAGCAATGGCAAGCCACAAATGATGACCGTTACCCACGCCAAATCAATAGCTGGGTTCATAGGCTCCGTAAGCGCATCTAATATAATAAATAACAAGCCGAGTGCCAAAATAGCCCCCTGCGTACGCAGAGAAACCTGCGCTGATAAAGACTGTAAAAACTTCATATAGACCTCTCTATAAATGAGATACCGGCCTTACTTAATCCGGAAATAAAATACAAAACAATTTATTAAATAGTAAGGTACACCCATGCAATATGACACTAATCTTGTGTTAATATCGTACTAATATTAACCTAATAGTAATCAACTACCGATCTGAAGTACCTTTTGTTTCTATTCTAAATTTTTATAGTACCCATAGGGGTATATCTATTGTGTAAATATTATACAAAATATATAAGTTATATACAAATCAAAATTTTTGATAAATGAAAAATATCTTAACTGTAAAAGAGATCCTAGTCGTGAGCTCTAATTTCTTTATTAAAACGTAGAAAGAACAGGTCCCTAAAAACGACTTAGCTCACTTTGGAGCTCATTTTAATAGGCACTAGTTGAAGATCCTAATTTCATATAAAAGGAAAAGCCCCTATCTCTAAAAATGACTTAGCTCGCTATGGAGGCTTTTAGAGATAGGGGCTTTGACCAAGGTTATGAAATTAGAGCTTCAACGCCTCAATCCATTCTGCTTCTTTAAATCCAACAAGTACTTTGTCTTCAAGAACCAAGATAGGACGTTTTACAAGCATGCCATTAGATGCTAATAATGCTAGTTTTTCTTCTTCACTAAGGTTCGGCAATTTATCCTTTAATTGTTGTTCACGGTAAATCATACCAGAAGTATTAAAGAATGCTTTCAAATCCTTGCCAGATTGTGGATACCAAGCAGCAATTTCCTCTGCTGTAGGGTTTTCGGACTTGATGTCACGATCTGTGTACTTAATGTTGTGATCATCTAAGAATTTCTTTGCTTTTTTGCATGTTGTGCATTTAGGATATTCAACGAATAACATAGGTTCTCCTTATATCAATATTCAATGTTGTAATGACTTACTAATTTAAGATAATTGTACCAAATACATCGAAAATTATCAATCTCTTATTGACAGTCTACGGGTTCTAATGAAGCACAATGTGTAATAGAGGATAATACTTCATCCATCCCCTCACTAAGTTTTGCTGTACGCAAATCAACATCCATCTGTAAACGCAAGAAATACCCTTCCGAAACACCAAAGTATTTCGCTAAACGCAACGATGTATCTGCTGAAATAGACCGTGTACCATTCAATATTTCTTGAATACGTGAAACAGGCACATGTATATCCTTAGCTAATCGATATGCAGATAGTCCTAATGGATCCATAAACTCTTCCTTTAATATTTCACTAATGGTAGGTGTAGGAATAAACTTTTCCATATTAATTTCCTCTCTATTAATGATAATCTACAAATCCGATAATCATAGAATCTCTCTTTCAATTATACCTGTTAAACAGGTATAATTCAATAACATATACTTGAAGAATAACTATACATAGAATTGAAATTATTCTACAAACAATTTTGGTAAAAGAATTCTATAAAACATCATTTAAATCCTACACTTGCGATGACTCTATTGGTCACCTATTTCGGAATGTAATAAATTTACCTTATTGTCATAATTGAATTTAAACTATCATTAATTCGCACATCTATTAAATTGATTTTAAAAAGTAAAAAGACCTACATCCTCGACCGTATCATGTACAAAGTACACATCAAAGGTTCAGAGAATATAGGTCTCTTATAAAAATCTATATATCATTGTAATGCTAATTATAGCAAAAATGTAAGCCCCATTGCCATGAAAATGGCTGGCAAGAGGTTGGCAATACGTATTTTACCAGGCCAGATGAGGTCGATACCAACACAGAAAATCAGAATAGATCCGACGTAGGATAGGTTATCGATGGCACTAGGTGTCATCAGAGGCGCTGCAATATGTGCCATTGCCGTGATGAGCCATTGCGTAATACCTACAGGAATAAAGGAGAACAGCGCCCCTTTTCCCATAGAGGATACCATAACCATAACGATAATACCATCGAGGATGCCTTTCAATAATAGCGTTTGATAATTTCCAGTAAGGCCGTCTTGAATAGAACCCAGTACCCCCATAGCACCTACAGTAAACGTCAAAGATGCAGTAATAAAAGCATGTGTAAACTTTGGATCACCAGCATTGCCAGTACGAGCTTTCACCCAATCACCAAACACGGTAATCCAATGATTAAGATCGATAATTTCGCCAATCACGGCGCCTACGACC
Organism: Veillonella parvula; assembly: GCF_032577575.1. Lineage (GTDB taxonomy): Bacteria > Bacillota > Negativicutes > Veillonellales > Veillonellaceae > Veillonella. Next base: position 193,440 of record NZ_JAWFVO010000003.1, on the reverse strand, counting down.
ATGCTAATAATCATCAATAGCGGCCCCGTTGTTTGTAGAGATCCGTTGACAATGACGAGCATATACTTCATAGCCCCGCTCATACCGAGGAGGAGCACGATAATACCGCTCACAATCATGAGCGTCTGCTTTAAATTTTCTTTCATAAAGCGACCAAACGCGAGGCCACATAGGCTACCAGCTATAATGAGACCAATGTTAATGGCCGTTCCCAAACCAATCATATATTTCCCTTCTTTAATTGTGAAAGTAACACTATCAATTTACTTCAGTATAACAACTACATCGAAAGAAATCAATTTATATGGTATAAAATATATACTATGAAATTGGATTAATTAAAGATTCTTTAAAACCATACATATAGCTTGTTTAATGCTGTTATAGGGCTCCCTAATACAGTATTGCTCCTCTTATAACATTATATACAGCAAAAAGCCTCTACCCAATAAGGTAGAGGCTCTGTATAGTTTATAGCGTTGAGAGAGAACTAATGATAGACCCGCTTAGGAGAGAGAGAGTATATGTGTTTATATATAAAGCGGGCCGACATGAGATGAGTCGCTATCGCCTCATCGACTTTAGTGTACACCCAATTCCACATAACAACAAATTCAATTATGTAAACACAAGTATGCATAAAAACTATTGTTAACTAATTTATACTTATCACCCTTACGCTTCATCGTCTACAGGTAACCGTACGATATCTGCTGTTTTATTAATCTCCTCAAAGCAAGGGCAGTCTTTACCGTGATCATTGATAAGGCCACTAGCTTGTAGATGCGAATAAATTGTAACAGGACCTACAAACTTAAAGCCCCTCTTCTTTAAGTCTTTACTGATCCGTGTAGATAAACCATTCTTTGTAGGAAAATGACCTTCTGGATGGTTTTCATAAATAATCGTTTTATGATTGGTAAATCCCCAAATATAGTTGCAGAACGAACCAAATTCAGATTGAATACGTTTAAAAGCAGTAGCATTATTGATAATAGCTTCAATTTTAGGACGATGCTTAAGCATCCCCTCCGTCTGCATGATGCGTTCAATGTCACTTTCACCATAAACAGTCACCGCATCAATATCAAAATGATCAAAGCATTCTCGAATGATATTTCGTTTATTCAAAATCGTAAGCCAACTGAGGCCACATTGGAGGCTTTCAAGACAAATATGTTCAAATTGATGTTGATCATCATGAATTGGTCGTCCCCACTCGTAATCGTGATAATCCTGATATAAAGGCGTCGTCGGCCATTCACAAGTCGTCATCACACACCTCCATGCGCCCATACGAGAACGTCATACATGAGCGCTACTACGAGACCCATTACGAGATGACCACCCACGTAAAATGGCACCAAATAATAAATGAATAAAAGTAGGGAATGCAAGGCTTTACGAAGCCATACAATCGGCGTAGATGTGTCGCCACCTACCTTACTATCAAGCCAATTATGGACAGCGTAAATAGGCGTTCCTAAGCGACGAATCCAGTCTGGAACACGTACCCCAGGATTCAAACCAGGACAATAGAAGATCACTAAGGGCAACGCCACCACATCAATGACGAGCAATAGGGTTAACATAAAAGCAAACCAATCTAATTCGCCTTCCCACGTGAAGGGTTGTGCCATGAAACGGGCACCCCACAAATAGGCTTTGTATACGATATACGGTTCTAATAGCCATAATAAGGGCTTCACTACACTCATGGGACTACCTACACCAAACAAAAAATAATAAAAACTACGCATTTGCGTAGTCATTTCATATATACAACATTCCGATTATATCGACTGAATACCAAGGATATAGCGATTTTCTAGGCTAGAAAATCACTTCATACACACCATTTTTTAGTCCTTACATACATCGATTTTCATATTAATATTATATCAGATTTTGCAGTTTTTGTGGGATTATATTTTATAAAAATTTTATCAATTTACACTATTTATAGTACTGATCAACAAAAGAAGTCACTATATAAGCCATTCATTACACTTAGCTTTTGTATACTTATTTTTCATCGATTTTATGATATATTTTGATGAATACTTGAATCAATATAGCCATTTAGTTATATAATTATACTTAATAACATAACCTATGGATTACTACAATACCAATAAATACGAAAATGTAAGCGGGAGATACCACCATGACTAAACTACCACTATTAGCGTGTGCTTTCATCATGAGCACTATATTATCACCAATAGGAGCCATCGATGTTAATATTCCTGGTGCAGATTCTAAGTTTTCCAAGGATGCCTACATAAATTACCAAACCACGAACCCTGATATTGAAAAGGATGTAGCAAACTATGTGAAAACATTAAAGTTAACGGACAAGGCTAACGGTATTAATAAAAACGAAATTGAGTATACTAAAGCAGCCTCTATATATCGCGGTCAACATTACCATAATACAGTCATCTCCATTCATGATCAATACAACCAAATTCGGCTTTCATTCCCCGTTGCAGGCATAAAAAGTAATTATAATATAAGACGTTACAAAAATCCAAGTCGAACCATTGAGGACTATCGAGTATTAACCGATAACGGAAGTCTCAATTTAGAAATTGACTATGCTGATTACAAAGACTATGACTGGCGTAACACCAAAACAGCTTATGAAAAGCTAACAGACAAAGACGTCCGTAATTTCTTGCAAGACAATGCAAAACGAAAGTCCTCAAAACAGATTTCTGATATAAAGGGTACTGTATTTTCATATCCTACTGTTACCTACAGCACTTGGGATAGCATGAAGATGCCACACTTTGAAAACGGTAAAAAAGCAACGCTCACCATCGACACGATTAATTTTAAATTTAAGGGCTATAACATGCGTCATCCCTTATATCACGCAGGGTTTGTCTATTATGATAACAACCCCGTTCTGAACAAGGTTCCTACAGATAAATTATTGGCTAATTATGTGCTTCCCTCTGTACAAAACCTAAATGAATTAAATCAATATTCACGCATAGAAAGCTTAAACGGTGTACAATACCGCGTACCAAAAGACGCCATATACGAAGGTGAAAGTAAGGGCTCTGAACACCAAGATATTAGATACTACAAAAAAGGAGATATAACATTCTTTGTTTCTACTGACAATGTTCCTAGAAACCCATATGCGCACGAACTTGTTATAAACGGTCATTACAATTTTAAAACTGATTTAAATACGTTCTGGGATATTTACCGTTACCATCCATCAGCATCAGACTATATCAATTACTCAGTTGTATGGAACAATAACATCCCTGGTCTATCCATACACAGCTATGAACCTAATAAGGATGATCACATCCTAACCTTTAACTCCTATGATGGGACCTATAGCTTTACCTATATCATCTTTTATCCAAGTTTTTTACATGCTGAAGAGGTTCAAAAATTACGAAATATGATTGAGTTCTTTGACTCTACCAATAATCCTAGTTTTAAAATGCAAGAACACGTTCTATTTCCAGAAGCATAGACGATTTATATCAACACCATTATAAAATAGCTTTCATAAGCATTATATTATACAAATATATAAATTAACTAACAAAAGTCGAGCAACTAAACGATAGAAGCTCGACTTTTTTAGTACTAGAAAACTAAAATATACTTAGTTAAGATGCAGCATTCACGGTATCCCAAAGAATTGTATGTATGTCTTCATTTGTTATGTGGACAGACTAGTCCTCTATGGCGTCAACTACTTCGCCAATGTACATATAATGTGGTTCCCAACGATCATGCCCAGCTTGTGTATATACAGCAGGATTAGATGCGTAATAATCTTTTACCTTTTCTGCCAAATAGGCTTCATCGAATTGGTGTTCATATAGCTTTTTACATACAAAAGTTAACTCTGCTTCTTTGAAAGTTACCCCATCGCCTGCCACAACTGGTGTTAGGCCAGAATTTGCCACCTTATTTTCGTCGCGGCCAGAATGAGAACCTAAATAACCAAGAGCCTTGTGATAGCTTTCAGGGAAGAAACTAACTGTAAAAGTATCATATTTAGCCATAAACTCTTGAGTGTAACGCGCTGGATGGATGTACACCGTCACAGTGGATATATCGCCACCATTAGGGCCCCATATGTTGCCCATACTGCCCCAACTAACCGTACATGTATTAAAATCATCAAGCATTCCAGCCGTAACAAGAGCCCAACGATTCTCAAACATGGTAAAAGCTTTATAATCCTTTGTTTCAAATGCTTTCATAAGAACCTCCAGTTTATCTCAATTTGACGATATAAATCTTTACCCCTATAATATAGGTAGATAGTCAGACGAGTCATACCGTCAGGCTCATCTCTGAAAACAAAAAAGCTTGAGAAATGGCCTTTCAGTTATCGAATCATCTAAGATAACGAAGGGCTATTTGTCTTTTGTGAGACAAATAAGCGCTATTAAAGCTCCAAAAGCAATAACCACAGTTATCACCTGTAATAAGAGCATGATTATTTCATAATCACTCATAGGCTTATCCCTCCCTTCGATGACGAAGAGAGGCCCAACCTCGTCTAACTATCCTATGCTTATTATATAGCGAACTAATATGCGATACAATAAGCATTATATTATACAAATATATGAATACAGTAATAAAAGCCGAGCTAATTCTATGAATTAAAAGCTGGCGGTAATCGCTTACACCATAAAAACTTTAAAACTACATTTCTTATTGAGTTAATATATTAATCCATTCCATATACCACGGTATAAATACTGGGCTCTCTTCAAGTTTCTCCTTATAAGACCCTTCTTCTCGCCATTGTGGCTCTTTTCGTAATCTTGCCGCATCATCAAAGCCCACATATTCGATCATATCTCTCAGTTGTTTATGTGTATAAGATGTTTTACTTTCATCATAATTAATACGATAACTGTAAACGTATACAGAATCTCTCACAACATGACGAAGATAGGATTCACTATTAGGCTTATAGGAATCAACTAAAGAGCCTGCAATCCCATTGTTCCATACTACTGCATACTGTGTAGGTGTGTCTAAATCATTATATTTATGTAAAAAATATAATGTTGGGATCTTAATAATCGTTACATCTGGCTTTTCTTTCTTGATTAAGCTACGTATTACCCGCATTTTAAATCCTGTATCCTCATAGGTTCTTACATCATATGTCTCGTCTTCCACAGTTTCACTGATGAGCTTAGCCGTTTTAGGAATACGATAGTTAAAATTACCCCAATGCTCAATATTAGTATAAGCATCTAATCCAGATAATGATTCGATAGATGGAATAATATAATTACTCATCACCACTTCAGGCGCTTTATCTTGATATGGATCCTCTGTATTTACCCAACCGCCATAGGTAATGCCATAAGATGTATTTGTATCATTTGGTGTAAATTCCGTATACATTACATGGGCATTATTTGACATGAGCTTCCAAGATGTGTTCCGTAATCCTGGATACATATATTTTCCTTTACTTTCAGAATATTTATTAAGCTCTTTAGCATGCGGTGGACCGACAACTAAAAACGCACTAAGGCTTCGAACAGCAAACAAGGGCCCTTGTTTTCCGGATGGAGACTCTACAACATCACCCCGTAAGCTAACATTTGGTACGGATAATCTGATATTCTTATCCCCTTCATGAAGCAACACAACTGTAGACTGCGAATAATCTGCAAGCTCCGAAGCCTTAACAAAACCAGACCGTTCTCGATATAACTTATCCAGTTTCGATGCCGGATTTACAGACTTCGATTCTACAAATTGAATATATGACTCTACCTCTTGCTCCGCCACCTTATTAATATGTCGATAATTTTCATACGCATTAGCAGGAATACTCGCATCCGCCCCAGGCACAGGTGGCTGTCCGGCTGGCACTTCGATCTGTACAGCACTTACATTTATGGTGAAAGCAGTTGCTAGTGCCATCATAATTACACTTTTACGTAACATAGTACCCTCTCTCAATTTTTATAAAATAAATAAGCACAGACTTATTAGCATAAGTATACTATGCAAATAAGTCTGTGCCTATGATTAATAATTTTATAATTTAGTATATAAGATTTACCTATATTGATATTTATAAGGTTTATCTCAATTTGACGATATAAATCTTTATCCCTATAATATAGGTAGATAGTCAGACGAGTAGTGCCGTCAGGCTCATCTCTAAATCAGTAAAACATTAGGAAATGGCCTTTCAGTTATCTAGTTACACTAGGCAACGGAGGGCTATTTGCTTCTTGTAAGGCAAATAAGTGCTATTAAAGCCCCAAAAGCAATAACAATAGCCATTACTTGTAACAGGAGCATGATTATTTCATAATCGCTCATAGACTTATCCCTCCCTTCGAAAACGAAGAGAGTCCCAACCTCGTCTAACTATCCTAAATCTATTATAGAGCGAACTAATATACGATACAATAAGCATCATATTATATAAATATATAAATTAACAAATAAAGCCGAGCTACTAAAACAAGGTAGCTCGGCTTTTTATATCGTTTCACAAATTTATAATCTACTAAATTCTAATTACATTACTCTCAAACCAACTCTTTAAAGAAGGATCTAATTTGCTCGTTTTAAAGGTTTACAGAATTACACTACTCTCAAACCCTTACCATTGAGGAATGAATTCTTCTACAATTTTAGAGATTTACAGAATTACACTACTCTCAAACGTATCGGTAAATCAATGGGTAGACGATGGCGTTTTAGAGGTTTACAGAATTACACTACTCTCAAACTAATTGACTATTGCTATTTACCGCCGCAGCGTTTTAGAGGTTTACAGAATTACACTACTCTCAAACTGGCTTAAAGCCATTTTTTTGAGCAATGGAGTTTTAGAGGTTTACAGAATTACACTACTCTCAAACTCTAACTCTTTCTCTATCTCTAACTCTTTCGTTTTAGAGGTTTATAGAATTACACTACTCTCAAACTTGTAGTAGATCGTGTGATAAACAATAAGAGTTTTAGAGGTTTATAGAATTACACTACTCTCAAACACTTGCAAGGGTAGTATTAAGCTTCACAAAGTTTTAGAGGTTTATAGAATTACACTACTCTCAAACTGTCCATGAAACGTGCCAACGGTACTGGCAGTTTTAGAGGTTTATAGAATTACACTACTCTCAAACTAGCCAGTCAAAATCCATATCATAATACCGGTTTTAGAGGTTTATAGAATTACACTACTCTCAAACAACTGATTTAATGCCGCCTCAACAATACGGGTTTTAGAGGTTTACAGAATTACACTACTCTCAAACACTAATGTTGCGCGTCACTATGTCCGCGCTGTTTTAGAGGTTTACAGAATTACACTACTCTCAAACTTAGGAGAACATCCATACAATAAAGGTAATGTTTTAGAGGTTTACAGAATTACACTACTCTCAAACGCAACTCGACAAGCCTGAAGTAGTGGTCAAGTTTTAGAGGTTTACAGAATTACACTACTCTCAAACTACATGAGGACCAGTGAATACCATATAATTGTTTTAGAGGTTTACAGAATTACACTACTCTCAAACAACGCTCTTTACTGTATAGCCTGTGGTAATGTTTTAGAGGTTTACAGAATTACACTACTCTCAAACCCCAAATTAAATTTGAGGCTCAAGAGTAACTCGGGCTACCACCAGGTGTAATTCTGTATCCACTTTAAATAACACAGAAATCATCATCTAAAATATACCCATTTATAAGGCTTTTATCAAGATTTTCTTTATCAAAAGATCCTGTCGTTAAACAAACTAATCGTAATTGTCTACTCAACATGTTTTGATAAAATGCATTAATCTCATCATCATTTAAAACTAAATCTAGATTTACCATAATATATAACATGGGAGATAATAATGTATCCACCACTTCTATATAAGACATGAGATCCATGATATCCCCTGTACGATTAAACTCAAAGTTAAAGCTACCTAGCTTAATAAGTTCAGCAGTACCAATTTCAAGTTTATGTTGGATTGATAAAGGATATCCAAATTCTAAAGAATAATAAAAAGCATAAAGACGATTTACAATATCTGCCACCTCTTCTGTCATCAACAAGGCTTCTTTAGATAATTGATTTTGTAATTTGGTTAATAAGGCTTTACTATTTATATCTACATATAATGGATTATATTATATGTCCATATTTATCTAAATTGAACGCCTTATTATTATCATTTAAAATCCAGGGGCCGTCCCCTCCATCGCATTGTATATCAAGCTCTGTGACCATACGTCGAAATACTTTACAATTCTCAAATGATATAACAGTTGCCTTATCACTAGATACTTCAAAGTCTAACGTAGAATCTTGATACATCAATTTCATATCATAAGCACCCTCTCCGTTGAGTCTATAACCTCACTTTGCTTATCGCCCACTACAATCTCCATTCTTGAAAACTGTTTTTCTGTAACAGTTAACATAAACAAGCTACCATTAGGTGGCTTATTTTTACGTACATGGTCCATTATAATGTTGGCACTAGTTGTATTAAGAACTAATTTTGAGTACACAGATTCTTGTAACATGAGGAATCCTGATACAATTAAATACTTCCTAAAATTCCTATATTCTTTTCTATCTTCCGAAGTCAACGTCGGTAGATCAAACATCACTAGTATTCTCATAAATCTATAGCTCATATTCTATAAACCTAATCTCTGAAGCATCTTGATTCCGCAATGCATCAAATACACTTTTACAGTAAACGCGAATAGCGGCACTAAATGTCTGAATAGTATCATTAATTTTTACATCTTCAGATAGTAATTCTATAAGTGACAATTTAACATCTCGATTGAATTCTGTAGGTATCGACTTGATAACAACCGCATCAACAAAGCCTCTCAACGGTTCCATCAAATCAGAACCTAAATTATACGGATTAAATTAATTACAGTGATTAAGACCTAGCTGAGTAATATAACCTAACGATAAAATCTCTCGATTTACCGCAGAAAACAATATCGCATATCCATAATTCAGTGCTGCATTAATAGCATTATCCTGTTCGCGAGAAAATGATTTTCCAAACAAAGCATTAAAATATACTTTTGCAGCATGCCCCTCACGTTGAGTTTCATCATTTAGAGTCAGCTCATCAAGATATTGGTATAGTAAATCTGCTTCAACTAACTCCTGATGCTGTAATAGCTCTGCTTGATTCATAATCTTACGTCGTACAATTTCTGTCCATATAGAAGCTTGCAACTCTTTAGACCATTCAGCCTGTTCACGACATCGTTTACTACTATTGTGACTACCATATAATGGAAGAACCTCACTGGCTGGATTCCGTTTCTCATCACAAAACACAATAGCCACTTTTTTCTTAATCAACTCGTTTAGTAGTACGGCGGTGAGGCTCACCGCCGTAGATTCAACAATCAGCATATATATTTCATCAATATACACCTTAGTCGTCTCAAAGTCTTTGCGAATAATCATGTAATTCATTTTAAAATCTAACTTAGAACGACTACTTATGACTACCATACGCCAACTCATAATAACCCCTAATACTAACACACTCGTTTTAAACTATAGTTACTTCATTAGAATATAATCCTGTAATGGATTCATTGATAACTTTAAATTCATCTTGATTACTTATTTTACTCCCCACAGTTGATCTAGATGCTGTTATTCCTAAAGGCTTAACTTCAAAAGTAGTTTTTTGATTTGTTAATAAGTTTAAAAGCTCTATCAAATGAATACTCTGTTCTTCTAAAGACATTTTTTTAAATAAACCATATCCCTTTTCTGATAGTTCAGCTGCTTTATTCCCTTTCATCTTTTGATATATAGGCATTTTAAGTTTACTTACCAAGTAATCAAAGAACTCTATATTTTTCTCTTCTACGATTCTAACCTCTATCGTATGCTTATTATCAAGAGCTCTTGTTGATACAACATTTGCCTTCAAATCCTTATTATCTTTTCTCATATTATAAAACTTCTCAAGCACTTTGAGGTATGGAATCCATTCATTTGAAACAATGACTTGAATCGCATTATCAATACAGAAGTTACTATTAGTTTTCCCACCCAAATAGTAATAGAATCCATTAACCTTAACTAATTGATTAATGCACAGTTTTCCATAAATGATAGAAATATCTTTTGCTTGTGGAGTAATAGATGCTACATAGTTAATTAAATCTTGATCAGTTGTATTTCGATTTGTTAAATAGATTGGTAATGGCACGATTTCCTTAATCACTTCACCTTTTTTACCTGTATATTGAACAATAATAGAATAGGCATTCTTAATTTTTGTCATGCCACCATACTTAGAAACATCTGCAAACACACTAGACTTAGTTTTCATCCCTATATAAGCACCATCTTTAGCTTTCCCTGCAACAGTAGCTTTATATATAGTTGCATCAGCTAATGCACCGGTTTGTTCTAATAAACGTTTCGTCACTCGAACATCGTTGCTGGCCATCATTTTCTTAACAGTATCCATGCTTGTTTTTACATCCCAAGCTTTTCCATCTTTAGCATTTGTGCAATTTACATCATAATTGAACATCTTCGCTAAGTTATATGTACGATTAGCTCCATTCTTTTTAAAGAATGCACGGAAGTTACGAGTAAATCTTTCATGATATACATTACCAACAACAATATTTAAATAAGCATCTTTAGCATGATGGTGATGATTCAATGAGCGAACTTTGATAAAGTTATTATCATGACGGAAGTCTGTTACATTCTCTGCTTTTACAAAGACAACATCAACATCTGGGTAAAGACGGCGCAACAATGTTGTAGCAGCCTTAACAGATTGATTAGTTTCTACTAACTGACGAGCAATAAAGCCACTTAAATCATCTTCTGTAAGTGGTGTAATGCGAGTAAGGCGCTCATATTTCCGTTCACTAATAAGGCCTTGATGTTTCAAGAATGACCAGAATACCTTTTGGTTAGTTTGAATCGTATTGTCTATTGGATACATATCCGACTTTTTAGCATTCGCAGTACGCTCACATAATACTAAATTATCAAAGCTATCATCTTTTGTAAGACTGCGAGGATAAATATGATCAATATCATAGTTATCTGTATTTAATAAATTTAAATCTATAATATTCCCTGTGTAAGCACAACGCCCCATTTGTGTGTAATACAAATAGAGTTTTTTACTTCTTAACGCCGCATCATCACATCCTGACAAGTCAGATTTTAATGTATTAAATTTTTGTCCATTAAGAGCTTCTACCAAGGAGTCATCATGTTTTATAGCCGCATATAAATCAGATAATCGTTTTTGACGGGAGTCCTTTTTCTTTTTCTCTGCTTTATTTGACCGTGTTACTTCTACAAAGATACGAGCCGGTAACGCTTTTTTAATATGTGCAACCTCATCAACGATGCGCAATGCTTGCCATACCGCACGCTTAACAGCTGGTGAAAGTGCCAGTTCATCGATAATATCATGAGGATCTACTACTTGGCCTGCTGTTAATTTATCATTTATCTCTTGAATACGTTCCATAAATGAGAATTTATCGCCTAATAGTTCCATCAAGTTATAGCTAAAATCATGCATTGCTTCAATAATGGTTACAGAAGTACCGTCTCCAGCCTTATCACAGCCATCAATACCATTTAGTAATTTCTTAGAAAGACGGCCCCAATCTCGATATCGTAATTTGGCAAACTTTTTGATAACCTCATCATCAAGGCGAGAAGAAAATTTATTACGTAACGTTTCACGTAACATTTTCTTACTTTCACCAAAGATAGTAATATCCGTAATAATCTCTTCAGCCATAGATGTATCAAAACCATCGCCAAGGATACGAACCATATCACGATAAGATGTTAGATCATTTTTAATTTCCCCATCTAGACCTGTAATCTCAGGTTTATGAGGGTTTGAGATATAACCATTATCTTTTAAAAACTGCTCTATCCGATTTTTGGTCAATTTCTTATGGTCTTGCTTAAACACGGCCTCAATAAGATGAGCTTTTACCTTTGTCTCTAATGGCTTCCCATCAATACGCACACTATTTAGTTCGTTGAGCAACATGAACTCACTATATAAAAGAGATGATTTAGGCAGCACATCTTCACCTAACAAATAAGTGCATTTATTCGTAAGGTTTTTGATGAAAGCTGCTGCTGATTTTTCTCTATCAATTTTATCTTCAAAATTCCATGGTGTAACCTGACCAGAGGCTTTACGAACAGCCCAAGCGAACCCGCCATTATTCACATTATGATGTGTATTTAAAGGCCCTACATAGTATGGAATACGGAATTCAAGCAGTTTAATAAGTTTCTCTGCTACAGAATATCCATCAGCCACTTCATTTAGGAATGGGAATTTGGATTTACATTTATCAAGAATAGTCTTGAGTTCCTCCAAATGTAATTGATAAGGAATAACGCCATTGTCTTTAATCCGTTGTAATGGTAATAATGTTTGTAGCTCAATTTGACTAAGAATATACTCTTTATCCTTAGAATCAGATAATCCCTCTACTATTTTCTTAGTGTATTTATAAAAATCTTCACGGGTACAACTAGTTTCCTCTGTACGGCCTTGTTTAATATAATGCACATAGTTATGTAGACCTTTTTCATCAGCCTTAAACATCGCATTATAGAGCTTTCTATCAGCCTTTAATAAAGATTTAAGCAGAACTAAATCATCTTTGTGTTTGTTGTAAGCTTGTACCTTAGACTCAGAAATAGTAAGGCCAGGTTCTTTAATAGACATGAGGATAATAGCATCATATACAGATTTACAATCATCAATACTATGAATCTCCTCTCCCCAAGCTTTAGCTAGGTCGTCACGTCTCTCATCATATGTATCCCCTATAATTTGTAACTTTTTAAGATCTTCATCTAAATCCTCTACAGAGCCGAATAAGTCAGTAAGGCTCGCAGATAAACCTAACACCAAATTAACAAATGATTTAAGTCTTTTTTTATCCTCCTTGACCTGTTCTTTTTGAGTTTTACCAGAAGTATCCACTTCATCAGTAATTATATATGTATCAACAAGACGTTCTATGGCCTTTGCTTTGTCAGATTTTGTTTTACCTGGCTCCATAAGGATTTGACCGATAGAACCAATTGCAGCAGTAGAATCAAAACAATTGAAGATGATATTTTTTAAGGCTTGTTTAAGAACATCATCAAGCGTTGAAGCATTTGAATCAAATGAAGCCCCTTCATAGAGGAAGTTACCACGGTACTTTAAAATATGGTGTACTGCCAAGAATAACTTACGAATATCATCAGTACCATCTTTCATTAACTCTGCACGTAAATGATATATAGTAGGATACGCTTTGAAATAATCTTGATCAGTATAGTCCTCGTTAATAAATAGAATATGTTTTGAGCTATGACCTGTCGTTTTATCTTCATAGTGGTATTTACTTTCACGAAGGCGCATAAAGAATGTAGGATCCACCTGTGCCATAGCATCAGCAAACAATTCTTCTAATAGTTTTAAGCGTAATTTACGACGTTCCAAACGACGACGCATGGACCGGAATCCACGACGTACTACAGCGGATTCTCCCTCATCAAATAAACGACTTCCCCACATTTTATGAGATCGAAATTTCAGCAACTCATAGGCCTTATTGGTTACTGCCCAGCCCACTGAGCTTGTACCAATATCTAACCCCACAAAATAATCTTTAATTGGATATCCTTTCAAATGACTTGAAATAAGTTGGTTCGATGCTTGCGTTTCCATAAGTCCTCTCCTTTGGAAATTAATAATTGACATTCATCAAATGCTTAACTATACTATAATTAATCCAACTAGTTTTGGAGGTTTACAGAATTACATTACGAGTTCAAATACAAATTAATTTACAATGCCTTCGGGCTGCCCGACGTAGGGCACCTACTCTCAATTCTTCGGAATTGAGTTTTTTATTGCCAAAATTTACTATTTAAACGTGATATATAATCTATAAGTCGCCAAACACCGTATAATTAACTTCATTTTAGCATAAAACAATAAATTAATTCATATATTTTTCATAAATCTTATAATTATACTCATAATCGAGTACATAAAAGTTAATAAATAGTTATGTTTATAAGTAAAGCCAAGCTACTCAAAATTTAACGTAGCTCGGCTTTTTCGTCTCTTTTATTCTAATATAATTATCTATAAATCATAATTTTACTTACTTTATCGCCTTTTTGTTCAAATTGTATGCCATGCATCATATCCGTACGATAGCGATATTTCCCATAAAACCATCGATTATTAGAGTCTACTAAATCAGGTCTACCGTATACATTAAGGACTTTTCGCATGGAGTCGCCTACGGCAATGCCTCTATGTGTTGTGGCATCACGATTCTCGATCATCATATAGGTAACAACTGACTCTACACCATCCATTTTAAAACTCCCAAAGGTAACACCACCATAGGTGAGTCCTCTACTAGTTTCTTCAGTAGGCTGCCCCAAACTTGCTTTCACACTATCAAAGGTATTACCTAATGAAACACCAAGAACCATCATATCCTCGTCTGGTAAGTTAGCACCTACAAGTTGTCCTCCCGCATAATGAGTATACTGCTCAGCTTTCGGCCAATCGTAAGACTGTTTCGCTGCATTTGTTTCAAGGCGATCCCACGTTTTGCTCAACCAACTTGCATCTGTCACATAACTATAACCACTTACCAATTGCAGGCCGATAACAAGCCCCGTAATCATGTATTTTCTTTTCATGTTCTCTCTCCTGAACGATTTTATAAACAACTGAATTACATTTTATCTTTACTTTGCATACGGATTACTTTATTCCGCAGTGTCTCAACATTTGCAAAATCAGAATATTCTACCGTATTACGCAGCTGAATATGAGAATATGGCGTAGCCCCATCAATATAAACTAAGCTCATTATATATACATTCTTGTCATCACGTAAGAATCGATGCATTAAAGACGTTTTTCCTGGTTGATAGTTATCTACTAAAAGACTAGGAACGCCATTATTCCAAACAGATGCTGATTGAATAGGTACATCACCTATGATTTGACTTTCTGGCTTTATTTCCGAAATCTCGTCAATAAATGAATAGATATATTTATCATCTACTTTTACAGGTTTCTTAGCTACAATAAGTCGGATACCTGATCCACGATAGTCTCTCATTTCGGCAGAGTCCTTTAACGATTTCTGTGCTATTAGTTTGAGCCCTTTAGGAATACGATATGTGAAATTATCCCATTGAATACTTTCACTATAATGATCCATGTCATCTAACGATCGAATCGACGGAATTACATAATTACTCATAACGTGCTCGAGCTTGCCGGTAACAGGCTGATTTTTGTAGCTAAGACCTACCATATATTCTTGATTCGGTTGATTAAATAAACCAACTACAGCAACCATAGCAGGCGTATTCTCACCGAAAGACTCAGTTTCAATAGCCCATTTACCATGTGTGATACCCGGATATGTAAACTCCCCTTTTCGCTCTGATTTTAATTTGCCTAATGCATCATCATAATTCTGTTTTGTACCAATCGCAAAAAATATGGAATTCTCTCTTACAATAGATAAACGTTCACCATCACTGCGTTTTGGGTAATACTTACTTGCTAATAGTAGTCCAGGAACAGATGCCCGAATGTTATTACGCTCATCATGCAACAACACAACTGCAGACTCATTAACAAGTAAGTCCATCAACTTCTCCGAATCGCTTGCTATCTGATTGACTTCATCTCGTGTTAGTCCCCAGTCAGTTACATACATGTCCATGCGTTTTTTAGATTCAGAATGTAATTTTATAACATCACTAGCTCCTACATTGCTCAAGCTACCGGCCCGATAGTTTTCATAGGCATTGGCAGGGATATTCGCATCTGCCCCTGGTATAGGTGGCTGTCCTGCTGGCACTTCTATCTGTACAGCGCTTACATTCATGGTGAAAGCAGCTAGTACAGCCATGATAATCAAACTTTTACGTAACATAAAACCCTCTCTTTTTTCTCTCACATTACAACATAAATAAGCACAACCTTATTAGCATAAGTATACTATGTAAACAAGGCTGTGCCTATTATTAATAATTTTATAATTTAGTATATGTATGATATATCTATAATTGGTATATATAAGGTTTATCTCCATTTGACGATATATCCCTTTATCCCTATAATATAAGTAGATAGTCAGACGAGTAGTGACGTCAGGCTCATCTCACAAACAAATAACATGTAGAAATGGCCTTTTCGTTTTATCTAATTTCCGAAGAAACGAAGGGCTATTTTGCTATTTCTAAACAAATAAGCGCCACAAGTGCTCCACTAATAAAAGCCAAGCTATTTTTAAATATGAATAGCTTGGCTTTTGCATTGTGTAAATAAGTTAAGAATATATCAGAAATCCAATATGAGTGTTTAGGAGCTTTTAAGAGCTAATGAAGAATCAGTCCAGTAATGATCAGAACCGGAGCCAAGTAAGAGATACAAAAATAACAATAGCTAAAACAATAATAGTGCCATACATTAATATCCCTAGCTTTATAACAAAATCTATACTATAAAAGATAAATGTCCCCACTAAAGATTGGTCTTTCAAAGAAAAGTACCAAGCTTTCACTCTATAATAAATTTTTGGTTTATCAAACGCTGGATATAGTTTCTCATGCCACAAAATAAGCCACGGTAAAACCCAAATATTCCCAAAGGTAAATATCAATACTGGCAAATAATCCCTTAATGGATATGCTTCTAATACATATCGATCATAGAGCAATGTATAGAAAGCCCAAATAGAGATTCCCCAAATAAGTAAAAGCACAAGCTTTATTAGGAGTCCAAAAACAAGTTTTATCTTTAATCTATGTTTATTCACTGTTTTAACCACTCTAGTGCCATACATAAATATTACAACTCATCATCATAAGATAGTCCAAAGATCTTTTTATAGATCAAATTAGGCAATTTATATTTTTCATCACCAAATTCAGCAGGTAGAATCATAGCTTTTAGATTTTCTGCATATATACGTTGTTGGCGAATTTGTCCATTATTGTAATAGGTACCGCCATCATTAACGGTCCCTGTAATTCCTGAACTTCCTTGCTTTGCACGCCAAATAGAGATATATGGGGTCTTATCACCTTGTTTTAAACTTCTATCATGATCATTAATCAAATGGCGCAAAGAACGATCCATTTGGTAATCGTATTGTACTGAAAGTCCTTGAATCATATTCGCAGCAGGCATGGAAACATAAATGACGGCTTCAATACGACGATGGCCATTCGGCGCCGTTACAGACTTAACAGATGAAAGATCCAAATATTTTCCATCTCCTCTTCCAGAGTCAGCACTCGAATCGATGTGTTCAAATCGTTCTGCGTTTAATAAGTCAGCTTGTGATACGGCTTGGATTTGCATTGGCAACACGAGGCAGCTTAGTAACCATAGTGAAAGTAAATATATGCGTTTCATCATCCACCTCATTGGGCCACAATATCATCAAAATGCTGCTGATATACAGATACAAACATAGCATCCGCTATATCATATATAATAGTATTATTACGGTTAAGTGGGACCTTACGCGTATCGTTTACATAATGCATTGGCTTTGTCGCCCCATCAAATGTATATCTCGCTACATCTACCCCTGTCATAGCTAAACCAGACTTACTTTCACTAGCCTCAATCAAAGCCAGCATAGACGGGCTCGGATTCATGATACGAGACGAATGAATAAGTGTCGCTAACGAATAGTTAGTATCATAATCCACGGTGAGCTGTCTCTCATTGATGATAGATTGATAAGACGTATCCATCACAATATAGTAAGTCCCGCGCAAGGAATACTGTGGCGGTGCATAGCGTAGGGCCTCAATCGAATAAGTGTTTAAATAGATATACAAGCCACCACTCTCTATGGGCCCATTCATCGACTGAGAATAAACAAGCTTAAACTGTGGCGACGTTTTCAATTCCTGATAAGTAATTGCCTCTGTAGGCATGGTGAAAGCCAGCAACACAAGAGCTAGTATCAAAATACGTTGAATCATAAAAACCTCTCTCAAAAAATGAATCTTGTCTCTCAATAAAATAAGCACAGTCTTATTAGCATAAGTATACTATGTAAATAAGGCTGTGCCTATGATTAATAATTTTATAATTTAGTTCCTAATATATATACATTCTCCAACGTTCCAAGAAACTCCTCTTTGTATTTTCCCCAGTTTTTATGGATAATTAAACTATACTTGATATATGCACCGCAAGTAGTAAGGGTGATTTAGTATGAATCTCTAGATAGTGTAAATTTTTGGAGGTGTCATATGGATTCTCTGACTATTATTTGGTTTATTGTTTGCGCCTATTTATTACTAAATTTATTAGTCGGCGTGTATTGTCATATTCGTGTAAAAGATAGTACTGACTATCTACTCGCAGGTCGTCGTATTGGGGTTCTTATGACGGCAGGCACATTAGCAGCTACGGAAATCGGTGGTGGGAGCACCGTAGGTGTAGCAGCGAAAGCGTATGGTTCTTGGGGTTTGTCTGCAGGTTGGTACGTAGTATCTGCAGGGATTGGTGTTATTCTCGTTGCTTTCATCGCACCACTCTTGCGGCGTGCTATGGCAACAACCGTACCGGAGATCATCGGCCGTCGTTTCGGCGCGTCTAGCCATCTCATTACTTCCATTCTGTCCATGCTGGCAACAATTACACTAGCAGGCGTACAGATTACAGCAACTGCAACCATTATTAGCGTTCTCACCGGACTTTCAACAGAGCTCGCCATCCTCATCTGTGGCGCGGTACTCGTAATTTACACCATGTCCGGCGGCATGTGGAGCGTAACGATGACGGACGTAATCCACTTCTTCGTTCTCGTTGGGGGCTTCTCCCTCGCGGTACCGTTCGTCTTACACAATGTGGGCGGCTGGGAGTCGGTAGTGACAAAATTGCCACCTGAACAGCTAGGCTTTACAAAGGTGGGTTGGAAAACCATCATCGGCCTTGTCATCATGTATTTCATGACCTTCTCCACTGGGCAAGAGTCAGTTCAACGGTACTTCGCAGCGAAAAATGAAAGAACGGCCGTTCTCGGTTCTATCATTTGCGGGATTATTATGGCTCTATTCGCCTTTGTTCCTGCCGTATTAGGCCTCGTAGCATTGGCTGAATTCCCGAACATCGAAGCGAACAATGCGGTGGCAACGGTAGCGCTTAACCTCATGCCTCCTATAATGGCAGGCTTCGTTATGGCCGCGGTCGTGTCGGCTACGCTTTCATCAGGCGCAGGCGACCTCTTAGGCGCCGCAACTGTATTTACCAAGGATATTGTGGAACATCATTTTGGTAAAAGCCTCACCGATGCACAGCTCACTAGATATAGCCGTCTATGCGTGCTATTCCTCGGTATCATCGCCATTATCATCTCCCTCGTAAGCAAAGCCATCATTCCGATGCTCGTATTTGCTTTCACAATGAGATCCGCTGGCCCATTCGCCGCATTCCTATTGGGCCTCACGTGGAAAAATGCAACAGCTGGCGCTGGCATTTGGTCCATCATGCTCGGCTCCATCGCAGGCGTATACTGGGAATTCGTTGGCAACCCATATGGCATTATGTCCATCATCTTCGGTTCCATCGTCAGCCTCATCGTCTTTGTCGCTGTGGTATTTATTGAAAGATCCATGGGTAAACCACCGGCTCCACCGGCTATACCTGATGATGTAAAAGAAGTATAATCAATTTGTTATAATCTGTCACTTAATAATAGACTTAAAAGTGCTATAAAATTACAATTATAAAACCAAAAACTCCTATCGGTGAAAGCCAATAGGAGTTTTCTCATTTTACAATACCATCATCAAACTGTATGCCATACACGTGTTCATCATAATTTGACGATATATAATAACCTTACTATAATATAAGAAGATAGTCAGACGAGTCGTAACGTCAGGCGCATCTCGAAATTGAAAAAAGATTAGGAAATGGCCTTTCAGTTATCTAGTTACACTAGGCAACGGAGGGCTATTTGTCTTTTGTGAGACAAATAAGCGCTATTAATGCCCCAAAGGCAATAACAACCGTTATTACCTGTAATAAGAGCATGATTATTTCATAATCACTCATAGGCTTATCCCTCCCTTCGATGACGAAGAGAGGCCCAACCTCATCTGACTATCCTAAGTTTATTATATAGCGAACTAATATACGATACAATAAGGAACGAATAATAGAAATATACAGATAAATATATAAGGAAAGCCCATCTTAGGACGGGCTTTTTAGTATTCATAGGATAGTGATTTATTTATATTTTTGTAGTACTCGATCTGCAAATTGAACGGCTAGACCAAGGTAGTTATGAGGGTCCAACATATAGTCGATTTCTGCTTCTGTAAAGGCTTCCGTAACCTCTGGTTCAGCCATCAAGGCATCTTTCATTTGTGCTTCTTCTTCATAGGCTTTCATACATGTACGGTAAACAATGGAATGTGCTGTCATACGGCCCAAACGAGGTGCCAAATGCATCATGATACATTCGCTCATCATCAAGCCACGTAGTTTGTATAGGTTTTATTCCATATGTTTTGGATATACAATAAGATTTTCTAATACGTCTTTAGATTTTTCTAAGGCAGCAGCCAATAATTCACAGGCTCTTGGAATGGATTCCCATTCTGTTAATAAACATCCCCAATCGCGTTCATTTTCACAGATCATGGCTTCCGTAATACCAGGAGCAATAGTACGTACGCTACGACAAACAGCGATAATGTTTTCTAATACTTGAGGATTACGTTTATGTGGCATGGTAGAGGAACCAACTTTACCCATGAAGAACGGTTCTTCTAACTCAAGAATTTCGGTACGTTGTAAGCTTAATATTTCATGAGCGATGCGGCCTAATGTACCTGCACATAAAGCTAGTGTACTAGCAAACTCTGCTTGGCTATCACGAGCAACATGCCAGGAGATAGTCGGTTGACCGAGCCCCAAAATTTCCATCATGCGTTGTTGTGTTTCTAAGCCTTTTTCTGGTTGTGATGCTAATGTACCAACCGCACCAGACATTTGCCCCACAAATACACGTTTTTCAATCTCTTCTAACCGTTGAATATCGCGCCCCAATTCATCGGCCCATACGGCTACTTTATAACCTAATGTAATCGGCAACGCATGAATAACATGAGTACGACCACACATAATGGTATCTTTATATTTTTTTACAAAATTAAGTACATGTTGTTGGCACAATTTCATATCTCGTAAGATAATTTGGTATGCCTCTTTCTCTTGCAGGATAAGACCTGTATCGACAATATCTTGGCTTGTGGCTCCCCAATGGACATATTCGCCTGCATTATCTGGCAGGATTTCTTTGAAAGCTTTCAACAAAGGAACAATGGTAATAGAGGATTTATAAAACTCGCCAATCTCGTCAATATTAAGAGCCTTAGCATCAGCATACTTAACGATATCTTCAGCTTGAGTTTTAGGAATCACACCGAGTTCACCTTGTGCCTGTGCAAGAGCTGCCTCGGTATCTAACCATTTCTGTACAAGATTTAGATCGCTAAATACACGTCTCATTTCATCAGTACTAAATAATGCCCCAAACACTTTACTATCGATTACTGTGCTTGCCATAATATGCGCCTCCTATTCTCCAACTACATCATCGAATTGCACACCATACACATTCATATATGCGGTTTGCCAAGAGTATACCTAATGCAAATTATGTTGCTTGAATCACTATACTTTATTATACATCTTATCATTAAATTTAATTATCAGTACTCAAAAATAAATCCGTTTAAGAATACTAATCTAATACAATTGTACATATTCATCTTAATTTGATGATATACCTTTATCTCTATAATATTAAAAGATAGTCAGACAAGTCGAAACATCGAGCGCATCTCGAAATCGAAAAAAGATTAGTAAATAGCCTTTCAGTTATCTAGTTAAACTAGGTAACGGAGGGCTATTTGCTTTTTGTAAGACAAATAAAGGATACTAGGGATCCCAAAGCAATGACAATAATCAGTTATAAATAGTGAGTGAAACCTCGTTACCACCAAAGAAAATAAATTCACCATGACCAATAGAAAATGGCAAATGATATTTATCCTTTGAAAGCTCCCCAATCCCATACACACTAAATAATAAATATAGTTACTTAATATATTATATATTATAAATATCACTTATTTTATTTCAATAATCCACCCTTCATTCCAAGAGAGAAAGTAACGAAACCTTAAGTATTTATAATACAAGACAATTAAACCCTTAGATTATACATAAGGCACTACCTACAATAATAAGGTAGTGCCTTTCTGTCCCCTAAAAGGGATTATTTAATTTAACGCCTTAGTGAGGCAAGAAGTTACCTTGTCAGAAATGTCGAACTGTTTCCGTCCCCTAAAGGGGATTATTTAATTTAACAGTGTCCCTGATGCCTATTACATCCAGTGTTAGCACTATATGGCGTTTCCGTCCCCTAATGGGGATTATTTTATTTAACTATCAATTTCTTCGGACTCCACTATTCTATCCGAGAAATATAGTTTCCGTCCCCTAATGGGGATTATTTAATTTAATCGAACGGGCAAGTCGACTGGGAAGCAGAATACGAAAAAGTCCACGGGTCTCCGTCCCCATCAGGGGATTATTTAATTTAACAATTATGATCCAGAATTCGTTAATGGATGGATTATCCCATTGTTTCCGTCCCCTAATGGGGATTATTTAGTTTAACTATTAGTACAAGAGATTTCCATGTTAAGAACGCCAATCACTTGTTTCCGTCCCCATCAAGGGATTATTTAATTTAACCGGTAAATCGCCACCATAAGAGCGAAACGAAAAGAGCGGTAAATGTTTCCGTCCCCATTGGGGGATTATTTAATTTAACTAAAACAGCTTACCTAAAATTGAACTTACGTGATGGCGATACGTTTCCGTCCCCATTGGGGGATTATTTAATTTAACTTCAGCAATCAAGAGGAACGCAAGAGATAAAGACACATGGAATAAGTTTCCGTCCCCATTGGGGGATTATTTAATTTAACACCTGTAGCCATGTCGATAATTTGCCAAACTGCGTTCATAGGGGTTTCCGTCCCCATTGGGGGATTATTTAATTTAACGCCATATTTACTTAACAAACGTTTGAGTACGGTTTTGATGGCCAGTTTCCGTCCCCATTGGGGGATTATTTAATTTAACATTCTCAAATTTTTAATAAAAAGGAGTTTTGAAATGAAAATCTGTTTCCGTCCCCATTGGGGGATTATTTAATTTAACAAGCGTATTCTGGTTACTCTATCGATTTTTTACCAGAAGAATGTTTCCGTCCCCATTGGGGGATTATTTAATTTAACATGTAATTTAAACTATCGTTTGGATAAATGGAAGAGTGAGGTTTCCGTCCCCATTGGGGGATTATTTAATTTAACTGCTCTTAGTATTTTAAAACGCTTGAATAGTTATTTTGAGTCGTTTCCGTCCCCATTGGGGGATTATTTAATTTAACTCGTATAGTCGCACTATATATTAATTCATCTTATTGTGATGAGGTTTCCGTCCCCATTGGGGGATTATTTAATTTAACCCTGTCTTTGAAACAACAGATATTTACTGGTTCCAAAACACAAAAAACGGCGGAGATTACAAATTAATCCTAAAAAGCACTTTAGCAAACTAAAATAACACTGTTAAACAGCACCATTATAACAACGGCGCAGATTTAATTTCTCAGGAGTTAAATTCTAGACCCATTATATCATATAGGGAAATAGATACTACAATAATAGAATCATCAATACAAAACATCAAATCCTGAAATACTTTTACCAATATTAATGATCCTATTATTGTTAATTACACCTCTACATCGTAACAGTATTAATCGAGAGTAACTGTTTATATTTAAAGAATGATGCAGTCTTGTTCCTTACGTTCTCCAATCCCCCAAGTATAGATATTTATAATGTCATCAAGGACATAGACTCGTAAGGAGTCCTCTATAGGATTAATCATCTTGCTAGCTCGCCGCATCATAGCATCATATTGCTTCCTATTAAGCAATGCTTCAAATGCAGATTTTTGGACACGAACGCCATAACGTTCCAAGCATTTAACAAGACGGTTACGCGTTTTGTTATCCACCACATCATAGATAACTAGGACGATAAACTTTTTCATATCAGTGAATCTCCAATGGCGTATACAAATCTACATCTTCGTGTATAATTGCACTAGCAAATTGCTTACACTGTTTATAGATAGATTCACGATAGCTTTTACAATCATCAATATATTGATTTTCAGAACGAATTTTCTTATTATAGGCCATTAAAAATGCCTTACGCCCCTCTGCTGTCAGGTAGCAACCTTTATCAGAATTATCAAATTCAGATAAATCTACCATATTACGGCTCACCATAGATAGCACCATAGAATCTATAATTGGCGCCCGCCATTCTTCAATTAAGTCAGATGCGAGGGCTGGATGACCTTTAGCTAGGCTATGCATGACTCCTACGAATGGATGGAGACCTGCATTAATAACACCAGCTAAGATTTCATTAAACAGCATGCTGTAACCTAATCCGAGCATGGCATTAAACGGATCTCGAGGCGGTTGTTTTGTACGTTTTGTAAAAGCAAAGGCAGATGGCACAATTTTACCGAGTGCTTCAAAATAAAGACGACTTATCAGCCCTTCATACCCCATGAGTTCAGATACACGCATACATTCACCAATATGACTACGTACAGATTTAATATTCGCAATCTGTACATCTATATTGATATCCTCTTCCAAATTACGTGCGTAGCGGCGAAGAATAGTCAGCTGATTACGCACCTTTGCCCGAATAATTTTACGTGACATAGCCACTCTAAATGCATTATCATCTAACAGATCAAATTGCTTCTTATGTTTGTTAATGTCAATAGTATTCGTATTGATTATAGTACCAAAATACTTGCCATAACCAGATAGCCATGTAATCGGTACGCCACGTTCAATAAAATCAGTTACCAATGAGCTTGTTATAGATACTGAGTCAAAGACAGTAATATCTTCGATTCGCTCTAAAGGAACCTCGAACAATACCTCATTATTACGACCAACTACAACATGACCACCGTCACGCTTGATAAACGATCCTGCTTCTGTAACATATAAGGATGACATATAGTCGCCTCCTTTTATACAAATGAATACGCTAAGGAATCAATTTGGGTCTAAAGATGATAACGATTGAATTTCTACAGCAGTACAAATGTCTTAGCCTTCACATCGCCGCCAAACACTACTAAGAATTAAAGCTCTCTTTTTTCATTATATATTCATTTCCAATTTAATCCAATAGAAAACTACCAGATTTATACAAAAAACCAGTATATTCACTAAAAAGAATATACTGGTTATATTTTTGTACTCATATGAGTTTTTGAGATAAAAACCGACTCCTAGTGGGGATTATCTTTTTAACTTGTACCGTTGGCGAACACTAAGGGTATTCGTGGTGGCGGGTTTCCGTCTCCTAATAGGGATTATTTTATTTAACTGGTGAAGGTCTATATCAATTAGTTGATAAAAAAGCTGAAAAGTTTCCGTCCCCTAATGGGGATTATTTTATTTAACACGTGAAAGGCTTTAAATACATGGTTGCCACTGATAGCAAAGGGTTTCCGTCCCCTAATGGGGATTATTTTATTTAACTGTATACACTGGGATGTATGATACGACTCAGGTAAATCCAATAGTTTCCGTCCCCTAATGGGGATTATTTTATTTAACGTACAGCCCAACTAGAAGCGGATATGCAAGCCTTATTGAAAAAGAGTTTCCGTCCCCTAATGGGGATTATTTTATTTAACACGGTTTAACAGTACGTCTGTTCACAGATAGAATGTACATTTGTTTCCGTCCCCTAATGGGGATTATTTTATTTAACACCAACACCTTGGATGTGTAATCTGGGACGATACTCAGAAAGATGTTTCCGTCCCCTAATGGGGATTATTTTATTTAACGTGTATTTACAAAATAATCAAGGCGAATTTTTAATATATGAGTTTCCGTCCCCTAATGGGGATTATTTTATTTAACATCTTGAATGTTCGCAAGTTATCGAATTTTATTACTAAAAAGGGTTTCCGTCCCCTAATGGGGATTATTTTATTTAACAATACTGGATATACACAAGTAATCCTGAAACACCATGATAAAGAGTTTCCGTCCCCTAATGGGGATTATTTTATTTAACCCTGTCTTTGAAATCACAGGTATTTACTGATCGGAAAATGAAAAAAACGGCGGAGATTACAAAACCGACCTAAAAAGTACTTTAGTCCACTAAAATAACGCCGATAAACCGCACCATTATAACAACGGCGCAGATTTGGTTTTCCGAGTTTTAAATCTAGCTATATTATACCATAAACAAAAGAAATAGAACCATTGGCATTAGTGAGATAACTCTATCAATATATCAAACTAAAAATAATGGTTCTATTAATATACTATAAACGTTAATTGCTGTTGCAACCTAATCACTGATACTTGTGGTATGCTTGAAGCTTACTCGTTTCAATACCGTAAACGGTAAGTGCTGTTGCAACAATGCCAATATCAGTACAGGCAATACAGATGTCGGCAAGTTTCAATACCGTAAACGGTAAGTGCTGTTGCAACCCGTAGATCCATTCTTCGGTCTACGTTGGTTATCAAAGTTTCAATACCGTAAACGGTAAGTGCTGTTGCAACTGGCCAAATCGTTGATTGGAGTGGCCGTCCTGATGGGGCGTTTCAATACCGTAAACGGTAAGTGCTGTTGCAACTAGGAGATTTTATGGAAGAAAAAGTTTCTTTATTAGAAGTTTCAATACCGTAAACGGTAAGTGCTGTTGCAACGATGCAGTAGCTGAATCTTATGATGGCTACTATTATGGGTTTCAATACCGTAAACGGTAAGTGCTGTTGCAACTATATTATTATTGTGAATATATGATGAGAATATTTAATTTAGTTTCAATACCGTAAACGGTAAGTGCTGTTGCAACTCAACTCCGACAAACCAAAATACTGCTCTGATTGTATGTTTCAATACCGTAAACGGTAAGTGCTGTTGCAACCTTAATTGTAGCATCAATAACTTCATTGATATTATGCTGTTTCAATACCGTAAACGGTAAGTGCTGTTGCAACATGGCGAAACTATGAATAGCATCATAGAAGATGCTAATGTTTCAATACCGTAAACGGTAAGTGCTGTTGCAACAGCAGGCCTCAGTAGTCCAGTATTCATGGGGCTTAAAAATAGGTTTTGGCAAACCTCACACCGTAAACGGTCAGATTGAGCTCCCATGGGATTAAAAATGCCGATGAGCATAGGTAAATACTGGTGGTAAATGATTTTTCTAATGTTACAGTAATTATAAGGTTTTTCAGATTTTGCGTCAATATTTAATTCATTTTCTTTTCATTATATTTTAAGGAAATACTATTAATAAAATTTTGATAGTTATTTTTTTCGATATACAGTTTAAACAAAAGAACCCTCCTAACATTTTGTTAAGCGAGTTCTTTTATTCTTTAAGGCATAAAGATAATAACTATATAGTTATATTTTAGGCTCATAACCTCAATCTATAAATAAAATTTTGTATGGAAATCTTTATAAAAATAGGTATATAGATTTTTCTATATAGTCTCTACTTATACATATAAAATACATACTTATCTAATGCTTTTTTATATTCTTCTATGGTGTCATAGGTCACGGTACTATCTTTAATCCAATCTTCAAATTTCAGATCTGGTCCACTATAACCAAAGTCTTTGTAGGTCTTCCATATGCCACCATGTTGTTCTTCGTATTGTTCCCAGCGTGCTTCGCCAAAAGAAGCCATGGAAAGAGCTTTGTGATAGTATTCTTTTGCTATTTCTATATTTCCTAACGTTTCATTAACTTGAGCTATTATATAGCAATCGAAGAAAGGCCATGTATATCCACTAGGTGCATCCTCCATAGGTTCTTTCTTATTAGGAAGAGCCATATCAAATTCTTTTTTATATTTCTCGGCTCGTTGCATATCTCCAAAATGAACAGCTAGCTTAATCATATAGTTAACACATAGCTCATAGTCATTTATGCCATAAAAAATAGGTATATAGTCCTGTTTTTCCCATTGTTCTGCCAATTCATTCCAAAATTCTTTATCAATATCATCTAAGTAGAACGCCCACAACGCTTTCACCCATAAATAGAAATCTCTATTAGAATAATTTTCACAATATTTACCATCTTCACCGTATAACAGTATATTCTTTTGTACTTTGTAATCTGAATCTATCCCTAATATTGGTGGATACAACTCTTTAATATAACGCTCATAGCCAAGTTGATTATTTGTTTCTATGTAATAATGTAGCAATGCATAGAGTAAATGTTCTATATTAAAAGCATGTTCTGGATCGTCTAAATTCTCAAAAATAGAATCTATATGTTCTTTATACAAAACTGGATCCTGCTGTTGTATAACCATTAAATCTTGTAATATTGGCTCTATTCTTTCATCTCCTAAACAAGCATAGGCTAGTGCTCGATACCACTGAGATATGCGAGATACTTTCACTAAATACTCAACTTGCCAAGCATCTGTCGCAGAAATTTGTACCTTTGCAAGTTGAGCATCTAACTTGTCTACAATCGGTAAAATATCGGCATACATGCGTCTATTAAAAGCATAGCGACATGCATCAATCATACAATAAAATGTACAGCACAGGCGAACGTCTAGAGTTAGTACAGTTGCTAAGTCTTGCTGCTTATAGATGTCTCGTCGATTTATCTTTTTTTCACATATTTCCTCAAAAATAGACTGCACTGCCTCATCATAGGTGAGTATAAAGTTAAGATACTCCTTACGCTGCTCATTTTGAGGAGATAACTGAACTAACAGTTTCTTTCGTGTGAGGTCTTTTACAAGGTTATCAAGTAAAGGTCCTACAAGATATTGTTTCTCATAGCCGATTACCCCATCGTCATAGGATGGAAACTCATCATTATAAACGTTAAGAATCTATAAATAATCATGTATAACATAAGCATCTAATATTTTATCTACCCAAATATTACATTCATCATAAATGGATATGCTAAAACATCTATTGTTAATCATAAAACACTTATGTAAACTACAACACATCTCACAGACAAATGGATCCTCTGTTAAAGCAGCTAACTGTTCACTCTCTGTATCACCTTCCATTGCTTGTACCATGTAAGCACCAAAGGCATCAGCGATTAATAGGAACTCTGTATTAATTATCGTAGGTTCGTCCAGGGTATAGGTATTGGGAATTGAGGAAACCGACAATGGAGATGGTACTGCTTCACGCTCGAGATCTTCCAAAATCTGTTGAACTGTTGTGACAGATAAAGGGGTATCAATATGAAATGCACCGTCTAAATAACCAAAAAAAGCATCTGGTTCAAAGAAGGCCTTTAAAAAATATCTAAGCATATGATCGAATATATACTGAGCCTCCTCTTTAGAAGATTGATGTGTTGGGAATAGCATATCCCTACCTCGATAGCTTTTATACATAGGATAAATAGTATAATATCCATCACGAGGTTCAGATAATAATGATTCCCCATTATAGGTACCATGACTAATAAACTCTGGCAAACAATTGATAACTTCTGTTCGCAACTCCTCTATAGGCTTTCCCCAGTCATTGTAAAGTGCTTTTACAAAAGCACGAATACGTTTACGTTCTAAATCATACCTTTCTCGAGCTGCCTCCACATCCTCTTGTTCATCTTCTAAGAAACATCGATCTGGTACATAATAATCCAAAGCAAGCAAAAATGTCGTTGTTTCCTTTCCTTCTATGGGTAGAAACAACGATGGTCGAATCGCATTAAATATACCTGTTGTGCTTAAGGTTAAAAATCTCATAAATCCTCCCTATGCATAATACTACATAATAACAAACTCTCTTTATACAAACGTTTTAATATATAACAACCAATTCCTATCATTGTCAAATCCTATTTCTCTATTTACCACATTCTGCAACTGATTCCACAGCCATTACGGTCAATCCTAGATTCCGAAGATAGTTAATAACCTCAGGATTGTCTTCGTGAAAGCATAAGTCCTCAGGCTCACAACCAAAGAGTACACAGAAATCCTGTACAGCATGGGCTACATCATCCTCTTTTTTATTGCTAAAGCGAATCGCTCTATATTCGGTAATCTTATGGTATCTTAGTAACATACGCACCCGTTCAGGATTGGCCACAGTCCACAGGGCACAACGTTCACTACCATAGGTAACAAGCACACGTGCTACAGATTCGTTCAGCTGAGATACCTCTAAATGGCGTTCTACATAGTCCTGTTTGAGTCTAGTAATATGCATTACTTCACCCTTTGTCAGCTGAGGATACCATTCCTGCACAATTTCACGTGTGATGCGTGGCACGACCTTACGAGGTTCTAAGTCCACACAGGCAAAAGCATGTACATAGCCCGCTGTATTAAGTTCGTCGGTGAACACCAAGGTGTTATCTACATCTACAATGTGAAACATAAGAACCTCCTTTAGTCATAAAAATATTAAAATAGTTTTTGCTGTGCCTCTAATGCAGGATTCACAAGGCTTACGAGGTCATCCACCATTACCGAGCTATATCCTGCCGTACCGACTCCACTTGGATTTGTCACCAATTGTTTTGCTTTTTGCTGTGAAAGTAGGCTACGGTTCAATTTCATCTCAAGTACTTCGCCATCTGTCGTTTCATCATACATGACACAGGCTAGATGTCCATAAGAGTGTGCTTTGCCCATAGCATGACGGGAGCCACTATCTCCATCTCGGCCTTCATAGCTAGCGATGAGCACTACAGCCTTGGCAAATAACGCTTGCAACCGATCTCGCTCTACATAACGATTAATCGCTTCATGACGACTGCGCGGCCCATTGTAGTATTCAGAAATAACAAGACCACCTTTTTCGATAATTTGATGGGCCATGTCCCGATGGTCTGCCGGTGAAATAGCATTTAATGGTGATGGCAAGATGGCAATCGTCTTTCCTCCACGTTCCATACATACCGTATGTCCGATGGCATCACAGCCTTTAGCAAGGCCGCTTACGATATGTTGGCCATGATGGACTAAATACTCAACAATCTTGCTTTCACGAGCAATGAGATTTTCATTAGGCGTCGTATAACCGATGACCGCCACATTACGATTTAAATCACCTAGTAAGGACAAATCCCCCTTGTAGAACAAGAGATACGGACAATCCCCTTTAGGGGCGCTTTCATTAATAACTGGAAACTCCGCATCAAAGCAGCATACTGCACCGTCCATCCAGTCCATGTCATCTACCGCTACGGATAGTTCATGCACTACATCATCGATGTTGGGAATTTCGCTCATCATGGCGAGGAATTCATCCTCCGTTTTCCAAGTATCGTGAAAGCTCTTTCTAGTTGTAATGCGGCTCGTCGTATTATGGACGGCCCAAATTTTTAAAGCTATCGGTGAAATATTCATATTATGCCCCTTTTCTATAAGAAGAACGACGGTAGGTGTATGCAACGGCGTAGAATACAACACGAGCTGCGCCCGCATCATATAATGCCTGAATACAATCCTCATCAACGTTCACTGTTTTTGTATAAATATCATCAATTAAAATAACCGTTTTGCCTCGAACTGCATCGGCGTCAATATGACAAGTGTCATTTGTAATGCCCACATAGGGCTCGCTACCGCAATTATCAAAGCCTGGCAAATTTTTATGAATATGTGTTGTCTTCGTATTTGTATGTCGCATAATACAACCGATGCCATCTCTGATACCTGAGTATCCGTTGGCCTGTAATATTCTGACACACTCTTGCACCGCATCGCGGAAGCCTAACTGGTTAGGTGACATAAGGGCTTTAGATCTAGGTACAACGGCAACAACCGCCTCCTCAAGCTTTTCAGCCTTCATGATATCGGGAATATCCCTTTTTACTCTATCATACACTTCCTGACGGGCAGATTTTAGGACACTAGGACAATAGTTGTTCAATGTATTTTTTAAGGTATTAAGAAAATCAGGATTTCCTGGCTCACGAAAGCGTAAATACAAGTCACGATAATAACCAACACAATCACGAGATAAATATTCATTGCTAGATAAAGTAAAACGTCTAATTAACTGTTCCATAAGAACCTCCATGTGTAAAAACTACATATAACAAAATTTCAAACTATACAATAAAACAAACAACACTTACAACTATAAGACCAATCAAACAATCATCAAAAAATAACAACACCCATCAAGAAAGAAACCATACTATCAATTAACACAAACATTAAAATTACTGTTAAACCTGTGAGGCGAGCATCGCTAAATTTTAAACCGTTAAAGACGGCCTCAAAACCCTAAAGGGTTCATGTGTGTAGAAAGGAGAAATTTTATTTTATAAAAGGAGAAATATCATGCTCATAGGAGGTAAAATGATTACTCGATGCTTTACCCCTCAGGCTTAACTTGTGTGTTCATTATACGAGTAATCCAAAAATGGAGATAATCAAAAAAACTAGGAACAAAAAGAAGCCTCAAAGACATCTATAACAGATGCCTTTAAGGCTTCTTTCATTGAGAGTAACTATATCTATGCTCCCATAGAATTTAGTTGTATGGACTATATGTCCTATTTGTTTTGTAATGTAACACGTACTTGACCAAGACTTTGGCTAGATAATCTACCTATGCCACTGTGCTGACCGAAGAGTGCCAAAATAGTAATGAGTTGGTTTTCCTCTTCTGTAAGTTTAGAAATATTAAAGGTAAACTTGCCTACAAAACCAGTAAGGCCACGATCACGACCATAAAACACGCGTTTTGTATGACCTTCCCAGCGTTCAAGAGTAACCTTCTCAACGACCGTCCGTATTAAATCCTTATTTAATGCATCGGTCATATCACCAGCATTCCATTTGTCTACAAGTGAGGAAAAAATAAGACTTACTGTAGGAAAGGTTATATCTCCATGTGTCCCATTAAAGGATGTAGGCATCATAACTTCAAAAGTAATACGTCTCACCTGTTTTGCAGAAAGGCGCCGACTGATGAGCTCCAGTTCATTATCTACTTTCAACGGTAGATTAAACGGTGCCCCGTAACGAACCCCTACAATTGTAGTTCGTAGTCTACCAAAGACTACTTCTAAGCCCTCAGATATACCTTCTACTAATCCCCATAACTCACTATGCCATACAGAAACATGTAAATATAAGATATCCCCACATCGAATGATATTATCTTGACGAAGCTCTTTAAAGGATAATTGTAGTGAGAAAGGCTTTATTCCTTCCATATCATGCCACCATGTAGCCTCATCTGCATCTATATGACTAAGAATAGAGAAGAGTGCTGCATGTAGATATCGCCCAGGAAAGGCAGGCAAGCTGCCTCTATTTTGAGCTTCTAAAGCAATAGTAACTGTGCCTAGCATTATTTAGACCACTTTGCGATGAAGGATTTAGGTGTATCTAGCTTGCTACGGTATTTGATACGAGGATCCATTTTATTATTCTTAATGGTCATCATAGAAATACCATCAGTCCAGTTTTTAGCTGCATTTGGACCATTAGCAATATTCCAATCTAGCATCATGAACAAATCATCTAGCATCGCTTTATAAGAGGATATGTTAGAACCTAGTACATTATCGCGATACTGAGTGAAAGAATCTACATACTCATTAGGAGTAGTTGTGCTATCTCCAGTATTCCAAGTATCACCACCGAATAGGCTGCCATAGCGTTCTTTACTATCGAAAACCGTTACAGCAGACTCTAGTTTAATACTACCAAAACCGATGGATTTTCCCATACCAAGTTTATAGTATGTACGACGATTACCGCCAGAGTAATGATCTAAATCTAAGGACATCAACAATGCGCCTAGCTCAACGCTGCTTAATCGGTCAAAATGAATGCGGCTTTTAAAGGTAACGCCAGTATCAACTGGACGAATTTTACGAGTACCTTTAATGGCTTTTTCCTCTTCTGTACGAGTCCAATCTTTTACTTTTGCTAACGGTTGATGCCAGTACATTTTATAACCGCGAATGGATGCCCCTTCATGCCCCCAATGGTTATAAGTGGAGTGATTATCTACATCTTGCTCTAAATACAATTGAAAGGATGTTGGATTAGGCCCCATCAATGGATGTGGGTAATCAGATTGGCACATTCTCACAGGTCCCACAACATGAGCATCGGAGAAGGATAAGCGGCCAGCCCAATTATCGCCATAGCCAAATACACTATCACAAAGATCCACACCATTATTATGTTGCTCTAATGTAGTTGGTAAGTGGTCGCTAATTTTCAAGTCATATGCAATACGATAGAATCGACCATGACCAAAATGCTCTACAATACCATCTTTTTCAGAGAAGAAACATGGTACTACAAACTTAACATCATTACAACGAGTATAATTCTTGGCTGCATCACCAGATTTACCGACTTTTTTATCCAATAGATTTAATGTACCACGGTTTTTATCGTCTTTATAACTGTCGATACATTCTTGAAGAATCGGAATGCGCTTACCTTCAAAATTACCAGGTCGAGTAATACGCATATAAGACATTTTAGAATTCATTCTACCAGTATGGATGTTTACATACTGATCCGTCCAATCAATAGACGGAGTATTTTTCTTCTTCTGCATTTCATAATCGTCAGAATAAGACATTTTTCTAGATTCACTAGGTATAGCAAAATAGTTATTATCTACAGTCTGAATGATAAAGCCAGGTGTCGCTTTTGTAGCAGCCTTTTCTTCACCTTTTGCATTTATTTCCTTTCCCACCATACGAGCAGCATAGTATTCTTTGAGGGATTTAATAGAGCTTGCAAAATCACGGAAATAAAGATATCTATCTTCGAAATCACCAAGACCCGTTCCCCGTTGGTATGGTCTAAAGCTACTAGCTGTAACAATCTTGAAGATTTGTTTTACCATACCTTTAAGGCTTGTCCCCGGAATTGTAGGATTATCTTGGCCACCATAAAATTCAAGTGGTGTATCCTCGTCTTGTTTAGACGGTCCACCAATGAATAGAGGTGTTTCAGTTGTAATGGTAAGGTCTATATAACCTGTATGTATATCAGCTTGTTGTACATGATCACAATAAGCCTTCAACACGTCTTTCGTAACTCCTTCAAAATGACCATTGTAAAACTCAGCTGGAATTACATGCTCTGGCAAGCGTACAAAATTATACGCTGCACTTGCTGGCTCACTTGGGTATTTGCTGTTACCACCACTACGATTACCGCCTTGATTATTGTAGGAATTATTATAGCCACCAGAACGATTTTGCCCACCACCACGATTTCCGCCAGAATGTCTTTCATTAGCTACTTTTTCAACATCCATTCCTGGATTATTTCGTGCAAAGAAGGCCGCACTAGCAGCATGTCTATTTTTACTTTTACCTTTACCAGCCATACTAGACCTCCTTATCTACGATTTTGACATATCGATAATCTGTATAGCTCGCTTGATGATTATCTAAATAGCCAATGTAATTGCGTGTCGTTAAATAACAGTATTGTTTTGTTGTGGACACAGGGATAGTTTGTGAAAGTTTACGTCCTGTATCAACTAAGTTTGTAAATCCTTCTGCTCGGTTCAACTGAGTACGACCTGCATCAACTTCACCAATCATACGAGAGGAAGAGTCAACAAAAGTTACAGGTTCACCAGCTTCATCGTTAATATAGCGATATACAATCTCACCATGTTGTATAGTGAGACGCAACTCTTCTGTTTCATTAAAGATACGCATATCTTGTAGATACGCCAAGTCTACGTCAGTTGTACCATCAGAAAATTGGAAACTACCTTGCTTGTAATAGCCCCATTTAACTTCATGGACAGACCAAGTAATAACTAGGCCCTCTTGCTTCATGTATTCATTTACTACAGCTAGTACGTTCACATTAGCTGTAGGGCCGCATGTACCGCTAGTACGTGTATATACACCTTCATGGCTATGTAATTGTTTACTCATGAGTGCCCTCCTTAGCTAACATTGTATCTTCTGTAGATTGATGTAACGCTTGAACCAAAGCTTCAAGTTTAGTAGCTTCACCTTCCGTAACCTTACCAGTATCATCGATACTATAACGTTCACCATGATATTGAGCCGTAACAGAATTACCTTTAATGCGGCCATAACCGATTGTACGATTAGCACCCAACGTAATTTGACCTGTCATAAGATCTTTCACAAGGAGTAGCACAAGGCCCGCTTCACTATCACTACAGTCTTTAACAGTCATACACAATGGGAATACTAACTCTTTACCTTTCCCCTTACGTACAGGATGGTCTTGGAATAAAGCACCATTCATGGCACCGCCTGTAAAGCGGTCCATGCGAATGCGAGGTTGCTCCTCTTGTGTAAAAGATTTATCAAAGTAAACTTCATCTACCATAACACGACCTTTACGGCTTTCATTGGTTTTTTCAATGCTATAGCCAAAGAGTGCATCCACCGCTTGATTGCTACGGCCTAATACCTGTAGTATACAGCTACAATGGTGACGTAATACGCCCTTAATTGATGTACCTGGAATAAAGAGAGCCACGGACTTATCTTCCCAAGCCTCTTCGAAGATAGATTTAATAAGAACAGTATCTTCTAAATAGCATTCCATATCTATAACAAGGTCTTTTTCAGCAATCATGCGTTGCTCAGGAATAGCAACAGATGTACCAACTTTGCGTAATAACCACGCTTTTACATGTTCTGGCTTAGTGAAGTCATAATGCTCTAAAGAAATATCTTTACATGTTATGCGACCTAAACCATTCACCGTACGAGCACCAATGGAGATGCCGTTTTTAAGTAGATTAGCTAACGCTACAAGAGCTCGCTCAATCTTATCCGCTTGATTTTCGTGGCATTGACGAATCACGCAATCGATACGCAATCGACCAGTCGCACCAGACTCGATGACTTCGAAGTCATATTTTGCGCCATCTTTAGTGACACCACGCACATCGTCTATACAGATGCCATCACGAACGACAATATTTGTATTATCTAATGGAATATCATTGATCTGTAATGCGCTTTGTGTACCTTTGTCATCAATGGAACCAAATAATACATCTTCAGATACAGGTTTAAGGCCTTGAATCGCTTGGCGCAATACGCCTGCTAAGGATGTCCCAGGAATGAATGGTTGGCCATCGTGATAGGTTACTACAATATCGTCTACAGTATCATTTAAAATATCATTACTAACACCAGCTCGAATAACGAGAGGGCTTGTGAGTTTGACAGTACCAGTTAGAGTGTACCGCCCTATTACACTTGCAGAGTTTAACATACGACGGTCCTCCTTACTTAATCTTTCTAATATGTCTAAAGAAATATGTCCAATATTCGTAGGCCACTACATTTGAAAGTTTTTGTTTGTCGAGCCCTACTATATCGACTAATTCAGCAGGAATTTCGTAGTATGTTCCACTTTCACCAGATTTTGCCAAACAAGCTGCCACTAATGTAGGAGCATCAAAATCAATGATATACTCCATCAAGTTAACACGCTTTGTTTCACTCCGCGTATAAGCATGCTCTAAATGGAACTCACGCAAGTTCTTTTCAATAACTCTAGGCTCATTTTTCTTTTGTCCTTCTGCCTTCTTGTCTTCCAAGAATTGTTGTAATTGCTTATGACCAGTTTCATGATTTGTACCAAGTTCAGTCAATAGTACAGATGCAAAATGCTTAGATACACCACTTCTAGACATAGTACGTTTAATATATGTATCTACATCGTGAGCAGCACGCAAACGAGCATTTACAATAACTTGTTTTTCCAAAACCTTTTTAGCAATTTCTTGTGTTGGCGTATGTAAAGATTTGAGCTTAGGTGCTTCTTGCTTACCTAATTTCACCATCTTGAACTCGCCAGGAGTCCATAAACGGCCTTGACCATAGCCCTCTTGAAGTCGAGTACCCATGCCGTTATACAAGATATTTTGTAGTTTATCTAGATCATCTTGAGACCAACCAGATTCCTTTACAAGCTCTACGATACTACCAGCAGATGCAGACGCTTCAGCACTACTACGAACGCCCCAAATACTATTAAAGCTTTGCTCCTCTTGATAAGAGGCAAACACAGTACCTACAGAGATATCTGAACCAATCGGTTGTACTGCTTGTGCTACTACATGACTAATAGATTCATTGCCTAACACTAATGGCGTATGAAGTCGCACATATACAGAGTTACCAATATTTACTGGCGTTGGAACAACTGTAATATCACCAATTTCAACGAGACAATGACCATATTCAGTACGACGAGAGCGACCGATATGACAATCCAACTGTTTAGGGAATTGACGAACAAACTCTTCTAATGCAGCTTTAGGCCCCACCACAGAACCTACAAATACTTGATTTGGCTCAATGTATTCATAATTAAAGATATTACCATCTTTACTGCGACCTTGCACACGTTCTTGCTCTAAGGAACGAGACATATGTAATTTAATAGCCGTTTCAATTTGTACAGGACTACATTCTTTGCCATCTACAATGACAAAACCTTTAACACCTTTAAAACCCAAAAGATCTTTACCCGTGTAGAAGTCTACGGCATCATCACTGGCATAGCCTTCTGCATTTTTGTTCTTTTGTAAGCTCAACGGTGCTGGGAAGGACGTACCTTTTGGCGTATGCTTATAAGCAGCAACAAATCGTAAGTCACCATAGAATAACTTCATAAAATCCTGGTTTTTATGAGCTTCTCTACCAAGTTTATGAGAGGAAATAAACTGAGAAGCAAAAAGACCGCGCAATACTCGACCATCAATAGAGCCACGTGTAGATGTTAATACACCTGCCGTGGAGGAATTCGCAATAAGCGTTGGGGATTTAACGGTAATCGTAATATTTACTTGTTCCATAATGTACCCCCTAAAGATTCTAAATCAAAAGATGTGTCATCAATTATGCATTCCACTTGACCAAAGCCACGATTACGTTTACCACCAATGCCAGTCAAATTACGCACTGCACATGCTAAAATCAATCGTTCTAATTCCGTCATATCTTCCACATCGATTTGACCACTGAAAGCAAGACCTCTATTGAGAACGCGAGAGTTATGCAACGTCCCCTCTAGTGCTGTACCTGTTACTTGATCGATAGATGTGTAATAACGCATAGATGTGTACTCTTCGAGGACACGTTCCTTCGTAAACACTGCTGGATATTGCTCTTCAAGAGCCGCTAATTCACTAGCTACCACGTCATAATCAGCAATTGTTAAATTAGAAATAGATAATCT
The DNA here is from genome assembly GCF_032577575.1 of Veillonella parvula. GTDB lineage: Bacteria > Bacillota > Negativicutes > Veillonellales > Veillonellaceae > Veillonella. The sequence goes on along the minus strand of NZ_JAWFVO010000003.1, from coordinate 153,955 downwards.
AGGGTTATCCTCTGCACCTTCAAGGCGATTAAACAATACCTTTACATCATCAATAGTAAAGGTATTCAAACCTACGGCATACATCATTTCAGCTACTTCAATGGCACTTTCATATAAAACACCACGCACACGTTTAGCAGGAATAAAAGGAATTCCATAACGATCATGGACGATAGTGCTGTCCGTGTTGACATCGCCTTGGCCAGACATAAGCATCGTTGGCGACAATAATTTAATAGTTAATGTGTACATACTTACTCCAATCCAGGCAAAACATAATCCATTAATTCTATGGCATCAACATATGGCGTACGCATTTTACCATTTACCTTAGCCCACAGTTTTTCTTTGAAAGCATCCCAACCAAATACAGTAGGCATAAATTTATTAGTGTTGCGCAGCTGCTCGAGGAATACAGTCCACATATGTTCATTATCTTGTAATACAGAACGCAATTCTTTGACCTTATTATGAGCCAGCAAATCACCTGAATATGCTTTATCCTTAACCAAAATAAATTGATGTGTACACTCTAATAATTTTGAAAGAGCAAATATATCTTTTTCAGCCTCAATATTATCATTAAACACTTGATATGGCCCAAAATGCATATTACCGGTTAAGCTACTATATTCATTAGCGAAAAACTGCTCCAAGGTAGGTGCTGTTTCACCATGAAGGAAGGCAAAATCCATCCAACAAGACTCATTAACCTTGTGCACCGCATTATATTCACGCATTTTAGATTTAGCGCTATCGCAAAGCTGCTCTGCCATTTCATAGCCTCTAAAGAATGGGTAAGACGTAGGAATTACAGCAATACCAGCACAAGAAGAGATGGATATGCCGTTCTTATCACTCAAGAGTTGTTGCATTAAATAGTGAGAGGCTTGCACTGCAATACGAGCATTGCAAATAAAAGTAATATCATCGCCACCAATGATAATCGGACGGATTGGCAACATATTCTTAGACAATTCGAGGTTTTCATCAAGAATATCGTATTTATCAATAATCCATTGCACCAATGCTTTAAAGCTCTCCAATGTCTTTGTAGCTACACGTTTAGAAAGAGCACTGCGTTCTTCTAATGTTTTACATTGTCTAAAGTGAGCACCCATGTTATTACCATCGATATGAACGATAGCAATATCATTGATACCTGTTTTACTCTTTTCGGTAGATTGGTTTTGACCTAACTCTTCAAATTCAGATGGAAATACCCAATCAGTCGTTTCCGTACCAAATAAGTCTATTTTTAAACGGCTATTCGCAGCCTCAAAGGCTTCAAACTTAGCTGTGAAGGATGTAGCAACTAAGCGCTTGTCATCACCAAAGCTTTGCGTTGTATCTGCTACATCACCACTGAAATCACAAATGGTTGTCAAACCTGTATTGGCAGGATGCACAATTAGATTCAATGCAAATTGATTAGCTTTCAGTTGTTTATATAATTTGCCGAGATCTGCAGAAAACTGTGTTCCATCAAGAGTAATGTAACCAGTTGTGGCACCTACTTTTAGACCTGGATACTGCACCAAAACTTGAGTCGTAAATTTCTTAACAATATCTTGAACCAAACTTTCATGTTTATCATCTACAAGAACCAGAGCATTACCGCCGCCAATATACGCAACGTATATAGGTTTTGGAAGAGATGTAATGCTGTCACTACGTGTCAACCAGGATATAGTGTCAGCCTCTACCCCAAGCTTATTGATAATTTCTTTACACAGTACATCCTCAAACAATCTATCCACAATAAACGATGCTCCAACATTGGCCTTCAGTTTATTGTTAGCAAAAATATACTTTTGAATAGACTGCACATCAAACAATATGGCATTTACTTGCATAGGCTCACTCCTTACCTATTAACACAACATTTATAAATGACAATATTCTCGAAATTGAACAAACTGAAAGTTGACGATTTTCTCATTTATGCCTGCTTCGTAAGATTCACTCACCAAGCGCTCACTAGTGGCCGCTAATACAGTAATTCCCACTGCTAATAGTCGTTCCACTAAAGCGTGACAGTATACAAATTCCCCCTGGCACAAGACAGCCTGTGGATTAAGACTTATAATCCTCCCTGCATATTCCTGTACTAGCTGCCCAATTTCACCAGATGGTAACGCTGGATCAATGAGGGGAAATGGTATATCTACCACCTCACCATATTGATGAGCTGCTGCCAACTGTTCATCCGACCAATATTGAGAAGGATGATTCGTATGATTGATAAACATAACCACTCCTCACTATACAAACTACAAAACAAAATTCATTTATTATTCATCTTTAATAATAGCAAATCGTATAAAAAAAATCACTCATAAATACATGATTTATGAAAGATTTTTCATATTTTATAAATTGTATATAATTACACGAATGTATAGGCTGATACCATATTTTTACATATACATCGGCCCCTACTATCAAGATATATTCTCAGATTTTTCAATATCTACTGTTTCACCTAACGATTTGAGATATGAAATAAAAGCTTGTATTTCTTGTTGAATCCATTTTCTTGGTGCTAGATTATCAAGGCGAGAAAGCTCCGCTTTCATATAGTCCTCATAAAGCTCCACCCATTCCTTATTGGTCTCTTTAGATAAAAAACAACCTCGTTCTGATAGATCAAAATCTTCAGGGAGTATCATATGACGATTCAATAGTTTTAATACAAAGCGATCGATTATATCTTGTCTAAATATATCCATTACATCGTACACTAAACTATCCTTTCGATTATTCGTGCTATGTAGAACACCTATGCGTACATCTAAACCAGCAGTCAACAAACAGGCACGTACTTCCCGTTCTAAAAACGAATAGCCATAACTCAAGATAGCGTTAACAGGATCAGGGCTAGGATGACGTCTACGGCCAGAAAATTCCCATGGTTCAGATAATACATGTCTTAATACAGAAAAATAAGTCCTAGATGCTAATCCCTCTATACCACGTAATGTGTCTACTTTTTTTGTTCTTTCTACACGTTTCAGCAACGCTTGCATCGTTCTATGTACGGCCACAAAATTTGGAATGCATTTACTCTTTTTGTACTGATTCAACAAGGCTATCTGACCTTTAATCTTACGTCGCACAATATATTTGGCCCCATCTAAGGCAAATTCTTGATTTTGAAAGCATGCTACTTGCCACAACAAACGTTGTAAAGTCGTATGCTCATCCCCTAAGGTCCCTACAAGCTGATACTTATAATCTACAAACTGAATGAGAGAACCTTGCTTCACTAAAGAAAACATAACCTGCGTAGAAATTTGAATCGTTCGGCCTAATACAAGATTTGATACAGTCGCTATAGGAATTTCTTTAATAACAGAATGATCTTTTTCAAGTACTAACAATCCTCCATCTTGTCGTATCGATATACCAGGTGTCATTACATATAAAGTTTCTAACATCACAACCTCCTACAAAATTAAATGATCAACATCTTATCCTCTGTTAATGGAATCATTTTATTACACCATATAGGTGTCTTAGCTGTGTCAGAAATAGAGACGATGAGGAGACGCCGTGTTTCATCCCCTTGTGTTAGCACCTCGAGCTTTTTGGCAATCGTTTCTACTCTAACGTGAGCATGAACACATAAAAACACACTATACTGTACGCGGTAACAGAAGGATTCTAAATACTTAACTACCTTATTTCTAATTTTAGTATCGGAAATATCATAAGAAATAAGATACTGCATCAGAACCTCCTGTATCTTTACTTTCTACCATTAATCAGAGAATCAAAAATCATAAGCAATACAATCCCACACAAAAATATCCCTATGAAGCCAGTCATTCCATTTACTCCTTTACTAAACAACAATCATTGAATCCGGTTTTTCACCATAATTATTAGGATCTTCATTCCCTGGCATCAGCACTAAACCAATTTTTACAAATCCCATTATTTTAGCCAAAGTGGGCTCAAAAATAGCTATTATAGCGGCCACAATATAAATACCTGCTAGATAAGTTGGCCCATTTAAATCATGAATACGACGCGATGCAATAGCTAACTCTCGAACAACAGAATACCCTATGATTGACCAACCCAATACCCAGAAAAACTTTGATACAGGGGCAAGACTAATACAAAGGCCCCCAAGATAGCCAATACCAATAATCATCAACAAATTCATAAAATAAGAGCGACGATTCATACGCCCTGATAAGGACAACATAGACTTTAATTCTTGCTGTAAATTTTCCATAATACCCTCCTTAATAATCATTCCGTGATGGTAATATAAACCACACCAATAAAGTTAAAAACAACATTGCCATATACTACCTCCTATATAAGACCAATTAAACTTGTTGAGTTCATTATACGAATCATACTGAAAGTAAACTAATCAGAAAAACTAGGAACAAAAAAAGAACTGTATCTTTGTGTGATATACACAAAAACACAGTTCTTTATTATTATGTAATTTTTAAGTTAGATATTCCCATTCTTCGACGCATACCGTAAACGGTAAGAGCTGTTGCAACTGTAAATTTACCTAAAGCTACTGAAATTGATAAAGAGTTTCAATACCGTAAACGGTAAGCTGAATCCTTTATCACCTTCGTTTTACCTTTACTTCGTTCAGGTACTTGAGATGTGCGGACCTCATCGTCGCTTTGATTCTCTGCTGTCTCGCACCCTTCTGCGCATACCGCAAACGGTAAAAGCTGTTGCAACTGGGTAGGTAATTACTGTTTCTGAAGACCCAATGACACCGTTTCAATACCGTAAACGGTAAGCTGAATCCCTTATCACCTTCGTTTTACCTTCACTTCGTTCAGGCACTTGAGATGTGCGGACCTCATCGTTGCTTTGCTCCTCTGTTGTCTCGCACCCTTCGGCGCATACCGTAAACGGTAAGCACTGTTGCAACACAGCATACCTCAGAAAGCCAGTATTCATGGGGCTTAAAATTAAGTTTTGGCAAACCTCACACCGTAAACGGTCAGATTGAGCTCCCATTGGATCAAAAATACCGATAAGCATAAGTAAATACTGGTGGTAAATGATTTTTCTAAGGTTACAGTAATTATAAGGGTTTCTCGATTTTACGTCAATATTCTTTATCGTTTTCTTTCTGACTTATGGCTTATTTTTAATTAAATGTAGATAGTATCTAAGTTTAACAACTTTTAACTTAATTTGAATACCTAAAAAAGGATTTAGTCTATCTACTACATATAAAAAGACCTATCCATACGATATCATATGAATAGGCCTATATACAATTATATTCCATCATTATTTCTACTATTAATCCTCAAGATACCAAGCGAATATATACAACAATAATAATCCTATTAGAGTTGACATGTACACCTCTCCTATACTCAATCAAATAATTCGTCTAGTACAAAATCTACTGCTTCATCAACAACTAGTTCTATTACTAGATCCAATAGTTCATCCATATTTTCACCTCATTACAATTAAAACCTTTTAATACAATCCTTAAAACTTACATCTCCTGTTTTCTACTAATTTATATTGTAACAATTGTTTCATACTATTTTCTCCTTGTATTAGTCCTCAAATAATTTACATACTATTAATCCTACGGCAAAACCTATATATGGATACATACTATCACCTACCTTTCTTAATATATCAACCAACAACTAGTCATCAGACTTAACGGCTTGATATACGGACACACCTAATAATACACCTGCTGCAAAACCTTCCCATGCGGCTGCGGCCGCTGCTGCTGCAAATAATGGTAGCATATTAATTCCTCCTAAAATACATATAAACAAAACAAATCCTTTGACATTTACAATTTCAAATATCCAATTCTACAAGTCATTCATTACCTCCCAACTCATATGACTAAATTAACTATCCATAGTATAACCTTATCAAAGATACAATTGAATTCATAAAAACTAAGGCGAACGACCATCTCTATAATTCAAGTATTTCCCTTTGGGCTACAAAATCATTATAAAATGAAAAGCGACAAGTCCATATTCAAAATAACTAAGACACAAAAAAAAGAGTGGATCTTTAGATTCACTCTTTTGCATTAAATATGAAAATACACAATCATAAACAGTAAGTACTATTGTCTTATCACCCTTGTTTTACCTTCACTTCGTTCAGGTACTTGAGATGTGCGGACCTCATCGTCGCTTTGCTCCTCTGCTGTCTTGCACCCTTCGGCGCATACCGTAAACGGTAAGTACTGTTGCAACTTGCATGATATGGGCGAAAAAGAAACACATCGTCTTAAAACGTTTCAATACCGTAAACGGTAAGTACTGTTACAACTGTGTGTATTGACGATACAGAGGCATCTTTAAATGGAATGTTTCAATACCGTAAACGGTAGGTACTGTTGCAACCGGTAGAGGAGAATAATTATGAAATTCGTATATAAGTTTCAATACCGTAAACGGTAGGTACTGTTGCAACCGAAAAGAAAATACATGCATCCGAAGAGACTGTTCATGTTTCAATACCGTAAACGGTAAGTACTGTTGCAACCATAAATATAAAGAAGCATACCTACCGAAATCAAAGCGTTTCAATACCGTAAACGGTAAGTACTGTTGCAACACGTAGAAAAATACTATTGAACAATTTAATTTTTCGTGTTTCAATACCGTAAACGGTAAGTACTGTTGCAACTAAAAAATCCGGTACTATTTTGCAAAGGAGACTATCAGTTTCAATACCGTAAACGGTAAGTACTGTTGCAACCAACTCATTAAAGGCATTTTAACCCCAGCAATTCAAGAAGTTTCAATACCGTAAACGGTAAGTACTGTTGCAACTGGGAATGAATCAGAACTAGATGGCCAAAGTTATCATAAGTTTCAATACCGTAAACGGTAAGTACTGTTGCAACATAAATATACTATCCGACTTATTAATGCTGATGAGCTTTGTTTCAATACCGTAAACGGTAAGTACTGTTGCAACTCTGCAGAACCAATACAGAAAATTACTTGACCTTTATGTTTCAATACCGTAAACGGTAAGTACTGTTGCAACAGTGTCTCTCAGAAAGCCAGTATTCATGGGGCTAAAAAATAGGTTTTGGAAAACCTCATACCGAAAACGGTCAGTTTGTGCTCCCCTTAGATTAAAAATGCTCATGAACATAGGTAAATACTGGTGGTAAATGATTTTTCTAAGATTACAGTTATTATAAGGTTTTTTGAATTTGGCGTCAATATTCCTTATCATTTTCTTTTTTAATCATCTTAGCCAAATACAGATAAAACTTATATTCAGCAAATTTTATAATACATTTATTACAGTAGAAAATGATTGTGACCAAATGTTACATATATAAAAGACCTACTCATATGAGACATCATATGAATAGGTCTAATTAACATCAGATTCAATTATAATGATCAAAATTACTCCTCAACACAAACATGAACTAAACCAAACTCAACAAATAGTTCCATACAAACACCTCCTCCTATACTAAAAGCCTGAAACAACAAAAGTACAATTACATATCTACACGACTAATCTTTCTACACATGTTACCTCCTTATTATATGAACTTAAATTAACCATCTAAAGTATGAACTAATCCGGTCTACCTATGAGTTCATAAAAGTAGAACGAATCTTTGGTTTTATGAATCAAAAGGTATTTTATTTAGGTTACAAGGTTATTATAAAATGTGAACCCATATATCCCTATTCAAGAAAACTAAGACGTAAACATAAATTTTAAGATTCGCTTATATATCTATTATTTTACTATGGGCTAGGCTCTATGTAATTTATATAAAATTTGGTATAGTATTCATAAAAGCTTCATTTTTAATTCTCGATTCTCTAGGAGCCATATTATGGAACATCATATTTACCTAACATTTTTAAGCACCTTACATACGAAAGATAATCCATATAATCCGCAAAAGCTAGAAAAAACAGTTGTTAATCTTACTGAGATAGCTCCCTTTGATGTCATCCGTCAAACCAATGAATCCGCTTTAAAGTATCTTTTACATAATAAAAGAAAAGAGAACTCTGCTTTCAAATTAGATAAGCTATTCTTTTTTAAATCACCAGAAATGGAGAATACGTTTAAAGAATCTACCATATCAAGCCTAAACGTATTTGAAGAGCAAATGTGTGATTATATCAATAAAACCAGTATACCTATTACGTGGGACCCAGAAACAATTAATTATATAGATTGTGGTGACATCGACTATATAGACAATCTAAAGGACAGCATCATAGATATGTCTCAAGCTATAATGGAATATTACAAAAGCAAGTCATCTGACGACAGGGTTATCTTACATGTAGACTTATCTGGTGGCCCACGAACTGCGATTATGCTGATGATTGCCATCATTAGACTAGTAGCTTTTCAAGGTATTGAAATTGGATCTATTTTATATGCCAATGTAAATGCAAATAACAATAGCATAGTGCGAGTATATGAAGGGAACTCCATCTATAATATTTACGATATGATTACAGGATTTGCTGAGTTCAACCAATTTGGTAGTGTTGATACATTAAAAAACTATGTAAACACCTTAGATAACCCCGATGTCCAAATCAAAGAACTAATCTCTAGCATGGGAGATTTTTCAGAAGCCGTTCGTCTATCTAGTCGCGGTATATTCCAAAGATCCATGGAGGACATTCATAAACTTTTAACAGATATCGAATCCTCTAAACAAGAAATACCTGCAAATAATAGGGAAAACCATAAAAACTTTGAAATTGAGGCACTCAAATTAATGAGTGGCAAAATTCAAAATAACTATAAAACAGTGCTAGCTAATAAAGAAGACGATTTAGCATACATTGATTGGTGCCTAGCTAATGGTTATCTACAGCAAGCCTTAGCACTATTCGCTGAATTTGTACCTCGTGCTATTTTAGAATCTAAAATGATTATTTTAGACGACACAATCTTCCCTACAGACTCAGACAATGAATTGAGTGCCTCTATGGAGAACTTTAATACGATTAATGAGTATACCGCCAAAACAATGGAAATCGTAAACAATAGAGCGACTAAGATTAATAATAAAATAAAAAGCGTATTACTGAAATACTTTAGTGGTGATTTTTCAAAAGAGTCTAAGCAAATTATCCAACGAACATTAAAAAACAAGAAAAATAACATTAGCACTAACATTACTAGAGAGGATACACAATACCCTAAATTTGAAGAGCAACTAATAAACGATATTAATCAAATAATCTTAAAAGAAGCAGAAAAAGAGCCACATAATTATTTGAAATACAAAACGTTTACCAATAATAATGTTAATGTGCCTAGTAAGCTACTGCGACTTATCAGTAATATAGGTATAAATACCAAATCTATTGTAGGTATAAATGAGTTCAGTAAAGATATTAGAAGATATTTTACTGCTGCACTTGTACATCAATTAAAAGAAATTAAAGATTTACCTAGCGATGTTGTAACAGTTAATGATCAATATGAAATTACACTTAACGACACTAATAAACTCTTTAAGGTAAGAGATGCATTTATTTCAATCTTCACGAACTCAAACAATGATGATATATATCGTTTTCTATTTGCTAATTTTGTATCATATCAATATCCAATAGATTTATTTCCCCATCAACTTTATGGTATAGATGGACTCACACTTAATTCAGTATTAAAAAGCAATCCAGAAAAAATAACACAAGTGGCTCGCATATTAAACCTGTATAGAACATTAAAAGGTAGTCGAAATGATACGGCACATGCACGTGAAGAAAAGCGGGGCCAGTTTATTGAAAGTGAAGACATAAAAAGAGAGTTAAAACAATGTCTTAATGATATTCGTGAGGTTCGTGAGTATATCTGTACGTATAATCAACAATAATTTCATAAAAACTAAAAGGCTATAGATTATTACTATCTATAGCCTCTTATATTAAATATCCTATTTTCTACTCAATTCTCTTGCCATTGCCACACATTTACGCATCTCATCTAGCAATTCTTGTGAAGTAGTATATTTACATAATGCTTCTTTATTTGCATGATTACTATCATTACGTGCTTTTTTTATCTCAAAGTATTGTTCAATAAACTTCATAGTCTTAGCTATATCATCTAATAGAACATGTGGAATGTACACACCAGAGACCTCAAATAAAGGAACCCCTCTATGATTAGGCTTTTGTTGTGATAACAAAAGCTCAGCCGTAGTAACCGCACTATCTTTAGTATCTGGTAACTGATGCATAATCAAACTTTTATAAGCCTTATATTTCTTTTCTGCAATTAAATGATTTAATATAGCATTACACACCACATTACGCGCTAACATACTTGTTTTTTTCAACCTAAATGAAGAATTATCTGCATCACAAATAATATACTCTTTAAATTCCTCTTTACTTAAGACTTCAGATATTATATTTTTACGTAATGACTCTAAGATATTATTAAAGGTTTCTACATTCTCTGCACTTTCAAGAATATCTTGCAAAAACGAGATATATTCTAATAATGTATAATTTTCAGCATATCTATCGTCTTGTAAATAAAGTGTAAACTCATATTGATTTAAAAGAACCTCACATTTTTCTCTAAGTTTAGTAGTTTCTTCATCCACCATCAGATGAATACGTTCTTTCTGCTTTTGGAGGTCTCTTTCAACAATTTGTATTTTCTTTTTTTCGTTTCTTACGAATTTAATATAATAAGTAATTACTTTATCGATATTAGGAGCTACTTTATCTTTTTTTGTATTTATCATAGCCGCCAAGTTTTGCATACGAGCGTTATTAATAGAATTGAATAAGCGCATAGGCATAGACCGTACATCTTTTTCAGAAGTTTTTTTATCATGATCGGGCATGACTACATTATAAAATGTACTAAACTGGATATGATTCCCCGCTCTATTCCATGCTTTTATAGCAGCTTGTAGCAATCTCTTTTCTTTATTCTGTAGGGTATCTTCATAATATGCATTAAACACAAGTGGATTACACTCTATAATACCTTTATCTACTGCGTATTCCGGTACATATTCACAAAATAAGGTAAGTGCTTGTTGTAAATAATCATGATCTAAACACCAGTCAATATAGGCTAGTTCATCAGAAGCATGATTGCGATGATGTTGTAAAAGTGTAGTATACGACTGCTCAATAGGTTTGTGCAATAATTCAATCAATTCTTGGTCAAAGGTCTTATTGTTATCTGTATTATTTGCCATGCTACGTACTAAGGCTAAGCTATCATCAAGACGAGCTATAGATTTTTCAAATGCTCCACGGCTTGAAATATTAATAGCTTCTGAAAAGCTGTCCATAGCTTTTAGCAATTTTTTTGTAGCTGTAGCAGTCGATTCAATATTACCTGTTCCAATATTTTCAGGTGACTTAAAGTAAGTATTTAATTTTTTGGCACTACCAAATAGTTTAAACTCTTCAAATCCTGCAATAATATCAAATAGCTCATAAATATCTAGCACTTTATGAACTGTAATTTCTCCTGGGCCGTTCTCAATCTCCTTATAACCAGAGTAATATACATCATCAACAATGATACCATGATAGGCGAGCAGTCTACTAATAACAAGGAGAATCATAGCTGCATTGCGTGGGCCACCAGTGATATCCATATAGAGGCGGACCTCATCTTTATCATTGGTGAAAGTATCTTTAAAGTCAAGAATCTTCTTTGACATCTCAATGATGCTAGACTTAATACGACTAATATCATCTAAGTCTGTACCACATGGGACATGATCAAGAGCATCTAAAAAGGCCTGCTCATTGTGGCCCATCACGTTATAAAACTTACACATTTGATTAACAAAGATATCATAAGATGATGGGCTATTACTTTGATGTGCCATTACACCATCAGTACATAATAAATATATCTTATCAAAGGATATATCTCTTGTTTTTTCATCCTTCCATGTATGGTATAAAATATATTTCAAAGACGACTCATTCGTGGCAATGCTACTACGAATAGCATCTTCCATATCTGTATTTACAATCGTCTTTATACTCGTATTAGACACCTTACTCAAAAAAGATAAAAATATATTATGAATTGCCATAGCTTTCACCAAACCTACATTAATTGATTAACTACACTTGGTCATCCGTGCATTATCAGAACCTAACCTCGAATTTTATCCTTACATTTTATATTGTATCATGTTATATTCATAATTAAGAATTATTTTGTACAGTCGAGAATGTACATATTTAAAAGGGAGTCAATAATGGCAACAACAACTAATTATCTAAATGATTTAGCTAGTATGCGCCAATTTATCCGCAGCTTAACCTTCGGGAACCATAATAGAGGTAAAGCAACAGTTCGTGGTATCAAAGAAAGTCAGCACGACGATGTGATTCGTCGCCTTGATTATTTTGATATCATACGTCACATTTACACGCAAAGAATTGGGAAAACATCCATTCATCATTTGGCAAAAGATGATTTTATAGATGGCTATAATTATCTTAACAATTTATATGAATTATATGCTGCCGTTCCAGAACAAATTTATGTACAGCTCTGCATCTTATCATATATTGGAGCAAACGATGATGTAACTATTACAGATTTATATACTAATTTAAACCAAGAACCATACTTGGATCACTATATTGATTTAGTAAAAAACCTATATGAGCAACGAAATAAAAAACAAGAGCCCCCTTGCATTATTGACCAACAATATATTCAACGCCAAGTAAAGACTTTAGAAATTTTAGGTGCTATCACCAAAACAGAGCTCACAAAAGGCTATACATATTCAATAAAACCAACTATTATAGAGGAACTATCAAAACAGCAGTTGCAAGAGCTAGCAATGGCAGTATTCTTTTATACTAATGTTTCTATTACTTCAGCAGCAGGTCATATCTTACTCAAGAAAATTATGTATTTAATTAATGACTTTTCTTTAAAAGACCAACAAAAGTCTATGTACTATGACTTTAATAATACATATTTTTCTTTCAAGGATAATAATCCAAATAATGTAATTGATGGAGATATTTTCTACCCTTTAGCCGATGCCTTACATCGACAAAAAAAGGTGCGTCTATCCTTTTATGAATCTGGGAAACCTAGGGAAATCGTTAGTCCATTAGCGTTACAAACCTATTATGGGGAAAATAAAAATATGCTATGTAGTATTAATAATGGACGTATCCAATGGAATCGTATTGATCGCATCAAGTCTCTTGAGGTTACAAAATATAACAGTACTAATACTGTACCAAAAATACAAACAAGAGATAAAACATTTGATACTTGTATCATTCACTTCTTGACCTTAAAAGATTATGAGTTGGTCTACGATAAATTTATTCGTCATTTCAAAGAGTCACTAACAATGCTCTCAAGAACAGATGAATATATAGAATTGCAACTAGAAGTACCAGATGCATTACAATTATTACCGCAATTACGTAGCTATTTACCTTATGTATATATTACATACACAAACAAATCCAGTATTAAGGATAAATTCTACAATAATTTATACGCCTCTTTAAATATAGATTTTGTAGAACCAGAAGGATATAAAAAGCGAAAGAAAATTAATCGATTTCTTCATCCACTCCAAAGAAAAGAATCTGATAATAACAGAACTAAAAAAGACAAAGACTTAGATGGTACCTATGTATCATCCGTTTTAAACGATATCAATGCTATTACCTTTACGACACAATACCAATTGCAATTAGACTTAATTAATGGTGTTGTCCATACAAAACAAGATATAGAAGGATTAATTAATCATCGTAGGCTGCTCACGCCAGCCCCATACAAAAAAACATTGCGGAATGATGATTATGAGCAATTCCTAGCCGATGCATTAGTAGAGCCGAATGAAAATGGCGAAGAGGTTGAGTCTATTCTTCCAGATTTACCTCTTGTTATTATCTCTGATGCTGAAAGAATGTTCTTAAAGGACCTCATTTCTGATACTCGAGCTAACTGGCTGCTTTCACCAGAGCTATGTCAAATATTATCTACTGAATTAAAAACTGTAGACACTACCTTTCCAAAAGGATCATGGACACGTGTTCCAACCATGACAAACGATACTCCGTTAACAATGCAAGTAATCACCCAGTGCTTACAAGCTATCCAAAATAACGAACGTATCATGATTCAAGATAAGGAGCTATCTCCTTGTCGGATAGAATACTCTGTAGGAAGCAATGGCTATACGCTTATTGCCTATGACCATGCAACGGATACCTTTTTAGACTATCCACTACGCAATGAATCTAATATCATAAAAACGGCTGCACCACGACTAGAAAATATAGAAACTATATATGCTAACTATAGAGATGAATCAAAGCGAACCGTAACATTTACCTTGCACGATGCAAATAATGCAGTTGATCGTTGCTTTAACTATTTTAGCAACTATACAATTCAAGCTAAAGATATCAACGATGAAGAGTTTACCATTGAAGTTAGCTATCTTCCCTTCCAGGAAATAGATATCTTACGACATTTATTAAAACTAGGCTGTGCAGTCCGAATTACAGATGATAGTCCGTTAAAAAAGCAACTAGAAACAATTTATAAAACAGCACTCATTCATGCCCCTAGTATCTAATATTTATAAAATTATATGATTAAAAGGACCTAGTCACATATCTCTATGCACTAGGTCCTTTAACTTTCTTGTATCCAAATCAAAATCTACACCAATTATACAATAATACTATGTACTAAAACTTAACGAATCCAAAAACCCGAGGTCACTTACTACGCTCTGTTCGAGATAGTATGAAGCCGGACATATGATTAACTGTCTATACAATTTAACAAAATAATTACTTTTCTAATCCAATTCTATACTTACTCAAAATATCACCACCTTACAAACTTTAACCGATCAACATACATAAATAAAATTACTCTTCAAGTGCATCAAGCACCGCTACTAACACTGCTACTGCAGAATCCACTGCTAAAGGCGACATAACATCCCTCCTATCATTACAACTAAATATACTATTATTAGAATAATCCATTCCTATTAACGTTCATATACTACCTCCTATACCTAACACTATACATATTTTCTACAATCCCCAACAAGCTACCAATGATTTAATACAAAACTAAGATACCCTAAGCATATTAAAATTATTACCGCTTATCGGCTACATCTTTAGTATAGGATGAAATCTAATATAACCAAATTCAAAAAAACTAAGACTAAAAAAACGAGTGAATCAAAAAATTCACTCGTTTTCTATTAGAAATGAAAATATAGTACAACCCCTTATCACCTTTATTTGCCTTCAATCTGTATAGATAACTGCAGTATGGGGATTTCATCGTTGCGCTGTGCCGCTTCTACCTCACAGTCTGCGACATATATCATAACGGTAAGTACTGTTGCAACATGCAAAAAGAATCATTGGCGAAAACCGAAACATACTTGAAGTTTCAATGCCGTAAACGGTAAGTACTATTGCAACGAGAATTATTATGTGTGTTATCGCAGTTTATGAAGCGTTTCAATACCGTAAACGGTAAGCACTGTTGCAACGTTCAGGATACCGATGATAAATTCTCTTATAATGATAGTTTCAATACCGTAAACGGTAAGCACTGTTGCAACTCATATTCAAAATGAAGTGTTAGGGATTCCTAGTAAGTTTCAATACCGTAAACGGTAAGCACTGTTGCAACGTCGATATCCCTGATGATGTCGGTGAATCTTCTAGGTTTCAATACCGTAAACGGTAAGCACTGTTGCAACTCCTCGATTACTGGTGATAGTATCGGAATACCGCGCGTTTCAATACCGTAAACGGTAAGCACTGTTGCAACCGATAAATACTACATGTGTCATGATATTTCCTCCTATGAGTTTCAATACCGTAAACGGTAAGCACTGTTGCAACAGCGTGTCTTAAAAAGCCAGTATTCATGGGTCTCAAAAATAGGTTTTGGCAAACCTCACACCGTAAACGGTCAAATTGTACTCCCATTGGCTCTAAAATGTCGATGAGCATAGGTAAATACTAGTGGTAAATGATTTTTCTAAGATCACAGTTATTATAAGGGTTTATAGATTTTACGTCAACAATTAAGTTCATTTTCTTTTCATTTGAGTTTAAAGAAAAATATAATCAATCATCTACCCTTATTACCCTTAGTCTAAGACCATACCATAATATCCATGTCAATTCTTCTCATTTAATACCATATTTAGACAATTAAGATACTATCTACTATACCTAGATAAACAAGTAAAACTGTACGAAAAACTCTATCTATAAATTCAGATAAAGCCAATAATATATGAATATTAGCTTTTTAACATTCATATATTTCTAGTGGAAACTATTCTATAATTTCACACTTCACACCACCCATACCAAGTGCCGTTTTAATACCAAGTCCAGTAAATTGACTATAATAACTCAATAGTGCCAAAATTTTTTGCAATTCTATATTTCTTTTAAATTGCATAACAATTTGACCTCGGAATCCTCTTATTTTTATACCTTCAAGTCCATATATACCCATGCGTAGATTATAATCTCGGATAAATACGCCAACTTCAAGAGCACCTAATAGGGAATCCGTATCCATCGTTCCAGAAGTACTAAACTGATTCCATTGACGTAATAAATAGCGGTATATACGAAATGCTTCGGGGAAGATTGTATATTGCTGATCTACTTTAAAACTTGTGGTACTCATGCACTGTAACTTAGTCTGAGAGTAGAATGCATCACTACTCCAGAACTTATGTATCAAAGCCTCATAGGAGGTTTCTTCCAAAATAGTTCTATCTTTAATATATAAATAACCTCGCTTTTGCTTTAAGAAGATTTTCTCAGGCATTTCTAACGTAGGTCTTACTATACGATTAACTGCATCAGCTGTTACAGCTGAAAGACGCCATATATATTGTTTTTTATGTTTATCAAAGTAAATATATTGGCTATAAGGACGTAAACCAGTCTCATGTAATTGGCCTGCATACTCTGTTCCCACAAACTCCATTAGTACACCATGTAAAACACTACCTATAGACTGTACAATTTTGATAGATAGATCTGCAACTATAACCAACTCTATAGACATAATCTCTACATTATCAGACAATAAAATCCCTCCTTTCTATCTTACGCATATCTGAATATATAACACCCACAATCTATCGTTTTCATTATATATTCATTTCTGATTAAAACCAATAGAAAACTATCTAATTTATACAAAAAGCCAGTATATCCACTAAAAAGAATATACTGGCTATATTTCTGTACTTATATGAGTTTTTGACATAAGAACCATCCCCATAAGGGAATTATTTAATTTAACCAGAAAACCAAAAGAAACGTAATAATGTTTCAGCTATTCAAGCGTTTCCGTCCCCTAATGGGGATACGCCAGCATTATATAGCTGTTACTGGTAAAGCGAGCTGGTGGATGTTTCCGTCCCCTAATGGGGATTATTTAGTTTAACCTAAT
The DNA here is from genome assembly GCF_032577575.1 of Veillonella parvula. GTDB lineage: Bacteria > Bacillota > Negativicutes > Veillonellales > Veillonellaceae > Veillonella. Next base: position 136,447 of record NZ_JAWFVO010000003.1, on the reverse strand, counting down.
CGTATGAAGGATGAGAATACCACAACTATGATAGTAAAGTTTCCGTCCCCATTAGGGGATTATTTAATTTAACTAGATTGAGCTTTGATATATTATCATCTGCATATTTAAGATTGTTTCCGTCCCCTAATGGGGATCATTTAATTTAACATATACTGTAGTTAAGAAAGATGAAAAGCAATATCCTAAGTTGTTTCCGTCCCCTAATGGGGATTATTTAATTTAACGATGCGGCTCGTATTGTCGCAGACCATATGGGCGAAAACATCCCGTTTCCGTCCCCTAATGGGGATTATTTAATTTAACAAATCCGCCCCGAAAGGCACTTTAGCGAACTAAAATAATGCCGTTTAACCCCGCCACTATAACAACGGCGTAAATTTAGCTTTCAAAGGGATAAATCTAAACTCATTATATCACATAAATTATATGACAAAATAATAATAGAACCATTTGTACTATAAGATCTATAACACAAATGGTTCTATTCATCTCTACAGGTTTATCCTATTTCACATTATGGAACTTGTTTTAATAGTAATTTTTCCAAGACTTCTACGAGTTTTTGACCTCGTTCATCGATTTGGGGTTTATCCCAGTATGTTATTTGTTCAGAGTTATCCACTGCAAAATATGTATTTTGAAAGTTAACCAAAGGTTGTTGGTTTTGAACGGGGCTCTCTATGTCCTCTGCCAAAGCTCTTGTGATAACAAATTCACAGGCTTTATAATGATCTAATTTTTCAACAAAGTCACCATTCTTAACAGAGGCATTTAAACTCTTATCTAAAAGTGTCAAATTACCTAGATGATTCAGATATTCCTTTCGAGTGTCTTCATCATTAAAGGAATAATTTTCGTTATCTGCAGCTTGTGGCATGATATGTTCTAACTCAATCTTTTTATTTGTTTTTATACTGTCTCTTTGGTTCAAGTATAGCTCGATAAATTTAAGAATTTGGAATGCTTTTGGTGCTTTTTTCTTGTCTTTAGAGCCAAAATCTTTCACAGGCAACAAAGCACGAATCAAGTCAACATATGGTTTTGTTCGTGACTCTAATTCGGTTACTGCAACCTCTAGTCTGCGCACTGGATCAGATTCATGTAATATTTTTTCAATGATTTCAGGCAATTCTGCTTCAATTGCATTCGTTTGCGTATAAGAAAATATCACTGCTGCTACATATCTCACAGCCGCATCAACAAGTCTCACCTTATCTACACGCGTAGCATTATAGAACGGCATTAACAACGGATGAATTTGAACTGTATTAAACAATGTAAATAATGTGTACATTCCATCATCATTGGATAAAAAATCATTAGATAGTGGGTCTCTATTGATACTAGCATACACCTTACTGATGGAATTGATATCTGATGAAAGTTGCAAAATATCGTTCGCTCCAAGTTCATTATCTTTAAAATATTCAAACAAATCCTTCTTCTTTACATTAATTGCTTTTGTACCAATAATAAAATGTTTAATGAAAGTAGATGTTTCAATCGCTTTTGATTTGCCTGTATCTTTCAGATTTTTCAAGAACTGACTCCAACTGTCAGAGAAGTCCTTAATCTGATTCTGTGTAATGCCAGGTGCAGAGGTAAGATTTTTCAGTAAGTAATTTTTTAAAAGATCTAATGGCTCTAAAGACTGACCACGATTATTTAAAATCTCAAACAACTGGAATGCACGTTCAATCGATGGTGCTGTAGTTTCAATTAACTTAACTTTAGTAGTTAAATACTGCAAGAAATACAATAATTTCTGAGGCTCATCATCATAAATGCTTCTTAAATGCTGAAGAATAGATTCATAAACAGCCTCTAAGTTATTAGCACTTGTATTATCCTCATCACTCACTAGAGCACCTTGTTTGATGATACTTTTATAAGTCTCTTTAAAATCTAAATCCTGAGTATGAAGAATCTTATAATCTACAAACTGTAAATTATTATCTAGTATTCTAAAGTACTCTTTAAAGCTAAATGTATGCCCCATCCACATATCTGCATTGGCACCTAAATTTCGACGCGTCTCTTCCGCAATATCCATAAATAAATTATTTAATGCACAGAAAATGAGCGTTAATGTTGTAAGCCTTTGCTGACCATCAATCACATCAAATCTAGTCGGATTATTTTCATTGCTAATCAAAACAATATTGCCTAATAAATACCCAGGTAACGTATCAAGCCTATCCGTGTAATTATCTGTATCTTCCTTAAAATCAGAAAAAAGTGTATCTACATCTTTATCTGTCCATACAAAACTCCGTTGAAAATCAGGTATAACAAATTGATTTTTATTATCTAATATCCCCTTAATATCCTTCATTAAGGACGTAATTTCAGCCATGATATCCTCCCCATACCAAAATTTAGTTTAACTTATCTCTATTAGATCATAAAAATAAGATGAAGATCAACACTTTAAATATATTAGACTAACCAAAGAAGGAAAATCTTCATTACATAAAATAACCACCCTATAAATAAGAGTGGTTATTTTTGTCTTTAAAACTTTATAGCAATTTTACTCTGTCCCCTAATGGGGATTATTTAATTTAACTGCTAGTCAAAGATGAAACAAAATATTGCTGGTGTGAGAATGAAGTTTCCGTCCCCTAATGGGAATCATTTAATTTAACAAAACAGGTATTACACTGTATTAATGGTTTGGTTGAATAAGGTATGTTTCCGACCCCTAATGGGGATCATTTAATTTAACTGAATTTAACAATCGTAAACTATGTATCCGCTTTATCTGATAAGTCTCCGTCCCCTAATGGGGATTATTTAATTTAACATATCATCTAATGTCATTTAACTTACTCCTTCAATATGAAACAAGTTTCCGTCCCCATCAGGGGATTATTTAATTTAACTGTCGTGTAATTTTTATTGAAAGGAGTGCAGTATGGATATTGTTTCCGTCCCCATCAGGGGATTATTTAATTTAACACAAACAGATAGCGAACTATATGACATCAACGGAAATTATGTTTCCGTCCCCATCAGGGGATTATTTAATTTAACATACGCTCAAAAGTGTAAGCATTGGTTATTCCCAAGCCATTCTGGTTTCCGTCCCCATCAGGGGATTATTTAATTTAACGTAATATTTTTCTTTTGCGATTGGTTTAAAATCAATCCATTTTGTTTCCGTCCCCATCAGGGGATTATTTAATTTAACAAGCACAAAATGCTATGCTAATGAAGTTATTAGCAAATAAAGGGTTTCCGTCCCCATCAGGGGATTATTTAATTTAACTCACACCTTGGTATGAAAACGGTACGTTATATCACCGAATGGTGGTTTCCGTCCCCATCAGGGGATTATTTAATTTAACACCTTTCAATAATCTTTAATTAACGAAAGGCAAGCCAACAGGCTGTTTCCGTCCCCATCAGGGGATTATTTAATTTAACTGCTATTCATAGGATGCTCTAAGTCAACTCTATTTAAATAGAGTTTCCGTCCCCATCAGGGGATTATTTAATTTAACCGGAGAGAAAGTGAGGTTTAACATGAAAAACCCAATCACTGGTTTCCGTCCCCATCAGGGGATTATTTAATTTAACTGATTTGGAATAGACCAATTTCCATCAATGCACTTAGATGACGTTTCCGTCCCCATCAGGGGATTATTTAATTTAACCCATGTTTAGGTAATGGATTATTAAATGATGATATTTCATCTAGTTTCCGTCCCCATCAGGGGATTATTTAATTTAACCCTGTCTTCGAAACAACAGATATTTACTGGTTCTAAAATACCAAAAACGGCGGAGATTGTAAATCCACTCCGAAAGGCACTTTACCGAGCTAAAATAATGTCGTTTAACCGCGCCACTATCACAACGGCGCAGATTTATTTTTCCAAAGATTAAATCTAGGTCTATTATAGCACATCACTAGCATTAATGAAAAATATATGAAAATAGAGCTACCTTATATAAGGTAGCTCTATTGAGGTGCCATATGTAACTCATTTTTAATAATTCATCTGCTCCCGCAGTTTCATTTATTTTCTTATACGCCTATCCTCCTTTTCCAAATTTCTCTCCACCCTCCTATTTCTACTTTCACCGTCCAACGAATTATCTCGTTAGGTCTCTCCAGGCGATAAATAGTTCGGCCACGACTTGAGGGTTTTGGCTAAGTTTGATGCGGGCTAGCATTTTTCGCACGTAGTTGCAGTGTTCTAGCATCGCTTCGTTCAGTTTGTGTTTGACATGACGCGGAGATTGGTACACCAAGATGGGTGCAAAGTCCGCCACATGAATATAGCTCGTATCGGGTTCCGGACCTTCTGTAACGATATATTCATAGGGTATAGCCACGTTAAAGAGGCCGTACACCACGTCCTTACCGATAGGGCGGCGACATTTAATATGAGCAAAGGTTAGATGCGGACCATAAGTCTTAGGCGCGGTATAGCTGCTACGTCGACCGTCGCTGGTCATGATGTAATTGGGTCTCAGCCCTTCCTGCATCGCTAGCTCTCGCGTGATCGTGCGCATCGGCAAATGAACCATTTCTTCACGACCATCCACAAAATAACACTTCGTACTGTCCCCACCACTAGGTTGATAGGTAGGAATAAAACAAACAATGTGATTCTTTGGATTCGTATAGATCAAATCCAAATCTTCTCCCTTAGATAGCCGAGCGGCCATCAAATCTGTTAGTTTATCATCTATTGCCATGGAATTCTCTCCAATCTAATCAGGAACATTCCTTTCAACAATACAATGAACACGTGTTCTGTGAAAGCAGATTAGCATGCTTTAATCTGCTGCTGACTTAATTGTATATCAGCCTGTATAATTTGTAAATATATATACAAAACTATAGAAATTTACGTATATTTAATGACTTTATGATCTTGTAAAAGTTATATATACCTTGATGTGTCATTATTTTCTCATTTAAATTGAGAATTGCATATTTTATGTATATTCGTTAATCGAGATTAAAAGAAATATGCAATATATAGGATATAAATAAGAAATTAAATTATAATAACTAATGCACACGCACGTCTGTAAAGTCCGTACTCAAATACCTGCGCAGCTTCCGAATGGCTCGTTCGTGGCGCCGTTGGATAGCTTGACGACTACAGTTCAATTCTTCACTAACCGATACCAAGCTTTGGCATTCACCGTAGACACGGCGCAGTAGGTCTCGTTGATCAGGAGACAATCTACCTAAGGCCCATACGAGGCGTGCTCGCAGCCTATGCTCTTCGTCGGCACTCATCACCATATCCGCCACATTTTCGCCAGATGCGAAGATATCCATGCCAAAGGTGACTTCTCCATCATCGGTGGTGCGATCTGGGATGTGAATTTCACGGCGATAACGCAATCGCTCACGCTTCCAGTACCGCATGTAACCGTACATAATGCCAGCTTTCACAAAGCCTGGGAACGGTACGGCCCCGTTCAAATCAAAGCTATAAATCGATTCTATGAGGATGGCCCAAAGATAGCTCTCTACGTCCTCGCGGAACTCACGGTTTCCCATGCGATTCGTATAGTGCAAGATGAGCGGTCGATACCTGCGACAAAGCTCGATTTGTACCGCATCATGGCGAAGCTCATCAACGGACCAAGGCTGATATCCTACCGTCTGAATCCTCATATTCGGCTTTTGACAGATGGATACGAGACTCTTGTCCGACAAGGACGATAAAACTTGATGACCACAGACGAGGGTCTGTAATTTCAATTCCTCTGGAATACTTTCCCTAGACTCATTAGCTTTCGATAGTAAAGAATGAGATGGTAATGCCTGTGTTTCTAACGTTTCTAACTGAAAATTGTCACCTTGTAAGTTTGCAGTTTTAATACATGTTCTTTGTACTAAAGGTTCTTCGTTTGTGTATAACATAAATCCCCTTTCCTGCCATGGCATAGCGCTTATGTACACAATACCGCGGAAAGAGTGTTTTGACAAATTGGCAATTCCTTGGAATTTCCCTATATTCTGTTATATTTGAACCTTAATTTCTATCCATAGTACACCGTACCTATGCGATTCAAAGGGTAATTGCTGAAAATAGATAATTACCAAAAATGACACCACATACATAATGTGGTGTCATTTTTTAGAGGAAATATATACTATCATTGGGTAATAGTATTCAATCTTTAGGTAGTAGTATTCAATCTGAGATTGTCTGATTAAATCGCAATACACGCGGCTTGGACAAAGTCCTTTAGCTGCGGTTTTACATGATTATAATATACATCAGCGCCATAACCGCGCACGATATCGCCCCAATATTTATATACATAGCGGTACCAGAAATGGAACATACTGTTCGTAAAATGGTAATCCGCGTACTTTGCGTTCCCACGGTTACTTGCCTGAATACGGCCCACGAGCCCCATGGACATGAGATCGTTCAAACGAGATGTAAAGGTGCCACTTTTAATTTGGCTTTCTTGTAAAAGCTCTACGTAGTACGGTCTTTCCAAGCTAGCAAGGCCCGTTAAAATGGCATTGGCGCCAGTTATATTCTTCATATCTCGATGCAAAATATATTGTGTTTCTTCAAAGAGAGCTCCCGTTACTGAGAAGAACAAGTTAATAATATTCGTATCGATGCTTTCACCATTATCAAAGTATTGCACATAGGCAGGTAACCCACCGGTTACGGCAAAGACGGTGCGCAAATCATCCTTTGCATAGTGAAGACCCAAGGATTTCATATCAACCAAGGAAAATGGTTTCACCTCAAGATATTCGGACACGAAAGGCCCAATGAGGCTACGATCGCCAATGATGCGGCCATCGAGTTGTTCCAGACCATTAGCCATCAAAATGATGTTCAAACGGCTCGTATCTTTGTAGGTATCTAACAAATCGCGCAAGTGAATGGGAAACTGAGGAACTGCTTCCACCAAAGATGGATAATCGTCAATCACCACAGTCTGAGGTGTTTTCACACTGCTTTCAAAAAGTCTCACAAAAGCCTGCTGCAAACTCTCTACAGGCTCGAATGTATCTTGAGCATTAGCAGGAACAAAACGTGCCTCAAGAGCTCTATTTATATCAGCCACATGGACTGATTCATTGGCCATGCGCCCCGCCAAATATATCGCCTTATGACGGCGTACAAGTTGCGAAGCCACATAGGATTTACCACTGCGATGAGGACCATATACAACACATAAACTCATTTGGCCCATTGCAATTCGGGACTGGATACGCTCTATAATTTCAGCACGTCCCACAAAATTCATATACTCACCTCCAACTATTTACGGAAATTATTATATCATAATTTTAAATCATTATTAAACTTTTTTTCATATAGTTAACATAGCTTTTTATTATGTTAATTTTTTTACGCATCAAATCAGAGCTTTTATGCGATACATGTTGCCTTATCATCATAAAAGGCCTTATGATTACTTTATTTTCATATACATTTGATATCAACATATCCTATAAGGCGTGGTTATATAAGTTATACATTATAAGCTATACATATTAAACTATAGATTTTAATCTATATAGTTTAATATGTATAATTTAATCTATATATTTTAAAAATGACGTGCTACCTGAGAGGTATAGCACGTCATTTGCATATAAAGTATATTAAATTGTTACCGAATTTTCTTATACTAAGTTTCTTAATAGTAAATATCTAACTTGTAAATATCTAATTCGTAAATTCCTAATTACAAAATCTAATATTCCTAAATATCTTATGGATCCATTTGCGTTTGCATTTTCATCAATAAGATGCGCTTAACCGATTCGTTAAGCCGCTCGGTCGTAATCGTTCCATCCGCCACCGCTTGCGTCAGCGCACGATGGACTTCATCGATATGAATCGTATCCGCATCAACAAGAATGAGGTCACTGCCCGCCAAAATGGAAGCCACAGCGTAATCGCCTATCTTTTGATTGGATTGCAACGCACCCACATCGATACGGTCCGTCATAACGATACCTTTATAACCAAGCTCCTTGCGAAGCCAACCATCAATAATCGGCTTAGAGGAACTCGCCAAGTGTTCATTATCGATAGCAGGAATCTGAATGTGGCTCATCACAAGCATATAGCTATTCGCCGTTGTCTGCGCAATGAGCCGTTTAAAGACGGCTACATCATTATTGCTGAGATACGCTTTCGCCTCATTAGCTGAACCAAAGGACGCATCCCCTAAGGTCACTGCCGGAAAGTAGTTATAAGCGGACCACATATGATTAATTTGGTAACGCTCCACCATGGCAAGGTTTATATGACCTGCCCACGTGGGGTCCGATGTATAGGACATATTCGGTACACCAAGGTTAGCATTAGGCCCAATAACCAAGTTAAAGCCCATATCCCGCATTTCAATAGCAGATCGCGTGGCCAAATTAATGATACGATCCATAGGCAATTGCCCCCACCGATTGGGCTTCGGCAACCGCAAGAAACTTTCATTCCCATGCAATATGCGATCACGATGCACCGCAATATAGGGTGTCACCATGCTAGAGGTTATCGCCGTTTGCATAATATCGCTGGTGAAAGTTTTCACTTGGTTCTTATTAATAAGATTTTCATTCGTTAGCATCACGCCACTGACACGGTATTTTCGAATCACATCCTTTTGGGATTGTCCTATCGTACTACCATGAAGGCTGATCATCATCAGCTGCCCCACCTTATCCTCTTGAGACATGGCCGCAATCCAAGTGTCCACCTTTTCAGACACGGGTTTGTCGGACTCCAGGACGGCACGGTACGATACAGTTCGTACCGTTTCTTGTTCTGCCTGACTCTCATGTTGGCATCCAGTTGTACCAACGACAGCAACTAGTAAGGCAAGGCCACTCAGGACCCGCCGAAAAAACTGGTTCATCTCTCCTAAAAGCTCCTTAATGCTTACGCAATATTATGAATATTATGGGCTTTCTATGTTGCTCTCCCAATGCAACACCCATAAGTCCCCTCTTGATCCGTACAGTATATTTTTATATTATACACTAAATGATTCATCTTTTCCTCATAATAAAATAATTTTTTTTATACTGAATTATTATAATAAAGTTATACAGTAAAAATATGTGAATTTTGAATAATTATATAAAAAAATCCTACGAATCGTTTAAAAAGTGACCGCACTGTAACAAAAGGCTACGTGAGTATCAAGTCACTCATGACCCGTAGGATTTTCTATTTTATATTGTTGTACCCTAAATAGCAAACGCTACTATATGTTTACTTGCACCATATTTAAGCAATCGGCTATCATTAACCTTTAAATTTAGGGGATGTTGGACATGTTTTAGGTGTTACGTCTTTACGAGTACCAAGAACCGCGCTACGATCTGTGTAGTGTGTGTGTAAAAGTTCGTGCGCCTTGTGACCCAATGGTTCGCCTAAGAAATCTTTGTACAATGTTTGAATTTCTTCATTTTCATAGGACGCAACCCATTTATAGTTTTCGTCAGCTTCGTAAAGGCCGCCGATACGAGCTTCCTTAGTTTTAACCGCTTGAGGCAATTTAGTACGCGGTTGACCACCGCCACCGATACAGCCACCTGGGCACGCCATAACTTCAATGAAGTCATAATGTTTACCGTTTTCTTTCAAAGCATTCAAAAAGTCACGTGTATTTTTACCACCGTGAACAACGGCAACCGACAATGTTACATCATCACCCAATTGAACAGTCGCCTCTTTTACGCCTTCCATACCGCGAACGTCCTCGAGGTGAGTCAACGCATATGGAGGTGGCTCTTTATCAGTGATGAGCTTGTAAGCCGTACGCATCGCTGCTTCCATAACACCACCGGTGTTACCGAAGATAATGGATGCACCAGTTTCCATACCGATTAAATCATCAAATTTAGAATCTTCAATGGCATTGAAGTCGAGGTTTTCCTCTTGAATCCAACGGATGAACTCACGAGTTGTGATGGAAATATCTGTATCCATGCCAAGGGAGTCATCATTATGATAACGAGCCGCTGCATTTTCTTCTTCTCGTTTTGTTTCTGCTTTTTTAGCAGTACAAGGGTTTACAGATACGGACACAATGTTGCGAGGATCGATGCCTTTTTTCTCTGCAAAGTAAGTTTTAATCATAGCCGCTTCCATAGCGATACAAGAACGTGTAGAAGACAAGTTAGGAATCAACTCAGGGAAATAGATTTCCGCAAAGCGTACCCACGCTGGGCAGCAGCTTGTAAACTGAGGAATTTGTCCGCCATTTTTAAGGCGTTCTACAAGCTCGGATGCTTCCTCCATAATGGTTAAGTCCGCACCAAAGTTAGTATCTACTACATAGTCTGCACCAAGTGCACGCAAGGCACCGACCATTTTACCTTCCAAGAATGTGCCCGGTTCATAACCGAAGCCTTCACCAATTGCTACACGAACAGCTGGAGCTGTTTGAATTACGACGATTTTTTCAGGATCAGCAAGGGCTGCTTTTACCTTTTCAAGCTCGGATTTAGCATGCATAGAGTCGAATGGGCATGCTGCCGCACATTGACCGCAATGGATACATACAGGCACATCGCCGTTTGCATCAAGGTCGTAGTAATCAAGTACGCTCATTACATCCGCACAAGCGCGACGGCATAACGTACAGTTTTTACACTTGGAAATGTCGTGATAAATGGATGGATTGTCGAGTGCAATCGGCACGCGTTTATCGATAAATTCGTATTGAGACATGAGGACCTCCTCTAACAAACTATAACTACCAAACCTATTGGGGCGAAATATGCCAAACTACGGAGCACTACGCCCAAGCCATACTTCTGCATCTTACCTATAGTATACGCTATGGTGAAAGTTTATACTATGTAGAATTGTTACACTTTTGCACAAAATCTCCGAAAAAGTGTAATATAAATCACATTTTACCATAGAAAGATGAATAATTCACCTAAAAAACGCACGCTCTTTAAAAGAACGTGCGCAAGTGAAGCTTTCACAAAATCATTCAATCTAAACAAGCCTGTACTAATCAATAGTGTACTCGTCTGTAGGATTCAATTATTTACCGCCCCAAATAAGTTGGAATACAGCATACGCAGGCGTACCTGGCTCAACTTTACGGCTATTTTTATTAACTTGTTCCTCTTTCACAACATAACCTTGTGGGTTATAAAGAGTCACCTTAAGATCCTTAACTTCCCGTTTTTTATGATTGAACTCTTCAGTCACGATGTAGTGGTACCCTTCGTAGTCCATCGCTTTAATATCCATTACCGCTTTTTTATCGTCTTTTTTAACAGAATCATTGTCGATAGACCAAGTAACACCATTGCTATCAGTGCCTACTGTATACCAATTAGCCGCATCAACACTACCAATACCGCCGATTAATAATGCGCCTGCTGCCAAAACAGCTGCCAATGTTTTTTTCATATTAATACCTCTCAAAGAAAATACAAAAATATACAAACTAGTATATAAGGGAAAACTAAATATTTTATGAAAGACAAACTTATGGACTCGAATCTTAAAGCTTCACATAATAGGTCGAACGGCCACCACCCTTACGCTGGATACTGCCTTTTCTTACAAGTGTACGCACTGCACCTTCAATAGCACTATCGCTGATATTTGGACACCATTCTCTAATATCTTGCTTTGTGAAAGCCCCTAAATGCCTATCGATGGCAGCTTGCACCTGATTCATCGCAGAACCGCTATTTACTAGCAAAGCACTGCGCTCCTCAAAATCATGATAAGCGGCCAATAACATTTGTAACCAATACCGAATGAAAGCCGTAGGACAGGAGCTTTCACCATACCACGCACCACTAGACTCGCGTAAAGCCGCATAATACATGTCCTTATTTGCTGCAATTTTAGCCTCTAAGGACACATATTTACCAACCATAAAACCACTTCGATACAGCAATAACGTCGTCAGCAATCGACTCATGCGACCATTTCCATCATTAAAAGGGTGAATACATAAAAAGTCATGAATAAAAATGGGAATCGCTAGAAGTGGTTCCACCTCGCCATTACCTACAACCCGATTATATTCCGCGCAAATCTGATCGAGAGCCTCCGCCGTTTCATAAGGTGCTAGTGGAGTAAATAATACCTCTGTTCGACCATCTGGATACGTAGCACTAATATAATTCTGTAAGCTCTTTAACTGCCCACCACGTGCATTAAACTGGTAATTATACAAAATCTTGTGCAACTGTAAAATATGGTTCCGAGACAACGATATAGAATCATAACTCTTATGGATAACATTCAATGCATCGCGATATCCCATTATTTCCTGCTCATCCCGATTACGAGGTGTCGTCTTGTCAGCCACCAACTGCCGGAGACGTGTACTCGTCGTCACAATCCCTTCAATCGCATTTGAAGCCTCTGTACTCTGTACCTTTGCCAACTCCACAAGCGAATCTAATATGGCAGGACTCTGTGAAAGCAAAACCTCCTCCTTGCCATTTGCCCGATAAATCCCCGCAATAAGACTCAAAATATCCATATCCCACGACAAAAATTGAATCTGACCATACTCAAAACGACGCATACACACACCTCCATTCCGCTCTAATCCCTTATAAATAAAATTATTCCCTTACATTATACCATAAAATAAGGGAATAAATAATTCTCTATGCCTCTACCGTGTGTAATCCAACGAATTTGAAAACTGATATTCGCCCTGTAAGAGTACTAATAATATAGAAAGCCCCGAACTATTCTGAAAACGACTTAGGTCACTATGGAGGCTTTCAGGATAGTTCGGGGCTACTTATACGTTCTGAGTATCTAAATAGACAGAGCGAATATCAGCTTCTATTAAATTGTTGGATTATTTCCCCCATAGGGCCTGCATAACTTCCGCCCCCATGGTATCCGGTTCAATTTTCGTAGGTTTTTGTGCTTCTTTACTGGATAACAATGCTATACCAGCATTGCTATATACTGTTGTATCAAGTTCTGTCCATGTTTTTTCTTTGCGATCAATCCGTACTGTGTAAATATATGTAAAGCCTTCAACATTGTTGATTTTAACAAGTACTGTAGCCGCATCATCTGTTTTATATACAGACGAGTTGTCAATAAACCATGCCGCATCGTCAGCATCAGCATCAATATAGTACCAGTCAGCAGCACTAGCTTGACCAAAGCCACCTACAAAGAAAACCCCTGCTGCAAACATAGCAGCTAACCATTTTTTCATTTTTAAACTCCCCCAACACTAGAGGCGACCATCTTAGATGGTCGCCCATAATTACTCAATAGTTAATATAGTGTTTTATATTATTCTACTTCTTCTTCGATTTCAGCGCCTGGAATAACAGCAATACTAGCTACCTTATCACCTTCGTCGAGATTTTGTGTTTTCACACCAGAGATAGCTTTGCCCTTCTTCACAGCGATGTCATTCATATTGAAGCGGATGATTTTACCTTGCTCAGAAATAAGCATGACTTCGTCATCGTTATGAACAACTTCTACGGCTACTACATCGCCGGTTTTGTTCGTAATCTTGAAGTTCTTAGAGCCTTTACCACCGCGTTTTTGCAATGTATAAGCTTCCGCATCATTGCGTTTACCAAAACCTTCTTCAGAGATAGTAAACACTTGTGCTTCACTTTCATCAGTATTAAGAACACCAGCGCCTACAACTACGTCGCCTGCATTCAATTTAATGCCGCGCACGCCGTGAGCCGCCCGTTTCATGAGGCGCACATCATGTTCGCTGAAGCGAATAGCGATACCCAACTTAGTGCCAATCAAGATATCTTGGTTGCCAGTCGTTACGTTAACGGAAATCAAACGATCGCCTTCGTCGAGATTAATTGCATTGAGGCCAGAACGACGGATATTGCGGTATTCTTCAATAGCTGTACGTTTTACAACGCCGAACTCAGTGACCATGAATAAATTTACATCTTCATGGACACGTTCAAGGTCGATCATAGTCGTAACGGATTCACCTACAGCGAGCGGCAATACGTTAACCATAGCGGTACCGCGAGAGTTGCGGGAGCCTGCTTCTGGCACTTCGTACGCCTTGAGGCGATATGCACGGCCTGCAGATGTGAAGAATAGCAATGTATTATGGGTCCGCACATGCATAATCTGCGTTACATAATCGTCTTCCTTCGTCTTCATGCCGATAACGCCAGCGCCGCCTTTATGTTGGTTGCGATATACGTTCGCGTTCATTCGTTTGATGTAACCTTGTTTAGTCAAGGTAATAACCATCTCTTCGTCAGCGATGAGGTCTTCTACATCAAGGTCGGACGTATCAATCGTGATTTCAGAACGACGAGGGTCGCCGTATTTTTTCTTCATATCATCGAGTTCGTCTTTGATGATTTGACGTTGACGCGCTTCGCTAGCCAAGATAGCTTTCAAATCTTCGATCAATGCCAACAATTCCTTGTATTCCTCTTCGATTTTTTCGCGTTCCAAGCCTGTTAAACGGCGTAAACGCATGTCGAGGATGGCTACCGCTTGTTTCTCTGAAAGCCCGAATTTTTGCATCAATGCGTTACGTGCGATTTCGTCAGTTTGAGAACTGCGGATTGTAGCGATAACTTCATCGATGTGATCGAGAGCGATCAATAAGCCTTCCAAGATGTGTGCACGCGCTTCGGCTTTGTTAAGCTCGAATTGAGTGCGGCGTACGATAACATCGAGACGGTGATCTAAGTAATAACCCAATACTTCTTTCAAATTCAATACGCGAGGATGACCATCCACGAGGGCCAGCATAATCACGCCGAAAGATTCTTGTAATTGAGTGTGTTTATATAATTTGTTAAGAACGATGTCTGGTTGCACATCAGCGCGCAATTCGATAACGATGCGCATACCTTGACGGTCAGATTCATCGCGAAGTGCTGTGATGCCATCGATCACCTTATCACGGCTCAAGTTCGCAATTGTTTCAATAACACGAGCCTTATTAACTTGGTACGGAATCTCAGTCACTACGATTTTATGCTTGCCCTTAGACATCTCTTCGATGGTCGCACGAGCACGCATTTTAACGCTACCACGACCTGTGGAGTACGCTTTTTTGATGCCTTCCCGGCCCAAAATGAGCGCCCCAGTCGGGAAGTCTGGGCCTTTAATAGCAGTCATCAATTCTTCCACAGTTACCTCTGGATTATCGATGAGCATAGTAAGGCCATTACACACCTCGTTGAGGTTATGTGGTGGAATATTTGTCGCCATCCCTACAGCGATACCGCTGGAACCATTGATGAGAAGATTTGGAATCTTCGCTGGCAATACTGTTGGTTCTTGCAAGCTTTCATCATAGTTCGGCATAAAATTAACAGTTTCCTTGTCGATATCGGCAAGCATTTCTGTTGTAATCTTCGCCATACGTACTTCGGTATAACGCATCGCAGCGGCACTATCGCCGTCGATGGAACCAAAGTTACCGTGACCGTCTACCAAAAGGTAGCGCGTATTGAAATCCTGTGCCAAACGAACCGTTGCATCGTAAACGGAGCTATCACCATGTGGATGATACTTACCGAGTACGTCACCGACGATACGAGCGGATTTCTTGTACGGTTTATTTGGCGTCATGCCTGTTTCATGCATCGCATACAAAATACGACGATGTACTGGTTTCAAGCCATCGCGCACATCTGGAAGCGCACGCATAACGATTACGGACATTGCATAATCGATGTACGCATTCTTCATTTCTTTATCAATCTGAACGGGATGAATATTCCCGTGGGACCATTGTTGGTCTGCCACAATCTCACCTCATTTTACTAACACTGATACTAATTCATCATATAATTATAGCATTTTTGCAGTTTTAACGCTATATTTTGTAAAAGTTTCTTCCCATTACATGGCCCAATTGTACAACTGTTGCATAGCTGTAATTAATTCTATAGAATTTACTTTAAAAAGCCCTTATTTCTTGATAAAATAACATTACTTTATTATTATTCTTTTTCTATATACATATAAATTCTCATTGTATATAGGTTCATGAAAGGCGATACATATGAACGACGAGAAATCAAAATTTCATATTCCTAAAATCCCCATGATCATATGGGTCCAATTAATCTTACTCGCTGTAGGCTATGCATTCTACTCAGCAAATCGACTATCCTTTAGTGTCGGTTTAAAAGCCATTGCGGCGCAGTTAGCATTAACCCCAATTGAGGTAGGCACCATTGGTACTATATTTACACTAGGTCAAGCAATTATCGATATTCCGGCAGGTTATTTAGCCGATAGATTTGGTCGCAAACGTTTACTTGTATCTAGTATGATTTTCCTTGGTATTATGACAGCGATTGTAACCAAAGCCTCTGATGCCATTCAAGTAGGTTTAGCCCGCACCATCTTTGGCATGGCTGAAGGTATCTGGAATATCGTCATGTACTCAGTAGCAGGTTCCATCTTCCCCGCCGCAAGGGCTATGCTCAACGGGCTCATGATGACTTTCTACTCCATTGGCGCTTATGTAGGACCTGCCTATTATGGATATAGTCTCTCTGCAACGGGCGATTGGACCCACGGTCTGCTCAATATGGGCTTAGTTACCGCTCTATTCGGCGCATTACTCTACTTTGGTTTCCGTAAAAAATACACCGACAGCTCTACAGATGTGAAAGGTATGAATCTTATTGAAGCAATAAAGACGGTAGGGACTAATAAGATTGTATGGCTTGCCATTCTTATTCAAATTTTAAATATCGTACCTTATTGGGGCTTTGCTTCCATGGGACCATACTTATTTATGACCTTTAAAGGCTTTAGTGCTGCAGAAGCAGGGCAATTCTTTGGTATGGTATACGGCATAGGCGGTCTCTCCGGCGTAATTCTAGGCTTCTTCGCCGATAAGTTTGGTCGCAAGCCAACCATCGTGGCACTAGCTTTGTTAAATACAATCTGCGGCATTCTAGTATTTCACTTCATCCCTAAAGCCTCTATTCTCTTATATATCGTTGGTGCGATTATGGGAATTGGCCTTCATGCCATTTATGTACTAGGCTATACAATCGCACAAGATGGTGTCAGCCACAAACAAATTGGCCTTGCTACAGGTCTCGTAGGGGCCTCTAGCTATTTCCTATCCTTCTTCTCTGGTCCATTCATGGGTTGGCTCACTAGTACATGGGGACATATGATTGCTCTAGACATCGTTGTTGTTACCTTTGAGGCTACATTAGTTTTCATCGCTTTCATTATGAAAGAAACACAAAAGAAACATCCTATAGTATTGAACGAAAAATAAAATAGCTCATATATACAAACGACGTGTAGATAATACTACACGTCGTTTGTATATATTGTTAATTTCAATCTTAATAATACAGTCGAGGCTTACTTATTAATAATAGATATGTACTAAACAACAATTGCTATTTACTTAACCATAGCTTGTAAACTACTGGCTAGATTACGTTCCAACTGTTGTGTATCCATACTTTCACTACCATAATTTTCTAACAATGTCTCTCGCCAATCTTTGTTTTTACTGAGGAATCGGAACCCTTTTATATACTGAGCCTTTGTTTTATCTACCTCACCTTTAGGTAAGTAATAGAAGGTAACCTTGCGACCGTACGAAGCACTCAATAAGTGTTTATCATTATTTGGCGAGTAGAGATTATAAATCCCCTTTAACACTGCTACCATATCAGCACCCTTCACGGTATCATCTACAAATATAAATTCTCCTTCATCAAATAAAGATACATCACTCTGTCCAGCACGTCGTTTTAATTTAGAATCCATTAGCATATGCTGCTCATCAACCGTAGCCGTTTGCATACCATACTGTTTAGTTAAATTGCTAACCCTACCATTCAAATGATTCAAATATGCATCAGCATACGCAAAATCCGCATCATTTTTTCGCTCGCCACCAGGGGCCGGCAATGTTGGCCGCTTGACTACAGAATTTGTAGTAAAAGAAATACCATTACTTTCATCATAAAACACATACACATTTCGCTGGAATGGCTTCTCCTTCTCCACCACAGATGACTGAAGAACAAGATTCGGATGCACAACTGAGAACTCTTTCTCCACGCTAGACTTGATATCCTCTGGT
Organism: Veillonella parvula; assembly: GCF_032577575.1. Classification (GTDB taxonomy): domain Bacteria; phylum Bacillota; class Negativicutes; order Veillonellales; family Veillonellaceae; genus Veillonella. Next base: position 118,381 of record NZ_JAWFVO010000003.1, on the reverse strand, counting down.
GTAGCAGGATCACCATTCTCCGTCGTCCAAATGAAAGAACAACCACTCAACACAACACTACAAACACCAACGATACCTAACAACACAAACTTAACAAACAACCTCATACACAAAACCTCCCCTCTCTCTATGTAGAAACTATAGAATGAATATGCTGGGATAACTATGGATAGGACTATATTATTATTGATGGGACACCTCTATAGCTAGTGTTTTAAAAAGTGCTATTACCTATTGATGAGCGACTTAGGTCACTATGGAGCGAAGAGATAGGTAATAGCACTTTTTAATTAATTACGTATATAGTTCTCGGGCCCCATCAATAATAATTACCTATTAACTAGTTCATCTAGCATATTCATCCTGTAATTTTCTATTACGTTCATAAATTTTTTATTGTGTATCGGATTTTCACTCATTCCGAATAGATGGCTGTTGCAGTCACAGTCGCTACACCCAAAGTTCGGTACATTCCATTCCGCAATAGCTCGCACCGCATCAGCGAGAGCACATTCTACGTCAATTTTGGTTAAATCTACATCTGTGCTTTCACGAGCAGCCGAATCATCAGAGAGTTTACCTTTACGCCGTTCCTGAGCAGAAATTGTCATAGCCTGCGGCCGCCCACTAGTACGAATCGGCAAGCCCGCTATCATTTCACAGTGACCGCGGAAGTAATCTAGATGCCAATGCATTTTCTTCCGTTTTCGTTTATGACGTTCAATGCGTTTCGTTAAATTTGCCTTCGCGGAACCAACGTACATATAGTAACCAGGTTTGAAATGCATCATCCTTTTAGAACCGATTTCGAGATCTAAATCGTGATCAAGGTGCATGACCATCACATACACGCCACTATCATGAGCCTCTGTGTCGAGGATATAACTAGGATAGGAACATTCATGTGTCACCGTAGGCATGGTGAAAGTCTCATCCCACGCCACAGCCACAGCTTTCCAATCTAATGAAGGTGCCACCTCTTTAAAGGTTTTAGCAAATTCCAAATCCGTATGATAATCTGGCAAGAACCACTGCGCTTGGTCCCATTGTACGAGGAATAGAACACCCGTGTGGTAGCCTTCGTTTTGTAATTCTTTCAGATGCAATAAATGCTTGCGGCCTCGCTCTGTAATAGCATCAGGGAACATGGCTCCCGTCTTGGAAAACAAGGTGCAGGACTTAACCTCTAATAAAAACTCATCCCCCTTATCATTGGTGAGGAGCAAGTCAAATCGAGATGATGTGCCATGTAGTTTAACCGTATATTCCCGCCTCACTACGCGCCACTCCTCCCAACCAGGGATACATTTATTTTCAATCAAATGTTGCGCCACATCGTTGCTGTAGTTTGTATCGAGCATGATAACAACGCCATCGCGCTCGATGCCTACCACGCGATATTTCGTCTTCGCATCCGGTTTATCGTGAGGCACGATGTACATCGTTACCCCCGTAAACAAGAGCTCCCACATGCGGCCCGGATTTGGCAAATGAGCGAGTACACTTTCACCATTCAAATCTAAAGTCACCACAAAACGGTTCGGGCGACCTATATATGTTGCTTTTAAAATAGTATCGTAAAGGACTTTCATCGTTTCTCCTACATCAAGAACATTCTATATGTCTATTATACGATATGTAACCTTGGGTTTCATCTGTAAACAGTATCGTATATAATGATAGTTAGTAAACAATCAATAATTAATATTAAAAAAGTTCTATTTTTGTAGCTTGAGTTACATTATTGTTTGTTAAAATGGTTTATACTAAGAGCGTCGGGTCAGTATTCTAAATACCCATACTGATCATTACGCCGGGTTTTGATGAGGCATCGCCTAGTTGATCTCATCCCACTTGTCCGTATATATGTGCGAAGCTTTCACAAAACCCTAGGGCGTAAATAATTAATATATAAAGAGTTTTATAGATTAACTAAGTAGTTTTAGCCACTATTCTCCGCAGAGAGGGCTCGAGAAAGGATTTAATATGGCACAAATTGCAGCAAATTTACAACGCATAAAAAACGGTCAACGCCGTTATGCAATTACACCTCGCGTTCCTGCAGGTTTCATTCAACCAGATCAATTACAAAAATATATCGACGTAGCAAATGAGTTCGGCGCTGTTCTTAAATTAACTGGCAGCCAACGCATTATGATTACAAATTTGAAAGCAGAAGACGTAGATAAAGCATGGGAGATGCTTGGCATGGAGCCAGCGTACACTGTATCTAACCGCGTACGCAGCGTAAAAATCTGCCCAGGTACTACCTTCTGTAAACGCGCTAAACAAGACAGCGTACATCTTGGCATGCAAATCGAACGCAAGTACTTGTCCCTTGAAATGCCAAGCAAAATGAAAATCGGCGTGTCCGGTTGTCCAAATTCTTGTACTGAAAGCCGCATGAAAGATGTGGGTGTTATCGGTACTGTAGAAGGTTGGAATGTATACGCTGGCGGTAGCGGCGGCGCGCATCCTCGCATCGGCGACCTCATCGCAGAAGTTAAAACAGAAAAAGAAGCTCTTGCATTAGTTGATCGAATCATCGCATACTATAAAGAAAACGCACAAATCGAACGCATGGGCGAATTCATCGACCGCATTGGTTTAGAGGCTTTCAAAGCAGCTGTATTGGGCGACCTTGAAGGGGCTCCAGCTGAAAGCAAGTCCGAAGAACCAGCTGTGTTCTTGCCTGGTCAAGGTAACGATCCTGAAGTAGAAGCACCACGTCTCGAAGCAGGTTCCCCTATCACTCCAGACACAATTATTCGCGACATCGTTGAAACCTACCCACATGTTGTACCTGTATTACAAGGTATTGGTATGGGCTGCCTAGGTTGCCCATCTGCAACAGCTGAGCCATTATGGCAAGCCGCAGAAATCCACGGTTTTAATGTATACGATTTAGTAGAGAAATTAGAAACAGCACGAAAAGGAGCTTAATATGTCCGCATTCTTAGGTCACATCCATTACTGGTTATATCGCAAAATTCAATTGCTCGTTGAGCGTGAAAACTTGATTTTAGAAAAAACGTCTAAAGTTGTTGATGATTTGGCAGAGGAACTACACTCCATCTCCGTAGATACATACGGCGAGCCAATTAATCCAAGCATTCCCTTGGAAAACATCATCGACCATGGCAATATTCATGGCTGGTTATCCAACCAAATCAACATCGCTTCCGTTCGCGAAGCAGCTTTCATCAAGGATATGCTCGACACAAACTCCGGCGATGAAGCAGTAAACGTAGTAACCGCTATTCTAGATGCCTTTGCAGTACAAGGCCAAGCATGTGGCGTTGTGGCACAAGATAACCTTGAAGAACACACTGCACCAGCGATTTACAATGCGTTACAAAACTTCTACGTAAATGGCATGCCTTGCGATGGTGGTGACCAAGTGGTTTCTGAAAGCCCAGAAGAATTTACATGGGTTGGCGACCACAGATTACAAGCAGGCTACTGGCGTACAGCAGGCGTTGACCCTAAGTTCATGGCATTAGCTTACCAAACATGGTTCGAGGCCTTTGTAAAAGCTATCGATCCAGCATTTGAACTTGTAACGACAGAAGAAAACGGCACACGTTTATACTCAATTCGTAAAAAATAATATAAACTATCTACTCTCAGATATATGTACTGAAAAAGGAGCGTAACTTACGCTCCTTTTTTCATACCTATTTTTATATAAATTATACAATAGCTTAACTATTTTCGAAACTGTAGCCATAAGCACAGCATTGATAAACAATATCATTTATAATACAATTATAAGACAGATATACAACATAGTATGTATTACATTAAACTTTCAATATAAAAATTAGAACTAGGAGGTCCATTATGGCAGGCACAGTTAATCAAGAATTAGGTTTATTATTCCAAGGTCCTAACTATGTAATCGTAAAAAAAGGCGGCAAGGCTGGTGAAAAGGTGGAAAAACACAACCATCCAGAAGCTAATGTCATCTTTACAGTAGTAAAAGGTAAAGTACAAGTGTTCCTTAATGAAACGGAAGAGCATGTACTTGTACCAGGCCAAGTATTGGAATTCAATGGCGACAACTACATCCAAGCTACACTCGTAGAAGACAGCGAATTCGTTGTAAACCTCATTCATAAACCAGAATAAAATACCAAAGGACAGTTGATACAAGCAACTGTCCTTTTTATATGGAGTATGTATTAAAGAGAAATCATATAGTTATTAAGTTTTATATAACTGTTCAATAGTTCAGTTATATCCATAGTTATTAAATACTTATAGAGTAATACATAGTCTAAAAACATTCTTTTAAAAGGAATTATAGATTGTAAATTCACTCACATCAAAGCGTTTTGTATGGCCTGGTGCAGGAACACAGTCTGGATGAGGGTAACCAATTGGGAAGATAGCTACAGGGATGATATTATCAGGCAAGTTATATGCCTTGCGAACTTTAGCAGGATCAAAATGAGCAATCCACGTTGTGCCTAGACCGATATCGGCTACGGTAAACATAATGTGGGATCCCACAATGCTAGCATCTACAACCCCCATATCTGCATCATCGTATTCTCGCTTCCAGCTCACCGTATTATCGTAACAAACGATAATTGCCAACGGTGCATTGAAGTGACCATTAGTGCAATCTTTTAGTTTCTTTAAGCTATCTTCTGTATTTAACACGAGCAGTCGTTGTGGCTGATAATTGTGCGCCGTAGGTGCTAATCGAGCGACTGCTAGTAACATATCTACCTTCTCCTGCTCCACTTGTCGAGTATCGAATTTTCGAACCGAATACCGCTCTGTGGCTAATACTTTAAAATCTTTCATTAAATCTCACTCCTTTATCGGATTTATTAAAATGTATTTTAATAAATAACCCCCTAGCTGATACCTCAGTTAGGGGGTTTCGTGCTTATTATTTTTTAAGACGGCTAATTACTTCGTTAGTAATGTTTTCGATTTTGCTGTTAGCGTCAGCAGCACGAATTGTGTATGGATCATCCAATACTACGTCCATTTGTTTTTCAACACGGATAGCTTCAACAGTGTTGTGAATTGCTTGCATCATAGGTTGAGCAATTTTATTGATTTCTTCGTTTTCTTTTTGAAGCAATGGAGCTACAGTTTTGTTGAATTCTGCTTCTGCTTGTGCAGAGTCTTTAATTTTTTCAATTTCTTGTACTTTTTTTTCAATTTGTGGACGGTATTGAGCGTCTACTTGTTGCATTTTCATATCTAATGCACCGTAGCCAGGGTAGCTATTTACTACTTGGCTCATATTTACTAAGCCAATGTTAGCAGCACTTGCTACTGCAGCAGTAGCAGACATAGCACCAACGATAGCTAAGGTAGTCAATTTTTTAGATAATTTCATCTGAAATCCTCCTCGATTAAAAGTGTCACTATACAATCCAATAGTGTACTATTTTTACTATAACAAATCTTGCTAACTTTCACAAGACTATGATAAATAGCATAATAAAGCCCTATGAACTACTTATGAAAGTTATTAGAACTTAAAATAATACCCACAAGCATACTCTGAGACCCTTAAAGCAATCGATACAGACATATTCAGAACACACATGTGGGCATTTCGACTTTCACCAATTATTTATAATTTGTCATCAAATTATGGTTTATTATTCACCGAATTATTGTTCATCATTTAAATAGATGTATTTATCGGATTTCAATTTGGACACGAGATCAGGCACCAAACCGATAAGGCGATCAAAGCTGCTGCTGTAAGGGTTGCCCTTAATGTTGAACAATTCGATGCGGTCACCTTTAATAACAAGGATTGCGCTTGGTTCCATTTTGGCACCACCGCCACCGCCGCCAGATTCTTGGCTTTTGTTGGCTGTGCAATGGTTTGTACCAGTACCGAAGCCAAAGGTTACATCAACGAATGGAACGAGCGTAGTATCGCCAATTTGCACAGCTTCACCAACTACAGTTTCCACTTTAATCATATTTTTAAACTTCTCGAATAGGACTTCCAAATTCTCTTTTACATTACTGTTCTCCATCACAGTACCTCCGCTTTTTGTGAAAGTATTATAGCTATAATAATATAGCTCATATACTCAATTGACTTTATATATCCTTACGCTGTTTGACCCTGTTCGGCTTTTAGCTTTTCTAGCTGCTTTGCTTCCTTCCGTTTAACCCAGAAGACACGAGCGCTTTCACCCAATAGGGAACGCATAGGTTTAGATACCAAGAATCTAGTACCATACCATGCCAATACGGCAAGAATCATACGACCTTTAATATGGCCGCTGCCTTCAGCTACCCAGTTCACATAATCTATCTCAATAGACTCTGCTTGCTCAGGCCAAATGCTATACAACATAGAGGCAATAAGCCCCATCCGATACGGATCACCAATACCAAATCGGCCCTCTATAGCCATATCACGTGGTTTAGAGTGATTATAGCATCGTTTCGACACAAGGAATATCTGACGCCACAACTCTGTATTTCTCAAGTGTTTCATGAACCAGAATGTAGGAATTTCAGACTTGAATGATGCTACCGGATCATTGGAATCAGGCTTTCCAAAACGTTGTTTCACAGTCGTTTTAATATCATTTACCTTTGTAAAGACCTTTTCCTTGATAGAGCCGTCACTATTGAAAGTAACATGACTTATTACTTCATCATCATCTTGAATATGAGCCGTTGGATCTTGTTGTATCGAATCATACCGCTCAGCACGAGCTTGTGCATCCATATCCTTAGAAGCCGCATCAGGTCGCTCAATGCGCTCCTTTGCCCTAGATGCGCTCCCCGCCCCTGGTGATTCGTCATCATCAAAGATTGTATCGGAGCCTTGGGCGCTCTTCAAGTCATCAAAGCTTGTGCCGCTAGAGCTTGCAGTTGGACCTTGTCCGCCTCCTTGCATAGCCTTTGCAAAAGCTTCTGCCTGTGATATGTCGCCGTCATCATCCATTACCTTTTGATATTCTTCATCTACACGATTTTCAAGCCATTGTTCATAGTCTTTCACAGGACCGATCTTAAGTACACCTAAAACGTATAATTCCTTAAAAAATGGTTTATTTTGAATGTACGCTAAGTGGAGTGAAAATACGCGCCACAGCCATTTGATGCGCAGCTCGCCACGATATGGTGTCCGCCCATCAATTTCGATGCTATATGTGATTGGTGCCAGTAGGATAGTCAAGATGAGTGCTACAATGATGGCCACAATAACGAGGGCCACAATAGCCACTGTACTCAACCACATCACCTCCTTAGGTGTTCCTATGATTAGTTTTCAATGCCTTTTCGAGCCATTACGCCTTGTAGGTAGTAATGTTTAATCTCTTTCATCTCCGTTACGAGATCGGCCTCATCAATTAATTCTTGAGGAGCCCCACGTCCCGTAAATACGAGTTCCGTTTCTGGATGACGAGCATCGAGTAAAGCTTTAGTTTTATCCCATGTAATGAGTTCAAAGAAGAGAGCCATATTGTACTCATCAAGTACAACGAGGTCGTACTCACCACTGCTGATAGCAGCGAGTGCACGTTCATAGCCTTTTTCGATGAGCGCTACATAATCCTTCGGAGGATTACCAGACTCAAAGACAACGACTTCATCGCCCCATTTAGCAAGTTCATCCTTACTCTTCATCCCTTCTTTGATGATAAAGAATGGCTTGCCCACAGTTTCTAAGGTTAAATTTGTTAAGGTAGGTAAAATAGTATGCTCACTATATACTTTAGATTTCATAAATTGTAAGAAGAGGACTTTCTTGCCAGCGCCGATGGCACGAATGGCTAGGCCGATTGCGGCAGTTGTTTTGCCCTTGCCTTCGCCGGTATAAACTTGTACATAGGCCTTCATAGATATACCTCCGTTCATATACTTTTATTTTACAATATATATATACAAAAGGAAAGAAAAAGAACTTGCTATGAGCGCATATGCACGCATAACAAGTTCTTTTTAGGTCTTATATAAGCTTTTATATTTCTAATTGCTAATTGGTAAGAAGATCATAGGGTCTACAGGCGTATTGTTAAGGCGTACCTCGTAGTGAACGTGGGCACCCGTACTTTTACCAGTACTACCCATCAAAGCTATGGTTTGACCTTGTTTCACGCTCATCCCTACCGTTACCAATACGGCACTATTATGGCCATAACGGGTAACAAAGCCATTGCCATGATCGATTTCAACGAGATTACCATAACCGCCGCTTGTATACCCCGCAAAGGTTACCACCCCTGCCGCAGTAGCCACGATTTGAGAACCATAGTCATCGGCAATATCGATACCTTCATGGAATGCACCAATAGCACCCGTAACAGGGTCAACACGGCTACCAAATGGAGATGTAATAACGCCCTTACTTGGCCAAATACTAGGTGTCGTACTATTCACAGCACCACCAGAACCAGCGGAGAAATTGATGGATTGTAATGCCATCAAATCTTGTGCGCCACCATCGCGAAGGATATTGCGCATCGTATAGAAACTAACAAGCAATTTTTGTGCTTCCTTATCCATTTTGGATAGTCGAGCCGATAATTGTGCCGCTGTTAACGTCTGTGCTTCACTATTATCAGCGGCTTCCTGCTTTGGGTCGCTACCATCCCCGCCACCTTGAGCTGGTGTGCCAGATTCAGCGCCCTTCAGCATTTGCTTATTCTCTTCACTAATTTGATTTAAGTTTTGAATTTTCTTATCCAGAACTTCTGTTTTTTGTTGTAACAATTTCAACTGTTCCGATTGCAATTGCGTTTGTTGACGTAATTGCACAATCTCAGCTTGGCGCACGATGCCCCAAATACCGAGTACCAATGCCAAGACCAATACTACGGAACCAATAATGGCAACGAGTTTCGCTTGCTTGGTAGTTAATGTCAATATGCAGTTGTCACCATTTCTTTCAACTTTGTTTGAAATGAATGCCGGTATTTTCAACATAAAACTTCCTTATTTCGAAACGATAGCGCTCGTCAACGCTTCCTCATTAGTACGCTCACCCAACGCTTCGTTCAAACTTTCTAATTCTTCTTGTGAAAGACTTACTAAACTTTTACCTTTCACAATAGGTTTACTAAAAATACGAGATTCGCTACGACCGTAAATACTAGAGATACAGATACCATTATTGTTGCCATCTAGCAAGGTAAGCGCAAAGGACAAATCATTTCCGATATTTTCAAAGGCATTATACTTAATAAAGCCAATTTTTTGTATCGTATTACTCTGAATATTGCGGATTGCCACTTGCTCGGATAACAAGGACTCAAGGCCCTTCGCAGCATCGCGAATTTCACTGACCTCTACAGATAATTTACGCTCTAGGCTCGCACCATGCTCCCCTTGCATAAAGAAATCGTATTTCTTTTTCAAGCTACCTAAGCGGATGTGTAAGATTACACAATATACGAATAACACTATAACAAGAACGATGGTAACCATGCCTATCCACGGTTGAATCGATTCGAACATGTATTTTCCTTCCTATACAATCATCAAAACTCCAACAGTTAATTATACCATTCCAATTGTGAAAGTTAAATGACTGCATGCAATTTAATTTAATATATCTAATATAGATAAACGATATCTATATAACAATTTATATAGCAAGTATGTAATGTATATCTAAATGTATGTGTTACATACATATTACAATGCTATTTATTAGGCTATTTATCAGCCCTCTAGTTCGTCAACAAATGGGCTTATTGCTCGTTCTAGTATACCATGTAGAGCTGCTATGAGTACACCGTAATTTACAATGGGTGTACCTTGTACAACAGCGCATTCTATACGACGTAACACCTCACGGCGTGTTAACATACAAGCACCACAGTGGATGATCAAATCATACTGTGATACATCCTTAGGGAATGCTCCCCCACTAGTGAATTCTAACTGTAAATCTGTATAGCCTTGCTTTTTTAAAAGATTAGGTATTTTTACAGTCCCAATATCATCGCATTGACGACGATGTGTACAACCTTCACTGATAAGTACCTTGGAACCAGCTTTCAAATTCTTAATAGCCTTAACACCAGTTACTAAATCCTGTAATTTTCCCTTGAACCGCGCCATCAAAATAGAAAAGGATGTCAATGGAATCGAATCGGGTGTCAACTCATCAACCCGATCAAATGCTTGGGAATCACAGATTACCATTTTAGGGGGATTCTTAAGCGAGTGAATCATAGCCGGTAATTCTTCTGTTTGGCAGACTAAAGCTAAGCCTTTATGATCGAGAATTTCTCGGATAGTCTGTACCTGTGGCAAGATGAGTCGCCCCTTTGGTGCGGCACTGTCGATAGGACATACAAGAATGATTGTATCCCCCTCTTCAACTAAACCTTGTAAAAGAGTTTGCTCCCCTTCTACATCAAGTGGTGTTAGCCCACCGAGTAGATCAAGCAACTCTAATCGTTTCGCATCAGATGTGAAGTCAGCAGAGCCAATGACAGTAACCAATTCAGATAAACCCGTATGATCTGCTATATAACGCTCTCCCAGTATATCTCTGCCTATACTAGCTTTAGACTCCGTTAAATTGTTTGGCACCGCATTAATCTCATTAATGAAAAGTGCAACAGGTACATTATTTTGTTTCAAAAGACCTAACCAGTGCATATCGTCGGAGGTTGGCTCTTCATCGGTGCGAAGCACATAAACAGCCAAGTTAATCTTTTTCACGACCTCTTCGGTTTTCTCCATGCGCAATGCACCTAATTCAGTTGTATCATCTATACCAGCAGTATCAGTAATCACCACAGGGCCAAGTGGTAAGATTTCCATAGCTTTGCTTACAGGATCTGTTGTAGTCCCTGCCACATCGGATACTAACGATACAGGCTGATCAGTTAACATATTGATCAATGTAGACTTACCAGCATTACAACGGCCAAAAAAGGCAATATGTATGCGGTTTGCCTTAGGTGTTTGTTCCATAACCTATCCTTGTTACTTAACCTTCACATATATTACAAAATATATTATAAAGCTTCTGATAAATTATCTAATAACTTATCATATTATTTATTATAATCTCTTTAGAATACAGTAAAAGCGCAGCCCGTAGACTACACTTTTACTGCAGATTGTTATTATTACTATTACGACTATTGCAATTGCTATAGCTGTTATTATTGTTATTGTTGTTACTATTAGCTTTTGCTTTTGCTTTTGCTTTTGCTTTTGCTTTTGCTTTTGCTTTTGCTTTTGCTTTTGCTTTTGCTTTTGCTTTTGCTTTTGCTTTTGCTTTTGCTAGCCAATTATACTCTAAACTCTATTGTTTCCGCATCTTCTGTTTGATCTTGCCCATCCATATATGCAATAAGTCTTTCTAATTCAGCTTCAGAGGAGAAAGCAATTTCAATTTTTCCTTGTACTTTTTTGCCTGCACGGAATTTAATATTCACAGGGGACCCTAAGCTTAGTTTTAAACGGTCCATTAGGGCACGAACCTCTGCCGTATTTTGAGGTTTACCAGTCTTTGCTTTAGACGATTTATTTTGCATAGACTTAACAAGGGCCTCTGCTTGTCTAGCACTTAGCTCACCCTCTTTAATACGTTCAGCTGCTTCTATTTGTTGAGCTGCACTTCTTAACGCTAATAATGGACGAGCTTGACCAACCGTTAAATCACCTTCGATAAGATCCTTTTGTACAGAATCACATAATTTTAAAAGACGAACCATATTAGCAATATATGAACGGCTACGGCCAAGACGAGCAGAAATCATTTCTTGCGTTTGCTTATAAGTATCCATCAATCCTTGATAAGCCAATGCTTCTTCAATGGGATCTAATCCTTCACGTTGTAGGTTCTCTACAAGAGCAACCTCTGTCATTTCTTCGGTATTATATTTTTTAACAATAACTGGTACTGTTTTCAATCCAGCAATCATAGCAGCACGATAACGGCGCTCACCAGCTACAATTTGATATTTATTCTTTTGTTTACGAACTACAATCGGTTGGAAAATACCAAGATTCTTGATTGATTCAGCCAATGTAGCTAGACTATCTTCATCAAAACTTTTACGCGGTTGATCTACATTTGGAACTAACTCAGAAATTGGCAGTTCATGTATCTCCTTTTCAGGCAATACAGACTCTACAGAGTCAACCTTCATTAAATTCTCAAGGCCCTTCCCCAATCCAGACGCTTTGCTTTTTTTGCTTTTAATTTCTCTTGGCATACAACTAACCTCTCTCGGCCTTACAAATATTTACAAATTTAAAATATGTAAATCACGCAAACCACCAAAAACTAATATTCTTAGCATTAGATACATACATATAACAGATACTTATTACCTTTAGGTACTTACTTCGCTTTTGTGTTTATTGAGCTTTAATACTTATTTATCTCTAGTGCTTATTTAGTTTTAGATGCTTTAATTACCTCTTTAGCTAATTTCGTATATACATCAGCACCTTTGGATTTTGGATCATATACAATGATTGGCTCCCCATAACTAGGTGCCTCACTTAAACGTACATTACGAGGAATAATTGTTTTATATACTTTATTGCCAAAGAATTTTTTTACTTCATCGGCTACTTGAATCGATAAATTTGTGCGGCCATCAAACATAGTCAATAGCACGCCTTCAATTTCAAGATCCTTATTTGATGTTTGTTGTACAATTGTTATCGTTTTAACTAATTGACTAACCCCTTCCAATGCGTAAAATTCACTTTGAATCGGAATCAATACACTATCAGCAGCAGTGAAGGCATTTAATGTTAATAACCCGAGAGATGGTGGACAATCAATAACGATAAAATCATATGTATCTCTTACTGACGCTAATGCTTTTTTCAACATTGTTTCACGTGAAACAACGGAAACTAGTTCTACTTCAGCACCAGCTAGTTGAATTGTTGCAGGCGCCACAAATAGGTTTTCAAGCATTGTAGGTTGTACAATATCAGCAATTGGTTCTCCATCAATTAGAACATCATGCACACAGAGCTCTAAATCATCCTTTTCAATACCTAACCCAGAACTAGCATTACCTTGTGGATCCAAATCAACCAGTAATACTTTTTTACCTGCATCAGCTAAACAAGCACTCAAATTTACTGATGTTGTAGTTTTACCAACACCGCCTTTTTGATTAGTAATAGCTATAACTTTGCCCACTTAATTCACCTCACATCTTCGTTCAAAATATTTCTTTTCCATTATAACATAAAACAATGCTAATTACGGTATTTATAAATCAAATTCTCATTAATTTTTTATCTACTATATTATTTTATTTATCTACTACATTTTTCCCACTTACATTTATATTACGCACATAAACTTATAGGTAAATAACTTCATTAATATAATTACAACACTTATTTTTTATTGTTTCACGTGAAACATAGCAATTTATTCCTTTACTATATAGTACAACACAAAATAAGAAAAATTACATCAAATGTTTTATAAGTTTTACGATTAAATGTTTCACGTGAAACATTTAAGGATTAAAATCTAACGTAAAATTAAGTTATAGAATTAATAAAAAATTTTACAGTAAAAAATTATTGCCTTAATATAAATCTATACCAATAGACAAATATATACAAAACTATTTTATATCATTTTTTTATTTATAGAACAACACCATCAGCGAAAGGTATAAAGTAATCAACTTTTGATCGGTAACATTATATATAACAATAATATACGAAATGTAATGAACTAATATTAATATACTTATATACTCATAACAAATTATTAGATTATATTTAATAAATTGTTTCACGTGAAACATTATGGTTAACATTAAACATATAAAACCTTCATCATCAATAACTTTTATGAACAAAAATCATTTTGATATAACTTTAAACTATACCTATATACTACTAAATTATATGAGAATACAGGCCCCATATACTTTGACAGGTATTATTCATATCTATATACTATTAGTTAGATAGTAATTAGATTGATAATCTTAAGAGTCTAGAAAAATCACTTTATAAGATCTATATATACAATTGATAACAGTAAGCACACGCTCTACGGATACGCAGAGCTTTTTATTTTGAAGAGGAGGCGTTTCTATGCCCATCTATAACGGAATGCTTCCTGCCATCGACAAAGCAGAAGTAAAACGATACGCAGGACTTCGTCACGCTGAGGATTTCCCACAAAACTATGTTGACGAAGCATGTAAGGAAATCCAATTATTGGCTACACCTAGGGGTGTATATCAAGAATATGATTACGATGCAGAAACAAAAACAATTTTAAGCAATCCACCGCTTAAAATTGAAGGGTCTATCATCGAAAAGCATCTAGAAAAATCTACTAAAGTATACGTATTAGGCGTAACAGTTGGAGAAGATGTAGAAATTCGTAGTGAACAGTTATTTAAACAAGGTAACTATACGGTAGGCTTATTACTTGATGCAGCAGCCACAACTGCTGTAGAACAGGTAGCTGATCAGGTAAACGAAGTAATCAATACAATTGCTAAAAAACAAGGCTATAAGCCAACTTGGCGTTTTAGCCCTGGTTATGGCAACTGGCCACTAGAAATCCAACCACAATTAGCTAAAATCATCAAAACAGAGATGATTGGCTTACAAGTAACAGAGAACTATTTATTATTCCCACGTAAGTCTGTAACGGCTATCATCGGTTTAATGCCAGCAAACGAAGATATTAAAACTAAACGAGGCTGTACATCTTGTTCACAACAAAACTGTGCATCTCGAAAATTACCAGAGAAAGCAACAGTCAACACCCAAGATGGGGGAGAAGAGGAAGGTAGTAAAACTACTGCCGACATTTCTGGTATTGCCATGAAGGGGCAGCCAATACAATAGTGTTTCACGTGAAACATTGTAATTTAGGATGTTAAAGGAAGATGTTTATGTATATATTTGACGGTGCTATGGGCACAATGCTTCAAGCGGCAGGCTTAGAAGAAGGCTATTGTCCAGAGCTATTTAATATTGAAAGACCAGAAGTAGTAAAGGATATTCATGCTCAATACTTACAACATGGCAGTGATGTAATCACTACCAATACATTCGGTGCTTGTGGTCTTAAATTAGAAGATTATGATTTACAGGATCGCGTAAGAGAAATTAATATTGCAGCTGTGAAGGTAGCAAAAGAAGCCATTGCAGAGACTAAACCAACTGCTCGTGTAGCAGGTTCTATGGGACCTACAGGTCGTTTTTTACAACCATTAGGCAATATGAGCTTTGACTCCATTTATGATACATATCGTGAACAAGCCGAAGCATTAATCGAAGGTGGCGTTGATTTTATTATCATTGAAACTATCATCGACGTACAGGAAATGCGTGCCGCTTTATTAGCCTCTTTAGATGCTCGTGAAGCAGCAGGGAAGACAAAAGATGATGTACAAATCATCTGTCAATTTTCTTTTAGTGAAGACGGTCGTACTATTACAGGTACACCACCAGCAGTAGCAACTACTATCGTAGAAGCTATAGGGGCTGATATCATTGGTATCAACTGTTCCCTTGGACCTGAACAAATTACACCACTTATCGAAGAGATTGCAAGCGTTACAAATTTACCAATAAGCTGTCAGCCAAATGCCGGTATGCCTCAATTAATAAATAAACAAACTGTATTCCCACTTTCAGCTGAAGAGATGGGGCCTTTGATGCTTCCAATTGTTGATGCTGGTGCAAGCTATGTTGGCGGCTGCTGTGGTACAACACCAGCTCATATTCAATCTATTTCCGATGCTGTGAAAGCTCATACGCCAAAAGAACGCGCCCACATTGCACCTAAAACAATTATTACAAGCCGTACTAAACTTTTAGAGTTAGGCCATCATACAAAACCACTTATCATTGGCGAACGTATTAATCCAACTGGCCGTAAAGTCCTTGCTCAAGAATTGCGCGATGGCTCTTTCATCCGTGTAAAACGGGATGCCTTAGACCAAGTAGAGGCAGGTGCAGATATCCTAGATGTAAACATGGGTGTAGCCGGCATGGATCAATCACCCTTAATGGAACGCGCCATTTTCGAGTTATCCATGCTCGTAGAAACACCATTATCCATTGACACATTAGACCCAGTAGCTATGGAAATAGCTCTTAAAAACTATCCAGGTCGTGCCCTCATTAACTCCGTAAATGGGGAGGAGGAGTCTATTACTCACGTAATGCCTTTGGCTAAACGGTATGGTGCAGCATTGCTTTGCTTGCCAATCTGTAGTGGTGACTTACCTGAAAAAGCAGAGGACCGCGTTGCTTTAGCTGAAAGCATCATAAATCGCGCTTACGGTTATGGTCTTCAACCACATGACTTATTACTCGATCCATTGGTATTAACACTTGCCAGCGGTGAAGATAGTGCACGCCAAACATTGCGTACGCTACAATTATATAAAGAAAAATTTGGCTTCCCAACAGTAATGGGCTTGTCCAATATCTCCTTCGGTATGCCTCAACGTCCTTATTTGAACGGCCAATTCTTAACAATGGCCCTCGCATGTGGCTTAACAACACCGATTATGAATCCACTCAATTATCCAGCAAAAAAAGCATTTGTATCTAGTACTACCTTACTAGGCTGGGACCCAGGTTCTGCTGAATTTATTAAAGAATACGGCTATGAAGACGAAACTACCGCTCCTGGTAACTCTGCTCCTAAAGGGCCAGATAAAAAATCCTTCGATAGTAATGATCCTTTAGCCAATATTCGCGCATGTGTAGAACAAGGCGAAAAAGAAGCTATCATTGATCTTGTAAAAAAAGCCTTAGCAGATGGTATCGATCCATTAGATCTTACGAAAAAAGGCTTATCGGAAGCGATGAACGTAGTGGGGGATAAGTTTGGTTCTGGTAAATTATTCTTACCACAAGTAATGCTTGCTGCTGAAACAATGCAGGCTGCTTTCAACACCATTAAAGAAATTATTCCTGCTAGTGAAAGCTTAGATAAAGGCACCGTTGTCGTGGCTACAGTTAAAGGCGACATCCACGATTTAGGTAAAAATATCGTAGCAGCATTGCTCGAAAACAATGGTTACAAAATCGTCGACCTGGGTAAGGACGTTGACCCAGAAGTTATCGTACAAGCCATTAAAGATAACAAAGCTGCCCTCGTTGGCATCTGTTCCTTGATGACGACTACCATGCCACAAATCGACAATACTATCGCTGCTATCCGTGCAGCAGGCCTTAAAACTAAGGTCATGGTTGGTGGCGCTGTAGTATCTCAAGACTACGCAGACCAAGCAGGTGCAGATATCTACGCTAAAGACGGCATCGCTGCTGTTAACCACGCCAATGACTTCTTTGAAACACTAGAAAAATAATGTATAGTAACGAGGTACATGATGACATTACGAGAAAAACATCAACAAAGACAGTTCACCATTACTGTTGAATTGGATCCTCCTAAAAGCAGTTCTGCAGAAAAGACCTTCGAACAAGCAGCCCGTTTGAAAGGGAAGGTCGATGCTATCAACATCGCTGATAGCCCTATGTCCAAAATGCGCATGAGCCCAATTTCTCTTTCTTATTTGTTACAACATAACAAAGAAATTGAAACTATTTTCCACCTTACATGCCGCGACCGTAATATTATCGGATTGCAATCTGAATTACTCGGTGCAGCAGCATTGGGCGTGCATAATATTTTAACACTCACTGGTGATAAACCAGATAATGGGGACCATCCATTTGCACAATCCGTATTTGAAGTCGACTGTATGGGACTACTTAACATCGCTAAGACATTAAATGCAGGCAAAGACCTGGCAGGTAATGACCTAGATGCACCTACGAACTTCTACATCGGTGCCACTGGTAATCCTGGTGCTCCAGATTTAGAGATTGAACGCCAAAAATTAGCTGCTAAAATTCAAAATGGCGCTCACTTTGTACAAACACAACCAATTTACGATTTAGAACAGGCAAAACGCTACATTGACAAGATGTCTGAATTCGATGTACCTATCATGCTCGGTTTGATTCCACTTAAAAGCTTTAAAATGGCTACATACCTCCATGAAAAAGTGCCTGGAATCAATCTTACTCAAGAAATATTGGACCGCATGGAAAAAGGTGGTAAAGAAGCGGGTACAGAAATTGCGATTGAAACACTTGAACAAATCAAGAAAATGGCAGCAGGCGTACATATTATGCCTTTAAATGATATCGATACAACATTATATATTATTGATCACCTATAAAGTCATTCTGAGATTAACATATAACACCTTTCCCACGACCTCCATAGTGAACTAAGTCGTTCTTAGGGAAAGGTGTTATATGTATCTTTATCTCCGCCTCATATAGTGAACAAAATATATAATTTTGTCGTAAACGATATCATTTAATAGATATAGAGTGGGGGAGGGCATACAAACTAATTCGTTACTAAGAAAAGGAAAAGAGGATGCAGATCTATGATTTGCATCCTCTTTTTCTTTATGTAGCAATGTAACATGGGGTTTAGTTATATTAATTTATATTAGTTTCTACGCCTAAATCATTAACTGCTATACTAACGGTTTGTCTTTGATTTCTTTTGGTTTTCGTGGATATTGTTTTGGTGTTTTTCCAATTTTCTTTATATATACGATTGCTCGTTTATCCTCTAAGGTTGGCAAAGTAACGGTTCTTACTTCTTCGATAGTAGCTTTTAGTGTGCTAAGGGCTTTATTAGATTCTTTCACTTCTTCTTCGTAGATAGCTCCTTTTAAAGCAACTATGTATCCACCTTCTTTTACGTATGGCACAGTCCATTCTAAAAGAATCGGCAAGCGTGCCACGGCACGGCTCGTAGCAATATCAAAGCTTTCACGGTAATCTTGATGACTCAAATCCTCCGCACGTCCGTGTAAGGTAGTACAGTTCGTCAGTTTCAGTTCATCTATAACCGATTCCAAAAAGTTAAGCCGCTTTTTTAAAGAATCAAACAGGGTAACCTTGAGGCTACGGTCATAGATAGCCAACGGAATACCCGGGAAGCCTGCACCCGTACCGACATCAATAATGGACATGCCAAATTTGATAATTTCAGAATTATAACAGGAGAGGGAGTCAATCATATGCTTAATCACGACCTCTTTCATGTCTGTGATACCCGTTAGATTAAGATATTTATTTGTTTCAATCATATGCACATAATACAAGTAAAAGTCTTTTGCTTGCTCTTCCGTGCACGGCAAACCAAAATGACTCATTTGCTCCATCATATATGAAACAAATTCAGACAGAGGTGCTATAGGCACATCGTATTTTTCTTTCATAAGTACTCCTAATGAATTGTCTAATATGTATACGACAATAAGATTTGTAGGAAATATCTTTTAAAAAGTTCATATAAAATGCATGTTATTACATGAATTCATATTATTACATGCTATTTTTATTTACTTCTGTTGTATTGCTCTAATTGGATCAATAGAACAGATACGTCTGCAGGAGAGACGCCAGAGATACGGCTTGCTTGGCCGATGGAGTGAGGACGAATCTTGTTGAGCTTTTGTTGAGCTTCAAGAGAAATGCCCTTAATTTCTGTGTAGTCCCATTCTTTTGGAAGAATTTTTTCTTCTAGTTTGCGAACTTTATCGACTTGGTCCATTTGCTTTTTAATGTACCCTTCGTAGGTAATGGAAATATCGACAGCCTCTTCTACATCAGGTGTATAGCGTTTCAAACCAAATGCATCAGCTACAATGGCGTAAGAGAGTTCATTACGTTTTACTAAATCATAAGCATGAATACCTGTTCTAATAGGTGCTGTACCTAAACCTTCAAGCAAAACTTGTGTTTCTTTAGACGGATTGACAGGTGTATTTCGTAACATATCCATTGCTTCTTCGATAGCAGCTTTCTTTGCTGTAAATTTGGCCCAACGATCGTCTTTTACAAGACCGATTTCGCGGCCTTTTTCTGTAAGACGCAGGTCTGCATTATCTTGACGAAGCAATAGACGGTATTCACTGCGGCTTGTCATCATGCGGTACGGTTCATTTGTACCTTTTGTTACAAGATCATCGATAAGAACACCGATGTACGCTTCGGAGCGAGCAAGGATGAACGGTTCCTTCCCTTGAATCCACAATGCTGCGTTGATACCAGCCATGAGGCCTTGAGCAGCCGCTTCTTCATAGCCAGATGTACCGTTGGCTTGACCTGCAGAGTAGAGACCTTCAATATGTTTCACTTGAAGTGCTGGTGTCAATTGCATTGGATTCAAGCAATCGTATTCGATAGCATAGGCAGGACGCATAATTTCAACATTCTCAAGACCTGGGATGGTACGCAAGAAAGCATATTGTACATCCATTGGAAGAGACGTACTCATACCTTGTACATACATTTCATTTGTACCCGTGCCTTCTGGTTCTACGAATAATTGATGGCGTTCTTTATCGGCAAAGCGCACTACTTTATCTTCGATGGAAGGACAGTAACGAGGGCCTACGCCTTCGATTTTGCCACTATACATAGGAGCCCGGTGAATATTGCTATGAATGATTTCGTGCGTTTCTTTATTAGTATAGGTCAACCAACATACATCTTCATTACGATTAATCCATTCATCCATGAAGGAAAATGCGTGATGATGTGCATCGCCTTCTTGAACTACCATATTTTCGAGGTTTAAAGTACGTTTATCTACACGTGCTGGTGTACCCGTTTTAAAGCGCATCAATTCAATACCATTATCGAGTAAGGATTGAGAGAAATGTTCTGCTACGCGTTGACCATTTGGACCGCCCACATAATCGATATCACCGATGAGGATTTTACCTTTCAAATAGGTACCTGTACAAAGAATAATAGCCTTAGCGCCATAGAATTCACCAAGCTCTGTAACGATACCTGTTACCTTGTCATCCTCAACCTTAAGTTCTGTCACCATGATTTGCTTAACATTGAGATTATCTGTATTCTCCAATGTTCGTTTCATCAAATGTTGGTATTTAATCTTGTCAGATTGGCAGCGCAAAGAATGAACGGCAGGTCCTTTGCCCATATTGAGCATACGCATTTGGATAGCTGTAGCATCCGCATTGATACCCATTTGACCGCCTAATGCGTCAACTTCGTAAACAAGATGGCTTTTACCAGGGCCACCCACGGCAGGGTTGCACGGCATAAGCGCAATATTATCTAAACTGATGGTCGCCATCAACGTGCGATGACCCATGCGGGCAGCGGCGAGGGCCGCCTCACAACCAGCATGACCACCACCGATGACGATGACATCATAATTATCTACTGTGTACATATCAATTAAATTCCTTATATTTGTTACTTATCATATTGTAAAAGTTTAAATCACTTACCAAGGCAAAAACGACTAAACAATTCATCTATCATGCTTTCTCGGATGGTATCGCCTGTGATGTCGCCTAGTAGTTCCCAAGCGCTACGCAGGTCGGTGGCTACAAAGTCTACAGGCATGCCCATGTCGATAGAGGAGAGGGCTTGTTCTACTTGAGCCTTCGCTTGTTCCATGAGGCTGATGTGGCGCACATTACTGATCATGGCGCTATTGTCTTGTTTTACGCGACCGCCGTAGACGAGTTCTTGCACCCATTTGGCAAGAACCGCAGAGCCTTCGCCTTCTTTAGCACTGATTCGTTCGATAGCCGTGAAGGTTCCGTGTTCTTTAATATTTTCATCTGTAACGACTTGTGCCACATCGGACTTATTAAGGAGTACGATAGTATTCAAACCGCTCACAGAGGTCAAAATTCCGATTTCTTCAGAGGTTAAAGGAGTAGATCCGTCAATAACGCAGAGCACGATATCTGCTTTGTTGATATAATCGCGAGCACGCTCAACACCGAGGGCTTCCACCGTATCTTGTGTGTCGCGAATACCTGCTGTATCAATAAGGCGTAAAGAAATACCTTCTACGGTCATATATTCTTCAATACTGTCACGTGTCGTCCCCGGAATATCCGTTACGATAGCGCGGTTTTCGCGCAAGAGAGCATTCATAAGGCTCGATTTACCTGCATTTGGACGACCTACGATAACCGTCGTAATACCGTCGCGAATTAGACGGCCTATATTAGCTGTGGACAAGAGTTCATCCATAGCTTTCAAAATAGGCTGCAACTGTTCGCGAACCTCTTGGCTCGTTACGTCTTCTATATCCTCCTCAGGATAGTCGATGGTTACCTCTAAATGAGCAATCATAGCAATGAGCTGTTCACGCACATCTTTTACAAATGAAGAAACAGTCCCATCTAGCTGAGCCACAGCGAGGGAGAGGGAGTCCTCCGTTTTTGCTTCAATAATATCAATAATCGCCTCCGCTTGCGTGAGGTCGATACGTCCGTTCATAAAGGCACGCTTCGTAAATTCACCGGCATCAGCCATGCGCACATCGTGATTTACAAGCAATTTTAGAATTTGTCGAACCGGCACAATACCGCCGTGACACTGAATTTCTACCACATCTTCCGCCGTGTAAGAATGAGGGCCTTTCATTAATAACACAAGAACCTCGTCGATGGTCTTGTTCGTCGCTGGATCCACAATGGTCCCGTATTGAATCGTTCTATTTTGGCGGTCCATCAAAGGAACGGTGCCAATGCTCTTGAACAGGCTATTTACAATAGGAAAACTATCCTTGCCGCTGACCCGAATAATACCAACCCCGCCGATGCCGGGCGGCGTCGCAATGGCCGCTATTGTATCATCTATATACATACATATCTCCATATTTCGATTATCTAGTATTTGCTTTTGTATATGTTCTTCGCCTGTGAAAGTTAAACTAAACCAATCTTACCCGCGCGAAGATTAACTTAGGTTAGCTTTCACCATAACCTAAAGAATAAAGGGAACAGCCCTCAAGTAACGGAAAATCCTAGTTACTTGAAAGCTGCACCACTATATTTTATTTTTTGTACGAAATCACAACGTGACGGAACGGTTCGTCCCCTTCACTGTTAGTAATAACATTTTTATCGCCTTGAAGGGCAGTGTGAATGATTTTACGTTCAAAAGCATTCATCGGTTCTAAGGAAACCTTTTGACGATTGCGTTTCACCTTAGAAGCCAAGCGTTTCGCGAGATTCACCAATGTTTCTTCTCGGCGAGAACGATAATTTTCCACATCTACCACGATATGGCAATGGCCAGATACATCCTTATGAGCCACGAGATTTGTTAAGTATTGAATAGCATCTAATGTTTGACCATGTTTACCAATCAAAATACCTAGCTCTTCGCCGTGTACTTGGAATGTAATCTTATCTTTCGTCATCATCTTCTCGATAACGACAGTAAGACCCATTTGTGTAAACATATCATCAAGGAATTGTTTACCCTTTTCAGCAATTTCTTGTTGATCTTCTTTTGAAAGTTCTTTTTTAGAAGGTTTTTCTTCTACAGTACCTTCAGAAGTTTCAACTGCTGTATCTTGTACTTCTGTTTCGCTTGTTGCCACCGGCTCGGAAGCAACAGCCACAGATTGTTCTTCCGCATTAGTTGCCTCTTCTGCAGTAGCAGATTTAGCTAAAGCGGTGAAGAATAAGCGAACAACTGCTGGTTTACGACCAATGCCTAAAAATCCACTAGAAGGTTGTTCTAAGACTTTAGTTTCTACCAATTCTTGGCCTTCAGCAGCTAATTGAGCTACACCTTTAGCAATGGCATCTTCAATGGTTTTAGCAGATACATCGATAAATTCCATAGTGCCTCCTATTATTTAGCTTCTAAGCCTTTGTAAATAAAATGTTGTTGTACAAATTGGAACACATTGGATACGATCCAGTAAATAACTAAGCCAGAAGGGAAGTTAAGGGAAATGTAACCAATGAATAGAGGCATAAAGATTGTCATAATCTTTTGTTGTTGTGCAGCAGCACCAGTTGCACCGCTACTAGTTTGACGAGACATAACCCATGTGGATAATGCACTCAAAACTGGCAAGATGTACATTGGATCTGGTTCGCCAAGGCTAGGAAGCCATAAGAACTGTACATAATTTTGATCGTATGGATAGCTTTGTAAAGCATAGAAGATAGCGATCAAGAATGGCATTTGTACCAACAATGGCAAGCAACCAGCCAATGGGTTAACGCCCATTTCTTTGTACAATGCACCCATTTCCGCTTGCAGTTTTGCAGGATCATTTTTGTATTTATCTTGCAATTGTTTCATACGAGGCTGCAATTCTTGCATAGCCTTCATGGATTTGATTTGCTTAACAGTAAGTGGTGCCAAAATCGCTTTGATAACGATTGTTAAAAGGATAATAGCCACACCGTAGCTTGGATAACCTATCATTTGAGTCAATTGGAACGCATAAGTTACCAATGTGCTCATTAAATCAACGATAGGTTGGAAAATACCACTTAAAAAGTCCATTGTTTCTCCTTTTTCATACAGTCCGAAATCGTCCTTTGCGCATCTATATATCGTTATGGTATGGTCTAAATTTCATCCATACAGATGCTCAGGTATTTCCAAAACTGTGCTTGATGGTGATGGTGAAAGTTACTTTCACAGAACACATCCAGCCTAATCCCACGTGGGTTAGGGAACTGGATCGTAGCCACCCTTATGGAAAGGATGACAGCGAAGAATGCGTTTTAAACCCATCCAGCTACCTTTCAAAGGACCATATTTTTCGATAGCCTGCAGAGTATATGTGGAACATGTCGGATAATAACGGCAACATCCAGGTTTTAAGGGAGATATGGCGAGCTGATAAAACCTAATTAAAAGTCGTAAAAGCATGGTTATACAGCGTTTCATGGAAACCTCCATATACACAAAAAGGACCAAAGCCTCTAACTTGTGGTCCTATTTATCATTTTGTATCAATAATTTGCTTTTTCGCAAGAGATACAAAATCTCCTTTTCCGCTTTTTCGTAGGTAGCGTTTTTCAGAGGGCCACGTCCAACAATTACGATATGATACCCTTCGCGAATGGCGTGCTGATTGAGGCGATATACCTCTTTCATCAGGCGTCTAGCTCGGTTGCGCTCCACTGCACAACCAACCTTTTTGCCGGTTACAAAACCAATGCGCGTAGGTTGCTTTGCCACGGGCATACGATACAGTACACACATACGGCCTACTTCGTATTTACCGTGCTTATACACAAGGCGATATTCATTATTGTGCGTCAGTCGTCTTGCTTTATCAAAGCAATAATCCATATGCATTGTCCTTAAGTCCTAAGAATAGAAAAACTTGGCAGCAGCGCCAAGTTTTTTCTCCTGCCTAACAGCTATTATATTATGCAGATAAGCGTTTTCTGCCTTTTGCACGTCTTCTTTTCAAAACGAGACGGCCGCCGATAGTTTTCATGCGTTCACGGAAACCATGGGTACGTTTTCTCCAAAGAGTATTTGGTTGGTAAGTACGTTTCATTAGTAAAACACCTCCTCGTCATTCTGTATTGTTTTACTTATACCATAACAGGGTAATTATAGAGGTAAAACGTAAATTTGTCAATATAATAAAGGGGTTCTGCTGTGAGTTCTTGTATTTCTGAAAATAATTCTACTACACATTTTATCCTGTAATTGATGTTACGTTTCCAGGGGGAGGAATATAGGGCTCCTTCATCGTTCCATACTCATCGTAAAGTCGCTCAAAAGGACCCTATATTCCCTCCCTAAGGCAACCCTAATGTCACCTTCAACACCACTACACGATGTAAACGTAACATCAATTTATCAACATACAAGAACTCACAATTCAAATCTTTTTATACTTTGGCAAATTTATGTTTTGATCTCCAGTTGAAGAGAGGGGAGGAATAGATGTGGTTTTCTCCCTCCATACTCATCGTTTCGGTCAAAAATCCACATCTATTCCTGCTCCTAACACACTCTAATAACTACTCATACACCTACCACCAGTATAAAAAGTAGTATCAGTTTTTATAGGAAATCTAAAAGTCTTTCAGAATACGGATCTAAGATTTAACAAATGTTACCTTTTAACCTCTTGCTAGGAAAGGGGGAAAATTGATGCTATTAATTTCCTCTGACTTCTTTCCCCGATTTTCATTTAAGTTGTGTTGATAACGTTTTATAAACAGATCTAATGTAGATTGATAAAAGGTATATCTATTACTTTTTCGATTGTATATAAAAATCATAAAATTATATGGTTGGAGGAGGGGAAGTGAAACTACTTTTTGAGCGACTTGCGTCAGAATGGAGCGATAAAAGTAGTTTCACTTCCTATCCCAAAAGTAATAGATATACCAAGAAAAAATTAAAATATACATTATAAACAGTTTATAAAAGTTATCCACAGATTGAATGACAAATTACTTATTTTTTGGTACAATCATACTTGAAATTAGGGAAAATTATATATTTTTATAAGTTTTTGATGGATAACTTTCGAGGTTATCCACATTTTTTCTCTTTTAATCTATAAAAACTAAAAAGTCAGTAATTATCTATATAAAATAGACTTTTATTTTTACTTATTCACAGGTTATACACAAGTTATTCACAGGAATAATAGTTTTTTCCACAGCTTTTACAATGGTTATACACATTATTCCTAAAGTTATGCACATTTATCGCAATAGTTATTCACAAGAGGCACGTCATGCAATCATTTGATTTAAATAATATATGGGAGCATATATTGCAAGAGGCGAAAAAGAATATGCAGCATTTACCTGACGCATTGTATTTGCGCGTCACGTCATCGTTGATTCCCATGTCTCTCGAAAGTCATTCGATCCATATTGGGGTCATGCAAACATTTGTAAAAAACTTAATCGACCAGCAGCCGCAAATTAGCAAGGCTTTACAAGATGCGATTACCACGGTCATCGGCTCTCCTCGAGATATGGTTTTATTCGATTTTAATCAAGAGAGTATAGATACAAATTTTGTTGATGAAAGTCTCATCGATACACCAGTTGTAGCACCGCCGATGCCTTTACCACCTATAGTAGAGGAAAAGGCTCATCAAGAGGAGTTTTACACACCAGTCTATCAAGATCCGGTCTATATCGACCGCGCGCCAGCGCCTGTAGAGATTCCAGACGAACCAATGGTAGCTACACCAAAGAAATCTACAGAAACAACGCCAACATTGCAGTCTGATAATGTACCTGTGGATTTATCGTTATCTAATCTCAATCCGGCGTACCGTTTTGATAACTACGTAACGGGTAATGCCAACCGTATACCATTTGGGGCTGCACAAAATGTAGCTGAATTTCCTGGTGGAGACTATAATCCGCTCTTTATCTATGGTCCATCGGGCCTCGGCAAAACACACTTAATGCACGCCATCGGTAATGCTATCAAGGAAAATCATCCACATATGAAGGTCATGTCTATTACGAGCGAAAATTTTATGAATATTTTCGTTGAAACATTACAGCGCAATCAAGGTAAATTATTCCGCAACACATTCCGCAATATAGACGTGCTCATGATTGACGATATTCAGTTCCTTGAAAGCCGTGAAAGTACGAAAACTGAGCTGTTTAATACATTCAATGAATTATTAAATAACAACAAGCAAATCGTACTTACCTCTGATACGATGCCAAACGATATGGAACAGTTCGAAGATCGTCTTCGCTCTCGTTTCCAAGCTGGTTACATTGCCACAATGGAAAATCCAGATTTAGAAACGCGCATTGCCATCTTCAGGTCACTGCTCGAACGAGAATATAAAAAGAATCGCATTATTCGCATCGATAATGATTCAATTAACTACGTAGCATTACAATTTAGCGAAAACGTCCGCGTATTGCAAGGTGCTTTCACCAAGCTCATCGGTACAGCATCCATCGATCAACGTCTCGAATCTATCGACCTAGAATACACAAAACACGCCTTGGCGGGCCTCGTTCATACCGAAGAGGTGAATATGGTTAATATTGAAAGCATCCAGAATTTTGTAAGTTCTTATTTCAATATTAAAAAGCAAGACCTACTCGGCAAGAAACGAAAAGCCCAATTCGCATTTCCACGGCAAATCGCCATGTATCTATGCCGCGATATGATCAATGAAAGCTATCCTCAAATCGCAGCAGCTTTTTCTCGTGACCATACGACAATTCTCCATGCGTACGATAAAATAACGAAGGAAATTGAAAAAAATGAAGAAACTAAACGAATGGTTGCAGAAATTAAACAGAAATTAACAACCTGTGGATAACTCTGTGGATATATAGTGAATAACTTTGTGGATATCCTAAAACTCGTACTTTGATGTTAATATGTGGATAAGTAGGTACAAACTATCAACATAGTTATACACAACTCATAATTCACACAGTTAGTGGTGCCAAATCATTTTTACACATATAAACAGGCCCCTACTATTACTACTACTAAAACTAACAAACAATCAAAAAACTAGTAGAAATAGATCTACCGTAGAATATCTATAGAACATCTACGATAGTAAACATTAAATATTACAAACAAAGCAAGTAATTATTAGTGCTTTTACAATATATAAAAATCATAAAGGAGTAACATATGCATATTACATTCCCTAAAGCAAATCTCCAAAAAGCAATCAACGTATTGCAAAAGGTATCTCAAAATAAAACAAGTTCTAACTTGCCAGGCGCTATTTACATGACTACAAAAAATGGTCAAGTAGAATTGCAAGGTAACGACTTCGAACTCGGCATTCGCTTAACCATCGATGGAGATATCAAAGAACCTGGTACTTTAGTGGTAGGTTCCCGCTATTTCCAAGAATTAATTCGCAAATTACCTGGCGATACTATCGAACTTTACAAACCAGAAGACGGAAATTCTTTGACAATTACATCTGGATCTTCCGAATTTAACCTTGTTACATTACACCCAGATGATTTCTCCTTGGTTGAACAAATTCACGACCAAGATCATGTAAACATCGATAGCTTTGCTATGAAAGAACTTATCGATTTAACAAATTATGCAGCTGCTACTGATGAAGATCGTCCTGTATTTACCGGTGCTCTTCTTGAAATCAAAGAAAACGAAGTGACTATGGTTGCTACTGATACACACCGTATGGCTGTAAAAAAAATTACCATCGATGAACCAGCAACGACTCCAATGCGTGCTATCATTCCTACAAAAACGTTGGCTGAAGTATCTCGTTTATTACCAACAGATAATCCAGCTATGATCAATATCATTTGGAATCGCACACAAATCGTATTCAATTTTGAATCTATTTATATTATTTCTCGCTTGATTGAAGGTACATACCCTGAATATGAAAAGGTAATTCCTTCTCAATTCGATTCTAGCGCTGTAATTGATCGCCGCGAATTCGCTGGCGCTGTTGATCGCGTATCCTTATTGGCTAAAGACATTAGTTATAATGTAATTCGTTATGATTGGTCTGAAAGCAATGTCACATTGTCTACTCAAAATACTGAAATCGGTATGGCGAAAGAAGACGTAGCTGTTGAATTTAAAGGCACACCTTTCACAATCTCCTTCAATGGTCGCTACATCTCTGACATCTTGCGTCACAGCACAGGAGATAATATTCACTTGTTCTTAAAACAAAATGGTCCTGTTGTTATTCGCCAAGACAATAATCCGAACTATACATACGTAGTAACACCAGTTCGCACAAATGCATAAAAGTAAAAGCAGGGCAGTAGTCAATGGAGGAGCTTGCGACGACAGAGACACTGCATCGCTTTGTTCTGAACGTAAGATTTTCTAGATAACAAAGTTATCTAAGAAAATCCACAGTGAAGAACTGTGCTTTGGGCTCCAACCAAATATAACTTTGGTCGGAGCGTGCAATTTTTCGAAGAAAAATGCCCAGCGAGCGACCTGGACTCAGTATGATATATATGCTTATGTTAATTGTCTACTTTAGGAGAACGTTATGAAAGAGCAACAGCAGGTACCCATTCATACGGAGTATATTCAAATTGATCAGTTGTTGAAGTTAGAAGGCATCATTGAAACAGGTGGTCAAATTAAATCTTTCATCGATGAAGGCATCCTTACCTTGAATGGTCAGGTCGTAACGGAAAAACGCAAGAAATGCCGCGTTGGTGATGTGATTTCTTGTGAAGGTCTCGATGTAGACCTCGTGATTACACAAGAGGAGGCATAATCGGTGAGAATTGACTCACTGCAGTTATTTCAGTTTCGTAATTATAAGGATGTACAGATACAGTTTAATCCTGAGATTATTGTTCTATATGGCACTAATGGGGCTGGTAAGACGAATATCCTCGAATCTATCTATGTTGGTACGATTGGTAAAAGCCATCGTACAAACGATATATCGGATATGCTCATGTTCAATACTGAAGAAGCAGGCATAGTTGTAAAATTCGAGAAAAAAGATACACCTCAAAAGGTAAATATTAAATTATTCCGTCAAGGCCCTAAGGATATTCGATTAAACGACACAAAAATATCTCAAAAAGAGCTGATTGGTACATTAAATACAGTTATCTTCTGTCCTGAAGATTTACAGCTCATCAAGGGGACTCCATCGGGACGTAGGCGATTCCTCGATATGGAAATATCTCAGACTAGTGCTACATACTATCATCAATTGATGCAGTATAATCGGTTGTTACAACAACGAAATGCAGTCCTAAAAGAATATAGAGGAAAGAATACTATTCCTCTTGAAGAATGGGATTTGCAGCTAGCAGATATGGCAAGCTTTATTGTGAAAAAACGATTAGAAAGCCTAAAGAAAATCAATTTGCTTATCGATTTGATGAATCGTAAATTGACAGGTGGTCTTGAGAATTTAACCATTGGTTATGAACAGCCGTATATGGACAATGGTTCATTGGAATATACAAAGGAAGGCTTTTACGAACGCATCAAAGCAGCGTTGCCTCAGGATCGTCATCGTTTAAGCACTAGCGTTGGTCCTCATCGCGATGATTTACGATTCTTTTCCGATGCGATGGATTTAAAGAAATTTGGATCTCAAGGGCAGCAACGAACCGCTGTATTGTCCTTAAAGTTGAGTGAGCTTGAATTTATCAAGTCAGAGGTAGGAGAATATCCAGTACTTCTTTTGGATGATGTATTGAGCGAACTTGATGAGTCGAGACGAGCGAATTTATTGCAGTTTATTCATAAACGAATTCAAACATTTATTACCACTACAGATATTCACGATTTTAAAGATTTAAAATCCGTTCAATTTATTTCTTGTGAAGGGGGACAGGTTCAGTATGGACAGCCTTGATCTTTGTTTACCAAAGGCCTTAGCAGAACTGAATTTACTGGAACAATATAAATTAAATACCCTTGTTCACAAGTGGCGTGATGTAGTAGGTGATGTCATTGCGGATCATACAAAAATTGTGTCCATCAAGCCTCCAAATATGGTTATCAGCGCAGATAATTCCATGTGGATGCAGGAATTACAGATGCAAAAACGACGTATCATCGAGGCTATCAACAAGTATTACCGCCAAGAGGTAATCACCGATATTCGCTTCATCATGAAACGTCAGAGCTATGTGAAAGTAGAAACTAATACGTCTCTCACGATTCCTGATGAACAAATTATTACAAAACGTATTAACTTTGCAGATATCGTGCTTTCAAAAGAAGACGTAGACGCTATCGATACATCGTTGAAACAAACGGATAACGAAGTATTAAAAGCTGCTTTCAGGAAAGTACAGATTACGGCTCGTAAGAGAGAAATCTATTTAGAGCAGCATGGATACCATCGTTGTAAACGATGTGGCATGCATATGAAATCTAAAAAGGAAATCTGTCCTACTTGTGAATATGAATTGCATCGGGCTCATATCAAGGACATTAAAGCTGTTATTCGAAAGTATCCGTACTTTAAATATAGCGATTGCCAGCAATTTATACAGTGTAGTTTTCCAGACTTTGCAGAAGCGATGCGAGAATCCATATACTTTTACCTTGATAAGATTTATAAAGGATCTATCAATCGCCGTCATATGTTTATGGTGGCCATGCTTATCACCCACAAAAAGCCTGATGAGTTGACGGATCAGCACGTTATTAATTTGTGTAATAAATATCGCTCTAAGTTCCTTGCTGAAGAAGAACAGCGCAAAATCGATGCCCTTAATGGGACATTAGAAAAGTAGAGGGGTCATTCTTATGTACGTTCATATTGGAGATACCATTTCCGTGCCCATAGAATCCATTATTACGATGGTGCATGCCAAGGGCGGAAAGTCCCATAAAAGTCCTATTCATCACTATGAAACACTAGAATATATCGCCATGGTGCCAGAGGAGCAAATCAAGACATATGTGGTCACAGATGACTGTGTGTATGGATCTGGTATCAGTATTAAGACTTTAATGAGACGGATTGATGAGTTTTATAGTATAATAAAGAGATAAAGTTTAATCCTGTACATGTTTTGTTACTTTATTTCAATCAAGTGCAGTATGATAGATTGTTAGGAGGAGTTTGTTTCATGCCTGAACAAAATTATGGCGCTCAGAATATTCAGGTTCTTGAGGGTCTAGACGCGGTGCGTAAACGCCCAGGGATGTATATTGGTAGTACGTCTGCTCGTGGTTTGCATCACCTCGTATACGAAGTTGTAGATAACTCTGTGGACGAAGCGCTTGCTGGTTATGCTACACATATCGAAGTATCCATCAATCCAGATAACAGTGTTACCGTTGTCGATGATGGTCGTGGTATTCCAACAGGGATGCATGAATCCGGTATGTCTGCGGTAGAGTTAGTATTAACGAAATTGCATGCCGGTGGTAAATTCGGTGGTGGCGGCTACAAGGTATCTGGTGGTCTTCACGGCGTAGGTATTTCCGTAGTTAATGCATTGAGTGAATGGACTAAGGTTCAAGTATCTCAAAATGGTATTGTTCAAGAGATTTCCTTTGCTCGTGGTCATAAAACTTCTGAGTTGCACGAAATTGGTAAGGCCGAAGGCACTGGTACTACAGTTATTTTCAAGCCAGATGCAGAAATCTTTGAAACTACCGTATTTAGCTTTGATACCTTGAAAATGCGTTTACAAGAATTGGCATTCCTTAACAAAGGCCTTCGCATTACATTGAGCGATTTGCGCTTAGAGGAACCTCGTGTTGAAAGCTTCCACTATGAAGGTGGTTTGGTTTCTTTCATTACCTTCTTGAACGAAAATAAAGAGGCAATTAATCCAACTGTTATCAACATTGAAAATACAAAAGACGATGTTGTGGTAGATGTAGCATTGCAATATAACGATAGCTATAGTGAAAACTTGTTGTCCTTCGTAAATAACATCAATACGATTGACGGTGGTACACATCTATCTGGTTTCCGTGCTGCCTTGACTCGTACCCTCAATGATTATGGCCGTAAATCTGGTTTGATCAAGGAAAATGAGTCTAATCTTTCTGGTGAAGACGTACGTGAAGGTTTGACAGCTGTCGTATCTGTAAAAGTTTTGGAACCTCAATTTGAAGGCCAAACAAAAACTAAACTTGGCAATAGTGAAGTTAAAGGTATTACAGATGTTATCGTTACAGAAGGTCTTAAAACATTCTTCGAAGAACATCCTCAAGATGCGAAGAAGATCATCGAAAAAGCAACGATGGCGAGCCGTGCTCGTGAGGCTGCTCGTAAAGCCCGCGACTTAACGCGCCGCAAAAATGCGTTGGAAGTATCTAGCCTTCCTGGTAAATTGGCGGACTGCTCCGAAAAAGATACATCTATGACTGAAATTTATCTTGTGGAAGGTGATTCTGCGGGTGGTTCTGCAAAACAAGGGCGCGATCGTCGTTACCAAGCAATTTTGCCATTACGTGGTAAAATTCTTAACGTAGAAAAAGCACGTCTCGATAAGATTTTGGCTAATAACGAAATTCGCTCCATGATTACCGCTTTTGGTACAGGTATTGGCGATGAATTCGATATTACAAAATCCCGTTATAACAAGATTATCATCATGACAGATGCGGACGTTGACGGCGCTCACATCCGTACATTGTTATTAACATTCTTCTACCGCTATATGAAACCATTGGTAGAGGAAGGTCATATCTATATTGCTCAACCACCTTTGTATCAAATCAAGAAGGGTAAATCTCACTGGTATGTATACTCTGATGCAGAGTTGACTGCTAAACTTGATGAAGTAGGTCGCGATGGTACTACAATTCAACGTTATAAAGGTTTAGGTGAAATGAATCCTGAACAATTATGGGAAACTACAATGAATCCTGATAATCGTACGATTTTACAAGTTAGCTTAGAAGATTCTATCGAAGCTGACAAAATCTTTACGGTTCTCATGGGTGATAAGGTAGAGCCTCGTCGTAAATTTATTGAAGATAACGCGAAATACGTGCGTAATCTAGATTTGTAAGAGGTGACCCATGTCTGATAATCATAATAATAACGTAGAGTTTACGTCTAACAAAGATCAACACCTAAAACGTTCCCTAAAGGCGCGTCATATGAATATGATTGCTTTAGGTGGTGCTATCGGTACAGGTTTATTCGTTGCTGGTGGTGAAGTCGTAAGTACAGCTGGCCCTGGTGGTGCTCTTGTAGCTTACGGCCTTATTGGTATCATGGTTTATTTCCTTATGACATCTCTTGGGGAAATGGCCACATATTTACCAATTCCAGGTTCCTTCGGGACTTATGCAAAACGTTATGTAGATCCTGCCTTTGGGTTTGCCTTAGGTTGGAACTACTGGTTTAACTGGGCTATTACCTTGGCTGCTGAAGTATTAGCAGGGGCGCTCATCATGAAATATTGGTTCCCTGATGTGCCTGCCATCGTATGGTCTGCTCTGTTCTTGTTCATTTTATTTGGCTTGAACTATTTATCTACTCGTTCCTTTGGTGAAAGTGAATATGTGTTCTCTAGCATCAAGGTAATTACTGTATTCGTATTCCTATTCTGTGGCTTTATGCTCATCTTTGGCATCGGTGGTACATCTCCAGGATTTGCGAACTGGACCGTAGGAGAAGCTCCATTTGTAGGTGGCTGGGAATCTATTCTGGCTATCTTTATGGTAGCAGGATTTTCCTTCCAAGGTACTGAGCTAATCGGTGTAGCCGCTGGTGAAGCGGAAGACCCTGAAAAGAATGTGCCAAAAGCGATTAATACAATCTTCTGGCGTATTCTATTATTCTATATCGGTGCTTTCACGGTTATCGGTTTCTTGATTCCGTACACAGATCCAAATTTGTTGAATTCTAGTGTAGAGAACGTATCTATTTCTCCATTTACACTCGTATTTGACCGCTTTGGTTTTGCCTTTGCTGCTAGTTTTATCAATGCTATCATCTTAACGGCTGTATTGAGTGCTGGTAACTCTGGTCTGTACTCTTCTACGCGTATGCTGTACGCACTCGCTAAGGAAGGTCAAGCACCTCAAATTTTTGCTAAGTTAAATAAACGTGGCGTTCCAGTGCCTGCGTTAATCTTAACGACGGCAATCGGTTTATTTGCATTCCTAACAAGCTTTATCGGTGAAGGTACAGCTTATACATGGATTGTTAATATCTCTGGTTTATGTGGTTTCATCGCATGGGTTGGTATCGCAGTATCTCACTATCGTTTCCGTCGAGCTTTCATTGCACAAGGCAGAGATCTTAGTGAATTGCCATACAAAGCGTGGTTATTCCCAGTTGGCCCAATCTTGGCGTTCATTCTTTGCGTCATCATCATCTGTGGTCAAAACTACTCCGCTTTCACAGGCGATACCATCGACTGGTACGGTGTATCCGTTGCCTATATTGGCTTGCCAATCTTCTTCGCAGTGTACCTTGGTTACAAATACATCAACAAAACTAAAGTTGTGCCGTTGAAAGAAGTTAACTTAGACCGCGATTTTGATAGATAAAAATATAAAATTAGACCTGTTCATTATGAAAGTAGTGAACAGGTCTTTTTTTGATGTATAATATGTAAATTTTTGATATATAGTATGTAATTTTTGGAGATATACTATGTAATTGTTTTATGTGAAAGCTATATTTATATTTGTTTTTCTCTAAAAGTCTTGTTATAATAAATCAAAATATATTGTAGTCAATTAGAAAGGATACAATTATGATTATTACTACAACTATGCATATTGAAAATAAACCTGTACAAGAGTACAAAGGTATTGTATTTGGTGAAGTCGTAGAAGGCCGTAACTTTGTAAAAGATTTCATGTCCGGTATTCGTGACATTGTTGGTGGTCGTAGTGGCAGCTATGAAGATTCTTTGATGAATGCGCGCAAAGCAGCTCTCGACGAAATGTCTCAACGAGCTTCTAAATTGGGTGCTAATGCTATTATTGGCGTATCCTTCCAATACAGCACAGTAGGTGCACAAAATGGCATGCTTATGATTACATGCAATGGTACAGCCGTTGTAGTTTAATAATAAATAATATAAATCCCCTAATCGATGTTTAAGTGTAAACTTTTACAATGATTAGGGGATTTTTACTAAGGAAATGAAGTTACTAGCTAATGCTAGATTTTATGATGTTACGTAAATACTAGATATTTCGTTAGAAAAATATTAGACATTTCATTAGATTAATATTATATATTTTATTAGCTAAATATTAGTTATTTTACCTTATACCAGCTTGCATACATGACTGGTAATACGATGAGTGTTAGAACCGTTGCCACTAGTAAGCCGCCGCTGAAGGCGATGGCCAATGGGCTCCAGAAGACAGATCCCATGAGCGGAATCATGCCTAAAATCGCTGCGATAGCGGTGAGCATGATAGGGCGGAAACGAAGTGTAGCGGAATTGATAATCGCTTCATGAGGTTCTTGTCCTTCTGCTTTGTGAATTTCGATTTGGTCTAACAAGATAATGGAGTTACGGATGATCATACCCGAGAGGGCGATAATCCCTAGAATAGCCATAAAGCCTAATGGTGTTCTCGTAATATTGAGTGCTAATACAACACCGATTAGTCCCAATGGAGCCGTGAGTAGAGCCATTATCATGAGGGCGATACGCTTTAATTGGAACATGAGGATGGTCATGATTACAAAGAGCATAATTGGCATTGGCGTTAATAGCTTTTGAACGGCTGTTTCACTCTTTTCAGCGGCGCCGTCTAGGTCAATAGAATAGCCTGTAGGCAAGGAATCGCGAATGTCTTGTAAGGATTTGTAAACCTCTTTTGTTTTCGCATTACCCAATACACCTGCTTTTACATTGGCATGCACACTAATGGTTGGCATCATATTGCGATGCCAGATAATACCATCCTCTTGTGTCATGGTAATGGTTGCAATTTGGCTAAGTGGTACATAGGAGCCATTTCCTGTTTGAATTGGCAAGGATGAAAGAGCACTTAAGTTATGTTGCTCGTTGTCACCTAAACGGAAGGTAACAGGAATGGTTTGGTTCCCTTCGTAGTATTCACCAGATTTAGTACCAGACAATAGACTTTGCAAGTGCAAGGATACAGCATAGCTATCGATGCCGAGTAAACGTGCCTTGTTTGGATCGATGTGAATATTGGCTACAGGCTCTGTATCTGGCCAGTCAAAGGCGATATTTTGTAAGTCTTTATCGTCTTGCATTTTAGCTTTTACTTGATTTGCAATTTCTTTTACCACCTTTTGATCAGGGCCAGCAACGCGAAGCATGACTGGAAATTTGGATGGTGGACCGATTTGTAAGAATTGCGTATTTACAAGGGCCGATGGGAATTGCTCGTTTAAATACGGAGTCAATTCAGCATAGAGTTTATCGCGATCCTCTAAGGATTTTGTGACGATTACATATTGCAAGAAGTTGTTCCGTTGCAATTCCGGTTCCAAGGTGAGGACGAAACGTGGAGAACCTTGTCCGATGTAGGAGGTGAAGGTTGCAATGCGTTCGTCATCTTTCAAATGTTCATCGATGAGTTTTGCTTGGTTAGCAGTATATTCGATGGACGAGCTTTGAGGAAATTGCATGGATACAATGATTTCATTACGCGTTGATGATGGGAAAAATTCCTGTTTGATCAATGGTAGTGAAAGCAAGGATAAAACGAAAGCACCTAGGGTGACTAGTAGGACTACCTTGTGATGTCCTAGAGCCCAATGTAATAGTTTTTCAAACTTATCATAGAAGGTCACATTGAGCTTGTGCATGATACGGTCTCGTTTAGTCCATTCCGATTCCGGCTTGGGAGCCTTGTTTTCAATGATTTTATAACCCAATACAGGGCTGACGAGAACAGAGGCAAACCAAGATAGAATAAGCGCCATAAATACAACGATGGATAGGGATTTTGTAAACTCTGCTACCATACCTTGTGCTAATGCTAATGGCAAGAAACCTGCACAGGTAATGAGGGTACCCGATAGCATTGGAAATGCTGTAGATTGGTAAGCAAAGGTAGCCGATTTAAAGTGGCCCCATCCTTCTTCGAGCTTAACGCTCATCATTTCTACAACGATGATGGCATCGTCTACGAGGAGGCCTAAAGCTAGAATTAAGGCACCTAAGCTAACTTTATGTAGATAAATGCCACTTTCATACATCAAGATGAACGTCGTAGACACAACGACTGGAATGGTAAGGGCTACCACAACACCTGTTCGTAAACCAAGGGATGCAAAGCTTACGAGCAATACGATGGCGATGGCTTCAAATAAGGATTGAGAGAAATCGCCAATAGATTCCTTAACGATATGGGGCTGATTCGATACTTGCTTGAGTTCGAGGCCGGCAGGAATCGTTTTATTCAATTCTGCTAGCTTTTTATCGATGGCTTCACCAAATTCTATATTATTCCCACCTGCATCCATGGAGATAGCAATACCTATAGCCGGCTTGCCTTCGTAGTAGAACTGAGGACTACTAGGGTCTTGGTAGGTCATGGTTACATCGGCCATGTCACCGAGGCGCAACGTTTGGTTATTGATGCGGATTGGCATATCTCGCACCGCTTGAGGGCTATCGAATAGACCGTTGACGCGAAGATATACATTGTTTGTATCCGTTGTAATCACACCAGCTGGAACCATCATACTTTGCTGTTTAAGCGCTGTTAACAGCTGTTGTGTACTGACTTTATAGGATGCGAGTTTATCCTTGTTTATGGTTACATTGAGGGTTTGTTGTTGAACCCCAATGAGGCTGATTTTTTTAACATTAGGAACAGATAAAAGCTGACGCTTTAAGTCTTCTGCTTGTTGACGCTTTTCTTCATAAGAAAATTCATCACCACTAATGGCATAGATAATGCCATATACATCGTCGAACCTGTCGTTGATGGTCGGTCCTTGAACGCCTGTAGGCAATGATTTCCATTCGTCGTTGATCATATTCCGCGCTTCTTCCCAAGCGGGACGAATCTTATCGGATGGCAAATCCTCTCTTAGATTGATATAAATAACGGATTTGCTGCCATCTGTGAAAGATTTTGTATAATCTACACCAGGAAGGTCGCGTAGTTTTTCTTCGAGTTTATCCGTTACCTGATTCGACATTTCTTGTGGAGAAGCCCCCGGCCAAGCAACACCGACCACCATGGTGCGCATCGTAAAATCAGGATCTTCCATGCGTCCCATATGGGTAAATGAGAAAATACCGAAGGTGAGGAGCACAGCCATGAAGTAGTAGATAATGGACTTGTGTTTAAGAGCCCATTCGGCTAAGTTAAATTGTTTCATTGACTAACCGCCGTCCCTTCTTGTAATTGTTGGGTGCCTGCGGTGATGACAATGTCGCCTTTAGCTAAACCAGATGTGACGATGACGGAGTTCTTACCGAATTCACCAGTCTTGATAGGCACGAGATGAGCCTTCTTATCGCGGATGATATAGACCGCATTATTGCCGTTAGAGTCTTTTACAAGAGCCGTTAACGGAATAGAAATATTGGTACTATCTGTGGTAGATAGATTAGCATTGACCGTCATACCTAGTTGTACCTCTTTAGGCGCATTTTGCAAGGTGATTTTTACGGTATACGTTCTCGCTACAGGGTCAGGAACTGGTGAAATTTCACGTACAACGCCTTGTACTGTTACATCTGGTAAGGCCCAGAAGGTAATAGTAGCAGGGCTTCCTACATGAATTTTACTCAACTCTTGTTCAGGAAGGGCAATGACTGCTTCTGGATTGTGACCAGCTGCTAAGGTACCAACGCTTTGACCGGCTGCTACGACTTGTCCTGCTTCAATATTGAAAGCTGTAATAATACCTGTATCAGGAGCCGTTAAATTAGTATAGCTATTTTGATTACTACTCAAATTAAGGTTTGCTTGTGCTTGTTGTAATTGAGCAGATGTGGCATTCAATTGGTTTTCAGCTTGGTCTAATTGCAATTTACTAATCGCTTGTTGTGCATAAAGCTCGCGGTATCGTTTAGCATTGGTTTCTGCCAATTCGTAGGCCGATTGAGCAGCTTTTACAGCACCTTCAGCATTTTGCACCTGAGCTGATGTATCTGAACCATTGACTTGAGCAATCACTTGGCCTGCTTGCACTACATCACCAACATTTACAAATTTGTTGATGACACGCCCTCCAATTTGAAAGGCTAAGTTTGTTTCTGTTTTATTATGAATGGTGCCTGCATAGCCAGCATCAGTAGTTCCAGACTCTTCACCTATAGTGATGGTACGCACCTTGAGACTTGTATCTTCAGGGGGCTTTTCTGATCCACAACCACTTATGATGGCGGTCCCTATTAATAGGGCTCCTATGGTTGCTATGATTCGTTGATTCATAGAATCTCTCCTTTTACTACTACATATAAGTCCTATGAAATACACTATACAAAGTGATCATAGGACTTTATATTTTATTGAACCTATTTTAGGATAGCTATTATTTCTATATTAGGTTTAATTATATATTTTATACAATTTAATAATACTATATTTATATTGAAAGTTCTAGCCTTTATGCAGAAAATTAAAGAATTATATACTATTTATATAATTGATGATATATTTTAACGATAATTTTTAAAAGTAATCTATATTTTGCTAGTATTTGTATTACTTATATTATGAATACAAAATTGTAGCAAAAAAAGTGAGTTCTCTATTGATTGAGCTGTATCCAAAAATATGTCCAATTTTTGGGGTACAGTTCATAGTAAGAGAACTCACTTCTTTAGCTTTTGTCTATATAATTTGAACTTTATTTTTCTTCTTCTTGTTCTACAATAGGTTCTTCATAGGTTACAAGGATTTTATCGATACGAGTATGATCCATATCGATGACTTCAAAGGTATAGCCGTTCCATTTTGCCTTGTCGAGTTCCTTTGGGATACGACCGAAGAGGACGTTTAAAAGACCGCCCATAGTTTTGTACAAGTCGTCTTCTTCGCCTGGTAATTCTTGATCGATGTGAAAGAATTCTTTAAATTCATCTACGTTGAGAAGGCCATCTACGAGCCATGCACCATCGCGTTCGATGATCTTGTTTTCTTCTTCCTTGATTTCTTCCTCACCGGAAGGCATAAGACCTACGATTTCCTCCATGATGTCATGTAAGGTGACAAGGCCAGTAAAACCACCATATTCGTCGAGGATAATTGCTTCGTGAACGCCTTCTGTACGTAGAACGTTCAATAATTTCATGAGTGAAATGGATTCAGGAACAAGAACCGGTTCTTTCAAACAAGCTTTGATGATATCATGAATGGAACTTTCACTAGGACGTTGCATAATTTGAACTAATACATCGGATACGGTAACGAGACCCTTTAATTCATCCAAGGAATCGGTACCTACAGGAATGCGGTAATGGTTGGCATTCTTGAGGACCTCCATAATTTCGTCTTCCGTGCCGTTAAGATCAATCCATTTGAGCTGTGTACGAGGCGTCATGATGTCACCTGCGTTCATATCTGCGAGATGGAAGATATTTTCTACGAGGATAGGTTCTTCTTCTTCGTAAGCACCCATGGCAACGCCTTCGGTAAGCATTTTATTAATTTCAGATTCTGTAACAGGGGCTTCTTCTTTTACAGTAACGCCTAGAATTTTTAAGAGGAATTCTGTGGAAATGCCGAGGAAGCTAACGATTGGTTTCAACGCCACAGATAGCCAGTAAATTGGTTTTGCTACTACAACGGCAATGCTTTCAGGGCTATTTAAGGCCAAGCGTTTAGGCACAAGTTCGCCGATAACGAGGGATAAATAGGTAATGATAGCAACGATAATGAAGGAGCTCACAGAGGCTGCGTATGGTTCGATGCTTGGAATATTTGATACTAAAATTTCTTCTAATGGACTAGAGAAGGTGGCACCAGAATACAAACCAGTTAAAATACCTACGAGGGTGATGCCGATTTGAATGGTAGAGAACATTTCATTTGGGTTCTCTGATAATTCAAAGGCTGTTTTCGCGCGTTCATTGCCTGATTCTGCTAACTCTTCAAGTTTACGTTTTTTCGCATTTACAATGGCTAACTCCGTCATGGAGAATAAACCATTTGCAATGATTAATACGATGATAATGATAAAATCTAAGGTCAGATCACTGTCCATGTAAGTAGATACTCCTTTTTAATGACATATAATTCTGCACATGAGAATAATAGAAATATTACTCCTAGTATACCATATCGACATTAATAAGTGTTTCATATAACAAAAGCACCCGATGTGGATGCTTTTGTTATATACTATAGGTGTTACTGGACTAGTAAATAGTACCCTAATAAGGGTATAGTATGTATAGAAATTAAGATTAATATCAGTATTAGGTCATATAATTTAGGCTTCATAATAGGATTATATAGATGGCAACAGAGCAAGAGTGGGAAAGTGTATTACAAATTAAAACCTCTGGTCGCGATGATAGTCGTTCCGATACGGAGCATCATCCGTACGAGCCGACGGATTATTGCGTGTTGGAGCGTTTAGCAAATAGTGGTCATATTCGCAAGAAAAATACGCTCATCGATTATGGTAGTGGCAAGGGCCGAGTGAGTATTTTCATGGCTTACCAAACGGGCTGCCATTCTATAGGCATCGAATACGATGAACGGCTCTATGAAAAGGCTTTAATTAATGGTGAAAGCCCGGCAACTCGTAATCGTGTAAGCTTTGTACTAGGTGATGCAGCACTGTATGAATTGCCAGATCAGGCTGATCGATGCTTTTTCTTTAATCCCTTTGCACTCCATACGATTAAGCGGGTATTAGGAAATATTTTTGATTCGCTATATCATAATCCTCGGGAGATTAAGTTATTTTTCTACTATGTTAATGAAGAGGTGGAGAACTTTTTAAATAGCCATGTGCGCTTGGAACAAGAGGAAACTATTGATTGTAGTGACCTCTTTGAGGCCAGCGATGCAAAGGAACGAATTCTCGTCTATTCAGTCAACTTGTTTTAGTGCAGTAATGTAAGACTTTTATGTAACAATTAGATATATTTTAATGTAACAGTTAATTAAATAACCTCGGTTTGAATAGTGTTTTAGTAGTATGAAATGCATACTATTAGGAACGTATTTAAATTGAGGTTTTATTCTATTTTTAAGGAACTTTTACACATATTATTAAGGAAAAAGCATATAAATTCTGCTATAATAATATATTAGAGATTATAAAATCAATTCATTTTTATGGTTCTATACATTGATTCGTATACGCTAATGTAGCGGGTAGGACTGAGTGTATTGAATATAGGAGGTGCATATGGAACTCATCGATACAATGTTGATTGAACGCATTCGTAAAGCGTTAATTAAACGATATGACCGAGATCAACAGATTCAACAAATGATTGAAGAAATTGGTGCAGAGGAAGGTCTTAATGAGACCGAATTATCTATCGTTTACCAAGCTTATTTAGAGGTAAAAGAACGGGTGTACTATACATCTTCTCTCGTTGATTTGTGGAATCAAATTGAAGATGTTCAAAAACGTATGGCCTTATTGCATTCTTACGAATCTTTAGAAGAAGATTTATTTGGTGATGTGTTAGGCGACGATAAGGAAGATATCGTCATTTCTAATACATCTGAACTTGGCAAGGGCGCTAGTTATAATGATGATGCATATGCTATGGAACAGGTACAATTATCTGATGTTCCTGTGCATCATGATTCTACGGTGGGCATGAACCATATTAAATTGAACGAATTAAAATCTATAGGCGGCCTCTTTACTGGTTTTGGTGAAAGTTCCAATAAGGAAATGGCAGATTTTGAAGATACTGCGATTGAGCACCTTGATGTAAAACCATTAGAAGGCGTTGAAAGCTTAGCAATTCATCATTTAGATGAAGATGAAGCATTAGATGTAGATGGTCTTGATGAACTTTCAAAAGATAAGAAATCAGAGGCAGCTAAAGTGGATGATGAGGATATGTCGTCTATCGATCCATACACGGCGGTGAATGCTTTATTATTTGGTAAAGCCGGTTTAGAGTCCGATAAAACAAATAAGAAGATGGAAAAGCTTCTTAAAAAGAAATTGAAACGCGTTGACGATGAATGGGCGCGTATTAACGGCTCTGAAGATAAGAAATTTAAGGGCGATAAAAAATTCAAGGAAGATAAAACATCTAAAGAGGATAAGAAATCCAAAGAAGACAAAAAGTCTAAAGACGAAAAAAAATCTAAGAAAGATAAAACGTCTAAAGAAGATAAAAAAGAGAAAAAACACAAGAAGTCTAAGGAAGAAAAACGCTCTAAAGACGAAGAAAAGTTAAAGAAAAAGAAAGACAAAGCTGAAAAGAAGCTTAAAGTCTTAAATGATAAGTTAAAAACAGTCTTCTTGGCTGATACTTTCAAGAAAAAAGATAAGAAGAAAGATAAGAAAAAGGATAAAAAATCCAAAAAGGATGAATCCGCAAAAAAGCAAAATCGATAGTTTCCGTATGGAATAGTAAGGCCTCTGAAAAGATGGCCAAGGAGAGTGCTAGTGCGAAGAAATCAGCAGGTGCTGAGACTATCGACCGTGGATGCGGTAAATGCAAACGATGTAAAGGTCCTAAATGTAAGAAATATCCGAAATAATTGATAGTTATGTAATTAGTAGAATATTACGTAATATATTACGTAGGATATATATAT
The DNA here is from genome assembly GCF_032577575.1 of Veillonella parvula. Classification (GTDB taxonomy): domain Bacteria; phylum Bacillota; class Negativicutes; order Veillonellales; family Veillonellaceae; genus Veillonella. The sequence continues at coordinate 73,441 of NZ_JAWFVO010000003.1, read as the reverse complement.
AGCATATATATGTAGTTTATAAATTTTATTACTCATTTAGGCAGTATAGTTATGTAGTTTTGTTACGTTTGTAACAATATAGTTGGATTAGTGATTTAACAATTTGGTTATACGATTCAACAGTTAGGGGTTAATGATGAACCGATGGCAGCGATTATTTGAAGGCATACGAACAGAGATTAAGGCATTTATCTTTTTCTCTGTTTTGTTGACTGCATTTAGAATCGTGTTTCTTGCAGTATTTCAATCACAACTAGCTTCCGTGACGATGGAGAATATCCTCACATCCTTATGGCTAGGATTTAGATTGAGTCTCAAGACCGTCGGTTCTTTGTGTTTACTAGGCTTTTTAGGGGGGACGTTGGTACATACCTTTGTGCCAAAATGGCCGTCCTTGCGCATTAAACAGGTCCTCTACTCCATTGCGACTATATTGTTGACCTTCCTGTTTTTGGGACGCATTCCGTTCTACAAGATATTTAACTCTTCCTACAATGCGATGCTCATCAACGGTAAAAACGATGATATCGGCGCCATTGTAAATACAGCTATCAACGAATATAACGCTTTAATGTACATCGTTGGAGCCGTTGTATTGAGCGCAGCGCTTTGCTATTTTTTAGTTCGTTTCCTAGAGTGGGGAGCCAAGAAATATAGTGATTACGCTGTTGACCTAAGGAATGGTGATGATGCGGATAATGTAAGAAATAGTGATTCTGCAGATCATCAACGACTTTGTACTACTTGGTATCCTAAGACGAAGAAAACGCAATGGATGACGGGCATTGGATTGACTGTCGCTATTGGCGTAATAGGTTTATTTTTTAGATTTGGCGGTGCTTTCAGCTATACAAATTCTATTAACTGGGAAAGTGCGGCCCGACTTAGTTCCAATTTGTTGAACGAAAATATTCTAGACGATGTACAGGCTCTCTATCGAGTTAAAAGCATTGCGAAACGGACGGCTGAGCTTGAGGTTATTAACTTAACGCCTCAAGAGTTAAATGAAAAAATCACTGCCGTTGGTGGTAAGTTTAACGGTACAAATTTTGACGGTTCTTTCACGAGAACCATTACGACACAACGATTAGCGGATCAACCGCACTCCATAAACCTCGTTCTTGGAGAATCCTATGGCTTGTGGCCGTTCCTCGCTGAATATAACGAGCCTGGTGCCTATCTCGTTGAGCAAGGTCGTAAATACGCTGCCAGCCCTCAAGCGATGAGCACGCAATTAGCCCTTGCCCAAGGCACAGGCACGATGCCGGCCATCAATGGTTTATTGACAGGGATGCCTGATACAGGGCTATATCCTAACTATGAAGGTGAAAGTTTCAAAGAGCCTTACGGTTTAGGCATTGGTCCTGTTATGAAAAAGCTAGGATACAAGACTGTATTCTGGTATGGTGGCTTTAGCACATGGCAAAATGTTAAAAACTTTGTTTTATCTCAAGGTTTTGATGAATTCCACGATGCCTCCGAAATGCCAAGCGAAGACGGCAATGCTTGGGGTGTAGGCGATAAAGATTTGTTTAAAGCTATTTCTGCCTACATGGATCAGCATAGAGGGGAAAAAATCCTCAATGTGATTATGACTACCTCTAATCATCCGCCGTATAGCATCAATGTGGCTAAGGAAGGCTACGATGTGAATAAGGTAAAAGGGCATTTGCCAGATTCTATCGAAGAAAACGATAAGCAATTGAACGAAATGGGCCATATTTGGTACGCAGACCACGTAATGGGTGATTTTATTGCTCGCGAAGAAACAGCAGATCCGTCTGCACTCTTCGTCATTACAGGTGACCATAGCGAACGCTTTAACTTTGCTCGTGAAGTAGGTCCTAATGTGGCATCTACTATTCCTATTATTTTTTATGGCCACGGCATTCATAAAGATTGGCTTGCGCCTAATGCGTTCGGCATGAGCATTCAAATCATTCCAACCTTGGCGGAATTGGTAGGCCGACCTGGTCAAACCTATGAAGCGATGGTACCAAGCTTGTTTACACAAGAGGAATTTGTATTTAATCATAGACTATATCTCGATAAAAGTGGCAAAGTGTTAGAACAAAGTGCGAGTATGCCTCAATCCTATGGAGATATGATTAAAAACATGCGCGAACTTGCGGCATGGCGCATTAAACATGGAAATAACATTAAGTGAGGAACATTTTAGCTAATGATATGTAGCTAGAACGAACTATATAAGTTTGAGAGTTTGTAAATCTAGTTTGGCTAGTACATGTTGTAAGAGGAGCATGGAATGGAGTTAATTTCGGTCATTGTACCCGTCTATAATGTGGAATCTTATGTTGCAGAATGTATTGAATCCATTCAAAACCAAACCTATATGAATTTAGAAATCATCTTAGTAGATGATGGCTCTAAAGATATGAGCGGTGATATTTGCGATCAATATGCAGCCTATGACGAACGCATCAAGGTCATCCATCAAGAAAATGGCGGTCTCAGTGCAGCTCGCAATACGGGGATAGAAGCGGCTAATGGTGACTATATTTCCTTTGTAGACTCCGATGATTACATTGGGCTTACCCTCTTTGAAGATATGTTGCAGCTTCTAAAAGAATATGATCTTGATATTATCGAGTTTACTGCTTTCAGAGATAAAAGTGGCGATATTATTGAAGGTTGTAATGATGGACACTTAGAAATTTATAGTAAAGAGGATGCCTTGCGATTAGCCATGCACGATTGTTTTGTGGCTGCTTGGAGTAAGTTATATAAACGCAGTGCTATTGGCGATGTGCGTTTTCCTGTAGGTCGAAAATTTGAGGATACTGCTACATCCTATCTCTATGTGGCCAATGCTAATCGGGTGGGTCATATCAATCGTTGTTACTATTACTATCGACTCAATCCAAATTCCATAACTCAAACCTCTTTTGATGCTAAATCTCGATGGGACTTTGTGCTTGGTTACGAGGAACGTTTGCAATACGCTATGGATCATCAATTACCATATGTTGATGATTGTAATAGCTTATTGATGAAAGCTGTATTATCCTGTTTAACGGCTTATTATGCAAAACCAATGGGTAATCAAGTGTATTACGATAAGTGCAAAAGAACGATTGAAACCTATCGCAATGATGCATCCTACAAGCTATTAAATTCTAAATATAAGCTCTTTTTATGGTCCTTCGGTCGTGCCGATTGGATTCATAAAATAGGGGCTCGTTTATCGTATTTAGCAAAACAAGTACGTTCGTAAGTGAAAGGTAAATCTATGGCAACTGTATCTGTAATAATCTTAGCGAGAAATGAAGAACACAATATTCATGACTGCATTGAGTCTGTGCAGTTTGCCGATGAAGTTTTAGTTATCGATGATTTCAGCACCGATGATACCGTAAAAATTGCCAAAGAAATGGGTGCTCGTGTTGTGCAACATGCCATGAATGGCGATTGGGGTGCGCAGCAGACCTTTGGTATTAAACAGGCTAAGTCCGACTGGATCTTATTCCTTGATGCGGATGAGCGCATTTCTGAGCCTTTAGCAAAAGAAATTCAAGAGATTGTTGTAAATGAACCTAATAAAGCATATTGGATTCAACGGCGTAATAAATTCCATTATAATCATGCTACTCATGGTGTATTACGTCCGGACTATGTGCTTCGCCTCATGCCGAAAGAAGGCAGTTATGTAGAAGGCTACGTGCATCCAGCCATAATTACGCCGTATCCAACAGAAAAATTACGACATCCCATGTACCATTACACCTACGATAATTGGCATCAATATTTCAATAAATTCAATAACTATACCACATTATCTGCGGAAAAATATCGTGATAATGGTAAAAGCTGCTCGTTCATCAAGGATATAATTCTGCGCCCTACCTGGGCTTTCATCAAGGTGTACTTCTTACAAGGTGGTATTCTCGATGGGAAGATGGGCTTTATTTTGTCCGTTAATCACTACTTTTACACGATGACTAAATACGTGAAGTTTTACTATTTACTAAAATCCAAGGGAAAATTGTAATAGAGGAAGCATTATGTTAGGCAATTTTGGAAAACATTGGCACATAGGCCGTACTATATATGGTAAGCGCACATGGCGTGAAACGAGACGCACCTTCTTACATACCATGCGCTCTTGTCGTCATGACTCAACGGTTACTGAATTTGAAAATTTCTTTAAGTCCTATACGGCAGATCCAAAGCTGTTGCAAAAACATCCAAGTCTTTATGAATTGATGAGCCGTATGTTTTTGATTAAAAACTCTACACCTCAGTGGCGCTTGGAAGCCCTTCGTCAGCATTTTACCATCTTACAAGAGGTGTTTACGGATGAAGCGATTCAGCTCATGTATGTAGACGAAGCAGAGTTTGATTATTTCGATAAAAAACGAGGTATTACCCTTTGGAGTTCCGATGAGCTCGATATGTCTGCTCACCTCTATTATGAGCCTGGTCAACGTAAGGAAGGCTTCTTGACTGTTATGCTCTTGCTCGAAGATAAGGGTGTATATCATGCAAATATTCGCTTTGCTAAAGGCCCTAATGGAGAGAGAACTCTTGTTATCGGTACGATTCAAGGTTATAAAGATGGACTTGAGCGAGCTAAGAAGATTACGAAAAAGATGTATGGTTACCGTCCGAAGAACTTTATTACTTTCTTAATTCGTGAAATCGGTCGTGCTGCGCAAGTAGAATCCATACTTGCCGTATCTGATGAAGGCTTCTATGCAAATTCCCATATGGTGCGCGGTAATAAAGCAAAGGTAGCCATCTTAGATACTTTGTGGGAGGATATTGGGGGTACAGTATTGGAATCTGATCCAAATTATTTTACCATTCCACTTGAAGAAGAACGTAAACCTATGGAAGAGATTAAATCACAAAAACGTAGCCAATATCGCAATCGCTATGCTCTTTTAGATGAGTATGAAGCTATGATTCAAGAAAACATAAAACCGTACGTAAAGGCCTAGAGGTGTGCTATGCGCGTAGCAATTTTAGAAAGTATTGTCATGCCTGCTGGTCATGAGGTGGAGTTTGATCGCATCCTCATCAATGAACTGAAGCGTCAAGGTCATGAGCCAGTACTATTCGTGCCGGAGAACTTTCCTTTCAAAGTAGATTATGGAGTAGATATAGTGTACTTAGAAGGTGGAGAGGTAGTGACATATGCGGGAGCGTCTAAATGGAAGAAGCCGTTTTTATCCATTTTACGAGAACGCCGTCGCCGCAATTGGTTCACATCAGCAGCAGAAAAAATTAAAGAACATAATATAGATGCTTTGATTATTCCCACAGGGACATACCGTTATATTAAAGCTTTGTTAGACACGCCATTAAAGGATAGTAAGGCAGCAGTACATGTTATCTTCCATGGTATTGGGAAGGGCGAAATGGATCGCTTTATCAAGCAAGCTCATCGTGCTAATGCGTATAAAAACGTGTACCTCGATGTTATCTCTTTGCGCGATGATATGTTGCGCCCTGATCTACCAAGAGTCCGTAAAATTTTGCCTCCTGTGTTCTTGCCATCGATTGAATTGAATGGAGAACAAAAGAATAGTGATACGCAGGGTAATGCTAGTATACAAGACAAAAAAAATCCGAATTCTGCAACTTGTATAGGTAGTAATTTGGAAACTCCTATATTAACGAATAAACCGATAAAATTAGGTTTCTTTGGTCAGTATAGAAAAGAGAAAAATATTGAGCGCTTTTTAGATGCCTTTGTATCACTTAATTATGATGATTCGGTACAACTTGTCGTTCAAGGAGCAACAGTAAAACCTGAAGATGGGGCATTATTTGAGTCTATCATTAAGAAATATAGCCAGTATAGTAATATTAAGTTCATCCATGCCAGTTTGATAGGGAAAGACTGGGATACAGCATTATTGAGTGTAGATGCTCTATTATTGCCCTATGGGGCTGAGCGATATCGGTATCACTGGGCAGCTATGCTATTTACGGCTATTGGCTTTCACAAACCTGTTCTCATATCTCCAGAAATTAATCCCGAGGTATTAGAACAGTATTCCATTGGGGAATTTTTAAATTTAGATGATGTAAACTCTATCAGACAGGGGATTCAAACGTTTGTAGAAAATTTACAGCATCATAAAGAGCAATATAATCAAGGTTTAATGAATGCAAATGAGGACTACAGTCATCGTGCATTAATTCAATCCATCATACATGTATAAGGGGCACTATGTAAGGTTTGTAGTTTATATGTAAGGGAGAATGAACATGGGGGTATTATCAAGTGTAAGATTAGAGTCGTGGATTGCCATTATGATTACGTTGATGGCGTGCTCTACAAGGCTATCCATGGCAGCTGGTCAAGTATTTTATGTTATTGCCATTTTGTTAAGTATTTTCTATATTTGGAAACATAGGCATGACCTATATGTTCCGTCCTATGTTAAAAAATATAGTAAAACGTTTGCTCTAATGTTGTTATTGTTATTGCCTTCCGCAGTATTAACGAACAATATAGCTGTAGGATTACCTGAATTTATCAATGTTTGGCTGTGGCGGATTCCTGTATTTTTCGTTATCGCCCTGTGTATTCGTGATAAGAAAACATTATTTACAATGCTTGCCGTATTTTTTGTGGATTTTGGTATCGATAATTTAGTAGCCTTTTATCAACACGTTTCAGGAATGACCGATAGAGGCTGGGGATTTGGCAGTAGTGTGTTGACCATATCGGGTCTCATGGTTATGCTAGTACCTATTTTCTGCGTCATTTTATTAGATTCGGCCTTTCCTAGCTATGTGAAAGCATCCGCTTTATGGGCACTGGGTTGTGTTGGTTTTGGTATGTATGGTAATCAAAGTAGAGGATCTTGGCTCTTTAATATGATTATGGTACCTATCGTATCCTTACCGTATTTGATAAAGCGTTTTGTCTATGTAATAGCAGTTCTCGCCGCATTAGGTGGCATCGTATGGGGATTTAGTACACAGCCTCAATATGTAGCCAGATTTGAATCTATTACTAATACGACTACAGATGGTTCCAACTTAGGTCGCTTTGATGTATGGACATCGTCTATTAATATGTTTAAAGACCATCCTGTGACAGGAGTAGGTATAGGACAATGGCGTACTATATATGAAGCATCCTATCGATTACCAACGGAAAATCAACATTTATATCATGCTCATAATAACTTTATTCAACTTCTTGGTGAGGTAGGTCTGTTAGGTCTACTAGGGGTTCTCATCTTTTATGGATCTATTATCGTTGATAATTTTGTGGCTTGGGTTAAGAAGCGAGATCCTTATAGTCTTTGTGCTATGATTGCTGTTATCTGTTATGTATTTGTATTTGGCCAAGTGGAGTATACTTTAGATAATTCATCAGGAATGCGCATCATGTATTTTATGTTAGCTACGATGCTTCAATTGCGGGATAATTAGGGATAACTTAATTATTGGAAAGTAAATAAATATTATTCTAGTGTAGATGTTTACGGATAATTTAATACACTTAAAAATCAAATTACTACATAAAAGATAGGTGAAGTCTATGTTTTTATAGTTTTACATATTTAAATATGATACAATATATGTAAATATTGGTACATTGTATTCGTATGATAGAGAGGTTGTTTTCTTGAAAATATATTGAGAAAACAATCTTTTTTTATAATTTGGGGTATTAGTATGAATAGTTCCATCTGTAATAACAATAATAAAAGGTTATTTATTAGTAAGCTCATAGTGCTTATAGCAGATTATATAGCTATTGTTTTGGGGACATTAGCAGCCTATTATTTGCGTTTAAACTTATCAATTCTACCGGTAAGTTCAAATTTTAAGGTAGAAGAAATTTACGTATATGGTGTTGTGCCTATCGTATTTTTAACTATCTTGCTGCTTAATAATGCCTATTCTGTGGTAACACCTTATTGGGATACGATGAAAAATTTGTTTCGTAGCATTACAATAGGGGTTGTCGTATCGATTGTCCTCATGTATACGGGCCATGTAATTAATGATGTGTCTCGTTTATTTGTTGCTTTTGCTTATATATGTATGCTCGTATTTATCTTTAGCGAGCGTTTTATCGTAGGAAAAATACTTTCAAAAACAGGATATCTAACAATTCCAATCCTTCTTGTTGGAGCGGGGAAGACTGCAGAACTTGTAAAGAGGTCTTTAGATCGCATGCCGATTACTACCTATAAGATTATTGGTTATGTAGATGATAATCCTAAATCATCATCCATCGCTAAAGAATACCCATGCCTTGGGGCCTTTAAAGATGTAGAAAGCGTTATTAAAGATACAGGAGTTCAAACTGTACTTATTTGTGCTCCTGGACTTGAGTCTAAAAGATTAGTATCCTTGATTAATCAATTACAATTATTGGTAAAACGAGTAGCATTTGTACCTGAATTATTTGGTTTACCCACTAGTAATATCAGTGCTCGTGGCATGATGGAAGAACAAGCCGTCATATTGCGTGTACAAAATAACCTAGCGCGCAAGTCTAACCGTATTTTTAAACGTATTTTTGATATTGTAGCTACTGTATGTGGTGGTATTTTGATTTTACCAATTCTCGGTATCATTGCTATATTGATTTACTTGGACTCTCCAGGACCTATCGTATTTGGTCATAAACGTGTTGGTCAAGGTGGGAAATCATTTTCTTGTTATAAATTCCGATCTATGGTACCAAATGCGCAAGAGGCTTTGGAGCAATATCTAAAAGATAATCCTGCTGCTCGTGAAGAATGGGAACGAGATTTTAAATTAAAGGATGATCCTCGCGTTACAAGAATCGGAAAATTCCTTCGAAAAACAAGTCTTGATGAATTACCACAGTTGTGGAATGTTCTTGTTGGGGACATGAGCCTCGTAGGGCCACGACCTATTGTTCGAGCTGAAATTGTAAAATACGGCGATTATATTAATGACTTTTACCTTGTACCACCAGGGATTACTGGTGTTTGGCAGGTAAGTGGTCGCAGTGATACCACCTATGAAGAACGAGTTCTCATGGATTCTTGGTATGTGCATAATTGGTCTGTATGGATTGATATAGTGTACTTATTAAAAACAGTATTGGCTGTGGTGAAGTCTAAAGGCGCTTATTAATTAAGCTTTAACCATAACCATGTACCTCATAGGAAGTCATATGAATACATATCTTATTTATATTGCGCATGGCATCGGTGATTTTGTTATTGCCATGCCGCTCATTCAGAGCATTAAATCGCAAGATCCAACAGCTGTTATTGATATATTCACATGCAGCGAAAAGAGACGCATTAATTTGAATAAAATGATGGTGGAATTACAAGGGGATATTCGTCATTGTTACTACTATACCAAGAATGAACCATTTCATTCTTTAATGTTTTTATTAAAAGCTGGTTATCATAGTTATGATTATGGTATTGTGCTCGAGCATTTGAACTCTAAATACATGTCGTCATGGCCAAGTAAAATTATTAATTTTTGTTGTAAAACCACGATAGGTGCTCATAATCCATATAATGGGGCTACTTATGATAAAGAAATTATTCGTCCAGATAGTTACTATATATATGATCTGGAAAATGATATTCTTGAACAATTAGGCTTTGAACGAATAGTTATGCACCGTGAATCTTATTCTCTTGATAAGAATCCTGCGTTAAAACCAATCATAATCAACCATCCATCTATCGTATTTTGTATAGGCTCAGGTCATGTAGCGAATGAAAAATTATATGATCCTTATGCATTAAGTCTTAAGTCATGGCCGACTAAGAATTGGGTTGAACTCGGAAATAAACTTGTTCAACGAGGTTATGAGGTTATCCTTATTGGTGGTTCAATGGAACAAGGTATGATTGAACCTTATCACGATGAATTAGATTCACGTATTGTTAGTTTTATAGGAAAACATTCTATTAAAGAGAGTTTTCAAGTGGTACGAGAAGCAGATCTTGTTGTTGGTGTAGATACAGGCCTTATTCATGCAGCCGCTATACAGGGAACTGCTACGTTAACACTTTTTGGATGTACAGATCCCATTATTGTTAAGCCATTCGGTCCGTATAGTGAGATTATTCATCATGCTGTAGAATGTTCACCGTGTTTAGGCTATGATCAATCCTATACATGTACTAATAATAAATGTATGCAAGGAATCTCAGTAGCGGCTGTATTAGATTCTATATTACATATTTTTGAGAGATAGAAAAATAGAGAGATAGGAAGAATTAATGGATTGTTATTTATTATTACTAGTATCGTATGTAATATTTGTAATATTAGGCTATAAGAAGTTTATAGATATGAAATGGGAACAGACCTTTACTTCTATACCTTTATAGTAATAGCTCTTGGTGGAGGAGCTATTTTAGGCACTGGTTATGGTGTGCAGAGATGGGCTAAACTTAATTGGGGAGACCCAACATCTATTGAGTATAATTTTGATAGTAATCGCTACCCTTTAGTGGGAATAGTAAAACTTCCTGTACGATATAAATACATATCTATGTATATGATATTTTTTATTTTGTTTTCTTTATTCTGTGTATTCATTAATACGACTGGTGATAGTGATGCTAGTCGTATGACTCAATATAGAGATATTATTTTATATCCTCAATTACATCCTAATGATACACGATTTGTATTTATTAACTCTCAATTTTATAAGATTGCATGGGCCATAACATATGTATCGGCTTATATAGCTATATATAATGGCGTTATTTTAAATAAGCCTATTTTTAAAGGAACGGGTCTTCTTACAATAGTTATTTTTTTCTGTATTGGTAGTTCTATTGCTATGGGCGCACGCCAACCAGCCATCGAAATATTTATCTTCATGATTTTGACGTATTTATTTTTCCTAGTAAAAGAGCAATATTTTGATCAAATTAAAAGATTTTTATTTAAACTCATTCCTATTACTATAATTAGCCCGTTTATATATATTCTTTATGGTATATTAGTAGGTCGCCATGATGGTAATAATGTAACATTACAACGGGTCACTGAATTATTAGCTGGTGGTATTTATGCGTTGAATATTCATATATGGGAGCCAGCACGTACTACTTATTTCGGACAATCTAGTTTTGCAGATGTATATGATAAATTGATTAATTTTGGCTTGTTACCAGAATCAGCACGAATGGCTTATCATGAATTTGATAAATTTGGCAACACATTATCTTTATTTGGGCGTTGGTATGAAGATTTTGGTATTTTGGGTGTTATTATTATGAGTATTATAGTGACTGCATTATTTTCATTAGCCTATGAATACCTACAACGTCGCTCTAATGGTAATATTTGGACTCATGTTTGGACAGCTATTTTTCTTACTGAACTAGTATCGCTTGTATGGGCAGGCTATGATGATCGTATCCGTGCATTATTAGCATTTTCTCAATTTGTTATTGTTGGTTTAATAGGTCTATTTATTTACGTAGGTTATCAAGTAAAGATAAAGCAACCAAAGAGGTAGATTATGAATATTTCCATCAAAAAAAGAGATGTTTTATGGTCTTATGGAAGTATGGCTCTCACGATGGCAGTAAATCTCTTATTATTGCCACTTTATATCTATTTCTTTACACCTGATATGGTGGGACTATGGTATGTATTTATTAGTATAGGATCTATTGCCTTATTATTTGATTTCGGTTTTTCCATTACCTTTGCTCGTAATATAACGTATTGTTGGAGTGGTGCTCAAGAACTTAAAGCAAAGCATGTTGCTTTTTCTGAATCAAAAGAAGTTAACTTTTCCTTATTAAAAGCTGTTCTTAAAGCTTGTCAATCGATTTATGCTATCTTAGGTGGTAGTGCTTTAGTCTTAATGTACACTTTAGGAATGTATTATATAGGTAGCTTAGTTAGTCCGAGTTCTCGTTGGGAAGCCTATATCGCATGGGCAGCGTATGGGTTTGGAATTTTTTTAAATCTTTATTACAGCTACTATATCTCATTTCTTCGAGGTGTAGGTGCTATTACATTGGCTAATAAAAGTATTGTTTATGCTCGTTTATTGCAAATGGTATTTACGATTATTTTACTTTTATTGGGCTTTGGTATTGTTGGGGCGAGTATAGGTTACCTTATATATGGTCTTGGATTTAAACTCTTTGGGCACAGATATTTTTATAAATATGAGAATATTGGCGAGAAATTGAGATCTGCTACAAATCTTGTTACTACATCTACAGCAGATATATTCCGAACTATTTGGTATAATGCGTGGCGAGACGGGATTGTATCTATATCTAATTATATATCAACTCAAGCAACTATTATTATTTCATCATTCTATTTAAGTTTGGCACAAACTGGTATGTATTCCATTGCTATTCAACTGACTACTGCAGTAGCTGTTGTTGCTAGTACACTATATAATACATACCAACCGGCCTTTCAAAATGCATATATCACTAAGGATCAGTCTCGTTTAAGAGAATTATTTTCTTTTTCGGTGACGTTATTTATCGTGATTTACTGGGTTGGTATATTTGGCTTATGGCTTGTTGGGCTACCATTATTAAATATGATTAAGCCTAATTTTGCTATTTCTGATACAGTTCTTTGGGGTGCAAGTATTATGCAATTTGTTATTTACTATCGGAACTGTTATACATCTTATTTCTCTTGTACTAATCGTATTATCTATGTAAAAAGCTTCATTCTATCTTCTGCAATAGGTCTTGTACTATCTCTTGTATTTATGGAACTTTTCGATCTTGGTATTTTGGGGTTACTTGGTGGGATAATTTTATCTCAATTGATGTATAACAGTTGGTACTGGCCCTACAAGATGCATAAGGAAATGGAGATGAGTTGGATAGAATCTATTGTGAAAGGTATTGAAAGTGCTCTTAGTAAAGTTAAGAGGTAAATTATGAACACAGAACCAATAAGGGTTTTGCAAGTCATTGGTATCGTAGCTGGTGGCGGAGTAGAATCCGTTGTGATAAATTATTATAAACATATAGATCGTTCAAAGGTACAATTTGACTTTGTTGTACATGATGATAATATCGTGGATATTACAGATACAGTTGAGTCTATGGGTGGTAAAGTTTATAAAGTACCATCGTACTCTAAAAATATATTTGGTTTTATGCAAGGTGTTTATCATATAGTAAAAGAACATAAGTATAACATTGTTCATTGCCATATGACGACATTGGGCGTGTTTTCACTAGGACCTGCATGGCTAGCAGGTGCTAAGGTTCGTATTTTACATGGTCATAGTACAACTGTTAAAAGTGAAACAAAACGTAATATTATGAAACTTGTATTACGCCCGTTCTCTACATTTGTGGCTAATTATCATTTTGCTTGTGGTCGCCTTGTAGCGCGTTGGTTATATGGTACTGAATCAGGAGTACATATTATCAATAATGCTGTAGATATTGAGCGTTTCCAATACAATGAAGGGTACCGAGAAACTTTACGTGAAGAATTAAACTTAAAGGGTAAGTTTATCATTGGTCATGTGGGACGTTTTATGTATCAAAAAAATCATGAGTATTTAGTACGACTTTTTAGTTATGTATTAAAACGAATACCTACAGCACATCTTGTTCTCGTAGGCGATGGTCCATTACGTGAAACGATTTTAAATCAAATTAAAACATTAGGTATAGCAGATTCTGTTACCTATTTAGGACTGCGAAATGATGTATATAGATTATATAGCTTGTTTGATATATTTTATTTACCATCCTGGTATGAAGGATTGGCAGTAGTTGCTGTTGAATCACAGGCAACAAATTTACCATTGCTAATGAGTAAGTTTGTAACTGATGAGGCGGTTATAGATGATTCTTTAGCAAAACGTATAGGTATTACCGATGATGATATGACTTCTTGGGCGACTGAGACTGAACAAATATATAATAAGATTAACAGTCAGCAGACTGAAGTATATGATCGTTCTAATATTAATGATAGTATCAATACTAAAGGCTATAACATTCGATTAGAGGCAAAGCGATTAGAGGAGCTCTATTGTGCATATAGTAAAAACTAGTTCTAATCAATTACATATCTTAGTGGAAGTCATGCATGGATTAGGCGATACAGTATGTTCATTAGCTTTATTGAAAGGGGTACGTTATTTATTTCCTAATGCCAAGCTTACAGTATTGTGTAAGATGAATGCTGGTCGTGATATTATTGAATCATCGCATATTTTGGTAGACGAAATCATAGTTATTGATATTTATAAATCTATAATTAATACTTTAAAAACTATAGATTATTTACGTAAACAGAAATTTGATCTTGGTATTAGTGCAGCTATTACTCCTGTCAAAAAATCACAGCTTTTTATGAAATTATGTGGGGTAAAACAACATATAGGTTTTCAAGCTTCGGGCACTAATAAATTTGACTATGATATACATTTTGTAGAAGCTAATGTTAGGACTTTAGGTTTAAAGGTTAGTGATGAATTAAGACCACAGTTATATGTAGATACTGATAGTGATAAATCTATATGTCATTATTTTGATGGTTTAGACCAATCAAGACCTATTATTGGTTTATGTATTGGTAATGCAGATCCATCCCTTACCAATCGTTGGTTACGAACGGGTCGTGTTTTTCCTAGGGCTTGGGGGATTACTCGAATGCATAATCTTCTAGAACTATTGGTGAAAGATGGAAATCAAATTGTACTAATTGGAGGACCTCAAGAGATACCCTTATTAGAAGAGCTAACCGAGTTTTTAAAGTTACCACAAGTTATAAATTTAGTAGGAAAATGTCGTATTAAACAAAGCATAGCAGCTATTAAACGATGTACCTGTTCTATAGGTATTGATACGGGAATGCAACATATAGCGGGGGCCTTATCTGTACCGACTATATCAATATTTGGTCCTACAAATCCTAAAAATCATGGTGCATTTTCAACGTGCAGTTACTTTGTAGAACATAATGTGGATTGCAAGTACTGTTATGGAACGGAAAACTATATTCATTGCAAACATCGTCGTTGTTTAACAGAAATTACTCCACAACAAGTGATGGATACTGTGTATCAGGTATTAGATTATGAGAATAATAAGAGATTATAATCTGTGTAGTTTAATTATATAATTATTAGATTATATTAGTTATATGGGGAAATATATGAATAGGAATTTGGGGATTGAACTATTTCGTATAGTCTGTATGTTATTAATCATAGCATTTCATATGTCAGATCATGGTGTCATATCTATTAATAGTTCTATGCCTATTACAGGAAATTGGCTAACTCTTGCTTTTGCAAGGCTAGGTGGTGCTATAGGCAATTGCGCCTTTGTAATAATTGGTGGCTATCTGTTATGTATGAAAGAGTTTGATAGTCGTCGTGTTATTAAATTATGGCTACAAACACTTTTTTACTCTATTATATGTGGTCTTATAGCCTTTAAAATAGGAGTTATCGATGTAAGTATAAAAAGTATTATAATGATGTTATTGCCAATTACCTATAATGAATATTGGTTTATTTCATCCTATTTAATTCTTATGCTATTGGTGCCTTTCTTAAATCCATTATTGAAGGGGATGTCACGTAACAAGCATCGAGCTTTTATAGGTCTAGGTTTACTTGTATTTAGTATTATACCAACTATAACACGAAATTCTTGGATGGATACTTATAACCATATATTGTTATTTATATTCTTATATACGATTGGTTCATATATTAAAATTTACTCTATACAGGGTCATCTTAAGTATCTATTGTATGGTTTTATATTGATGATACTAGTAACGGGATCAATTTGGGGCATAGCTTATGTAAATCAGTCTTTTGGTAAAAGCATAGATATATTTGCACTAGTATGGCCAACCTATAAATTTACTGAATTATTGATAGCGTTATTTTTCTTTTTAGGTTTTAAGGATATACGACCATTTTGTGGAAAGATAATTACATTTTTCTCTACATCTGTATTTAGTGTATATCTTCTCCATATAGGGCGTTTGCAAAATTGGATATTCCTTAGCCTACTAGATGACTCTTATGTTTATACTCAATGGTTTTTCCCTTTATGGTTAATAGCGATAGTATTACTTGTTTTTATAACCTGTGTGCTTATTGATAAGATACGTATTTACCTTGTAGAACGGCCAATGGATCCATTAGTAAAATCGCTGGCGGGACGGTTAAACGCGTGGCTTAAAAGTAAAGAGATTATATAGGATTTATTGCTTAGGGAATTAATGTGCTTTTTAGCATTAATATTAGTTCATTATATAAATAGGAGGCATTACTTATGGATATTATTACACAAAGATTTGATGATCATTTAGATACTCATATGAAGATGCGAAATTATATTGAAGAGATTCGAGTAGTTGCGGATATATGTAAGAATGCTCTTGATAAAGGACATAAAATTCTTTTCTGTGGTAATGGGGGATCAGCTGCTGATGCTCAACATTTGGCAGCTGAATTGGTAGGACGTTTTGTAAAAGAACGAGAGTCTTTACCTGCTATTGCTCTCACAACAGATACTTCTATTTTGACAGCGGTAGCAAATGACTATTCTTATGATGATGTCTTTTCTCGTCAAGTAGCTGGTTTGGGACAGGCTGGAGATGTATTAATAGGCATTTCTACATCAGGAAATTCTAAGAACGTGGTTAAGGCCACAGAAATAGCAAGACAGAAAGGTCTAAAAACAGTTGCATTTACTGGTGAAGGTGGCGGTAAACTTGGTGCTCTTTGTGATGCCGTGATAGCTGTTCCGTCTAAGACTACGGCCCGAATTCAAGAAATGCATATAATGGTAGGTCATATTATCTGTGAAATTGTTGAGGAAGATTATGATTAAGAAAACTATTAATAAGTTCTTACATGATAGTCTGCCTAATCTTCGTATAGCTGTCATTGGCGATCTAATGGTAGATCGTTATGTTTTTGGTGACGTAAGTCGTATATCTCCAGAAGCTCCAGTCCCTGTGAATCGAGTAAAACAGATGAAAGAAGTCCTTGGTGGGGCCGCAAATGTTGCTGCGAATCTTGCCAATTTGGATGTCCATGTATATGTCGGTGGAGTAGCGGGACAAGATACTCATGGAAATCTTTTACAAGACTTATTAGATTCTAATGGTATTGATAAAAGTGGTGTAGTAATCTCTAATGAAAGATCTACTATAACTAAGATGCGAATTTTAGGTGCTCGTCAACAAATGATGCGGCTAGACTTTGAGACAATTCGAGATGTAGACCAACAGGAAGAGGAGGAACTCATTCGTTGGTTGACTATTCTCTGCCAAAAAGGATTAGATGGAATTGTTATCTCTGATTATGGAAAAGGGGTTTGTACAGACACTCTTTTAAGACAAATTTTCAACTTGGCTAATCAATATATGATATCGACTATTGTTGATCCTAAGGGAGCTCAGTGGAATAAGTATGATGGGGCTACCTTTATTACTCCTAATGTGAAGGAGTTATCTGAACGAGTTGGTTATTCTATTAGAAATGATGATGATAGTATAGTGACTGCAGCTAAAGAGGCTCTAGATACTAATCATATTCAATATATTATTGCTACTAGATCTGAAAAGGGTATCTCTGTTATTGCTAGAGATGGCCGAATTTGGCATAATCCAGCTACTCAACAAGATGTTTTTGATGTATCTGGTGCTGGTGATACAGTTGTGGCTACGATGATTTGCTCTATCGCAGCTAATCTTTCTATGCGGACCGCTCTTCATGTAGCTAATGGGGCAGCTGGTATCGTAGTATCTAAAGTGGGTACATACCCTATCCATCGACAGGAATTAATTGATTTGTGGATGTCTCTTCAAGAAGGAAAATCTATAGAAAAGTCACTATATTCTTGGGAAGAAATGAAGACTTTAGTTCGACAATGGCAAGATCAAGGAGATACAGTTGTTTTTACTAATGGATGCTTTGATATTCTTCATAGAGGGCATATTACGTACTTGCAAGAAGCGGCTCAACTAGGTGATCGACTTATTATAGGCCTAAACTCTGATGCTTCCGTAAGGCGTCTTAAAGGGGAAACTCGTCCTTTAGTAGAGGGAGAAGATAGGGCTTATTTATTGAGTGCTTTGGGTTGTGTAGATGGTGTTGTACTTTTTGATGAAGATACTCCATCCCAATTATTAGAAACTATTCGACCTAACATACTTGTTAAGGGTGGAGACTATAAAGTAGAGGAAGTAATCGGCCGTGAGTTTGTAGATTCAGTACAAATTCTATCTTTTAAAGACGGATACTCAACCACAAATGTGGTAAATAAAATTGCTAATTTAGTAAAAGACAATAAATTATGATAATCATAATAAGATAGATTTCTTAAAATGTAATATGAAATTGAACTATTCCAAATTTACAATTCTATCAAATTATTCAAGAAAGACGTCTAAGGTTGTTCTACAATTAAGCTATTTATTTTTATAAATCACCATATAGAACTATAATATTAGTTCTATATGGTCTTTTTATTTTAATGTCTTTAGATTGGTTCGTGACATAGTCGCGAATTATAAACCATCCGCTATGCGGGTACAGTAGCGATAGTTATACAAAAAAAATCATCTTGCTTAAGTATAATGTAGGTGTTCAAGTTACATTATATACAAAAGAAAGGTGATATTATATGGCAACAAAGACATAGATTCTTGCATACAAAAAATGGTTATGCAAATACCACATAATATTTACACCTAAATATAGATGTAAAGTTATATATAATCAATACAGAAATAGTTTACATGAAATATTAAAGCGTTTGTGTGAATATAAGGGTGTCAAAATTATGGAGGGGGAGTTGCTGGCAGGTTATATTCATATGTTAGTATTAATCCTACCTGAAATAGGAGTTTTATCTTTTTTAGGATATTAAAAAGTGCACTTATGATATTTGATAAATATATAAATTTAGAATATAAATATGGAAATAGGTATCTGGGACCAAAGGATATCATATATAGATGATAAATCTAAATGAGATTCTATTTAGAAAAATATACATGAGCAAAAGATTCACTTTACGGGTGACTTCGATTATAAGTGCTATAATATGAATAATAGGTAATCAATTATAAATTGGGATTATATGACGATATTGTGTAAGTCATTATAATTGTATGATGTGGAATTTGTAATTTTTAGTAGGGGGAAAATATGAATTACAATTCGGATAAAGCAATTGAATCTTCGGAACAGGATTTACTGGGGAGAGTAACATTCTCCAAACAATTAGGGGAAGCGATATATAAATATGATGGAAAAGATGGATTAGTGTTAGGTGTATTTGGTAAATGGGGAACTGGTAAGACATCTATTCTGAATATGGTTGTCAATGAAATAAATTGTTTATCTGACAATGATGATGACAGCCCTATTATTGTAAATTTTTCTCCTTGGAATTATTCAGATAAAGACAATCTAATAAGTCTATTTTTTAGAGTATTAAAAAATAAACTTAATATGGACAAATATGAAGAAACAAGAAAAAAGATAGGAAAAGCATTAACTGATTATTCAGATGCTCTAGATGCTTTAGCTTTGGTTCCTATAGTTGGATCTGGCCTAGCAAATATATTAAAGACGATAGCTAAAGCTCAAGGTGCTGAATTATCAAAAGATGTAGATATAGATACGACTAAAGAAAATTTAGAGACAGTTTTAGGTGATACTAATCAAAAAATTGTTGTGATTATAGATGATATTGATCGCTTAACCAATACACAGATTAGAGATATTTTTCAATTAGTTAAGCAGGTTGGTAATTTTCCAAATATAATATATGTCTTATCTATGGATAGAGATGTTGTATGTAGAGCTTTAGAAAGTGTACATGATATTGATGGTGCAGAATATTTAGAAAAAATTGTACAGATCCCATTTGAAATACCTGCACTTTTGAAGCCAAGATTACGTGAGATATTTTTAACAAATCTTGAAAATACAGTTAAAACTATTTCTGATAACCCAAAAATTGATCAATCTTATTGGAGTGAAGTGTTTACAAATTGTATAGAACCTTATATTGAAACATTAAGAGATGTAAATCGAGTTATAAATACATTTCAATTTAGATATAAAATATTATATGAAGAAACTGCTTTCGAAGATATGGTGGCTCTTACTACTATTGAGGTTTTAGAACCTCAATTATATCAGTGGATTGGTAGAAATAAAGATTTGCTTTGTAGTACATATTCTCATAGTTTTTCAGCTTTGTTTCGTGATAAAAGTAATTATCGTACATCTATACATGAGGAGCTTAAAAAATTAGGTATAAATACGGATATAGGAATAAAATTTCTCTCCACTTTGTTTCCTGTATTTGCAAATGATATAGATGAACGTGATTATAGATATACAGAATCGAATATAAGAGAGACAATGAGAGTAGCACAAGAAGAACGGTTTGATTCATATTTTATGTTTGACTTGGGTGGAATTCCTGTTTCAAGATATATTATTAATTCTTATATAAATATATTACCTTTAGATGATTTAATCGATACAATTACTGAAATTAATAATAATGGGAATATTGAATATTTTATAGATGAATTAAGATCATTGGTTGATACCATTCCTGAAAAGCGTTTAGGTTTATTATCATCTGTCATTTTGAATGTATTACATAAATTCTCTCAAAATAGTCAATTTTATATGTTATCAGCATATACTAAAGCAGAATTCCTTGTTTATGATATTATAAGTAAGATCAATGATGAAAATGAACGATATAATTTGATTAAAAGTGTATTAGAAAATATAAATAAAGAGCAACTAGGAACATTAGCTTCTTTTATCAATAGAATAGAATTATCTCATGGAAGGCTCGCAGGAAAAGAGGAACATATAGAGAAACAACTTATTACTTTACAGCATTTAATTGATATAGAACTAATTTATGTTTCAAAAATCAATGAGATTACTCAATCTGAAGTAATTATTGATATAAGCGACTTCCATATGGCTTTCTATTTATGGGAGTGTCTAGATAAAGATAGAGCAAGAACTTATTTAGACAATATATTGAAAGAGGACAATAATATACTTAAGTTTATATGTGCTATTGCAAATAAGTGGACAAGTGAGAATGATGTTGGATGGTATTATTCATTAGATAAAGTTTCAAATTATATTTCTGCAGATATAGCTTATGAAAAAATTAAAGAGATTAGTAAAAAAGATTTGGATATGTTTAGATTAGAGGATCAGATTAAATTGGCTTCTTTTGTTTTGTCGTATGGTAAATCTGAAAGCTATCGTGTTGATGAGAAAGAAGCTATGAAGCTTGTAAATGATTGGAAAGATAATAAAAGTTAAATAATATATTGTAAAAATGGTAGGCTTATGAGTAAAATAATTCAATTACTAACATTTATTTGGTACTCCATGACAACCGATTTATATACACAGTATCGTTCTTATATAAAACAACAATTAATGAATAAATCTAACTCAGAGTTACAAATTATACATGAATTATTAGTAAGCGATATTGAGAGTCGATACATGTTTATATGGGGAACTATTTCTTTAGGTGCTATTTTAGCCCTTATAGTAAGTATAGGATCAAATTTGGCAATAGAAGCCTTGAAGGAAGGTGCTAGTGAAAGTATTATTTTTGCTTATAGTCAATTTATAATAATTACTATAATAGCACTGTTAGGTTGTAGTATGGTAGGCTTTGTTTCAACTATGCTTTTGAGTATTTCTAAGTTCAAATCTATTGGATTTTATGGTATTTTATTTGTTGGAATAATAGGATTAGCTTATTGGAGCCATTTTGAACACTCTATTCTTATGGACTTATTCTTTCTCATATTGAGTTGTATATGTACAGGTATTATGTTTGCTACAATTTTTGATGCGATAAAGAAATGTGCTGTTATCAAGAAATTAATAATAGAGGAGCTTATAAGTGGTAGGAAAATGAAAATACGATTGCCAAAAACTATTAGTTGATTAGATTACTTTTCTAATATGTATGTAGTATGAGTATTATCTAAATAGGCATTTACTTGTTCAAAGAGGATGTTTATTGAATTAATAACTAACAAATCTTAGTAATTAATGTTCAAAAAGAAGGATTTTTGAACATCACTTTTCTAAATAGTAGATTGATGTACAAAATGCTAATTTTTTGTATATTAATTATTATCGTAATAACTATAGCTTAATAAAAGGACAGTTGATTATATCAGCTGTCTTTTTTATGTGTAAAATTTGTCACAACATTCTCATATATTTCATGTATTTTATGATGTATACAAGTCATCATGGTAGTTACCAGTTGGCGTAGTATTCATATAGTTTGAGAGGAAGAATATGAGGTATAGAGAATGAGAGCGAGCAATATTGAATTGTTGCGTATCATTTCGATGATACTAATTATTATGCACCATTTTAGCGTGCACGGTTGTTTCCCCATTACGCCAGATTTAACGTTTAATAAGGTGTTTCTCCAAGTATTTGGACTTGGAGGCAAGGCTGGTGTAGTTGCCTTTGTTATGATAACGGGCTATTTTATGGTTTCTAGTAGTTTTAAGCTGCACAAGTTTGCCAAGTTAGTAGGGCAAATATGGTTTTACAGCATTGCCATGTTGGGCGTGGCTATGGGTTTAGGACTCGATACGGTGACGTCAAGGAATATGATGCTCGCTTTATTGCCTATTGGCGCCATGAGTTGGTTTGGTCAGAACTTTTTGGTACTCTATTTACTAGCGCCTATTATTAATCGAGTACTTCGTTGGCTATAGCATAAATACTACGTTATGCTTCTAGTGATTTCCACGGTAATTTGGTTCTTAATACCGACGGCGCTGAATTTGTGGCCTAATGTACCGCATACCACCTTTGGCTTTAAGCATATCTTTTCCTTTATCGTGTTCTATTCGATGGGGGCGTACATTAAGCTGTATGGCTCACATATAACAAAGAAAATAGGTATTATATTTAGCGCCATAGGCTTTGTAGGGGCCTTTCTAGGGGACATCCTCGTCGATGTACTGGCCATGATGGATCCAGCGTATATGAAACAAATTTTTTACTTTACGCAAAATGATTATGGTTTCTTTCAATTGCTATTAGGTATTGGCTTGTTTATTATTTTTTTGAAAGCAAAGATCACTTATCGTCCTTGGATTAATGTGGTAGCATCTACTACCTTTGGCATATACCTATTGCATGATAATAAGTTATTCCTCCATTATATGTGGGACAATGTATTGGCAACGTATCAGTACTATGATTCAATAGTATTACCTCTGTATGCAATCTTTGTAGTGGCGCTCATTTTTGTCGTCGGTATGACCGTAGACTATGTGCGGTTAGCTTTCATAGAAAAACCTGTGATGAAAGCAATTACGCCAAGCCTAGACCGGATTCAGTCAAGGGTTGAGAAAGTACTGCCATTATAATGCGATTATCGGTGTTTTTTGGTATAATATATAAGTATTCTTACCATAAAACGGGAGGTAATTATAATGCGTAAATTCTTGTATATGTTAGCGGTATTGCTTGTATTAATTGGCATTAGCACAAACGATGTAGAAGCTCGTCAAGATGTGTATGCTACGACATATCTCGGTAATAACTGGTATGTAGATCAAGACTCTGTAAAGCGAGTGGGGGATATACTCAACTTTACGGTGTACACAACAGCAGGTCTTAGCTATAAAGTGACATCTAGTGATGATAACTATTACAATGCAGACGTGTTTTACGATAATAATAAACTCGTATCGGATAATGGCCAATCCGTCTGGAAATCTCCAGGCATGATGGCAGCCATGCGCGTGGCGCGTAAATAAGAATAAAAGGCAGCGATTAAATCGCTGCCTTTTTTGTTAACATACTTTCGTATATTTCTATATATAGATTCTTATTGATTCGCTTATATGTTCGCCATATAATTATCTTAGGATAGCCGGCGAGGTTGGGCCTCTCTTCGTTAATGAAGGGAGGGGTGTCTATGAGTGATTATGAACTAATCATGCTCCTGCTTCAAGTAATGGCTGTTGTCATCGCTTTCGGAGCTCTAGTAGCACTTATTTGCTTTGGAAAAAGCAAATAGCCCTTCGTTACCAATAACTGGATAACTGAAAGGCCATTTCATCACGTATTTATTTCTTGAGATGAGCCCGACGGAACCACTCGCTTGGCTATCTACTTATATTATAGAGATAATCACATATATCGTCAAATTGAGATGAAATACATTATTATAATAACTACATATAAATAATCATAAAAGCTGTACATACATAGATTAGACTAAACGGCTTTGATGTCAAAATTATTTTACATCAAAGGGACGTTCAAAAATCGACTATGTGTGTACAGCTTTTTGGTGTTTTGGTTTTAGTGTGTTTGTGTGAAAGTAGTTATAAGACTACCATAAAGTGATCTTATTATTTTTCAAGTTTGTCTACCAAGCGTTTTACTGTTTCTTGTAGATCTTTATTTTGAGTTTCTAATGCTTGTACGCGTTGTTCTAGTGCGTTATAAGAGGCAGGGGACATAGCAGTAGACAAAGATTTTCCTGGTTTATAGGTGATGCCTACATTGGCCATAACGTGATTGTTCATTGTAAATCCTGTGGTGAGTAAAAGATTATCTTTGTGATAATAGCCTACACCTAGAGCTACTGCATTCGCATTTTTATAATGACCGTAGCCTGCCATGTATTGAACGCGATTATCTGGATCATATGGTAGTGGATGCAATGCGGCTAACGCAGCGGCACGAGCATCGCCTTTATTGGATTCCGTTTCGACACGTTGTACCTCTTGAGATACATGTTGTACAGATTTTTCAATGGTACTGATAGAATTATTAAGCTGTTGACTTGTACTTTTACCAAGGGTATCAATCATTTGATGAACGCCGTAGAGTTGGGATCCGTTGATTGCATCAGTAGAGGTATCACTCACGCGACCTGCTGCGAGATTGGTGATCGTCCGTTCCTTGCCCTTAGCCCCTACGGATACTGTTGATACAGGGGCGGTGCCGGCATAGTTGACGGTAGTACCATTTTCAAAGGTATGACTTGCTGTACCGACTACATCGCCGTCAGCGGAATTATTGCCAAGGACAACTCCGTTTTTTAGAGAGGTAGTCACATTATTGCCGAGAACAAAGGTGTTTTCTCCAGAAATGTGGTTGTAATTACCTATACTGTAAGAATTGGCCGCATCAATAGCTGTTTTACCGTATTGGCCTTGACCGAATACGCCAGATGCAGTTGCTTTTTCAGATAGTGTGTTATAAGAGCCGACAGCCAAACCTTTTGCGGCTTTTACATTTACATAATGCCCTACGGCAAGGTCGAACTGTCCGTTTACTGTCGAATTTGACCCGATGGCTACAGAATTGCTGGCTTTACTGTTAGCACCTTGGAAGTTCCCAATCCACACGTTTTTATCACCTGCGGAGTTTTCCCCTGATTGAGTCCCCATGACAATGGAGTTCGTCAACTGGCTCGCATTACCTGCGGCGAAACCGACGGTTACGTTAAAATCGCCAGTACTGCCTCGGAAGGACTTCGCCCCAAGGTTGATATTGCCACCGCCTGATGAGCCGGCCCCAGCAGCTGCACCCAAGGCTATATTATTGCCTTGGGCATTGGGCTCCTTACCTTTTCCGTTCGCCGCACCGGCGTTCTCACCGAGGGTGATGTTGCCGCCTGTTCCTGCGGTGAAAGTTTGACCTTCCTTGCCGATGTTACCGTTGTTATCAACGATATTAACCGGCGCCGCATAAACTGAGGCGGATAAAGCTACCATTACAACACTTGCTAATACAAAACGTTTCTTACTCATCGTATACACTCCTTTGTGTACAAACAAACTTTCACAAAACTTTCATAAAAAGACTTACATGGCTACTATAATACCAAAAAGGTATATTGTAAATAGAATATTCACATAATTCCAATAAATATACAATATATTCTATAGGTATTTATAGTTGATAAAACATCTTTGACACATAATTATAAAGTTTAAATATTTATTTATTCTATCAATTGCAATCTATATGCATTGACAATTCTCTATATATTTATATAAAATAGAAATAATTTCATGTGTTGCTCATGATAAAATCATGAGTCATCAGCATATGTAATCGTGTGTAATTAAGTATGTACGGTATTAAGCAATGAGAAGTGTGTTTGTACGTAAGAGTGTGTAATGAAATATATAATCGTGTTGATGAGTGCCCTTTGCATGTTCGTTATGCCCGTATCGGGGGAGCAGGTAAATAAAGCAGAGCAGCCTATGCAGGGGACTACGGTAAAACAAGTTCATAGTGAAAGTAAGACCGTATTATCTGACGACTTAGATACATTCCATGTTAATTCATCTCATACTCCAGATCATGTCATCGGTCAGGGCGGATTGGAGATGCCAGACTCCACAGATAAAAAGACGACTCGTTATTCCGATACGGATGCGGTCAACTCTGCGTTGCAGGCGGTGGTCATGACTGGTGTTCATTCCGCAATGCACGGATCGAAGGCGAAACCGTGGATGCAGCGAACCGTCTTGTCATTGTGCTTTCAGAAAAACTGGAAGCCCTTGTACGGTGTGGAAACATTGCAGCCGTTAGGTCATTATGATGAGACATCTCGTCATGTGTGGTTTACACAGGAGCGGTTGGCGAATGCAGCGGATACAGGAACGACGGCGAATGTAGGCATCGGTTATCGCCGAATTGCAGTGAACGATGAACACTATTACGGTGGTAATCTGTTTTATGACCATCGGTTCAGAGGCAATCACGGTCGCATGAGTGTCGGGCTGGAGTACGTGTCGGGGATTGGTGCGTTTCGCATGAACTGGTATCGCGGTGTGTCTAGTGAGCGTTCCCTTGATGGTGCGACACGCATGGAAAATGTGTCTAACGGATATACTGCGGAGTACGGGACTAGTTTCAAGAATGCCCGTTGGGCGCGCGTGTATATGGAGGCCTATCGTTGGCAGTTGCGGCGCAGTGCGGATAAGCATGGCTTGCGCATCGGTACGGAGTTGCAGCTCACGCCGAGAATTTCCGTGGACATGGGCTACAACAAGCCGGAGCATGAGCACGGCAGTCCGTACGGTAAAATCATGTTCCGTCTAGCCGGTGTCGATACGGCTTGGTTTGGTGGTAACCATCGATCGGATGTGAAAGCATCGGTTCGTGCGAATATGCTCGAAAATGTGCATCGTCATCATACGGTGTATGTTGATTAATAGTGATATTGTGAAAGCCGAGGCTCTAGGGCCTCGGCTTTTTCGTGTATCTGTAGGTGATAAATTTTCTGTATATAAAATTATCTTATCTATGAAAGCATTAAACTGAAAAGTCTAAAAATATGAAATTGATTACGTAATTACAATAATCGTTATATTCCGATATATGGATTTATCGTAAAATTTGATAGGAAAGATGAAGATTCTATTTCTTAAAATTAAAAAGTATTAAATATGAAATAAATAAACGACAAAAATGAAGAAAAGATGAAAAAGTCGTTTACAAGATAGAAATTTTTTGATATTGTATTGCCGTGGGTGAGTATATGATGAAGAATCATGAATAATTATAGTATTCGTATCGTAATTGAGAATACTAGTATTTGGTGTAAGAAGTGTAGATGATAATCAATCTTTATACTTCTTCTTTTTATTATCTTTGCAATATTATGCAACACAAGTGATGTGTTTTACTGAGGTTTCGGTAAGAAAGGATAATCATGAATCGAATTTATAATGTGATTTGGAGTAAAACAAAAAAATGCTACGTAGTAGTATCTGAAATCGTAAAAACAGGTGGCGGAAAGGTAAAATCCGTACAAACTGGTACAACTTGGGCACGCATGAGTGCAATCATGGCGGTAGCCGCATTATTGATGGGTGGTAATATTACTACGGTTAATGCAGCTACTTATGCTGCGATGACTATTGATGCTGTAAATGATGCTGGCTATGCTACCGGTAAGAAATCTTATAGTGAAGGTAGTTATTTATATAACTATCAAAATCCTGGGAACTTGACACCATTTGATAATAGTCATTTGTACAATGGTACAGATAGAGGTAACTATACAGAAAATAGCTTTGCCGGTATTGCTATCGGTACGCATACAAATATTGTAGAATCAGGTAATTCGAATTATCATTCCGGTTTAGCTATCGGTAACTATGCTCAGGCCACAGGTGGTATTTCCTTTGCTTTAGGTCATTATGCTCAGGCTTTATCACCATCTGCTATGGCTCTTGGTACAGCTACAAAGGCGAGCGGCTTTAACTCCTTGGCTATGATGCGTCAATCCGCTGCAGAAGGTGAGTTCTCTACAGCATTGGGTACTGCATCTTGGGCAAAGGGTAATGGTAGTTTTGCCATGGGTTACTCCGCTACAGCAAAAGCGGATCAATCCATCGCAATCGGTGCGGCAGAAACTATAAAATTACCTGGTCAACAACATGGTACTCCAAGTGCTAAATATAATGGCGATGGTAATACCGTAACAGAAGGGGCTCGTTCTCTTGCTTTCGGTACGAAAGCTCGTACTGCAGTTGGTGCAGATGATTCTATGGCATTCGGTTCTTCATCCAGTACTGGTGGCGCCAATGCGGTAGCTATGGGTTATAGTGCTAATGCTAGTGCAGAGAATGCCTTTGCCATCGGTAATACGGCACAATCATCCGCACAAAATGCCGTGGCAATGGGTAAAAGTGCAAATGCAAGTGGTGTAAGCAGTTTTGCTATGGGTAGTAGTTCTAATGCTGCTGGTGCTGATGCTATCGCTATGGGTAGTTCTTCCCAAGCAAAATTATCCAACTCCATCGCATTGGGTGGTAATGCAAAATCCTTGGGTGCCGATGCGCTTGCACTTGGTGGTGCGGCGAATGCCTCTAAAGATGGTGCCATTGCAATCGGTAAAGAAGCAAAAGCAAACAATACTAATACGACAGCTATCGGTCTTGGTGCAACTGTTACAGGTACTAACTCCATGGCTATCGGTACAAATGCCGTTGCAGAATCCAATAACTCCTTGGCATTGGGCACTGGTACGGAAGTAAGAGGTGCCTTGGTTAATGGTTTCTCTGCTTTCACTAACCAACAAAATAACAATGTTGCAAACGGTGTAGTTGCGGTGGGTAATGTAGGTTCTGAACGCCGTATCATCAACGTAGCGGGCGGTGAAAACGATACTGACGCAACAAATGTTAAACAATTAAAATTTGTAAACAGTAACTTGGCAAAATCCATCGCAGGTCCTACATATACGGGCTATGAAGCGAATGGTTCTACATATAAAGCGCCTGATTTCAATATCAAGAACAGTACGTACCATACGGTAAAAGAAGCTGTTGAAGCGGCGCAAACGAATTTCTTCAGTGCTAAAGGCACATCTGCTGATGCGAACTACGATAACACAGGTGCTACAGGCAATAATGCGACAGCAGCCGGTGTACGTACTTCCGCAGCAGGTAATTTCGCGACAGCTGTCGGTGCTGATGCGACTGCAGCGAATGCGAACAGCACTGCAATCGGTTATAAAGCTAAATCCAGCGTAGATGACGGCGTTGCATTGGGTGCGAATTCCGTTGCTTCCGTTGCGGCCGGTAAAGCAGGTTATAATGTTAAAACTGCAGACAGCCGTACAAACGGATATAGCGGATTGACTGGCGCTGCGTTGACATCCACTATGGGTGCGGTGTCCGTAGGTGACGGCGGTACAAAAACTCGTCAAATCACTAATGTGGCTGCAGGTACAGCTGATACTGACGCTGTTAACGTGGCACAATTGCGCAATGTTAATTTGAAAGTAGCTGGTAACACTGGCAAAAATGACGTTTTATTGGATAACCAAACATTGACTGTAAAAGGCGATGGTTCTTATGTTACGACATCTGTTAACAACCAAACAATCGATGTAGCGTTGACTGATGCTACTAAGAATAAAATCGACAATGCGGCAAATAAAGACTTGTCCAATATTACAGACGGCGGTAAATCCGTTATTCGTGATGAAGCACAAAAAGCCGTAAAAGTTGTTGCTGGTAAAAACACAACGATTACAGAAGGTACTGATGGTACATATAAAACATATAAAGTTGACGTAGATGCTCCTGACTATCAATTAGTTGAAAATAGCAGTGCTGCTGATAAAGCTTACACTGTATCTGGCAATAAAGTTGACTTAACTGTACAAGATGCTAAAAATCCTGCGAATAAGAAAACTGTAACTATCAAGGATATCGCATCTAAAACAGAACTTGATGATACAAAAACAGAGCTTATTAATAAAGGTTTGAAATTCGATGCGGATAATGGCGGCGAAAAAACAAATAAATTAGGCTCCAAGGTAACAGTAGCTGGTGATGGTACTAACATCAACACTACAATTACACAAACTGGCGACGATACAACGATTAAGGTTGCATTGGGTCAAGATATCAATGTTAATACGGTAGCTGCTACAAGAACTGTAAAAGCTGGTACTGCTACTATGGGTACCCAATCTGTAACAGATAACAAAAGTGCTGCTCAGAACGGTAACTTTGTATCCGGTTTGGACAATAAAAATTGGACATTAACTGATCCTGCCTATGTATCTGGCCGTGCGGCAACAGAAGATCAACTTAAGATTGTTAGTGATGCTGTAAAAGCGGCTAATGCGGCTAACGCAAGTGCTTCTGATTATCGTTTAATCGATAATCCGAACAATGCGGCAGATGGCTCTTATAAGGTTGATAACAATAAAGTTGATTTGCAAGTGAAGGACGATAAATCCGGTACAGTTAATACTGTGACAATTAAGGATATTGCGTCTAAAACTGAGCTCGATAAGGTAAAAGACCGTTCTGTGAAATACGATGGTAATACAGGTCATGACACAGTAACATTAGAAGGTGCTAATGGTACAAAAATTACCAACTTGAAAGATGGTAACGTAGCGGCTGGCTCTAAAGACGCTGTAAACGGTGGTCAATTACATCAAGTTAAGCAGGATCTTGGTGACCAAATCACAAATACTAAAAATGATTTAAACAATAAGATTGATACAACTAAACAAGATCTTATTGATAAAGGTCTTAAATTCGACGCTAATACAGGCGGCGAAAAAACAAATAAATTGGGCTCCAAAGTAGCAGTTAAAGGGGATAACTCCAACATCATTACGGAAATCTCTCAAGACGGTAACGGCGACAGCACAATTGATGTGAAACTTGGCAAAGACCTCAAAGTTGAAACGATTACTGCTACTGGTGCAAACGGTAAAGACGGTAAAATCGGTATCAACGGTAAAGACGGTGTAACGACTAACATTTCCGTTAGCCGTGATGGTCAACCTGGGGTTGACGGTGCAACAGGTACAACTACAACTCGTATCGTGTACCAAAAACCTGATGGCTCTAACGAAGAAGTGGCAACCTTAAACGACGGCCTTAAATTCAAAGGTGACATGGGTGCTACATCTAATGTAAAACTTAACAAACAAGTGGACATCAATGGTGGTGTAACAAGTGCTTCCGATCTTGCTACAGGTAATAATATCGGTGTTACTTCTGCGGCTGTCGGCGCTGACGGTAATACAAAATTACAATTGCAATTGGCGAAAAACTTGACTGGTTTGCAATCTGTAACGGCATCCGACACTGTGAAAGCAGGCACTGCGACTGTAGGTAATCATACGGTAGCGGATAAAAAAGGTGGCAACCAAACTGGTAACTTTGTAACAGGTTTAGATAATAGAACTTGGGACATTTCAGATCCTACGTATGTAGAGGGACGCGCAGCGACAGAAGACCAACTTAAGAAGGTTAGCGATGCTTTGAAAGCGTCTAATGCAAGTGCTACAGATTACCGCTTAATTGCTAATCCGAACAACGCGGTAGACGGCTCTTATAAAGTTGAAAACAATCAAGTTGACTTGAAGGTAAAAGACGAAAAATCCAGTGATGTTAAAACTGTAACGATTAAGGATATTGCGTCCAAAACTGAACTTGATAAAGTAAAAGATCGTTCCGTGAAATATGACGGTGAAACTGATAAAGATACGGTAACTTTGGAAGGTCCTAACGGTACAAAAATTACTAACTTGAAAGATGGTAACGTAGCGGCTGGCTCCAAAGATGCTGTAAACGGCGGTCAATTACATCAAGTTAAACAAGACCTTGGCGATCAAATTACGAATACCAAGAATGACTTGATTAACACAGGTCTCAAATTCGATGCCAATGTAGGCGGCGTACAAACTAACAAATTAGGATCTACTGTTACAATTCAAGGTGAAGGCACTGCAGCTGACGCTGATTACAGTGGTGAAAACCTTAAAACTTTTATCAAACAAGATGCGGCGACAGGCAATACGACTATCGACGTGAAGATGAATAAAAACCTTAAAGCTGAATCTGTGAAGGTTGGCAAAAATGGTAAGGATGGCGTATCTATTACAGGTCCTGACACAGCGAACGGTACAGATGGCAAGGTAGCTGTTACTGACAAAAATGGTAAAGAAGCAGTTTCTATTTCCGGTAAGGATGGCGTAGGCCACATCGGCTTGACAGGCCCTGCCGGAACAAACGGCGTGAACGGTACTAATGGTATCGACTTGTCCGTAAAACCTGGTTACGATGATCCTGCTACTGGCGTTAAAGGCGAAAAAGGTGTAGACGGTACAAACGGTCTTACACGTATCGTTTACAAAGACGGCAACGGCGAACACCAAGTTGCGACTATGGAGGACGGTTTACAATTCACTGGTAACAATTCTGGTACTGTGAATAAACAAAAATTGAATTCCTTGGTGAAAGTACAAGGTGAAGGCGTAACTGAAGCTGAATCTGCAGCGTTCAAGAGCGCAGCCGGCAATATCAACGTAAAAGCTGATGGCACTAACAAATTGGAACTTCAATTGGCGAAAGACCTTAAAAATCTTGATTCCGTAACGGCTGCTAAGACTGTGAAAGCAGGCGGTGCTACTATGGGTAGTCAAACTGTTAACAACGCGGCCGGCGACAGCGAAACAGGCAACTATGTAACAGGTCTTGATAATAAAGATTGGGATGCAGATAAGATTGTATCCGGTCGTGCGGCAACAGAAGATCAGTTGAAAAAAGCGTTGGATGCTCAAAGTGCTAACTCCACTGATTATCGTTTGATCAGAAATCAAGCAGCAGGCTCCAATGGAGACTACACTGTGGATGCGAACGGCGATGTAGCGTTGACTGTACAAGATAAGAATCATCCAGATAAAACAGAAACCGTTACCATCAAAGACGTTGCTTCTAAATCCAAACTTGATAAATTGAATGACCGCGCTGTTAAGTATGATTTGGATCCTACTGGTAATCCTGATAAATCCAAGGTAACTTACGAAGGTCCTGCATATAACAATAAGCAAGGCGGTACTCACGTAACGAATGTGGCATATGCTACAGGCAACGATGGTAGCGAAGCGGTTAATGTAGACTACTTAAATGACAAAATCAAAGATAGTGCAGACGCATTGACTAATAAAGGTTTGAAATTCGATGCTAATCAAGGCGGAGAAAAAACTAATAAGCTTGGCTCTAAAGTGACTATTAAAGGTGAAGGCACGGCAGCTGACGAAGATTACAGCGGCGAAAACCTTAAAACTTTCATCACACAAGACCAAACATCTGGTGATACAACTATCAACGTAAAGATGAATAAAAACCTTAAAGCTGAATCCGTGAAAGTTGGCAAAGACGGTAAGAACGGCGTGTCCATTACAGGTCCTGATAACGGTACAGACGGCAAGGTAGCTGTGACTGGTAAGGACGGTAAAGAAGCTGTATCTATTTCTGGTAAAGACGGCGTAGGTCACATCGGACTCAACGGTAAAGACGGTCGTAGCGCTGACATTTCTGTTGAAAAAGGTGATCCGGACCTCAACGGTAACGAAATCACTCGTATTAAATACACTGATGAAAATGGTAAGACACATCAAGTGGCAACCAAGGATGATGGTATGGCATACGGTGGTGACTCCGGTAATGTGATTAAGAAAAAACTTAATGAACAATTGGACATTAAGGGCGGCGTAACAAACGAAGCTGATTTGACTGAAAACAATATTGGCGTTATCAGCAAAAATAATATCCTCAATGTTCGTTTGGCTAAAGACCTTAAAGACTTGAACTCCATTACTTTCAACAACGGAGCTAACGGTGCAAACGGTAAAACCGTTGTAAACGGCGCAGGCATGACTATTAATGATGCAGCAGGTAATCCGTTGACAGCTGTTACAAAAGACGGTGTGAAGATTACTGATGGTCCATCCATGACGAAGGACGGCATCGATGCAGCAGGCAAGAAGGTTACTAACGTAGCTGACGGTACGGTTGCAAAAGATAGCAAAGACGCTGTAAACGGTGGCCAATTGCATGACGCTGTTGAAAGCCTTAAAACTAAAGGCTTCGGTCTTGAAGCGGAAGACGGTCAATCCGTGAAGAAACCTCTTGGTGAAACTGTTAAGGTTAAAGGTGATGGTACGAATATCAAAACATCCGTAGACGGCGGCGCTGTTAAGGTAGAATTGAAAAAAGACATCACTGTAGATACTGTAACAGCTAAGACTGTAACTACAGGAGACACTAAGATGGATACAAATGGCGTTACTATCAAGGATGGCGCTAATGAAGCGACTAAGTTGACTAAAGACGGCTTGCAAATCAATGATGGTGGCAACAAAGCTGTTACTGTCAATAAAGACGGTTTGACTATCGAAAATGGTCCTAAGGTAACAAAAGACGGCATTGATGCGGCTGATAAGAAGATTACTAATGTGGCTGATGGTACTATTGGCGCTGGTAGCAAGGACGCTGTAAACGGCGGTCAATTGCATACAGCTATTGAAGACATCAAAACTACAGGCTTTGGTCTTAAAGCGGAAGATGGTCAATCGGTGAAGAAACCTCTTGGCGAGACAATCGACTTGAAAGGTGACGGCAACATCAAAACTTCCGTGGACAATGGCGCTATCAAAATGGCATTAAATGATAAGATCACTCTTGGTCAAGATCCAGCAAAACAAGTTAACATTGATGGTTCTGCAGGTACAATTACAGCTGGCAATGGCGGCAATCAAGTTAAGATTGACGGCAATGACGGTTCCGTAACGGCAAATACTGTGAAAGCTGGCGATGTAGTCGTAGGGAAACAAACTTCCGACGGTAAAGAAGGAAACTTCGTAACAGGTTTGGATAACAAAACTTGGAATCCTGAAAATCCTGTAGCAGTTCCTGGTCGTGCGGCAACAGAAGATCAATTGAAAGCTGTTAATGACGACTTCAATAACAAAGCAAGAACAGGCCGTGTATTCCAAGGTGACCAACCTGGTGATAGCGGTAAAGTGGTTCGTGGATTGGGAGATACTATGAACCTTACTGGTGGTGCTGATGTGAACCGTTTGGCAGATAATAATATCGGTGTTGTGAAAAACGCTGCTGGTGATGGTTATAACATTAAGTTGGCTAAAGACTTGAAAGGTCTTGAGTCCGTAACGACTACGGATGCTGCTGGTAATACAACTGTTATGAACGGTGGTGGTATGACAATTACACCTGCTCAAGGTAATGCTGTAAGTCTTACTAAAGACGGCCTCAATAACGGCGGTAATAGAATTACTAATGTAGGCCCTGGTGTAGATGGTACTGATGCGGTTAACGTAAATCAATTGAGCAGTGCTATGCGTAGCGTGGATGGTAAAATCGCTGATGTAGGTGCTACTAGTGCGGCTATTTCCGGCCTCAAACCATTACAATATGATCCATTGGAACCAACTCAAGTATTGGCTGCTGTAGGCCATTATAAAGGCAGCACCGCTGCAGCTGTAGGCGTGGCGCACTATACTAATGAATCTACAATGTTCCATATGGGCGTATCTCTTGGCGGTCATGACAACATGATTAATGCGGGCGTATCCTACAAATTCGGTACTTCCGATGCGAAGAAAGCGGTTCCTGCACGTTATAAGGCTGGCCCTATCAGCTCCGCGTATGTATTGCAGGATGAAGTGACTGCATTGAAAGCTGAAAATGAACGTATGAAACAACATGATCTAGAGTTAACTGCTAAATACGATCAAGTACAACGCGATAATGAAGAAATGAAAGCTCAAATCGCATTGTTGATGCAACAAGCAGGTCTTACAAAATAATCGAATCTGAATATTCGAGTTCTTAACCACTCATGTAAGGATTGTGAAAGCCGCCCTTTCTAGGGCGGCTCATCATAAGGAGGATTTATGAAATTCAAAACATTTATGCCTGTATTGGCACTGGCTTGTGTGTGTGCGGTAGGTCAAGCGGATGCGGCTCAAGATCGATTGATGATGCCGGAACAGCCAGCTGAACCATTAAACGTGATTGAAGCAGAAGTGGCTGTTCCTGTACCTAGCGAAGAAGTTCGGGACGTAGTGAATGCTTTCACACAATTCCAATTGGACCAAAAGGGCAAGCGCATCATGGATGATTCCCGCGTTATGACTGGTCAAGAGCGTTACCGTAACAATGTGTTGTATTACATGAACGTTCGTCGCAGCTGGTACATCGTAAGCCATCGTTATAAAAACGACAGCTATGCGCGCATGGCGTTAGATCGTTTGTACAACGATTACAAACAGTTCTTTACAGAACATGCGACTGTATCTGAAGAGGCTAAATTGGACTATGCGCAACAAATCATCGACATCTTGGATCGCAATACGGCCAATGTACATGATGACGAATTGCGTTTCTACATGAACGAAATGGTTATCTTCAGCTTGAACGAAGCTATGAAAGACGGCAATAATCGCGTGAAAACTGTGGATGAAAAAGCAGCTCCTGCAATGGACGAACTTCATACAGTGGATCTTCGTAAAGCGATTAATGCACCAACAATTCAGTAAGATCTGGTGTAAGTAATAAACCGCTAATTTAATTAAATATTGTAATTGAATCAGGGACAGTTTCATTAGATTCTGTGATAATACACTGATAACTAAATAATATTTAGAATGTATGGTGTCTATAAAAGCCGGGGCATAGATTGCCTCGGCTTTTGTTATGTATAAATTGAAATTGTTACATGCAAATATGTAAATTCAATGGCATAAATGTATCGAAAAGATGAAGATTTTATTTCCTAATTATTAATTTTGTTAAATAAACCATAAAAATGAATGAAACATGAAAAATTTGTTTACAATATAGATTTTTTTTGATATGGTATACGAGTAGATGAGTATATGATAACAATCTGTAATAAGTGTAATATTTGACTTGTTATGTTGAATATTGTTGGTTTGTATTAGAAGTATAGATAATTTTTATATCTATTACTTCTTATTTTTATTATAGTTTTATATAAGGTTAGATAGGTATTACGCAACGAAAATGTAGTACGAAAGGAACGTTATGAATCGAATTTATAAAGTCATTTGGAATCGGGTGAAAAACTGTTATGTAGTTGTGTCCGAAATTGCTAATAATCGCGGGAAAATTAATGGAAGAAGCACAACATGCGTTAGTACACTTTTATGTATTTTGGACTAGTAGGCGGTAC
The DNA here is from genome assembly GCF_032577575.1 of Veillonella parvula. Lineage (GTDB taxonomy): Bacteria > Bacillota > Negativicutes > Veillonellales > Veillonellaceae > Veillonella. The sequence goes on along the minus strand of NZ_JAWFVO010000003.1, from coordinate 35,880 downwards.
ATTATTGCCACTGAATACTGCTAATGCAGTAAATCCTGCGGGGACTGGTGCAGGGGTATCATGGGGAAATGGCACGAATAGTGGCACAGATCAAAATAATGTAGCTATTGGCGGTTATGCGCAGGCCCTTGGACCGGTTTCCTTGGCATTAGGTGCGCATAGTAATTCTTCTGCTTCATATTCAACCGCTATCGGTGGAGGAACACAATCTACTGCGGAAAACGCGACAGCCATTGGTGGTGTAGCCAAGGCACAAGGGAAAAATGCTACCGCTATTGGGGCAAAAGCCGAAGCTAATGGAGAGTATGCTACCACTATCGGTGCAGGTGCAAAAGCGGATAATACCTATGCTATAGCCATCGGCAGCCTTTCTCATGCTACTGAGGTATCCTCGTTAGCGATGGGAAATAATTCAAAAGCTACTAATACCTATGCTTATGCAATCGGTGGGAGCGCGGAGGCTAAGGGCAGATGGAGTATTGCCATGGGGACAAATGCAGTGGCCGAAGATGATGCCAGCGTGTCTATCGGTACTTGGTCAAAAGCTACTACTGGACAGTCCGTGGCTGTCGGTTATCTAGCTAACGCGAAACAATTAGGGGCAACGGCACTTGGCAGACAGACGAATGCTAGTGCAGTAGATGCAACTGCTATAGGATCTGGATCTAATTCTACTGCTGAAAACGGTACAGCTATAGGTAAAAATGCTTCGGTCAGTGCGAAAAACAGCGTCGCTATCGGTACTGGGGCGAAAGCAACCAATGAAAATGCGGTGGCTCTCGGCACCGGTTCTGAAACTGCTGCAGCGGTAGCAACAGCCTCTGAGTCAGTTAATGGAATAGTACATAACTTTGCAGGTATAAATCCTGGTTCCACAGTTAGCGTAGGTAAGACAGGTATGGAACGGACGGTTACCAATGTAGCGGCCGGCCGTATTTCCGCTACATCTACAGATGCTATTAACGGCAGTCAACTGTATGCAGTGACTACGGAAGTGAATAAGGGCACAGTTTATGCAGGAGATGTAAAAGGTACGGGGGCTACAGATAATAAGTTTACCCAAAGACTGGGGGCACAAACTAATATCGTTGGTGGCGTAGCCGATACATCCAAATTGAGTGATAACAATATTGGAGTGGTATCTAATGGCACAGATACATTGAACGTGAAATTGGCTAAAGAACTGAAAGACCTAACTAGTGTGACTGCTGGTGATACAGTGATGAACACGGATGGTGTGACGATCACTGGAGGCCCTAAAATTGTAAAAACCGGCATTGATGCAGGAAACAAACAAATCGTTAATGTGGCTAGCGGCGGAGACGTAACGACGAATGGTGCCAATATTGGCGATATTAACCGTATCATTACGGCGAAGGATAAGTATGTGACTGGCGGTTCAGTGACTTATCAAGCAAATGGTGAGGGTGCCACAAATTTAACCGGCACAAACGGATTGACTGCCAACGTAAGCGGATTGAAAAATAACTATGTTACGAGTGGCAGTATTTCTAATGACGGCAAAGTGTTGACACTGGAACGTAACGATACGGGCAAAGTTAATGTTGATTTGAGTAATATATTTACTGAGGTAGCAAAGGGAGATTACCGTTTGGTAGAAAATCCTGAAGCGGGTAGTCAGGGTAAATATAAGGTTGATAGCAATGGAAATATGGTATTGACTGTAGCAAATGATAAAGGCGACAAAAAACAAGTTACATTGACAGATATTGCATCTAAGGCGCAACAAGATAATAATACATCAAGTATTACTACGATCAATACAACTCTTGATAAAGGCTTGAACTTTGCCGGTGATATCGGTGCTGTGAGCAACAGAAAATTAGGAGATACTGTAACTGTTAAAGGCGGTGCTACAGGCGCATTGTCCGACGGTAATATCGGTGTTGAATCCGACGGCAATGGCACATTGAATGTGAAATTGGCGAAAACGTTAAGCGGTTTAGATAGCGTTACAGCTGGTGGTACTACTATCAACAACAGCGGTTTGACTGTAGGTGGTAAAACATATGTATCTCCAACAGGTATCAATGCAAATGATCAAAAAATTACCAATGTTTCTGATGGTACTGTAGGTGCAGGCAGTAAAGACGCTGTAAACGGCGGTCAATTGCACGATGCTAAAAACGAATTAAATACTAATATCAATAATGCTAAAACTGATCTTATCAACAAGGGCCTTCGTTTTAACGCTGATAATAACGCTGAAAAAACGAATAAACTTGGTTCTAAAGTAACAGTCAATGGTGATAACAATATCACTACTGAAATTACGCAAACTGGCGATGATACTACAATCGGCGTTAAATTGAACAAAAATCTTAATGTTCAAACATTGACGGCTACAGATACTGTGAAAGCCGGCGGTGTAACAATGGGTAAACACGCTGATACTAAGAACTATGTAACTGGTCTTGATAATAGAGATTGGGATGTAAATACATCTAATCCTGTAAACGGTCGTGCTGCTACAGAAGATCAGTTGAAAAAGATTAGTGATGTTGTTAAGAGCCAAGGTGCTGCTGCTACAGATTACCGTTTGGTGAAAAATGCAGCTGCTGCAGATGGTGCTTATACAGTTGATTCTAACGGCGATGTTGACTTAACTGTAGAGGATAAAAACCATGCAGGTAGTAAAGAAACAGTTAAGATTAAGGATGTTGCCTCTAAATCTAAATTAGATAAAGTTATCAATGACGGCTTGAAATTCGATGCCAATACAGGCGGCGAAAAAACGAATAAATTGGGGTCCAAGGTATCCGTGAAAGGGGATAATTCCAATATCATTACAAGTATCTCCCAAGATGCGAACGGTGACAGCACCATTGATGTGAAACTCGGCAAAGACCTTAAGACCGAAACGATTACCGCTACCGGTAAAGACGGCAAGGACGGCAAGATCGGCATCAACGGTAAAGACGGTGTTACGACGAATATTTCCGTAACCCGTGACGGCAAGCCGGGCGTCGACGGTGCCGCCGGCACGACCACTACGCGCATTGTATATCAAAAACCGGACGGCACGAACGAAGAAGTGGCGAACCTAAATGACGGTATGATGTACGGCGGCGATACAGGCAATGTGATTAAGAAAAAACTTAACAACCAAGTGAATGTTAAGGGCGGTATCTCCGATGAAAGCAAATTAGCTACTGAAGACAACATCGGTGTTGTTTCTGACGGTTCCGATACATTGAAATTGCGTTTGGCGAAAGAATTGAAAGGCTTGACGTCTGCTACTTTCACAAACGGCGGCAATAATACTGTTATCAATGGTGATGGTATGACAATCAATCGTGCTGGCGGCAATGCAGTAAGTCTTACAAAAGACGGCTTAAATAATGGCGGTAATAAGATTACGAATGTAGCTGACGGCACAGATCCTAACGATGCAGTTAATAAATCTCAATTGGATAAAGCTACAGCAGCTGCATCCACAACGGTATCGGCAGGTAATAATATTACTGTGACACCTAGCACTAATGCGAATGGTTCCAAGAACTATGAAGTAAGTCTCAAAGACCAAGTGACATTGGGCTCTGATGCTACAAAACAAATCGCGATGGACGGTACTACAGGCACAATCAAAGCTGGCGATAAAGTGACAATCGACGGCAACAAAGGTACTATTAAAGCCGGTAATGTAACAATTGACGGTGAAAACGGTACCATTAAAGCTGGCGACAAGGTAACTATCGACGGTAAAGATGGTAAGATTGCGGCAGGCAAGGTATCTGTTGATGGTAAAGACGGCTACGTGACAGGTTTGGAAAATAAAGATTGGGATCCTAACAATATCACAAGCGGTCGTGCTGCTACAGAAGATCAATTGCAAAAATCTCACAAAGCCTTGGATAATAAGATTACTAACCTTAGGCCAAAAGGTTACTATCAAAGGTGAAGGTACAGAGTCTGACGATAAATACTCCGGCGAAAATATTAAAACAGTAGCCGACCAAGATGGTAATGTTACTATCAAGATGGCGAAAAACCTTAAGACTGACAGCTTAACTACTGATAAGGTAAAAGTTGCTAAAAACGGTAAGGACGGCGTATCCATTACTGGCCCTAACGGTGCTGACGGTACAGACGGCAAAGTAGGTATCACAGGCAAAGACGGTAAAGATGCTGTATCCATGTCCGGTAAAGATGGTGTTGGTCATATCGGTTTAACTGGCAAAGACGGCCGTAATGCGGATATTACCGTTGATAAAGGTGATCCAGACTTAGACGGTAACAACATCACTCGTATTAAGTATCAGGACGAAAACGGTAAGACCCACCAAGTGGCAACTAAAGATGATGGTATGAAATACGGTGGCGATAGCGGTTCCGTAATCAAGAAAAAGCTTAACGAACAAGTTAATGTAGTGGGTGGCATTACTGATGCTAGCAAGTTGACTACAGAAGATAATTTAGGTGTTGTATCCGATGGTACTGGCAACCTTAAGGTTCGTATGGCGAAAGACTTGAAAGGCCTTGAAACAGTAACAACTAAGGATGCTGCAGGTAATACTACAGTTATGAACGGTGGCGGTGTAACAATTACACCTGCTAGCGGTAATGCTGTAAGTCTTACTAAAGATGGCCTCAACAACGGCGGTAATACAATTACCAATGTAGGCCCTGGTGTAAACGGCACGGATGCAGTTAACGTAAATCAATTGAAAGGTGCTACAGATGGGTTAGCTAATGCTATTAACTCCGTAGTGGGCGAAACACAACGTGTAGGCGCACATGCAGCGGCTATGTCTGCATTGAAACCGATTCAATATGATCCATTGGAACCAACTCAAGTGATGGCCGGTATCGGTAATTACAGAGGTGAAACTGCGGCGGCTCTTGGCGTTGCACATTATACAGCAGAAGATACAATGTTCCATGTAGGCGTATCTGTTGGTAGCCACCATAACATGGTAAATGCTGGTGTAACTCGTAAATTCGGTACTTCCGATGCGAAGAAAGCGGTTCCTGAACGTTACAAAGGTGGTCCTATTAGCTCCGTTTATGTGTTGCAAGATGAAGTGACAGCGTTAAAAGCTGAAAATGCACGCATGCAAGAAAGCCTCAATGAATTGTCTTCTGTGAAGGAAGATAATGAACAAATGAAAGCTCAAATTGCATTGTTGATGCAACAAGCAGGGCTTACAAAGTAAATTTGACTTGATTAAATGGGGTATTTAGTATACTCTAGTCATGTAAGAATCATGTAAGGAATATGAAAGCCGCCCTTTGAGGGGCGGCTCGTCATTAGGAGGATTTATGAAATTCAAAACATTTATGCCTGTATTGGCACTTGCTTGTGTGTGTGCAGTAGGTCAAGCGGATGCGGCTCAAGATCGATTGATGATGCCAGAACAACCGGCTGAACCATTGAATGTGATTGAAGCGGAAGTTGCAGTTCCTGTACCTAGCGAAGAAGTTCGCGATGTAGTGAATGCTTTCACACAATTCCAATTGGACCAAAAGGGCAAACGTATCATGGATGATTCCCGCATTATGACCGGTCAAGAACGGTACCGTAACAATGTGTTGTACTACATGAACGTTCGTCGCAGCTGGTACATTGTGAGTCATCGTTACAAAAACGACAGCTATGCGCGCATGGCGTTAGATCGTTTGTATAACGATTATAAACAGTTCTTTACAGAACATGCGACTGTATCTGAAGATGCTAAATTGGACTATGCGCAACAAATCATCGATATCTTGGATCGCAATACAGCCAATGTACATGATGATGAATTGCGTTTCTACATGAACGAAATGGTCATCTTCAGTTTGAATGAAGCTATGAAAGACGGCAATAATCGCGTGAAACCTGTGGATGAAAAAGCAGCTCCTGCAATGGACGAACTTCACACAGTGGACCTTCGCAAAGCGATTAATGCGCCCACAATTCAATAATTTTAGATGATTCAATTATAAGAATTAAGTGTTGTTGTGTTGTATTTCTTATAATTGTATGACCGATAAAAAATATCGGGGTGTTGTTTGTATTAACAATACCCCGATATTTTTATGCATATAATTTTGCAATCAATGTGATTCGCTGACCTTGAATCACCTTATATGTAATTTTTTTTACGATGGCCGTAAAGTTGTGATGCAGAAATTGTAACTGATCGTTAGGTTGAACGTCCGCATCATATGTGAATACGCCTTCTTCCCCATTAAAGCGACCTTTGATTGTGAAAGTTTGATTATCTCGTGTAACTACGATATCTTCTTCTGTAACCGTATTTGGTTTATCTATATTTTGTTGTAAGATATTGAGTTCTGACATAGATTTCTTCCTCCTTTCTGCTTTCAGTATAACAATAAAAATTAAAAAACACATGGAGTAATCGTATAAATTGTTTTTATACACATATGCTCTATTTCTATAAAGCCTATAAAGCCCGCCAATACGCCTTTAGAGTGCCTTAGAATAAAAAAGGAATGACGGCGATTTGAATTTCACCTGTCATTCCTTTTACTATATAATAAAATGCTACCTTTATTGATTGTGCAATAGTTAATTGGCTTAAGTAGGTATGTAGTAATTGTGTACGTACATTGAGTCAAAATGGCAGAAACACTGTACGATATCTGTTTATGCAAAGATATCATTCTATTATATGGTTCATCATAAATCAGAATGATGAAGAGAAAATAAATTGATTATATATGAAGTGATATTGGTACATAATTATGGAGCATATTAGTATTATTTATGAAAGTTGGTGAATAATAGTAAAAAAATACAGCATTTATGTAGAATATTCAGTATATTTAATTTTATCGAAATTATTAATATCTTAAACACAAAAGTTTTATGAAAATAAAATGAAAAAAAGTTTACAATTCCTGTAATATGTGGTATTTTAGATATACACATTCAAGAATGTCGATGAATTCTCAATACATCATCGATCCATCATTGTTATTTCATTAAATATATAGGATAGTTAGTAAGTTTTATAAGTTTTCTAGGAGAAAGATTAATGAATCGAGTATTTAAAGTGATTTGGAATCGCACAAAGGGCTGCTATGTTGTTGTAGCAGAAACAGCAAAGAACATGACGAAACGTTCCTCTTTGTCGGTTGTATTCTCTAAAATGGTAGGTGCTACAGCAGTTGCCGTTATGTTGACAGGCGTTATGATGCCTACGGATGCCTTGGGGGCACCTATTACAAGAGGTAACGGTGCACAAGCTGAAAACGACGGTGGTATTGCTATCGGTGATAATACGGCATCTAAGGGCGACTATAGTATTTCAATCGGTACTAATGCATCTGTAGGTAGAGGCGATACTGATGAAGGTAAAACGCAGAGCGGTATTGCTATCGGACAAGGTGCAACTGTAACTGTTGATGTTGCTAAAGGGAAGGATGTCCCGGCAGATCAAAGAACGGGTGGTATCGCGATTGGTCAAGGTGCAACGACTAAGGTTGTTAATGCCATTGCTGTTGGTTCCGGTACTAGTGCTGATGGTGCACAAGCGGTAACCATTGGTCATAATTCACGTTCGATTACCAATAACAGTGTAGCATTAGGTAATGAAACACGCGTGGCATCTCTTAATGGTTTTGCTCTTGGTAATAATGCGCGTGCCGGCTATGATGAAACCAATAAATTGATAGGCCTTGATAATGACCAGGCTTTCGGTTCCAATGCACGTGCTTATGGCGGTTCCTCCATGGCCTTCGGTAATAATGCGAAGGCATCCAAAGGCGGTGCTATCTCCATGGGTAACGGTTCCGAATCCAGAGGCAGTTGGGGTGTAGCCATCGGTAATGGTGCGAAAGTATATGCAGATGGTGCTCGTGCTATTGGTGCCAATTCTATAGCTAGAGGTGTTAATGCTGCTGCCATGGGCTGGGATAGTGAAGCTAGTGGTGCTTCTTCTATCGCTATTGGTGAGACTTCAAAAGCGACTGCAGATAATTCTATTGCTATGAGTAAAGCTGCAATCGCAGCTGCAGATGATTCCATTGCCATCGGTAAAAATGCATCAGTTGATGCGAATCAACAACGATCGATTGCATTAGGTGCTAATTCCAAGACCGCTAATGTGGTAAGCACAGCAAATCAATTGGTAAATGGTTTATGGTATCAAAATTATGCTGGTGGCAGTGCTGACTCTACACTTAGCGTAGGTAGCGATACATTAAAACGTACTATCACAAATGTAGCTGCAGGTCGTGTGAATGCACAATCTACAGATGCAATCAATGGTAGTCAATTATATGGTGTTGCAAATACTTTAGGTAATTTAGCAAGCACTACAAAAGGTATTTTAGGTGGCAATGCAGCGCTTGACTCTAATACTGGTAACTTGTCGATGAGCAATATCGGTAACACTGGTAAAGGTACGATTCATGATGCTATTAAATTCAATAAAGACACTATAGATAAAGGTCTTAACTTCGATGCTAATACAGGTGGTGCTAAAAACAACTTATTAGGTTCTAAAGTTACCATTAAAGGTGACGGCAGCAATATCAATGCCGCAATTACACAAGCCAATGGTGATACAACTATCAACATGACTTTGGGTAATACTATTAAAGTAGGTACAGCAAACCCTGTAACGATTGACGGTACTACAGGTCATGTAACAGGCCTTCAAAATAAAGACTGGAATGTAGATAACCCTGTGGCTGTATCTGGCCGCGCTGCTACAGAAGATCAGTTGAAAAAGGTTAATGATAAAGTTAACACTAATAAGGCTCAAATTGACAAGAATAAACAAGATATCGCTGATAATAAGCAAAATATCACAAACAATGCCAACAATATCGCTCAAAATAAGCAAGATATCTCTAATATTAATACAAAAATTAATAAAGGCTTGAACTTTGCTGGCGATACGGGTGCTGTAAGCAACAGACAATTAGGTGATACTGTAACTGTTAAAGGCGGTGCAACAGGCACATTATCTGACGGTAATATCGGTGTTGTATCCGATGGCAATGGCACATTAAATGTGAAATTAGCTAAAACATTGACAGGTTTAGATAGCGTTACAGCTGGTAATACTAAGATTGATAATGGTGGCTTGACTGTAGGTGGTAAGAACTATGTATCTACAACAGGTCTCAATGCGAATAATCAAAAGATTACTAATGTTGCTAATGGTAGCGACCCTAATGATGCAGTTAACTATAGTCAATTACAGGCTGCTATCGGCGGTACAGCCAAAGCATCCACTGTAAAAGCAAAGGATGCGAATGTAACTGTAACAGAAAGTACAAACGCAGCAGGTGGTAAGGAATATACTGTTGGTTTAGGTAATAAAATTACCGTAGGTACAGCATATCCTGTAACTGTAGACGGTGATGCTGGTCATGTAACAGGACTTACAAATACAGATTGGGATGTAGATCATCCTGCGGCTGTATCTGGTCGTGGTGCTACTGAAGATCAGTTGAAAAAAGTTAACGATAAAGTTAACACTAATAAGACTCAAATCGACAAGAATAAACAAGATATCGCTGATAATAAGCAAAATATCACAAACAATGCCGGCAATATTGCTCAAAACAAACAAGATATTTCCAACATTAATACAAAGATTAATAAAGGCTTGAACTTTGCCGGTGATACAGGTACTGTAAGTAACAGACAATTAGGCGATACTGTAACTGTTAAAGGTGGTGCTACAGGCACATTATCCGACGGTAATATCGGAGTTGAATCCGACGGCAATGGCACATTGAATGTGAAATTAGCTAAAACATTGACTGGATTGGATAGTGTTACAGCTGGTAATACTAAGATTGATAACAGCGGTTTGACTGTAGGCGGTAAAACATATGTATCTCCAACAGGTCTTAATGCGAATGACCAAAAGGTAACAAATGTTGCTGATGGTACTGTAGGCGCAGGCAGTAAGGACGCTGTAAACGGCGGTCAATTGCACGATGCTAAAAACGAATTAACTACTAATATCAATAATGCTAAAACTGAACTTATCAACAAAGGCCTTCGTTTCGATGCGGATAACAACAGCGAAAAAACGAACAAGCTCGGTTCCAAGGTGACTGTAAACGGCGATGACAACATTACTACAGAAATCACGCAAACCGGCGACGACACTAAGATCGGCGTTAAATTGAAAAAAGATCTTAATGTTACTACTGTTACTGCTACAGATACTGTAAAAGCAGGCGGCGTAACAATGGGTAAACACGCTGATACTAACAATTATGTGACAGGTCTTGATAATAAGGACTGGGATGTGAATACATCTAATCCTGTAAGCGGTCGTGCTGCTACAGAAGATCAATTGAGAAAAATCAGCGATGTAATTAAGAACCAAGGTGCTAATGCTACAGATTACCGTTTGGTGAAAAATGCAGCAGCTGCAGATGGTGCTTATACAGTTGATGCTAACGGTGATGTTGACTTAACTGTTGAGGATAAAAACCATGCAGGTAGTAAAGAAACAGTTAAGATTAAGGACGTTGCGTCTAAATCTAGTCTCGACAAATTAAATGATCGTGCTGTTAAGTATAATTTGGATAATGGTGCTGTTGATAAGACAAAAGTAACTTATGAAGGTCCTACCTATGGTAATAAAACCGGTGGCACTCATGTAACAAATGTGGCGTATGCAACAGGCAACGATGGTAGCGAAGCGGTTAATGTGGATTACTTGAAAGATAGAATCAAAGATAGCGAAGACGCATTAACTAATAAAGGTTTAAAATTCGACGCTAACAGTGGCGGCGTAAAAACTAATAAACTTGGCTCTACGGTTACGGTTAAGGGTGAAGGTGCTGATGCTGATGCTAACTACAGCGGTGAAAACCTTAAAACTTTCATCACACAAGACAAAAATGGCAACACAACTATCGATGTGAAGATGAACAAAAACCTCAAAGCTAATAGTGTGGCTATTGCTGGTAAAAACGGTCAAGACGGCGTTACACTTAAAGGTGGCGACGCTAAAAACGGTGTAGATGGTACAAGCATTAATCGTTTAGTAACTGAAGATAAAGACGGCAATACACATACGCTTGCAACCCTTGATGATGGTATGATGTACGGCGGCGATACAGGCAATGTGATTAAAAAGAAACTTAACAATCAAGTGAATGTTAAGGGTGGTATCTCCGATGAAAGCAAATTAGCTGCTGAAGATAACATCGGTGTAGTTTCCGACGGTTCCGATACATTGAAATTGCGCTTGGCGAAAGAATTGAAAGGCTTGACGTCTGCTACTTTCACAAACGGCGGCAATAATACTGTTATCAATGGTGATGGTATGACCATCAATCGTGCTGGTGGCGATGCAGTGAGTCTTACAAAAGACGGCTTAAATAACGGCGGTAACAAGATTACAAATGTAGCTAATGGTACGGACCCTAACGATGCAGTTAATAAATCTCAATTGGATAAAGCTACAGCAGCTGCATCTACAACGGTATCTGCAGGTAATAATATTACTGTGACACCTAGCACCAATGCGAATGGTTCCAAGAACTATGAAGTAAGTCTTAAAGATCAAGTGACATTGGGCTCTGATGCTACGAAACAAATCGCGATGGATGGTACTACAGGTACTATCAAGGCTGGCGATAAAGTTACAATCGATGGCAATAAAGGTACTATTAAAGCTGGCAATGTAACAATTGATGGTGAAAATGGTACCATTAAAGCTGGTGACAAGGTAACTATCGATGGTAAAGATGGCAAGATTGCAGCAGGCAAGGTATCTGTTGATGGCAAAGACGGTTATGTGACAGGTTTGGAAAACAAAGATTGGGATCCTAACAACATCACAAGCGGTCGTGCTGCTACAGAAGATCAATTGCAAAAATCTCACAAATCCTTGGATAACAAGATTAATAACCTAGGTGATGAAATCACGAAAAAAGGTATGTAGGCCAAAAGGTTACTATCAAAGGTGAAGGTACAGAGTCTGACGATAAATACTCCGGCGAAAATATTAAAACAGTAGCCGACCAAGATGGTAATGTTAATATCAAGATGGCGAAAAACCTTAAGACTGACAGCTTAACTACTGATAAAGTGAAAGTTGGCAAAAACGGTCAAGACGGCGTATCCATTACAGGTCCTAACGGTGCTGACGGTACAGACGGCAAAGTAGGTATCACAGGCAAAGACGGTAAAGATGCTGTATCCATGTCCGGTAAAGACGGTGTTGGTCATATCGGTTTAACTGGTAAAGACGGCCGTAATGCGGATATTACCGTTGATAAAGGTGATCCAGACTTAGACGGTAACAACATCACTCGTATTAAGTACCAAGACGAAAACGGTAAGACCCACCAAGTGGCAACTAAAGACGATGGTATGAAATACGGTGGCGATAGCGGCTCCGTAATCAAGAAAAAGCTTAACGAACAAGTTAATGTAGTGGGTGGCATTACTGATGCTAGCAAGTTGACTACAGAAGACAATTTAGGTGTCGTATCCGATGGTACTGGCAACCTTAAGGTTCGTATGGCGAAAGACTTGAAAGGTCTTGAAACAGTAACCACTAAGGATGCTGCAGGTAATACTACAGTTATGAACGGTGGTGGTGTAACAATTACACCTGCTAGCGGTAATGCTGTAAGCCTTACTAAAGATGGCCTCAACAACGGCGGTAATACAATTACCAATGTAGGCCCTGGTGTAAACGGCACTGATGCAGTTAACGTAAATCAATTGAAAGGTGCTACAGATGGGTTAGCTAATGCTATTAACTCCGTAGCGGGCGAAACACAACGTGTAGGCGCACATGCAGCGGCTATGTCTGCATTGAAACCTATTCAATATGATCCATTGGAACCAACTCAAGTGATGGCTGGTATCGGTAATTACAGAGGTGAAACTGCGGCGGCTCTTGGCGTTGCACATTACACAGCAGAAGATACTATGTTCCATGTAGGCGTATCTGTTGGTAGTCACCATAACATGGTAAATGCTGGTGTAACTCGTAAATTCGGTACTTCTGATGCGAAGAAAGCGGTTCCTGAACGTTACAAAGGTGGACCTATTAGCTCCATGTACGTAATGCAAGATGAAATGACTGCTTTGAAAGCTAAGTATGAAAAAGTACAACGCGACAACGAAGAAATGAGAGCACAAATTGCATTATTGATGCAACAAGCGGGCTTGAAATAATATGAAATAACATATTGATACGGCAGTGCTTATAAAAGGCGCCAAAAGCGAAATGCTTTTGGCGCCTTTTTGCATGCAAGAAATAGATTCAATAGCTATTTGAGCATATATATGTCATAGTATTTTGTAATGTAATTAAAATAGGTGAGTAATAGTCAGATCATAATAGTTTACTAAGGTGAAATACATTTTTTTTATGAAGTTAATTTTATGCGAAAAAATTAGTACATTTAGCATATTCATAAGGTATATGGCGGAGTTTTTGTATATTCATAAATATTTATGATTTGGAAGTGAGTGTAGAGTGAAAATTTTTTTACTTTTAGTATAGAATATGATATGTTTAATATGATATGCATCGGTAAATAGCCATATATTAACTGTATTTTTACTTTTTAAAATAATTATAAAATATTTTATTATATTCATATAATCTGATAGTTTTATGCAAGGAGTAAGACGAGATGAACCGAATTTTTAAAGTAATCTGGAGTCGTACAAAGGGATGTTATGTCGTTGTGGCTGAAACAGCGAAAAATATGTCGAAACGATCGACAATGACATCGGTATTTGCCAAGATGTCTGGGTCTGTAATTGCTACGGCTTTATGTATGTCCATGATGTCTCCAATGATCGTGCATGGGAGTACTATTGTGCAAGGGGCTGGTGCTCAGGCTAAAAATGGCACTGTAGCGATAGGTGACAATAGTACAGCAATGGCAGATAACAGTGTGGCTTTGGGGACAGGGGCTACTGTTACAAAAACTAATAGGGCTAATGTTGGTAATGTGCAAGGCATTGCAATCGGAAGAAATGCAACCGTTGAAGTAAATAATGGCGTTGCTATCGGTAATTTGACAAAAGTAGCTTCTTTGAATGGCTTTGCCCTTGGTAATACATCCTGGGCTGGATATGATGAGGCCGGTAACTATGTGGGCGCCGATAACGATCAGGCATTTGGTACTAATGCCAGAGCTTGGGGTGGATCCTCTATGGCATTTGGTAATAATGCTAAAGCTGCTGCCGGTGGTGCCGTTGCAATGGGTAACGGGTCGCAGGCAAGAGGTAAATGGGCCGTTGCAATCGGTAATAATGCACAAGCTAAGGGCGAAGGGTCCAGAGCTCTTGGTGTAAACTCCTATGCAGTAGGACTCAACTCCATTGCAATGGGCTGGGAAAGTAATGCCCGTGAGGATTCTTCTATAGCTATTGGTACAGATTCTGACTCAGTTCAGAAAAATAGTATTGCCATCGGTAATCGTGCAGTTAGCTATGCAGAGGATAGCGTTACACTTGGTAGAAATACAACAGTAGGGAAAAATCATATTCGTTCTGTTGCATTAGGTGCAAATTCTGCAACTGCGGATACTCATAGTACACCGAATCAACTTGTAAATGGTTTGTGGTATAAGAATTTAGCGGGGGGAACGGCAGATTCTACCGTAAGTATCGGTAATGATACGGTAAAACGTACGATTACAAATGTGGCTGCAGGTCGTATGAATGCTTCGTCTACAGATGCTATTAACGGTAGTCAATTGTTTGGTGTCGCAAATAGTTTGGGAAATTTAGCCACTACAACTAAAAATATCCTTGGCGGTAATGCAGCTCTCGATCCTGATACCGGTAAATTAACGATGAGCGATATCGGTTTTACAGGTAAAAGCACAATCCACGATGCTATTAGATATAATAAAGACAATATCGATAAAGGATTGTTCTTTTATGGTGATAACTTTGTTCAGAACCAAGTAAAATTAGGTGACACAGTAAGAATAAAAGGTGGCGCTAGCGGTGCTTTGGCTGACAACAATATTGGGGTTCAAGCAGACGGAAATGGCACACTAAATGTGAAATTGGCTAAAAAAATAACTGGTTTGGATAGCGTAACAGCGGGAACTGCTACGATTGATAATAAAGGGGTGTCTGTAGGCGGTAAACTCTATGTGTCAACAGGTGGTCTTAATGCCAATAATCAACAGCTTAGAGGTGTTGCAGACGGTAGCGGTAGTCAGGACGCAGTTAACTACGGTCAGTTGCAACGCGCAATTAACGGTACAGCTAAAGAAGCCATTGTAAAAGCAAATGATGATGGTAATATTACGGTAAGGGAAAACTCAACGGCGAAAGGTGGTAAGGAGTATACTGTTGGCTTAAATTATAAGATTACTGTAGGGAAAGGGGCGGCCTCGCATCCTGTAACCATAGATAGTGGTACAGGAACGGTCACAGGTCTTACCAATACATCATGGAATGTAAATAATCCAGCACCTGTTACAGGACGTGCTGCTACGGAAGATCAGTTAAAGCGGGTTAATGAGAGAGTTAATTCCAATCAGTATTTTATTAATCAAAATACGCAGAATATCTCAGATAACTCAAGCCGTATTGGTGCCAATGCACGAAATATCACAAAAATACAAGGTGATATTACTACTAATAAGAATGATATTAACACTATCAATAATACTCTTGAAAAAGGGCTCTATTTTAGCAGCGATACAGGTGCTTCGATTAAGAGAAAATTAGGTGATACTCTAGTCATTAAAGGCGGTGCTACAGGGGCATTATCCGATAATAATATTGGTGTTGTATCCGATGGTACCGGTAGATTGACTGTAAAGTTGGCAAAATATTTAACAGGATTAGAGAGCGTTAATGCAGGAAATACTACTATTAGTAAAAATGGTTTGAGTGTAGGTGCTAGAACCTATGTAACACCTGATGGCATCAATGCTAATAATCAAAAGATTACTGGTGTTGCTAATGGTACAGCGCCTAACGATGCGGTTAATTTCAGTCAATTACAAAGTGCTATCGGTGGTACTGCAAAGGCGACTACAGTAAAATCAAAGGATGCAAATGTAACCGTAACAGAAGGTACCAATGTGAATGGTGGTAAGGAATACACTGTTGGATTGGGCAATAAACTTGCGGTAGGTACGGCACATCCTGTAACTGTGGACGGAACCGCAGGAACTGTAACAGGACTTACTAATGTTGCTTGGAATGTAAATAATCCACAAGCCGTAACTGGTCGTGCTGCAACGGAAGATCAGTTAAAAACTGTTAATACGCAAGTCAATACAAATAAGGATAAAATAGCTCAGAACACAACTGACATTGCTCAAAATGCGACTGATATCGGTAAGAATAAACAAGATATAACTAAGAACAAGACTGATATAGCTCAAAATACTACTGATATCGGTAAAAATAAGACTGATATTGCACAAAACAAGCAAAATATTACTCAGAACACACAAGATATTGCGACTAATAAAAATGCTATCTCTACAATCAATACAACTATTGCTAAAGGTCTAAATTTTGATGGAGACAGCGGTGCTGTAATTAACAAACAGTTGGGCGATAAGCTTAGCATCAAGGGCGGTGCAGCGGCTGCGAATTTGACGGATAATAATATCGGTGTCGTATCTGATGGCAGCACATTAAATGTAAAACTAGCTAAAACATTAACCGGTTTGGATAGCGTAACGGCTGGGGGTACAACTATCAATAGTAGTGGTTTGACCGTAGGCGGTAAGACCTATGTAACTCCGAACGGTATTAATGCGAATGACAAGAAAATAACTAATGTTGCTGATGGTGAAGTGGCGGCTAATTCCAAAGATGCAGTTAACGGCGGTCAACTTCATGCGGCTAAAACCGAATTAAATAACAACATTAATGATGCTAAAACTGAATTAAACAAAAATATCGGTGATGCCAAAACTGAACTCAATAAAAATATTAATGACGCTAAAACTGAACTGAATGGCAATATAGATAATGCTAAAACCGAGCTAAACAATAATATATCGACTGCGAAGAATGATGTGATTAATACAGGTCTCAAATTTGATGCGGATACAGGCGGTGCTAAGACCAATAAATTGGGTTCCAAGGTAACGGTAAACGGCGATGATAATATCACGACAGAAATCAGCCAAACTGGTGACGATACTAAGATCGGTCTTAAATTAAAGAAAGATCTCAATGTTACTACTATTACTGCTGCTGATACTGTGAAAGCCGGCACTGTGACTATGGGCAAACAATCAGGTGGTGCAGGCGGTGCAAACGGTAACTTTGTAACAGGGCTCGATAATAAGTCTTGGAACGCGGATAATCCTCAAGCTGTAAGTGGTCGAGCTGCTACGGAAGATCAGTTGAAATCCGTTAATGATAAGGTCAATACAAATGTAACCAATATCAATAAAGGATTAAACTTTAACGGCGATAGCGGTGCTGCGATTAATAAAAAATTAGGCGACACTGTTACCATTAAAGGTGGTGCTATGGCGGATCTTACGGATAATAATATCGGTGTCGTGTCTGATGGCAGCACATTAAATGTGAAACTAGCTAAAACATTAACTGGTTTGGATAGCGTAACGGCTGGTGGAACAACTATTAATGGTAGTGGTTTGACCGTAGGCGGCAAGACCTACGTAACGCCAAACGGTATCAATGCAAATAATCAAAAGATTACCGGTCTAGCAAAAGGCACAGATCCTACTGATGCGGTTAACTTCAGTCAGTTGCAGGATGCTATCGGTGGAACTGCTAAGGCAAGTACTGTGAAAGCTAAAAACAGCAACATCACTGTAGAAGAAGGTACAAATGCAGCCGGCGGTAAGGAATATACTGTCGGATTAGGGGATAAAATCACCTTAGGAACTGCTAATCCTGTATCTGTGGATGGTACTGCAGGCACGGTAACTGGTCTTACCAATACTGCTTGGGATGTAGATAATCCACAAGCCGTAACTGGTCGTGCTGCAACGGAAGATCAGTTGAAATCTGTTAATACGCAAGTTAATACGAACAAGGATAAAATAGCTCAAAACACAACTGACATTGCTCAGAATACGACTGATATTGGTAAGAATAAACAAGATATAACTAAGAACAAGGCTGATATTGCTCAAAATACAACTGACATCGGTAAGAATAAGCAAGATATAGCTAAAGGTCTTAACTTTGATGGAGATAGCGGCGCTGTAATTAATAAACAGTTGGGTGATAAGTTATCTATTAAAGGTGGCGCCGCAGCTGCAAACTTGACGGACAATAATATCGGTGTCGTATCTGATGGTACAACATTGAACGTGAAGTTAGCTAAAACATTAATCGGTTTGGATAGTGTTACAGCGGGTGGCACAACTATTAATGCTGGAGGTTTAACTGTAGGTGGTAAGACCTATGTATCTCCGAACGGTATCAATGCAAATGACCAAAAGATTACTAATGTTGCTAATGGTGATATTGCTGCAAACTCCAAAGATGCGGTTAACGGTGGTCAATTGCATGACGCTAAAACTGAACTTACCAACAAAGGCCTTCGTTTTGACGCAGATAATAACGCTGAAAAAACGAATAAACTAGGCTCCAAGGTAACGGTAAACGGCGACGACAATATTACGACGGAAATCACGCAAACCGGTGACGATACGAAGATAGGTCTTAAATTGAAGAAGGATCTTAATGTTACATCTGTTACGGCTACGGAAACTGTGAAAGCCGGCACTGTAACCATGGGTAAACAAGCCGATGGTGCAACCCCTGCTAATACGGGTAATTACGTAACAGGTCTTGATAATAAGACATGGAGCGTAACTAATCCTACTGCTGTTAGCGGACGTGCTGCAACAGAAGATCAATTGAAGACAGTTACTGAAGCTATCAAAACTCAAGGTGCTAATGCAACGGACTTCAGTCTTGTTGCTAATCCTGCGGCGGGTTCCAATGGTGACTATACTGTAGCTGCTAACGGTGACGTGGCATTGACCGTACAGGATAAGAATCATCCGGATAAAACAAAAACCGTAACGATTAAAGATGTAGCATCTAAATCCGAAGTGGACAAAGGCTTGAACTTTGACGGTGACTCTGGTACGACTATCAACAAGAAGCTAGGTGGTACTGTTGCCATTAAAGGCGGAGCTGTAGCTGCAGATTTAACTGACAATAATATTGGTGTTGTATCTGATGGCAGTACGTTAAACGTGAAGTTAGCTAAAACATTAACTGGTTTGGAAAGCGTAACAGCTGGTGGCACAATCATCAATAGTGGTGGTTTGACCGTAGGTGGTAAGAATTATGTATCTCCAAATGGCATCAATGCGAACGACCAAAAGATTACCAATGTTGCTAATGGCGATGTGGCGGCTAACTCCAAAGATGCGGTGAACGGCGGTCAATTGCATGACACTAAAACTGAGTTAAATAAAAACATTAGCGATACTAAGACCGAGTTGAATAAAAATATCAGTGATACTAAAACTGAACTCAACAAAAATATTGGTGACGCTAAAACTGAACTTACCAACAAAGGCCTTCGTTTTGATGCGGATAATAACGCTGAAAAAACTAATAAACTAGGCTCTAAGGTAACGGTAAACGGCGACGATAACATCACCACAGAAATTACACAAACTGGTGACGATACGAAGATTGGTCTTAAATTAAAGAAAAATCTTAATGTTACCACTGTTACGGCAGCGGAAACTGTGAAAGCTGGTACGGTAACTATGGGTAAACAATCCGATGGTGTAACCCCTGCTAATACGGGTAACTACGTAACAGGTCTTGATAATAAGACATGGAGTATTGATAATCCTACGATTGCATCTGGCCGTGCAGCAACGGAAGACCAATTGAAAACGGTTAGTGATGAAGTTAAGAAACAAGGTGCTAGTGCAACAGACTTTAGTCTCGTTGCGAATCCTACGGCAGGCTCTAATGGTGACTACACTGTAGATGCCAATGGTGACGTAGCATTGACCGTACAGGATAAGAACCATCCGGATAAAACAAAAACCGTAACGATTAAAGATGTAGCATCTAAATCCGAAGTGGACAAAGGCTTGAATTTTGACGGTGATTCTGGCACAACTATTAACAAGAAGCTAGGTGGTACTGTTGCCATTAAAGGCGGAGCTGCAGCTGCAGATTTAACTGATAATAATATTGGTGTCGTATCTGATGGCAGTACGTTAAACGTGAAGTTAGCTAAAACATTAACTGGTTTGGACAGCGTAACAGCTGGTGGAACAACCATCAATGGTGGTGGTTTGACCGTAGGCGGTAAGAATTATGTATCTCCAAATGGCATCAATGCGAATGATCAAAAGATTACCAATGTTGCTGATGGTAATATTGCGGCTAATTCCAAAGACGCGGTTAACGGCGGTCAATTACATGAAGCTAAAACTGAGTTAAACAAGAATATCGCTGATACAAAGATTGAATTAAATAAAAACATTGGCGATACTAAAACCGAATTAAATAAAAATATCGCTGACACTAAAACTGAACTCAACAATAATATTAATGACGCTAAGACTGAACTGACCAATAAAGGTCTTCGTTTTGACGCAGATAATAATGATGCAAAAACGAATAAATTAGGCTCCAAGGTAACGGTAAACGGCGACGATAATATTACGACGGAAATCACGCAAACCGGTGACGACACTAAGATTGGTCTAAAATTGAAGAAAGATCTTAACGTTACCACTGTTACGGCTACAGAAACTGTAAAAGCCGGTACTGTAACCATGGGTAAACAAGCCGATGGTGCAACCCCTGCTAATACAGGTAACTACGTGACAGGGCTTGATAATAAGACTTGGGACGCAGGTAAAGTCGTATCCGGTCGTGCTGCAACAGAGGATCAATTGAAACAAGCTTTGGCGGGTCAAACTGATACAGGTCTCAAATTCAATGCCAATGTAGGCGGTGTACAAACTAATAAATTAGGCTCTACTATCACTGTTCAAGGTGAAGGCAATGCTGCTGATACCGACTATAGCGGTGACAATATTAAGACGTTCATCAAACAAGATGCTGCAACAGGTAATACAACAATTGATGTAAAAATGAACAAAAATCTTAAGGCTGAATCCGTGAAAGTCGGCAAAGACGGTAAGGATGGCGTATCTCTCACAGGTCCAGATGGGGCTGGCACCGACGGTAAAGTAGCTGTTACAGATAAGAACGGCAAGGATGTAGTGTCTATGTCCGGTAAAGACGGTGTAGGTCACATCGGTTTAACTGGTAAAGATGGTCATAGTGCGGATATTATCGCTGATAAAGGCGCTGCTGATATTAATGGAAATGAAATCACGCGCATTAAATATCAAGATGAAAATGGTACAACCCATCAAGTGGCAACCAAAGATGATGGCATGGCATACGGTGGCGACTCCGGCACTACCATCAAGAAGAAACTTAATGAACAATTGGACATTAAGGGCGGTGTCACCAATGAATCTGAGTTGACCGAAAACAATATTGGAGTTATTAGCAAGAATAATATCCTTAATGTTCGTTTGGCAAAAAATCTGAAAGGCCTAGATTCCATAACTTTCAACAATGGCACTAATGGTGCAAACGGTAAAACCGTTGTTAATGGTGAAGGCATGACCGTTCAAGATAAGGATGGCAACCCGTTGACTGCTATTACAAAGGACGGCGTGAAGATTACCAATGGTCCATCTATGACGAAAGATGGTATTGATGCAGCCGGCAATAAGATTACAAACGTAGCTGACGGTACAAATCCTAAGGATGCGGTTAATAAATCTCAATTGGATACAGCGGCTAACGCTGCTAAGGCAATCGTAACAGAAGGTAATAATATCAAAGTTGATAAGACCACTAATGGTGATGGCTCTACAAATTACAAAGTGGGCCTCAAAGACCAAATAACAATGGGATCTGATGCTACGAAACAAATTGCGATGGATGGTACAACAGGTACGATCAAAGCCGGTGACAAGGTTACAATCGACGGCAACAAAGGCACCATTAAAGCAGGTGATAAAGTTGAAATCGATGGCGATAAAGGCACAATCAAGGCTGGTAATATTGCGATTGACGGTACAAACGGTACAATTAAGGCTGGCGACAAGGTAACTATTGATGGTAAAGATGGTAAGATTGGAGCAGGTAAGGTCTCTGTTGATGGCAAGGACGGTCATGTGACAGGTTTGGAAAACAAAGATTGGGATCCTAACAATATCACAAGCGGTCGTGCTGCTACAGAAGATCAATTGCAGAAGTCCCATAAAGCCTTGGATAATAAGATTAATAACTTAGGTGATGACATTACGAAGAAAGGCATGGATTTTGCCGGTAATACAGGTGATTTCCACCGTGATTTAGGTCAAAAGGTTACCATCAAAGGTGAAGGTCAAGGGGCTGATAGTGACTATTCTGGCGAAAATATTAAAACGGTAGCCGAAAATGGTAATGTTACTATTAAAATGGCTAAGAATCTTAAGACCGATAGTATTACTACCAAAACAGTTACTGCTGATACGGTCAATACTGATAAGGTGAAAGTCGGCAAAAATGGTCAAGATGGCGTTTCCATTACAGGTCCAGACGCTGCGAATGGCACAGACGGAAAAGTAGCTGTTACAGGTAAAGACGGTAAAGATGCTGTATCTATGTCAGGTAAAGACGGCGTTGGTCACATCGGTTTAACTGGCAAAGATGGTCGTAATGCGGATATTACCGCTGATAAGGGCGATTCTGATCTCGGAGGCAATGCTATTACTCGTATTAAGTACCAAGATGAACAGGGCAAGACACATCAAGTGGCAACCAAAGACGATGGTATGAAATACGGTGGCGATTCTGGTAATGTGATTAACAAAAAGCTTAACGAACAGGTAAACGTAGTCGGTGGTATTACTGATGCTAGCAAGTTGACGGCCGAAGATAATTTAGGCGTCGTATCTGACGGCACTAATCTTAAAGTTCGTATGGCGAAAGATTTGAAAGGTCTTACGTCAGTAACGACTAAGGATGCTGGAGGTAACTCTACGGTTGTGAACGGCAGTGGCGTAACCATTACTCCTGCTAGCGGTAACACCGTAAGCCTTACTAAAGATGGATTGAATAACGGTGGTAAAACAATTAGCAATGTAGGTCCTGGTGTAAACGGAACGGATGCGGTTAACGTAAATCAATTGAAGGGGGTTACGGAGGGAATGGCTAATGCAATTAATTCCGTGGCGGGCGAAACACAACGTGTAGGTGCTCATGCGGCGGCGATGTCTGCGTTGAAACCAATTCAATACGATCCGTTAGAACCAACTCAAGTGATGGCTGGTATCGGCAATTACAGAGGTGAAACCGCAGCGGCTTTAGGTGTTGCGCATTACACATCGGAAGATACTATGTTCCATGCAGGTGTATCTGTTGGTAGCCGTCATAATATGGTGAATGCCGGTGTAACTCGTAAATTCGGTTCTTCTGATGAGAAGAAGGCTATTCCTGAACGGTATAAGGGCGGTCCTATCAGCTCTATGTACGTAATGCAGGATGAAATGACTGCTTTGAAAGCTGAAAATGCACGCATGAAAGCGCAGGATGAAAAATTAACTGCAGACTATGCGGCATTGAAAGAAGACAACCTTCGTCTACAGAAAGATAACGAAGAAACTAAACGACAATTAGCTCTTATTATGAGTCGTTTAGGCATGTAAATCATATAAATTTCATTTTATATTCATGCGGTAAAATCTGTTGATGTACCAGAAAATACCCATGAAGATTAGATGATTTTAACCCTATATGGTATATAAAATGAAAGAACGAAAGTCTACTGTGAAAGGACTTTCGTTCTTTTTTTGTGTTTGACTTCACAAACTTTTCATAATAGTGTATAATACAGAACATATAATTTTAATCGAAAATTATAAATGTGATTAATTTACTATAAAATCATTAGCTTTAGATTATAAGTGTTGTTTGGCCCATTGTAGCAAGGGTTTTTATGATTGAAAATATATTTAAATGAGTAAGAAAATCAATTTTTAAAAGAAGTTTAAAGTTCTGAAAATAAATGAGCGAAATGTGAAAAAAATATATTTACATTCATAAACTAATCTGATATTTTATATGTATAGTAATTAAATTTTTGATGAAAATTTTATTATTTTTAGTGTTTTAGTGTTGGTTTTAGAATCCCTTATAAAACTGTGTGAAAGGTAGGTACTACTAAATGAATCGTATTTATAGGGTAATTTGGAGTCAGGTACGAGGCGCATATGTCGTTGTATCTGAAATCGCAAAAAGCCATACTCGTGGCTCCAAAAGCTTTGTTAGTAATTCCGCTAAAGCTTCGGTAAAAGTTGGCTTGGCGGCTATGGTTTTAACCTGCGGTAGTGGGTTGGTTTCGGGTGTTCAGGCAGAATCTGATCGAGGGGTTGCTTTAACACCGGCTAATGCGGATCGTCAGGAATATACTGCGGGCGGTGTGACATGGTTAACACCAAACCCTGGTGCACCAACTATTAATATGTATGATTACAAAACACCAGGGAATCCAGGACAAGGACACTTATATACCAATAATAAGGTGTTCGGCATCCAAATCGGTAATAAAGCTAATGCACGTGCTAAAGATGGATCCGTATCCGGTATTTCTATCGGCGACTATTCTCAATCTCGTGCGTTGGGTATCGGTTTAGGCCATTATGCTCAATCTGAAGAAATCGGCGCTATTGCTGTCGGTTCTGCTGCTAAAGCAAAAGGTTTTAACTCCTTGGCTATGATGAGACAAGCCTATGCTGGCAAACAATATGCGGCAGCTATCGGTACGGCTGCATCTGCACAGGGTAAAGCTAGCTTGGCTATGGGGCACTCTGCATTGGCAACAGGTGATCAATCTATTGCTATCGGTTCTGCAAATCCAACTCCTAAATATGATGATAATGGCACACCGTATACAGCATATGACGAAACTACTAATACCCAAGCTAATGCAGCTCGTTCCATTGCTATTGGTCAAGGTGCTAAATCAGATACCGAAGATAGCGTAGCTATGGGTACTAGTGCGTATGTAGCATCAGGTTCAAATTATAAAGGTGAAGGTTATGTAAGAGGCGTAGCCATCGGTAATCATGCGACATCTCAAGGTATTCAAGGCGTGGCTATCGGTAACGGTGCAGCACATTATCGTGATAACGGGGTTGCTCTTGGTAACAATGCCAAAACTCGTGCAATGGACGGCATTGCCATTGGTAACAATGCTGAATCCGGTATTCAAAATGACCCTCAATATAAAGTAAATAACTCCGTTGCCGTAGGTAACTCCGCGCGTGCTCATGGTGGTTCCGGCGTGGCATTGGGTAATGATACTTATGCATTGGGCGGTTCCTCTGTGGCTGCAGGTAATGCGGCATGGGCATTAGGCGAACGTTCTACAGCTATCGGTAACAATGCTCATTCCGAAGGTTACGGCTCTATTGCTATGGGTCGTGAAGCAAGTGCGTTAAGTACTCAAGATGGGGACAAGAAAAATGTTGTGGCTATCGGTGATGATGCACAAGCAACCGGTTCCCGCTCCATCGCATTGGGCGTAAGCGCTCAAGCTGGTACATTAGAACGTGTACGTGATCGTAGCGTTTACAAAGATAATCCTGAATTAATCACTAAACTTAAAGCTCAAAAAGAAGTAACTGATGCGGTAGCAATCGGTAGCGAAGCAAGTGTACAAGAAAACGAAGGCTTAGCTCTCGGTAGCAAAGCAACAGTAAATAATGTTCGTGGCGTTGCATTAGGTGCTAATTCTGCAACAGCTGCTCCTGTAAGCACTGCTAGTGAAACTATTAACGGTTTGCAATATAACTATGCTGGTGGTACTGCTGATTCTACCGTTAGCGTAGGTAATAACTCTACAAAACGTACAATTACTAACGTAGCAGCTGGTCGTGTGAATGCACAATCTACAGATGCTATTAATGGTAGCCAATTATATGGCGTTGCTAATGCAGTAGGTAATGTAGCTAAAAGCACTAAAAATATCTTAGGCGGTAATGCTAAGGTTGACCAAAACGGTACTATCACCATGACTAATATTGGTGATACAGGTAAAAACACTGTTCATGAAGCAATTCAATCCGTAAACCAAGGTTGGGAACTTCAAGTTAATGGCCAAAAGGTTAAAGACGTAAAAGCTCCAAACCGTACAGTGAACTTTAACGCTGGTAAAAATATTAAATTAGAAGGCGCCGGAGACAATGTTACAGTTGCAACAGTTGATAATGCAAACTTCAACTCCGTTACAACTGGTAGCGTATCTATGAGCAAAACCGGTATCAATGCTGGTGGTTATCAAATTACCAATGTGCAATCTGGCGGTGATACATTAACTAATGCGGCTAATATTGGTGATATTTCTCGTATTGCTGCAAAATACGATAAATACTTGCAACGTGGTTCTGCAACGTATGAAGCAAACGGTAACGGCAAGATTAACATGACCGGTACAAATGGTTTGACTGCTGAAGTAACAGGTTTGAAAAATACGTATGTTACATCCGGTACAGTATCCAATGACGGTAAGAGATTGACATTGACACGTAATGACAATCAAACATTCGATGTTGATATCTCTAAAATCTCTAATGGTCTTTCCAAAACTGACTACCGTTTGATTGCAAACCCTGCAGCAGGTAGCAATGGCGAATATAAAGTAGCTGCTGATGGTAGCATGACATTGACTGTTGCTGATGCTGATGGTTCCAACCCTAAACAAGTTAAGTTGACGAACCTTGCTTCTAAAGAGCAACAAGATATCAATACTACTAATATCACAAATAACACTAACAAGATCGCTAAAGGCTTGAGCTTCCAAGGCGATAACAATGTTAAAATCAATAAACAACTTGGTGATACTTTAGGTATTACTGGTGGCGCTACAGGTGCTTTATCTGACAATAACATCGGTGTTGTAGCTAAAGACGGAAACCTTAATGTTAAGTTAGCAAAAGACCTAACAGGTTTGAACAGCGTAACTGCAGGTTCTGTTCGTGTAGGTAAACATAGCGACAATAAAAACTATGTAACTGGTTTGGACAATAAAGAATGGAATGTTCAGAATCCTACCATCACATCTGGTCGTGCAGCAACTGAAGATCAGTTGAAAAAAGTGTCTGATGAAATCAAGACTACTAATGCGGCTAAAACAGATTACCGCTTGATCAATAATACAAATTCTGCAGATGGTTCTTACTCTGTAGAAAACAACAAAGTTGATTTGAAAGTTAAAGATGAAGCTCATCCTAACAACCCTGCTAATACGGTAACAATCAACAATATCGCATCCAAAACTGAATTGGATAAATTGACAGAACGTGCTGTTAAATATGATCTTAACGGTACTACTGTTAATAAAAACAAGGTTACTTTGGAAGGCCAAGGCGGTACAACAATTACTAACTTGAAAGCTGGTGAAGTATCCTCTACTTCTACAGATGCTGTAAATGGCAGCCAATTACATGATGTGAAAATCGAAGCAGGCAAACATTCAAAAGTAACTGTTTCCGATGATAACCTTAAATTGACAACAACTCCTGCTACAAGCACTGAAGGCGCTAAATATGATCTTCGTTTGAACAACAAAGTGACATTGGGTAGCGGTAACAATCAAGTAGTTCTTGATGGTACAGCAGGTAGAGTAACTGCTGGTGCTGTTGTAATGGGCGCTCAAACTGTTCAAAATACGAAACATGCAAGTGAAACTGGTAATTATGTAACTAACTTGAGCAATAAGAACTGGGATTCCACATCTATCGTATCTGGTCGTGCAGCGACTGAAGATCAGTTGAAAAAAGTTAGTGAACAAATTACTCAACAAGGTAGCAGTGCAACTGACTATCGTCTTGTAAGAAACTCCAGCGCTGACGGTTCCTACAAGGTAAACGACAATGGTGAAGTATCCTTGACCGTAGAGGATAAAAACCATGCAGGCGTTAAAGAGCAAGTTACAATCAATAACATTGCATCCAAGACTTCTGTAGATAAATTGACAGATCGTGCTGTTAAATATGACATCAATAACGGTGTTGTTGATAAGACTAAGGTAACATTGGAAGGTGCTGACGGCACTACAATTACAAATGTAAAAGATGGTGCTGTAACAGCTACATCTAAAGATGCTATCAATGGCAGCCAATTGTTCAAGACTAAAGAAGAATTGATCAATAAAGGCATGAAATTCGGTGCTGACTCCGGTAACGTAATCAATAAAAAACTTGGTGAACAAGTTAACGTTAAAGGTGGCATTACTGAAGCTTCCAAATTGACTGCAGAAGACAATATCGGTGTTGTATCCGATGGTTCTAACGATTTGAAAGTTCGTTTGGCAAAAGACCTTAAAGGTTTGAACAGCGTAACTGTAGGCGATACAAAAGTTACTTCCAACGGTGTAACTATCAGCAACGGTGCTACAAACAATGCATCTGTATCTCTTACTAAAACTGGCTTGGATAATGGTGGTAACAAGATTACTAACGTTGCTCGTGGTACAATCGACAGCGATGCAGTAAACTTGGCACAATTAAAAGAAGTATCCAACAGTGCATCTGCAGCAAATACAAAGGTAGCTGAAGGTAAAAACATTAAAGTTGATGAAAGTATCGACAATGTAACTAAAGCTAAAACATATACTGTAGGCTTGAAAGATGAAGTAACATTAGGCTCTGGTAATACAGCTATCAATATTAACGGTACAACAGGTATCGTGAAAGCTGGTACTGGCGATAATGCTGTGACTATCAACGGCACAAATGGTATTATCAACTCCGGTAAAGTAACAATCAATGGTACTACAGGTACTGTTAACGAATTGACTAACAGAACTTGGAACCCTAAAGCTATTACTAATGGTCAAGCTGCTACAGAAGATCAATTGAAAGTAGTAGATAATAAAATTGATACTACAAAAACTGAAATCGTAGAAAAAGGCTTGAACTTCCAAGGTGATGCAGGTACTGCAATTCATAAAGACCTTGGTCAAACTTTGAAAATCTCTGGCGGTCAAGCTGACGCATCTAAACTTTCAGAAAATAACATCGGCGTAGTTAATAACAACGGCGTATTGAATGTTAAACTTGCTAAAGATTTGACAGGCTTGAACAGCGTAACAACTGGTGCTACAACTATTAACAACAATGGTTTGACAATCGGTGGCAACACATTTGTTACAAGTAATGGCTTCAATGCTAACGATACTCAAATCACAAATGTGAAAGCTGGTACAGAGGATAACCATGCAGTTAACCTTAAACAGTTGAAAGAAGTATCCAACAACGCAGCGGCAGCTAAAACAGTTGTAAAAGCAGGTAAAAACATCAATGTAACTGATTCTGAAGATCCACTTACTAAAGCTAAGACTTATACAGTTGGTTTACAAGACACAGTAACATTGGGTTCCGGCAATACAGCTGTTAACATCGATGGTACAAAAGGTATTGTAAAAGCCGGCGAAGGCAACAATGCTGTGACTATCAACGGTACAAACAGCACAATTACTGCTGGTAACGTAGCGATTGACGGTGTAACAGGCAATATCAATTCCGGTAAAGTTCTTGTTAACGGTGCTAAAGGTACTGTTAACAACTTAACAAATATCACTTGGGATGCTAATAACATCACAAGCGGCCAAGCTGCAACAGAAGACCAATTGAAAGTTGTTGATAAGAAAATCACTGACAACGGTAGCAACTTGACTAAGAAGGGCTTGAACTTCAAAGGCGATGATGCTACAAGCATTCATAAAGACCTTGGTGAAACATTAGACGTTGTAGGTGGTACTTCCGATAAAGCTAAATTGTCCGACAATAACATCGGTGTGGTATCTGAAAACGGTAAGTTGAATGTTAAACTCGCTAAAGAGTTGACTGGCTTAACAAGCGTAACAACTGGTGCTACAACAATTAATAACGAAGGTTTAACAATTGGTGGTAAGAAATTCGTTACAGCTAACGGTTTTGATGCTAACAACACACAAATCAAAAACGTAAAAGCTGGTACTGATGGCAATGATGCAGTTAACTTGAATCAATTGAATGAAGTTAAAAATGCATCTAACACTACAGTTGAAGGTAGCGAAAACATCAATGTTAACTCCACAGTAGATCCTAATACACAAGCTAAAACTTACAAAGTAGCATTGAAAGACAATGTAACTTTAGGTTCCGGCAATAATGCAATCAACATCAACGGTACTACAGGTATCATAAAAGCTGGTGACGGTGCTAATGCTGTAACTATCAATGGTACAAACGGCACTATCAACTCCGGTAAAGTGACTGTCAACGGTACTGCTGGTACTGTAAATAACTTGACAAACATCACTTGGGATGGCAAAAACTTCACAAGTGGTCAAGCTGCAACAGAAGACCAATTGAAAATTGTTGATAAGAAAATCACTGACAATAGCACTGACTTGACTAAGAAAGGCTTGAACTTCCAAGCTGATTCTGGCGAATTAATCCATAAAGATCTTGGTCAAACATTGGATGTTGTAGGTGGCATTACTGAGAAATCTAAATTGTCTGACAACAACATCGGTGTGGTATCCGAAAACGGTAAGTTGAATGTTAAACTTGCAAAAGACTTAACAGGCTTGAACAGCGTAACAACTGGTCAAACAACTATCAACAACGATGGCTTGACAATTAACAACAAACAATTCGTTACAGCTAATGGCTTTAATGCTAACAATACGCAAATCAAAAACGTAACTGCTGGTGTAGAAGACAACGATGCTGTTAACGTTAAGCAATTGAACGATGTAAAAGCTGCATCTAATACAAAAGTAGAAGGTAGCAAAAACATCAATGTTGATGAAACTGTAGATAATGTAACAAAAGCTAAAACCTATACAGTGGCATTGAAAGACACTGTAACATTAGGTTCCGGTAATAATGCAGTCAACATCGACGGTACAAAAGGTATCGTAAAAGCTGGTGAAGGCGCTAACGCAGTGACTATCAATGGCGTAAACAGCACAATCAATGCTGGTAAAGTAGCGATCGATGGTGTAACAGGTAACATCAATGCTGGCAAAGTTCTAGTTAACGGTGCAAATGGTACTGTAAACAACTTGACTAACAGAACTTGGGATCCTAATAACATCACTAACGGTCAAGCTGCAACAGAAGATCAATTGCAATCTGTAGATCAAAAAGTTACAGACAACAGTAAGAAAGGCTTGAACTTCCAAGCTGACTCTGGTGAATTAATTCATAAAGACCTTGGTCAAACATTGGATGTTGTAGGTGGTATTTCTGATAAAGCTAAATTGTCTGACGGCAATATCGGTGTTGTATCCGAAAACGGTAAGTTGAATGTTAAACTTGCAAAAGATTTAACAGGCTTGAACAGCGTAACAACTGGTCAAACAACTATCAACAACGATGGTTTGACAATCAACAACAAACAATTCGTTACAGCTAATGGCTTCAACGCTAACAATACGCAAATCAAAAACGTAACAGCTGGCGTAGAAGATAACGATGCTGTAAATGTTAAACAATTGAACGATGTAAAAGCTGCATCTAATACAAAAGTAAAAGGTAGCAAAAACATCGACGTTGATGAAGCTGTAGATCCAACTACAAAAGCTAAAACTTACACAGTTGCATTGAAAGACACTGTAATATTGGGTTCCGGTAACACAGCTGTTAACATCGACGGTACAACTGGTATCGTGAAAGCTGGTAACGGTGCGAACGCAGTAACTATCAATGGTGTAAACAGCACAATCAACGCTGGTAAAGTAGCAATCGATGGTGTAACAGGTAACATCAATGCTGGTAAAGTTCTTGTTAACGGTGCAAACGGTACTGTAAACAACTTGACTAACATTTCTTGGGATCCTGCACACATCACAAGTGGTCAAGCTGCAACAGAAGATCAATTGAAAGTTGTAGATAACAAAATTGATAAGAACACTGAAAACTTGACTAAGAAAGGCTTGAACTTCCAAGCTGACTCTGGTGATTTAATTCATAAAGACCTTGGTCAAACATTGGATGTTGTAGGTGGCGTTTCTGATAAAGCTAAATTGTCTGACAACAATATCGGTGTTGTATCCGAAAACGGTAAGTTGAATGTTAAACTTGCAAAAGATTTAACAGGCTTGAACAGCGTAACAACGGGTCAAACAACTATTAACAATAATGGTTTGACAATTGGCGGTAATACATTTGTTACAAACAACGGCTTCAATGCAAACAATACACAAATCAAAAATGTTAAAGCTGGTACAGAAGATAGCGATGCTGTTAACCTTAAACAATTGAACGAAGTAAAAGCTGCGTCCGATACTAAGGTAAAAGGTAGCAAGAACATTCATGTTGAAGAAGAAATCAACGATCTTACAAAAGCTAAAACATACACTGTAAACTTGAAAGACACAGTGACATTGGGCTCCGGCAATACATCAGTTCATTTCGATGGTACAACAGGTATCATTAGAGCTGGCGAAGGTGCTAATGCTGTAAATATCAATGGTACAAACGGTACAATCAACTCCGGTAAGGTAACTATCAACGGTGGTTCTGGTACTGTTAACGATTTGACTAACAGAACTTGGGATCCTAATAAGATCACTAACGGTCAAGCTGCAACAGAAGATCAATTGAAAGTTGTAGATAATAAAATTGATAAGAACACTCAAGACTTGACTAAGAAAGGCTTGAACTTCAAAGGCGACTCCGGTGAAGCTATCCATAAAGACCTCGGTCAAACATTGGAACTTAAAGGTGGCGAAGCTGATGCTTCTAAACTTTCAAATGGTAACATTGGCGTAGTTAATGAAAACGGTAACTTGAACGTTAAACTTGCTAAGAACCTTAAAGGTCTTGACTCTGTAACAGTTGGTTCCGATCCAAACAAACAAGTTGTACTTGACAATAAAGGTGTATCTGTAGGTGGTAAAACATACATTTCTAACGAAGGCTTAAACGCAAATAATCAAAAGATTACTAACGTGGCAGCTGGTGTAAATGATACAGATGCAGTTAACGTTCAACAGTTGAAGAGCAGCATGGCGGCAGCAACTACGACAGTGAAAGCTGGCGATAGCGGCAATACAACTGTAGAAACTACAGTTAATGCAGATAAGTCTAAAACATACACTGTAGATATCAAAAAAGACTTGAACTTACGCAGTGTAACTACAACTACAGACGATCAACAACACTCCACTTTAACAAACGGTAGAGGTGTTACAAGCACTGATACATTTGGTAATAAGACTACTCTTACTGCAGATAATGTGAAAGTATCTGATAGTCAAAATAATACAACTCAAACAACAGCTAAAGGTGTACTTGTAGATAATCCAACTAAGGCCACTGAGTTGACTGTTGACGGTGTTGTAACTACTGACAAAAAGACTAAGAGAACAAGCACAACTGCAGATGGTGTGGTTGTTACATCTGGCATGGGTAGTACTAAAGTAACTACTACTGTTAGCAGCAACGGTGTTGCAATTACTACTCCTCCAGCAGGTCAAGGGTCCCCTAAAGATGGTACTGGTGCAGTAACATTGACTAAGGACGGCTTGAACAATGGTGGCAATAAAGTTGTTAACATGGCAAGTGGTTATGGCGAAGGCGAAGATATCAACAATATTGCTGATAATAGCAGCAGCTTAACAAATGGTGCTAACATCGGCGACTTGAAAAAAGGTATCGATGGCCTTAAGAAAGCTGGCTTAGACTTTGCAGGTGACAAAGGTGAATTCCATCGTAACTTAGGTGAAAAAGTAACCGTTAAAGGTGGCGTTACTGATGAAAGCAAACTTTCCTCTGCAAACAATATCGGTGTTATTTCCGATAACAACGGCAGCTTGAATGTTCGTTTGGCAAAAGATATTACTGGTATCAACTCTATTACAACTATGGATAACTCCGGTCATACAACTGTAACAAACGGTAATGGTATCACAATCAAAAATAATGGTGGTGGCAGCGTATCCTTAACAAGCTCTGGTTTGAATAACGGTGGTAATAAGATTACTAACGTAGCACCAGGTGAAATTAGCTCCACTTCTACTGATGCTGTTAATGGTTCCCAACTTAATCGTGTTGCAAACAGCATGAATAATGTTGTAAAAGAAGTTCGTCAAGTTGGTGCTTTATCCTCCGCGTTGTCTGCATTGAAACCTATGGCTTATGATCCTTACGAACCTACTCAAATCATGGCAGGTTATGGTAACTACCGTGGTGACTCCGCATTGGCATTAGGCGTGGCTCATTACAAAAATGAATCCATGATGTTACATGCTGGCGTAGCTTGGGCGGGTAGCAATAGCCATATGATGGCAAATGCTGGTGTAACTTGGAAAGTAGGCAACAGAGACGGTGAAGCAGAAACTGCAGATCGTTATCGTAAAGGACCTATCAGTTCTACATATGCAATGCAACGTGAACTTGCTGCAATGAAAGCTGAAAATCAAGGATTAAAAGGTGAAGTAGCTGATTTGAAAGCTGAAAATGAACAAATGAAAGCTAATATTGCTGCAATGATGGCAAGACTAGGTTTATAATACGTTCATGCTGAACATTACGGGTTGAGGATTCCCTTTTGGGGGTCCTCTCACCCGATTTAATTCGTTGATAGAAAAGAGGAATATATAATGAAAAAATCCACTTTGCTTGCTTTCACAGCGGCAGTATTATTCGGCAGTGGCGTATTCCATGTTAATGCGGCATCTGCTACATTTGATGATCCATTGCTTTTACCAAATCCGGCTAAAGCGCCTACAACAGGTTCTGTTGTATTGGTTCCTGTGGCTAGCCCTCAGGCAGTGCAAAGTATCCATGAATTTGTGAAAGCATGGGAAAATGCGGAAAAACACATTGCTTTAGCTGAAAGCAAAAAGAATAATCATCAAGCGTTAACTAAAGAAGAAGCTAAATGGTTACATTCTAAAGATAAGCATAACTATGCTGATTATTTCCGTAAACATTCTTTAGGTTATGTACATGGCCAAGAAACTGCATTGAACTGGAATGGTGAAAACCGTAATAAAAACGAGTATAGCTATTACACATTTCCTAAATATGATAAGGACCAAGGTTACACAAATAGCTATGGTTACAATGTATTGCGCAGCATGGTTGATCGCATGAATGAATTGCTTCAAAAACAAAAGGCCGTTGGCGGTCCTTTGACTGATGAAGAAGCACAAGCATTGGAAGATGCTATGCTTGATATCATGGCTCAAGATCAAGAACATGTATCTAATGAAGAATTGCGTTATTACATGAACGAAGCAGTTTGGTTTGCTACAAAACAAACTGTAAAAAATATGTCTGCAGAAGAACCTTCTGTTGGAGACATGCACGAAATTAACCTTCGTGAAGCGATTCAGACAGATAACTAATCATCTAATACATATATAATCACATTATATGTATAGCTTTTGTTATAAGGAATGTGCAGTTACAATAACCTTATATAAAAGTTTTTAATATACAGTGTTGAGACACAAATAAGGGATTCTATTAACACACTGTCATATAGACAAGAAGTCGCAACAGAATGCAATAGATGTATTCTTGTTGCGGCTTCTTTTTATTTTAAATTCTCCCTATATGATATGTCTGAAAGAGTAATATAACTCAAGTTTTAAATCTGTAAAATTAGGCCGTGAAATTGTGCAAAAATAATAATAAAATTTTCCTGAAATTTGTCGTAAAAATTGTCCAAATATTGTTGACATCAGTATATGGAAATGTTATTATATTCAAGTACCCCATATGAAGGGGCACAGATCTTTGAAAACTGAACAATGATAGGTAATCAATCATAACGATTGAACATATGCCAGAGTGCGGGTTTTGACATAGTCAAAACCAACCATAATTCAAAGTTACTTCAATGTAACGACAACAAATAATGAGCTATTCAAA